>RFOD01000015.1 GCA_009926865.1 Gammaproteobacteria bacterium | reverse complement strand
TTAGCATTGGCCAAAAGCCGAGCGGCACCAAAGATCCCTTTGCATTGCGACGTGCGGCGATCGGTATCTTGCGGATCTGTCGTGATCGTCGGCTATCGCTCGCTCTAGATGAATGGGTTCAAAAAGCCGTGGCTTTGCAGCCTCGCGAGAATCCTAGCGCCGCGCAAGAAGTGCTCGATTACCTCTTTGAACGCCTACGCTCACAATATTCGGAAGCCGGTTATCCAGCCGAACTCTTCGATGCGGTACGCGCCACGGGCAGCCACGAGGTCATCGATTTTGACCAGCGACTTGCGGCCACCGCCAGCTTTCTCAAGCGTTCGGAATCCGAAGCGCTCGCTGCGGCTAACAAGCGCATTGCCAATATTTTGAAAAAATCGTCGGATACCGATAGCAAGCAGGCTGTCGATAGCACTCTTTTGACGCTCCCTGCCGAAAAGGCCCTACACCAAGCCTTGCAGGAAGCCGAACCCGTAGTCGCTGCCGCATTACACAACCGCGATTACGCAGAGGCGTTGGAACATCTCGCGACGCTGCGCCCAGCAATCGATGCGTTTTTTGCCGATGTCATGGTCAATGACCCGGATCCCGCGCTGCGTGCCAATCGTTTAGCGCTTGTTTCACGAATCCGCCAGGCCTTTATGGGGGTCGCGGATCTCAGCTATCTCCCGGGCTGACGCGTAGATGTGGCAGGGGCTACGCTCACTGCTCTTCACTACGCTGATGTTCGCGTGGACAGGGCTATTTGCGGTTTTTTTTGTGCTGGTGGCGCCGTGGCTCAGTATTGAGCGACGGTTTGCGCTCGTGCGCTTCTATGCTGCGTGCATCCTAGCGGGAGCACGTTGGATCGTCGGCCTATCCTATGACGTCGAGGGACTGGAGAATTTGCCACAGGAACCCCACGTCGCGTTTTGGAAACACGCCTCGGCATGGGAAACCTTTGCACAATTCTTAGTCGGTCCGTCTAAAGTGATCGTACTCAAACGAGAACTTATGTTTATCCCTTTCTTTGGGTGGGGACTAGCACTCATCGGCTCGATTCCGGTGCAACGCGGGGCGGGTGCCTCCGCGGTCAATCAAGTCGTTCAACATGGGAGAAAGCGACTGCAGCAGGGGTTATCCGTACTGATCTTTCCAGAAGGCACCCGAACTGCCGCGGGAGAAACGCGGCGTTACGGTATTGGCGGTGCGCTCTTGGCGACACGGGCGGAATGTAAGGTGGTTCCCATCGCACATGACGCTGGGTATTACTGGCCACGCCGAGGCCTCATGAAAAGGCCGGGAGTAATCCGTGTCGTGATTGGCCCGCCCATCGATGCGACAGGCCTCGAGCCGCGAGAGGTCAATGAGCGTGCGCAAGCGTGGATCGAGGCCACGCTGAAAGAAGCCCGCGCGCGAGCCGGGTGTGATCCCGCACGGTAGTTTTCCGAATGGTAGCGCTTCGTATGCGCTCGCAGCATGACCGTCTTACAAAAGGAGATGGTTCATGGCTCGATACCGAATTGTCGTCGCCGACTCGCGTCACGCAGATTTCTTTGACCTCGCTGAACCCGGCGCGCCGCTCGATAAACTAACCACCTTGCCCAACCCCTACTATGGGCGGTTCAACCGCGATCTCGGTGCCGATGCGCCCGGTCGAACGATGCGGCGTACCTCATTGGGCATAAGGCGCACCAGCTTAGAAGGCAGGATGCCGCTGAAGGATCAGGCGGGCGAGCGCTTTGCGAAGCTACTCGCCGATCATGTCGCCCGAGATGTACGCGCAAATTCGTTCGACGGTTTGGTGCTCATTGTCGCGCCGCGTCTACTGTCGCAACTGAAACGACAGTTACCACCCTCGGCACGTGAGCAAGTCATCGCAGAAGTTCCACAAAATCTAAGCGATTTACCCAGACTAGAGTTACAAAGAAAAGTGGAAAAAATCGTACGCCGGCCTGGCCCTCGTGCACTCGTCTAAGATCTGTCCCGTCGAGGCATCGCCGCGATCGCCCCCAGAGCTTGCACAGCTTGACTGGCTGCATTCACCGCACGCTTCGCGGCGGCTATCAGAGGGTCCCCTTCTGCTAGCGCTGCGGCCACTACCCCACAAAAACAATCGCCGGCGCCCGTCGTATCGATAACAGACACCGATGGCGCCGCGATCGGCGTATCGTGATCTGCATCGATCACGCGAGCCCCCTGAGCGCCTAACGTCACGATCACGGTTCGCAACGAATTCGTCAGCAAGCGGCGAGCAAGTGGAGCGCAGTCTTCGCCTAGCAGCGTGTCTGTGTGCTCGGTATGCTGGTTTGCCAACTGCTGCAGCTCGATTTCATTGACGATCAGAAGATCGATCTGGGTCAGTAAGGCGATGGCGTCGCCCGTCGCTGGCGCAGCATTGAGAATCCGTAGACTGCCTTGTTGCGGTGCAGTGCCAAAGAATTCATGTAATGCATCAAGCGGTACTTCCAACTGCGCGAGATAAACTCGGGCGGGCTGCATGGCCGCTCGCACCAAAGAGGCCGAAAGGGCGCGATTAGCGCCTCCATGAATTACGATCGCGTTTTCACCGTGCGCGGCGACATTGATCAGGGCAAGGCCGGTGAGGTGGTCAAGTGTCGCGACGCCCCGGTGCACGATCTGCTCCGCCTCGAGTATGGCTCGCAGCATTTGACCTTCAGAATCGGCGCCCACAGCGCCTAGCATCGCCACCGTGGCGCCTTGGCGTGCAGCCGCGACCGCTTGGTTTAGGCCTTTACCACCGGGCAGACGCGCGAGGGCGGTGGCTGCTAGGGTTTCGCCGGGCTGCGGTAAATGCGGCACCTGCGAAACAAGGTCGAGATTAAGACTGCCGCAGACAAGCAGATCCGACATGACTTCCGACACGCTTAAGGCTCCGTGCCAGGCAATCCTGCGGCTCGGTAGTGAGCCAACTTCTCGCGACTGTCGGCAATATCGTGGTTACGTAAATGCAATTGACCGATGCGGTCTGTCGCACTGAATCCCGACTCACCCTTTTCCATCGTTAATCGAGCTGGGTCGTAGCTCAGCGCCGGCCCGCGGGTGTCGAGCAAGGTCCAATCGTTTCCGCGTCGTAGCTCAAGCGTAACCTCACCAGTGATCAAGGAGGCCACCCACCGCCGGCACGCATCTCGCAACATCAAACATTGCGGATCAAACCATCGGCCCTCATATAAAAGACGACCGATGCGCGCCCCGTGCTCCCGATATTGGGTGACGGTCTGCTCATTATGGATGGCCGTCAGCAAACGCTCGTAGGCGATATGTAGCAGCGCCATGCCTGGCGCTTCATAAATCCCGCGGCTTTTGGCTTCGATAATCCGATTTTCGATCTGATCACTCATACCGAGCCCGTGCCGACCGCCAATTTCATTCGCGCGCAAAAAGAGTTCGCTCAGAGATGAGGGTGCCTCGCCATTCAAAGCGACCAGACGACCGGCTTCAAAAGCAATGCGGACCGTCTCGCGCTCAATATGGCAGTCCTCACGCCAGAACGGCACACCCATGATGGGTTGAACGAGGCTCATACCCCGATCCAAAAATTCCAAATCTTTGGCTTCGTGAGTGGCGCCCAATAAATTCGCATCGGTAGAATAGGCTTTTTCCGCTGATACCCGGTAACTGAGTCCGTTGGCAGCGAGATACGCCGACATTTCCTCGCGCCCGCCGAGCTCTGCAATAAAACGCTCATCCAACCAGGGTTTGTAGACCTGAAGCGAGGCATTGACCATCAGGCCGTAACGGTAAAAGCGTTCGATGTCGTTGCCCTTGTGGGTACTGCCATCCCCCCAAATATGGACATCGTCTGCCTGCATCGCCGTCACCAAACCAAACGCCGTCACCGCCCGACCTAATGGCGTTGTATTGAAATACGGCAAACCCGCGGTTCGGATATGAAACGCGCCGCACTGTAGCGCTTCGAGACCGGCGGCTGCCAAACCCTCGCGACAATCAATCAAACGCGCCTGGTCGGCGCCGAGCTCACGGGCACGCCCGACGATGGACTGCAAATCTGGTTCATCCGGTTGCGCAAGATCCGCCGTGTACGCGTAAGGGTGCGCCCCCTGACGGGCCATCCATAGGACGGCAGCACTGGTATCGAGTCCGCCAGAAAACGCCAAGCCCACCCGTTCGCCTACAGGAAGTGTGTGCAGGATGGTCATAGACTATTTGGTCCGACGTTTATTCATTGAGGGGAGAGCAGGTTACCATGTGCTGTGTGACCAAGCGGAGTCCCGCGGGGGCGAGTTGATGGCCGAGTAAGACCTATGTTGCGCAATCTTTCTGAGTTCTTTACCCGATTCACGCCGCAAAACACTGCGGATGACGCCGCTGGGCGGAGTCATACCCTGCAATTGGCGACGGCTGTTCTGTTAGTCGAGGTGATGCGGGCGGATGCCGATCACTGCGCGGTGGAACGGTCGGCCCTCAGCAAGGTGTTACGAGAGCGCTTTGCGCTCACTGACGATGAAACAGACCGCTTAATTGAATTAGCGCAGTTACGCTCGACCGAGGCGCATGACCTACACAGCTTTACCTCTTTGCTCAATGAAAAATTGAGCGAGGCTGAACGCCAGGAAATCTTTGAGTCACTGTGGCGTGTCGCCTATGCCGATGGTCGACTCGATGCCCACGAAAACCATTTGATGCGTCGCCTAGCGGATCTTTTACATATCCGCCATGCCGCCTTTGTGGGCACAAAAATGCGTGCGGCGTCAGACGTCAAGGTTGGCGACGGTTAACGCGTTACGCTCAATGAATTCGCGACGCGGCTCGACCTGATCACCCATCAAGGTGGTAAAAATTTCATCTGCAGTTACCGCGTCCTCGATTTTGACTTGCATCAGTCGGCGAGTCTCTGGATTGATCGTAGTCTCCCAAAGTTGATCGGGATTCATCTCACCGAGGCCTTTGTAACGCTGGATCGATTGGCCGCGTTTCGCGTGATCGAATAGCCAATCGATCGCCTCCTTAAAGGTGTGGATGGATTGTCGAGCTTCACCCCGTTGCACAAACGCACCGTCTCCAATCAGATCAGTCAGCGTGCGCGCAAGCTCAGCAATGCGGCGATAGTCAGCTGAATCAAAGAAATCACGCGTCAAGGTCTTATGAGTGATCGATCCATGTTCTCGTTTGTGAACGTGGATACGCACAGGCTGCCCCTCGTTGGCGGCACCCTCAACGCTTAGCTCGTAATGTGCCTCACCATCAGCCACCTGATTCAGGCTCTCTGTCAGCTGTGTGATCCAGGCTGCCAAGGTCGATGGCTGGTCGAAATCGGCTGCGGCCAGCACAGGCACATATAACAATCGGTCTAATAAACGCTCATCAAAGCGTCGCGCCCAACGCCGGACGATCGCCTGGACTTCAACATATTGCCGAGCGAGGGATTCGAGCCCCGGACCGCGCAAAGGTGGTGCCTCGGGGTTCAAATAAAGGGCCGCGTCATCCAAGGCCGCGTTGAGCAACAAAGCGTTCAGTTCAGCGTCGTCTTTGACGTACATCTCCTGCTTACCGCGTTTGACTTTGTAGAGCGGTGGCTGCGCGATGTACACGTGGCCGCGCTCAATCAGAAGCGGCAGCTGGCGGTAGAAAAATGTCAGTAACAGGGTGCGGATGTGGCTTCCGTCCACGTCCGCGTCCGTCATGATGATAATGCGGTGGTAACGAAGCTTATCGACGTTAAAGTCATCACGCCCGATCCCGCACCCGAGTGCCGTGATGAGTGTGCCCACTTCGGCTGAGGAAAGCATTTTGTCGAAGCGCGCTTTTTCGACGTTTAGGATTTTACCTTTGAGGGGCAAAATCGCCTGGGTGCGTCGATCACGGCCCTGCTTCGCGGAGCCGCCCGCGGAATCACCCTCGACGATGAAGAGTTCAGATAAGGCAGGATCCTTTTCCTGACAATCGGCAAGCTTGCCTGGGAGCCCTGCGATATCGAGCGCCCCTTTCCGACGGGTCAGCTCGCGCGCTTTGCGGGCCGCTTCACGTGCACGAGCTGCTTCGATGATTTTGCCAACAATCGCCTTAGCTTCTTGCGGATGCTCGAGCAAAAATTCGGATAGTTTCTGCGCCACGGCGGTCTCGACGACGCCTTTAACTTCCGACGAGACAAGCTTGTCTTTAGTTTGTGATGAGAATTTAGGATCAGGTAATTTGACCGACAAAATGGCGGTCAACCCTTCTCTGGAATCATCACCCGTGGTCGGGACTTTTTCGCGCTTAGCGATGCCTTCTTTTTCAATGTAATCGTTGAGCGTGCGCGTCAACGCGGCACGAAAGCCCGCCAAATGCGTTCCGCCATCCTTTTGCGGAATATTATTGGTGTAGCAGAACATCGACTCCACATAGGAGTCATTCCACTGCATCGCCACCTCAACCCCAATCGGACCTTCTTGGGTTCGAAACCACAACACGCGATCGTGAATCGCGTGTTTATTGCGGTTGAGATGGCTGACAAACGCCTGCAGACCCCCCTCGTGCTCAAACACATCACGCTTATCTTCTCGTTCGTCCACCAATTCGATGCGGACACCCGAGTTCAGAAACGACAGTTCGCGCAGGCGCTTGGCGAGAATGTCGTAATCGAACGTGATGTTGCTGAAAATGCTGGCGCTGGGTTTGAAACGGACGCTGGTACCGCTTCGGGTGGTATCACCCACCACTGCCAAAGGCGCGACGGGCTCGCCCAGCCGATATTCCTGTTTGTGGAGCTTCCCATCACGATGGATGGTGAGCTGTAGGATGTCAGAGAGAGCGTTGACCACCGAGACGCCCACGCCATGTAGGCCGCCGGAAACTTTGTAGCTGCTGTCGTCGAACTTACCGCCCGCGTGAAGCACCGTCATGATGACTTCGGCAGCTGAGCGCCCTTCTTCGGCGTGGATATCGACGGGGATACCGCGACCGTTATCCTCCACCGTCACCGATTCATCGGCGTGAATCGTAACCAGCACCCGATCGCAATGCCCCGCCAAAGCTTCGTCGATCGCGTTATCCACGACCTCGAAAACCATGTGGTGCAGACCCGTCCCGTCATCGGTGTCACCGATGTACATTCCGGGGCGTTTTCGGACGGCGTCGAGGCCCTTTAAGACCTTGATTTTACTGGAATCGTAGACTTCTTGTTCGGACATGGGCCAAGCCGCTGTAAGGATGCGGAATTATACCCGAAACACCTGCCCGCGTTCCACGTGAAACACGCTTTCGGGTGCTCCAAACCAACCAAAATTTCGCTCGAGCGCCGTGACGATCAGTTGGGTGCGTAGCGACTGAATGCGCCCGATGAATCGCTCCAAATGGGCCTGATCAAGTTCTGCAGACGGATCATCCAAAAGCACGGTCGGTAACAAACCCACCGTGTCTTTCAAAAACTCTAATTGCGCCAACGCCAGGGCGACAGCGGTTAATTTTTGCTGCCCTCGTGACAGCACCTCCTTGGCCATCTTGCCTTGATAACGCAAAGACAAATCAGCTCGATGGGGGCCAACGCCCGTACTGCCGCGCTCTCGATCTCGAGTCAGATGCTGTGTGAGACTATCTTGTAGGCTCTGTTGTCGGTCCCAACCCGCGTGGAAGCTCATTTGGATCTCAAGACCCGTCAGCTCGAGCACCGCCCTCGACCAGTACGGTTGTAACGCCTCCACGACTTGGCGGCGGCTCGCGGTCAAGACTTCGCCCTCCTTGACCAACTCTGTATCCCACATGCTCGGCGACTGACGCGCTTTCAAGGCGGCGTTACGTTGCGCAAGCGCGCGCTGATAGCGCGTCCACGCTTTACCGAAAACAGGTTCCACGTGGAACACTGACCAATCCAACCAGCGGCGGCGGCGGCCCGCGCTCTCCTCAATAAGTTTGTGCGCGTCAGGGTCCAGAATCTGAACGGGGAAGGTGGTCGCGAGCTCCGCCAGCCCCTCGGCTGCTCGGCCGTCTACCCGAATTGTGGTATCGGCTCGCGCGCCAGCGGTCCGGCGAAACCCTAATCCGATCTGCCGAGATCGTTCATCACCCAACCGTCCGATCACACGCGCCTCTTGGCAACCATGTCGAATAAGGCGTTCGTTGATTCGTGTACGAAACGAACGCCCTCGACCTAAAAGAAAAATCGCTTCGAGAAGCGAGGTTTTTCCCGCACCATTGGCACCGTAGAGGACGTTAACACCTGGACTGAAACGTAGTTCAGCCGATTCAATGCAGCGTAAATCCCCGACGGCGAGCTCCGTCAGAGGCATAGACGCGTCACAGCCTCATGGGCATCACGACGTATTGAGCGCCGTCCGACTCCGCTGCGGTGATTAAACAGCTGCTATTGGCGTCCGTTAGAGCCACATTGACGCGCTCGGTTTCGATCGCGGATAGCGCCTCGAGTAAGTAGGTGACGTTAAAACCGATTTCCATCTCGTCCGAGTTGTACTGAACCTCGATTTGGTCCTCGGCTTCTTCTTGTTCAGGGTTGTGCGCCTGTAAGGTCAACAGTTGCGGTTTGATGGCCAAACGGATACCCCGATATTTCTCGTTCGATAAAATCGCGGTTCGTTGCAGACTTTGCCGCAAAATGCTTCGATCTGCGTCGATAATGCGATTCGCCGCTTTCGGGATCACTCGGCTGTACTCAGGGAAACGCCCGTCAATGAGTTTGGAAGTGAAGCGAATGTCGCCGATCTCGCAGCGAACGTGGTTCGTTCCGAGCGTTAACTCAATCTCACCTTCGCTTCCAAGGAGGCGCTGGAGTTCCAATACACCCTTGCGCGGCATGATGACCTGCTGCTTGCCGGTCACTCTCTCCGAAAGTGAGACTTCACAAAGTGCTAAGCGGTGACCATCGGTGGCAACCGCCCGCAACTTACCGCCCTCGGATTCAAGCAATAGCCCGTTGAGGTAGTAGCGCACATCTTGCTGCGCCATTGAAAACTGGGTTTTCTCAATTAGCCGACGGAAATCCGCTTGAGCTAATTTCAGTGTTTGTTGGGCCTGAATCTCATCCACTAGTGGGAATTCTGCAGCGGGCAATGTCGATAACGTGAACCGACTACGCCCGCCCTTCACAACCAGGCGGTCGGCCTCAAGCGATAGGCTGACTTCCGTACCCTCAGGTAGCGCTCGCAAAATGTCGAGCAGCTTGCGCCCGGGCACTGTGATTTCGCCGGGCGAAGCCACCGCTAAGCTCGTCTGGCTCACTAATTCCACTTCGAGATCAGTGCCCGTGACGCTTAAGCGGTCAGCTTTAGCGCTGAGCAACACGTTTGATAGCACCGGCATGGTCTGTCGTCGTTCAACGACGCCGATGACGCTTTGAACCGGACCGAGAATATCTTCACGCAGCGCTTTGAGTTTCATGGCGGTATATCAGTAATGAGTATTGAAGATGAAGATTAAGAAGTAATTGTTATGTTTAACACGGTGGATAACTGAATAAACGGCTTATTTCGTCCTCAGTCAAACACTTACTTACGGGTTCCGCTGTGTGCGCTAACGCGCATCAGCTCGGTACAGCCTGTGGATGGATTGTGAAGGATTTTTAGCCTTAAAAACATCCACAGCTTACTCACTTTAACCTGTCAGAGTTCTTAACAAGTTTGAGTAATCATCCTGGATCCGCTGGTCGCTATCGCGTAGCGCCTCAATGCGACGACAGGCATGCAACACGGTCGTGTGGTCGCGTCCCCCAAAGGCCTCACCGATTTCGGGAAGACTGTGGCGTGTGAGCTCCTTGGCCAAAGCCATCGCGATCTGGCGGGGTCTGGCGACGGATCGACTACGACGCTGCGACAAAAGATCGGAGGTGCGCAACTTGAAATACTCAGCCACCACTTTTTGAATGTTGTCGATCGTGACTAAACGCGCTTGCAAAGATAGTAAATCTTTGAGCGCTTCTTTAGCGAAATCGACCGTGATCGGCTGTCCCGTGAACCGAGAGTTCGCGATCACGCGGCGCAACGCCCCTTCTAACTCGCGCACGTTTGATCGAATGCGTTTAGCGATAAAGAGTGCGACATCTTGCGTAATGGTCACGCCCGCAGCCTCACCTTTGCTAATCAAAATGGCAGCGCAAGTCTCTAGTTCAGGGGGTTCAATCGCGACGGTTAACCCCCAACCAAACCGTGATTTCAAGCGCTCTTCGAGCCCATCGACTTCTTTCGGGTACCGGTCACACGTCAAAATAACTTGCTGCTGGCCCTCTAATAGCGCGTTGAAGGTGTGAAAAAATTCTTCTTGCGAGCGTTCTTTACCGGCGAAAAACTGGATATCGTCGATGAGGAGCGCATCAAGCGATCGATATGCGGCCTTAAATTCGTTCATTTGGTTGTGCTGCAGCGCTTTGACCATGTCACTCACAAATCGCTCAGAGTGCACATACGCGACGCGCGCACGCGGATTGCGCCGCAAGATGTCATGACCCACCGCGTGCATAAGGTGCGTTTTACCCAACCCGACGCCGCCATAAATAAAGAGCGGGTTGTAGGCTTTACCTGGATTTTCCCCAACCTGTAACGCGGCAGCTTTAGCGAGTTGGTTGCTTTTACCGACGACGAAGTTATCAAACGTGGATTCGGGGTTGAGCCGACCGCCGACCACTAGGCCTCGCGGCGTCGATTTCGGGGTTAATTCTGCAGGTGTGGTGGTCGCCTCGACCGCGGGTTTAGGAAGCTCCCCGACTTGCACGGTGACGATTGGCACGTCCCCCTCGATCGTTGCACGCAAACACTCGCCGATTTTTTCGAGCAGGTGCTGGTTCACCCAATCCACGACAAACTGGTTTGGGGCGAGCAACTTCATGGCCCCCGCTCCCTCGATCGCTTGCAGCGGCCGCACCCAGGTATTGAATTGCGGCTCGGGCAGTTCGTGCTCGAGCATACGCACACAGTTATTCCAAAGCGGCGAGTCCACAGCGAGCTGCCTAACCGAAGCGACCAAAAGGGGATGGCAAGAATATACCTAAGCTTGCGCCTGTGGATATCTTTAATGTCGCTTGACACTCCACGCGCGCCTGCTTACCCTCTGCGACCTTTTTTCGGTGATGACTCGATGAAACGCACCTACCAACCCAGCAAGGTCCGCCGCGCTCGCACTCACGGTTTTCGTGCCCGTATGGCTACTGCCAACGGCCGCAAGATCATCGCTCGTCGTCGCGCTAAGGGTCGTAAGCGGCTCGCGCTCTAATTGTGACCTTGCGCTTTCCACCCACTGCTCGGGTGTTGCGCAAAGTCGATTTTGAAGCCGCCTACCGCCAAGGCTCCCGCCACGGCAACAGCCACTTCAGCCTGACCGTTCGCCCCAATCAACTTGCCGCTGCCCGGCTAGGCATGGCGATCGCCGCACGCACGGTCGGAAAAGCCGTTTCCCGTAACCGACTTCGGCGCATAATTCGTGAATCATTTCGGCACGTCCGAGAGGACCTGCCGAATGTGGATCTCATCGTTGGCGCCCGGGTGGCCGCCCGCGACGCGTCGACGCGCGAATTACGCGCGAGTTTGGACAAGCTGTGGAACAAGGTGTTGAGGTGATTCGGTCCCTGCTTTGCGCCCTCATCCGGGGCTATCAGATCGTCATCAGTCCGTGGTTGGCACCGCGTTGTCGGTATCAACCAACCTGCTCGCAGTACGCAATTGAAGCGATTCGTACGCATGGAGCAGCGCGCGGCAGCTGGCTTGCCGCTAAACGACTCGGTCGTTGCCACCCATTCCATGCGGGCGGATATGATCCCGTGCCCACACCTCCCCACAGTAAAATTCTTTGATACAAAGCCAAGGGAATCTTTGAAGTGAGTTCTGTAAATACCCGTATGTTTCTTTGGCTTGGGTTAGCCATGTTGTTGTGGATCAACTACGAGACGTGGCAACTCGATTACGCGCCGCCTACGGAAACAACAATCACTCAAAATGAGGCTACCGGCGAATCGGCGCCTAACAACGGCTTGGGTAGCACGATCCCTTCGACTAATCCTACCTCTACGCTTTCCAACGATACGCCTAATATCGCGGTTGCGGAGACGGTCAGCGGTGCGTTAACGCCGCCCGCGGTGGCACCCACTAACACCGGTAATCTCAGCGTCACCACTGACGTCTTGGATTTACAAATATCCTTGCAAGGCGGTGATCTGATTGACGCACAGTTACTGCGCTATCCGCAGGTGAAAGGTCAGGCAGACCGCGTGCGCTTGCTCAATACCGCGCCGCAAGGGTTTTATTTGATCCAGACCGGCCTCACCGACACGTCGGGCGCGCCGCGACCGACGCACCTTGCGAACCTCACGAGCGATGCTCTGCAATATCGCTTGCTTGATGGGGCCGATGAACTACGAGTTCCGCTCGGTTGGGTTGATCCGGAAAGCGACGTCACCGTCAGCAAAACCTACGTATTTCGTCGCGGCGAATATCGCGTAGAGGTGATCTACGACATTGACAATCGAGGCAGTGCGCCTTGGCAAGCGGCGTCCTATGCACAGATCTTGCGCGACGATATGCCGGTTGAGCGCTCGATGTTCAACGTGGAAAGTTATGCATTCCAAGGCCCTGCTTACTATGACGGCACGCGCTATCAGAAACTCGATCGTAGTGATGCCGAAGATCGAGCGTTAAGCCGCGATATCCAAGGCGGGTGGATCGCCGCGATGCAGCATCACTTCGTGACCGCCGTCGTACCGTCCGCGGAGGCGTCTTATCGCTACACCTTGCGTACCGATGCCAATCAATATCTTTTGTCCACAGCGGGACCCGCCTTCACGGTTGCACCGCAAAGTGGCTCACGTTGGACCGAGACCTTATTCGTGGGGCCTAAATTACAGGCACAACTGGAAACCACGGGCCCACGGCTGGATTTGGTTGCCGATTACGGCATGTTCACCTTGCTGGCCAAACCGTTGTTCTGGTTGCTTGAGCAAGCTCACACTTGGGTCAACAATTGGGGCGGCGCGATCATTTTGATTACGTTGTTACTCAAGCTGCTCTTTTATCCGCTCTCTGAGGCCTCGGGTAAATCCATGGCCAAAATGCGGGTACTCGGGCCGCGGATCAAAAATTTGCAGGACACCTACAAAGACGATCGAGAAAAGCTCGGCCGTGCCATGATGGAGCTCTACAAGCGCGAGAAAATTAATCCGCTCGCAGGGTGCTTACCCATTTTGCTGCAGATGCCCGTCTTCCTCGCGTTCTATTGGGTGTTGCTGGAAAGCGTGGAAATGCGTCAAGCGCCGTTCGCGTTTTGGATTCAAGACCTGTCGGCGCGAGACCCCTTCTTTGTGTTGCCCGTCATCATGGCTGGGGCGATGTTTGTACAGTACAAACTCAACCCAACCCCCCCTGATCCGATTCAAGCCAAAGTCTTCATGATCCTGCCAATCGTGATGAGCGCCACGTTCGCGTTCTTCCCGGCAGGGCTCGTGCTTTACTGGGTGACCAACACGCTCCTGACCATCGCGCAGCAATGGAATATCAAC
The DNA here is from genome assembly GCA_009926865.1 of Gammaproteobacteria bacterium. Taxonomy (GTDB): domain Bacteria; phylum Pseudomonadota; class Gammaproteobacteria; order Steroidobacterales; family Steroidobacteraceae; genus UBA964. The sequence goes on along the minus strand of RFOD01000015.1, from coordinate 37,619 downwards.
CGCCGTATCGAGGCGGAAGCCAAGAAGGCGCGCGCGAGCTGAACGCAGCGCCTGCCACCACCATCTGCGCCGTAGCCACCGCTACGGGTCGCGGGGGTGTCGGCATCGTGCGTCTCTCTGGGCCACGCGCGCGAGCGATCGGTGCTCGATTACTGGGGAAAGATATCCCCACTCCGCGCCGCGCGACACTCGCTCGATTCTTGGATGCTGAGGGGGGGCTTCTGGATGAGGGCTTGGCGCTTTTCTTTGCTGCACCCCACAGCTACACGGGCGAAGACGTCCTAGAGCTGCACGCTCATGGTGGTCCGATATTGCTTGAGGCCATTGTCTCGAGCGCGATCACACTCGGTGCCGTACGCGCCGCGCCCGGCGAATTCACCCAACGCGCTTTTTTAAACGACAAACTCGACCTTGCCCAGGCAGAGGCGGTGGCCGATCTCATTGATGCCGGTTCTCTCGCCGCCGCTCGAGCGGCACAACGTTCATTACAAGGCGAGTTTTCTCGGCGTGTCCAAGCGTTGGTAGAGGCGTTGACGACTCTTCGTGTCTGGGTGGAAGCCGCCATCGATTTCCCCGAAGAAGAAATTGATTTCCTAGCCGATCAAAACTTGCACCAACAACTGGCGACGCTCCGACAACAATTTGCCGATCTCTTGGCGACCACACGCCAGGGGACCTTACTGCGCGATGGCATGACCGTGGTGATCGCCGGTCGGCCCAATGCGGGCAAGTCGAGCTTGCTCAATGCGCTCGCAGGCCGTGAGGCCGCGATCGTGACGGATATACCCGGTACGACCCGCGATATCATCAAAGAATATTTATCTATCGACGGCATGCCGCTACATGTACTCGATACCGCAGGGCTACGCCAAGCGGATGATACGGTGGAGGCAGAAGGCATCCGCCGCGCTCGCGCGGAAATCGCGCGTGCTGATCGCGTGTTATTTGTCATCGACTTACAGCAAGACCCCACGGGCGTCGCCTGGCAAGAGGAAGCCGCCAGCTTACCGCCGACGCTAGCCGTGACCTTGATAGGTAACAAGAGCGATGTACTACCAAGCGGTATCGCGACTCCGCTTAACGCCTTAGTTGATCCTCGCACGGGCTTGGCTGAACCGCTGCTCCCGGTATCTGCCAAGACCGGCGAAGGGATTGATGCGCTACGCGAGCATCTTAAAACCTGCATGGGCTATGAGCTTGCAGGCGAAGGGAGTTTATCGGCTCGTGCGCGCCATCTCGAGACGCTCCATGTCGCATCGAAGCATGTGGAATCGGCGATTTCTTTGTTGACCGAACGCCGTGAAGGTGAGCTCGCTGCAGAGGAGTTGCGGCTTGCTCAGATTGCGCTGGGCGAGATGACTGGTGCGGTTCATTCGGATGAATTGCTCGGTCGGATTTTTGCGAGCTTCTGCATCGGTAAATAGCCGCGCTCCGCAAAGTCTTTGTGGAAAGTCGCTAGTCGCCTTCGCGTGCCGCCGCGCAGTTTTCTCCTGACCTCCTCCGTACTGTGAGCACACCGCCGGGTAGTCCCGTCGGTGATGACTCAACAGATCCTCAGGAGGATTTCAACGTGAAAGACATGATTAAGACATTCATTGACGATGAAGGTGGACTCACGGTCGTGGAATACGCCGTGGCGGGTGGTTTGATTGCGGCCACACTGGTCGGGGCATTCATCGCCCTAGGTGGCAAGGTTGAAGAAGTTATTACAGGTATTACTGGCGAGCTCGGATAAGCCGCTGGCTAGTTAACCCGCCCGTGACCGCAACGTCACGATGGCCGTGGTGCGGCGTCAAGCCGCACCCTTCTCTCGATAGGCCCATGACGCAACTCGCTAGCAGCAAGCGCACAAACGGACGCTCGGTATGATTGAAAAATCATTGACGGACGCACTCGTTCTTGATTGGACGACCCTGCAACACACCGCTTATTTTGCGGCGCTCTACCCCGCTTTGCTCGGTGCGAGCGTGATTGATTGGCGCTCGCACCAGATCCCCAATTCTTTGGTGCTCTTTATCGCTTTGACGGGCATCCTCTACCAGAGCCTAGACTACGGGGCGACCGGCTTCGTGCAGTCTTTGGCGGGGATGGCAATTGGGCTTTGTGCCTTGCTCCCTTTCTATTTGATGAAAGGGATGGCCGCCGGGGATGTGAAATTGATGGCGGCGGTAGGCGCCTGGCTACCCCTACTCACACTTTCTTCCGCAGTGCTCCTCACCTTGATCGCAGGTGGCGTGATGGGTTTGGTATTTACGAAACATATTCGATGGCGCGCCCAGCACACGGGGGTGCCCTATGCCGGAGCAATCGCCACCGGCACCATTTTGTCGACATTGACCCCTACTTTTCTTTGAGGATAAGCCGATGACCCCAAGAAGTCGCCGATCCCTGATAATGATCTTTATTTCTTTGGCGCTAGCGACAGCGGCTGCATTGCTCGCGAGCAGGTGGATGCTCGATCGGGCACAAGTCGCGCAGTCACAGCGACCGACGACGCAGGGCTTAATGATCGCGAGTCGTGATCTTGCGGCGGGTACCCGCTTGGAAACTGAAGATGTGAAAGCCATGCAGGTGGTGGCCGCCGATCGTCCGATGGGTAGTTTCATCTCTAAGGACGAAGTGGTGGGTCAAATCGTCACCACCGAGCTACGCGCAGGTGAATTGGTGTTAGCACCCCACTTGAGCGAGGACGTCGAGGGCAGTGCCTTAGCCGCCCTGCTCTCACCCAACATGCGAGCGGTGGCCGTGCGTGTGGACGACGTCGTCGGGGTCGCGGGGTTTATTTTGCCCGGCAACCATGTCGATGTGATCGCAACTCGCGAGGAAGGGCGGCAGACCTTCGCGCAGACCTTGCTCAGCAACGTGCGCGTCCTCGCTGTTGATCAACAAGCGAGCGCCGATCCCACGACGCCTCAAGTTGTGCGAGCGGTGACGCTAGAGGTTACACCGCAAGGCGCCGAGGCGATCGCCCGAGCACGCCAGCAAGGCCAACTACAACTCAGCCTGCGACATCCGCGCGATGGGGGTGATCTGGGCCCCACGCTACACATGGCGGAAGTCGCCGCCCCGTCGGCTGCTTCCCCGGCCGCCACAACAGCGACGCCTGTCGCTACGTCCACTCGCCCCCGCCAAAGCACGCCAAGCGATCGGGTCGAAGTTTTACGCGGCACTCACCGCTCTCGTTCTGGAGGTTGAACGCATGCGAATCGATATTTCCTCTCTCGCATTTCTCTTGGGTTGCTTGATGGCGACGACGCCTCTGCAGGCGGCCGATCCGCTCGCGGGACGTGATCATCTCTCGTTGCCGCTCTTTCACTCTCAGGTGATCACACTGGATACACCCGCGGCTCGGGTGTCGGTGGCTAATCCAGAAATCGCCGATATCGTGATGCTGGGCAATAAAGAGTTTTATGTACTCGCCAAAGATATCGGCCGAACCAACATCTTGATCTGGGAAAAGGGTAGCTCCGCACGTGATGCCCTCACGGTTGAAGTGACTCATGATTTACCGGCGCTACGCCGCAAGCTTCACGAGTTGATCCCCGAGCAAAAAATCGAGGTCCACTCGGCACAAGACTCTATCGTGCTCACCGGCACCGTGCCGAGCGCCACGGCGATGGCGGCAGCTTTGCGTATCGCGGAGGGCTTCTTAGCACCCGGTGCGCTACGCAAGGACGGGCCCCCAGAGCAAGAAGAGACGGAAGACGGCCCAAAGCACAAAGCCAGCATCGTTAACTTACTGGAAATAGCCGGTGCCCAGCAGGTCATGTTGGAGGTCAAAGTCGCTGAGATTGCTCGGACCGAATTCAAACGTTTGCAACCGCGTTTCAATGCCTTTGGTCGCCAAGGGCTGTGGAACTATGGGGGCGTGAATGGGGGCGCGACCTTCCCCGACGCGCTCTTTGGGACCGAGGGTTTACGCTCCCCTGTGTTTCCAGGTGGCGCTGCGGGTTCAGCAGGCCCTGTCGTTGATGAGTTCGCACCGAACGATGTTGTGATCCAAAGTCAGGGCATCTTCGCAGGCTATTTGAGCGACAGTTTCTTTTTTAATTTGGCACTTGATGCGGCCAAAGAAAAAGGTCTCGCACGAATTTTAGCAGAGCCCACCTTGACGACCTTGACGGGTCAGCCAGCGTCCTTTTTATCGGGTGGCGAATTCCCCGTTCCCGTTCCCAGTGGACTCGATAACGTCACCATCGAATTCAAAGATTTCGGTATTGGCCTCAATGTACTGCCCGTCGTGTTGAGCGATGGCCGTATCAATGTGCGTCTGGATGTCGCGGTGAGTGAATTATCGAACGCGACCAGCGTCTTATTGAGCCCGCGTAATTCCAGCTCCACGTTTGTCGTGCCTTCGCTGACGAAGCGCAGCGCCAGCGGCACGGTCGAGCTCGCTGATGGTCAAACCATTGGCTTAGCGGGATTGATTAACGATACGACGCGTTCGACGGTTGAAAAATTCCCTGGCTTAGGCTCACTGCCTGTGCTCGGCGCGCTCTTTCGTAGCCAGCAATTTTTAACGGGCCAAAGCGAGCTGATTATCTTGGTGACCCCGCGGCTCGCCAAACCCGTCGATCCTAAGCAAGTCACCCTACCGACCGATGGTTATGCGCCCGCTGATGACATCGATTTTTATCTTTTGGGTCGAGATGAAGCACCTGACTCATCTAAAGAAGCGACTGGCGCGACTCGCGATTGGATAGAGAAGCAGACCTATGATGCGGGCGCGAGCGAACGTCACGGGACCGACGCCCCCCAAGGCACTGACCCCGATGTCGCCTCGAAAGCTGTTAATGATCTGAAGCAGGGCAAACAGCCGGCACAAAAGCCTGCCGCACCGAATGTGACTCTGCTGCCAGCGCTTGGCACCACTTTAGGGACGAAGTGAGGACGACCCATGCAAGCTCGGCAGCGCGGTGTCGTCATGATCGTGGTGGTGGTTTCGTTATTCGCCGTGCTGGCGATGGCGGGACTCGCGATCGACGTGAGCCATACCTTATCCACGAAGGCACGGCTGCAGTCAGTGGTCGATGCCTCCGCGTTAAGTGCGGCTAAAGTCTTAGATCAAACGGGTTCGTCGACGATGGCGACGGCCGCTGCCATCGCGAGTATCGACGCCAATAAGCAAAACTTTTCGGCATTACGCGATTCGAGCGTCAGCCCCATTATTGAGTTCGCCGAGTCCGCAGCACCGTTCACCCCCGGAGCGGGTGTCGCGCGTTTTGTACGCGTAAGAGTTGAATCCCTACCGATCGCGGCCAGTTTGGTCCGTGTACTCGGGGTTTCGGCGCTCGATGTCAGAGCGAGCGCCCTAGCCGGGCCAAGCCCGCCACTGGGGTATGTCTGCAACCTATTGCCGATTGCTGTGTGCTCGACGGAGAACACCGCGCCCTATGGCTATGACATCGGGGGCGTCTATGCCTTGAAAGCGAGCGACACGGGCCTTGGCGGCGGTAATTATGGTCTGATCGATTTTGATACCGGGTCCGTTCGTGACAACTTGGCCGGTGGCTATAACCAATGTCTTGAGGTGGGCGATGAGCTTAGAACCAAGGCCGGCAATACCTCGGGCCCCACCGCGCAGGGTTTAAACACGCGCTTCAACCGCTATTCGGGCGCGGGCCTCAATGCCAATGAATATCCGCCGGACGTGGTAACACGCGAACCCTTGCCTACCGTTTCGCTGGACAATTCAACAGGCGAAATCCGCCAAGGCAGCACGACGATCACGAGCGCATCGCAACTCGATTACAACCACGCGATCTACGAATCACAAATCGCTGCGGGTAACTATTCGCATCAGCCTCGACCCACCGGTAACGGCGTATTCGGCCGGCGCGAAGTGGTGGTGCCTATCGCTAACTGCTCTGGCCCACGCCCAGTGATCCAAAGCTTTGCGTGCTTTTTTTTGCTACAGCAAGTAGATCAAAGTCAGGCCGATATCTTTGGCGAATTCATCGAGGAATGTGAGGCGGGGGGTCGACCCGGTGACGACCCAGGTACCGGCGCACCCTATATCATTGAGCTCTATCGCGACGCGATGAGTCCCGACTCATGATGACCGGACGTTGCATTGCGCGTGATGTATCGGCTCGCCAACAGGGCTTAGCCCTGGTGGAAGCCGCTATCGCGCTACCCTTACTGCTACTGCTATTGCTGCCCGTCGTGGAATTCGCGCGCGCGTTTATTCAGTACAGCACGCTAGCGCACCATGGTCGAGCCGCCACACGTTACCTCGCCGAACGCGTGATTGATGACACTACGGGCGTACCGGAGTTGACCGGCCCGCTTATCGCTCAAGCACAGCAACTGGCGGTCTATGGCCAGATCGCAGGCGGCACAAACCCTGTGATACCTGGGCTTACGACCGCGTCCGTCAACGCAAGTTTGACACCCGGCGGGCAGGTGCGACTGCGAATCATTGATCCGTATCGACCAATCGTCGCGAGTGTCCTCCCTACATTCGGGTTTGGCGATGATGTGCCACTCGCGTTCAGTTTCAACATTGATATCACGATGAGGCCCCTCTGATGACTTGCCATCGTATGCGTGGAACCACCAGCGTCGAATTTGCGGTGGCGGCTTTAGTCACCCTAATCGTGCTATTTGCTGTCATCGAATTTGGACGATTATTCTTTGTCCGTGCGATGTTAGAGGAAGGCGCGCGCCGAGGCGCCCGCCTCGCCGCGGTCTGCCCTGTGGGAGATGCTTACGTCACCTCGGCGAGTCGTTTTGCCGTAGGCGATGGCGAATCTCGATTCATTCCTAATCTCGACGCGACGCATGTGGTCATCCAATACCTAGATGCGGCCGGTACACCCACTACAGATGTACTCGAAATGCGCTTTGTACGGGTCAGTATCGAGGGGTACTCAATGCCGCTATTCATCCCATTATTCGACATCAACTTAAGCCCAAGTTCGGTGTCTTCTATCCAACCGGTAGAAAGCCTCGGTTTGACAGCCTCAGGAGCGGTCGCATGCTGAAATCGTCAGGTACTCGTGAAGTCATGGTGATTGGTCGCTCAGCAGAGGCGGTCAAAAGTCTCGCCAGTCGTTTGCATGATCTCTCGGACATTCATTGCCGAGCGCGCGTCACTGATAGCACGCCACTAAAAGCGTTGCTCGATAGCGATCCGCGACCCGATGTATTGCTAGTGAGTTGTGACGACGAACACCTACACGATCTCGAATCTTTGGCGGCGATGGATCCTTGGGATCGACCGCCGGTCATCGCGTGTGGCCGTCTCACCTCCAATGACGCGAATCGAGCGGTCGTACGAGCAGGGGCATTGGACTTACTGAGCGCTACGCCGAGCCAAGAAGAACTGACGACTGCACTCAAGCGGGTCAGTCATAACCGAAACAACCACAATGGCGATCAGCCAGTTCTGGCGGAGGTCACGACGTTGATAGGTGCGGCGGGGGGCGCAGGGGCGACGTTTATTACCGCGAATCTCGCACACCTTACAGCAAGCATCAGCGAGCAGCGCACTGTTGTGATTGACTTGGATTGGCTTTATACGCCGATTGCGGCGGCACTCGGATTAAAGCCTGAACGGGGCTTGATCGAGGCTGTCCAAAATTCTCAATCTTTGGATACTGTTGCGCTGGAAGGGTATTTAACTCATCACAACAGTGGATTGAATTTACTGGCTGCACCCGAAGCAAGCGGTATACAAGGCGACGTCGATCCTGATGGGTATCGCCGAGTATTGCAGTTACTGCGTCGTGGTCAGGAACAAATTTTCATTGAGGGGTCGCGACGCCTGGACAGTCTCACCACCGTCTCGTTGGCCGAGTCGACTCATGTGTGTTTGGTGGTCGAGCAGTCTGTCGCTCAACTGCAAAATGCGACTCGTTTACATAGCCTTTTAATTGATCAAATGGGCTTGCCAGCAGAGCGACTCATCGTGGTCGTCAATCGCTATTCCAAACACGCGAGTCTGCAGCCTGACCTCATCGCAAAAACCTTAGGCATCGAGGATCCTTTACTGATTCCGAATCGCTATGAGCTCGCGCTAGAGAGCTTTGATGCCGCCGTTCCATTGCTTGAAATGGAACCGCACTCAGATCTGATTCGCGCGCTGAAGCGATTGGCCTGTCGGCTGGGTTGTATTGAGTCACCCGTCCCTGCCAGTTTGTTGCAACGTACCTTGTCCGCTCTACCTTGGCGTCATCAATGAACGCGGTCGCGAGTCGCTTGGGGCTTGATTGGCAGCGAGGTCAGAGTCAGCTCGAGATCGAGTGGCAGCAACGCATTCTTAAACAACTACTCGAGAGCATTGACTTACCTCGCCTAGCACGCGCGGAACCCCAACAGGCGCGCACGCAAATCCGCGATATCGTGCAGCGTCTCATGCTCGACTCGGCCGCGCCCTTAAGTTTGACGCAGCGCCAACGTGTGCAACGTCAAATCGAAGACGAAATACTGGGACTCGGACCGCTTGAGCCTTTGCTTAACGATCCAGCGGTATCCGATATCTTAGTTAACGGTTGCCGACCTATCTATGTTGAGCGGCAAGGTAAGCTCGAGCAAACGACGCTGCAGTTTCATGATGATGCGCATTTGATGAATATCATTGATCGCATCGTATCAGAGGTCGGCCGACGGATAGACGAAGCCTCACCGATGGTAGATGCTCGACTCAAAGATGGATCGCGCGTTAACGTCATCATCCCGCCCTTAGCGATCGATGGCCCGGTGCTCTCCATTCGTCGCTTTGCGGTCGATACCTTAACCGCGGAGGATTTGATTCGTCTAAAGACGTTGACGCCGGCGGTAGCGGACGTGTTACGCGCGATCGTGCGAGCGCGGCTCAACGTATTGATCTCAGGAGGCACAGGATCAGGTAAGACCACCCTCCTTAACGTGATGTCTGGTTTTATCCCAGAGTCCGAACGAATTGTCACCATCGAAGATTCCGCAGAATTGCAATTGCGACAACCGCATGTAGTGCGACTGGAAACTCGCCAAGCCAATATCGAGGGTAAAGGCCAAGTCGTACAACGGGATCTCGTGCGTAACAGCCTGCGTATGCGCCCGGATCGTATCGTCGTCGGCGAGGTTCGCGGAGCGGAAGCGCTCGACATGCTTCAAGCTATGAATACGGGGCACGACGGCTCCTTAACGACCATCCACGCCAACTCAGCGCGAGATGCCCTAAGCCGCGTCGAGGTGATGGTCTCCATGGCGGGCGTGCAGTTTCCGATACGAGCTCTACGCTCGCAGATCGCAGCCGCCATCAATGTGATTATTCATCTCGAGCGACATGAAGACGGCAAGAGACGCGTCACCAGTTTGCAGGAAATAAATGGTCTCGAGGGCGACATCCTGACGACTTCAGAAATCTTTGCCTTTAAGCGTGAAGGTTTAGATGAGCAAGGCAACGTGTTGGGTAGTCTGCAGCCCACCGGGATCGTCCCAGGCTTCGTCCGCCGTATCAAGCAACGCGGCATCGGCATCGCTGTGGAGACATTCCATCACGCTCACCCTAAAGCGGAGCACCAGTTATGAATTTGATATCAATTTTATTTGTAGGGCTGATTTTCTTGGCGATATTTTTGTTGGCGCAGGGCCTGATGGTGCCGGCCGTCGGTGAAAGTGCGCGTACTCGCCGTCGGCTACGTCGTCGGCTTTCGACGATTGATACGGAAACTGCTGCTGATCAATCGTTGCTCCGAAATCAGTATTTGGGCAAGTTAAGGCCTATTGAACGCCGCTTTGAAAGTTGGCCCGGGATGGTTCGACTACGTCGGTTGGTAGAGCAGGCGGGCCTCGATTGGCCGGGTCACCGGATCGCCGCTCTCGCCATTGCGTTGGCAGTCACCGCGTCAGCGTTGTTGCTGATTTGGCAGAGTGATCTCTGGCTGATAGGGGGAGGCACTCTCTTGGCGGCGAGCCTGCCGATCTTCGTGCTCACCGTGTTACGCCATCGACGTATTGAGCAGATCGAGCAACAGCTACCCGAAGCGCTCGACATCATTAAACGCTCTTTACGAGCGGGACACCCTTTTATCGCCGCCGTGAAATTAGTGGCCGAAGATTTGGAGGGGCCGGTTGCCCACGAATTTGAGGTGACCGCAGCGGATCTGAGCTTCGGTAGCGATCCGCGTGCTGCGCTCATGGCGCTGATTACGCGAGTCCCGAGTTTAACTTTGATGGGTTTCGTCACTGCCGTTTTAATTCAGCGTGAAACCGGCGGCAACCTTGCGGAAATATTGGACCACATCAGCACGGTGATTCGCGAGCGCGGCGGTTTCCAACGCCAGCTGCGTAGCCTATCCGCAGAGGGACGTGCATCAGCTTGGGTGTTGACGCTAATGCCGTTCGCCCTCGCTGCGCTATTACACCTTACAAGTCCGGGCTATTTACGGGTGATGTTCGAAGATCCGCTTGGTCAGCGAATTTTATTGGGGACGGGCCTGTTGATGGTGATCGGAATCTTTTGGATGCGCCGTCTGATTCGCATCGACGTTTAAAGGTTATAGGCAGAGGCGTTACATATGAACCCCCTCATTACCCTGATCATCGGTATGCTCGCGTTGGCTTCGTTTGTGCTGGTGTGGGCCATTGGCGGACTATGGGCGGAAGTAAGCGACCCTGCCCGACAGCGCTTATCACGACTGATGAGCGCGCAACAGACCGTCATGAGGGCCACGCGTGGGAAAACACTCGAGCGACTGGCTTCAGCAGGTCGCTTCATGTTGGCAGGCTCAGGCACGGAGTTGCAGCAGGTTAGTCAACGCTTAACGATGGCCGGCTTACATCAAAACCAGGCGGCACTTATATTCTTTGGTGTCAAGCTACTGCTAGCATTGCTCGCCACGTTACTTGGCTGGTTGTTTTTTTGGCCGCTAGATTTGGGATTTGCCGGGCTTTTGACCGCGATGATCGCGAGCGTGTTCTTTGGCCTGATGTTGCCTAACATATGGTTAAATCGGAAAATCAAGCATCGCCAGAAGCAGCTAAGAGATGCTTTCCCGGACGCTTTAGATCTTCTGGTGATTTGTGTCGAGGCGGGCTTGGGGCTGACAGCTGCGATTGAGAGAGTTGCCAAAGAATTAAAATTCTCACACCCCGAGCTTGCTGAGGAGCTGGCTTTGGTCAATGTTGAAATACGGGCAGGCATGGATCGCGAGACTGCATTGAAAAACCTTGCACCGCGAACTGGCCTGACGGAGATTCGTGGGTTGACAAGCCTGCTCGTACAAACGCTGCAGTTCGGCACGAGCATTGCCGAAACACTCCGGGTGTATTCGGCGGAGTTTCGCGAAGCGCGTATGCAACGCGCGCAGGAGCGTGCGGCGACTCTGGGGACTCGATTGATATTTCCGCTGATCTTTTGTGAGTTTCCGGCGTTCTTTGCCGTCGCCGTCGGGCCAGCGGTGTTGCGCATTACCGAGGCCTTACAGCAACTGTGAGCCGCGCGATGACACGCTGGGTGCCGCTATTGTTGGTACCCCTGCTACTGGTCGGTTGTACAACCGGGGCCGCGGTTCGCCATACGACGTCCGAGCGTTTAGATGCTACCGAGCAGTCTGTTGAACTGATTTCGCTTGAGCGATTACGTGCTCTGCTTGGCCAAGGCGATGCGGCGGCGGGGGCCGGCCGCTCTGAAGAGGCGATGCGCTATTACCTGCTCGCTGAACAATTATTGGCAACGGCATTTGCGACAGGCGCGCCATTCCCTGAGGGGTTTCTCGGCGATGAAGTGCTCTGGCGCATTGCCTTGATCCATGAAGCGCAGCATCGCTGGCAGGCCGCACACGACACTTGGGTGGTAGCAGCAAGCCGAGCGGATCGTGACGGTGAAAATCTTCAGCGGCTTGGTTGGTCAAGGCTACAACTACGTCAATACATGGCTGCCCGCGAAGCGTTTAACGCCGCTCTGATTCATGATGCTGACCATCTGCAGGCTCGACTTGGCTTAGCGTTGGCAAACGAGGGCTTGGGTGAGTGGTCTTTAGCCATACAGCACCTCGAGGAAGTATTGCACCGAGAGCCCGCCCTGCAGCAAGCCCGGTTAGCGCGGGCGCGGATCGCGCTAAGACAAGACGATCTCGTCGTAGCTAAAGCTGAGTTACGTCTCGCGTTCCAGGCGCATACCCAGACTCAAAGTGCTTCTCAAATAGGCATCAGAGCCGCCTTAGATACCATCCCCGAACGCTATACGCTGCTGGGTGAGCTGCTCGCACGTGAAGGCGACTATGGTTCAGCGCTAAAAGTCTATGCGAAATTTTTACCGTTGCACGCCGCATTTTCTAATCTGGGTCAAATTGCAATGCGTGAGCGAGATTACGCATTAGCGATGCGGTATTTTGAGCAGGCAATCAAAGAATCCCCGCAGTATCGGGAACAGCTCAACAAGCAATTCGCCGTCGCTCAGGAACTACATCGCAGTGCACTCGATGTGACGCATTAAACGGTTTTCCGGGTGTTCATACGCACAATTCCAGATATGTAAATCTCATTGAGCGTACGGTCCCGCACCGATTGAATAGGCCCAGTGCTCGTAGCGTTATCCCTAAGTCGTGGTTGAGCCGCACTTTGTTGACTTAGTTAACTCAAGAATTCGGAGAATGTCGCATGAACTTAGTAGAAGATCTCGAACGTAACGAACTGCTTCGTCAATTGCCTGAAGAAGCGCGCAGAAAACTAATGCCGCGACTCGACCGTGTTGAGCTTACGAACGGACATGTGTTGGCGGATGTCGGTCGAAAACCTGCGCACGTGTATTTTCCCTTGACCACCGTGGTAACAATGCACCACGTGCTCAAGGATTGTTTTTCGGCAGAGTTTGCGATTATTGGTCGAGAAGGTGTGGTGGGTCTAGACGCTATGTTTGATGACAAACCATCGGCCGATCGCGCAGTGGTACTGCAGTCCGGGACTGCTTTGCGGGTTGATAAACGCGCCCTCAAATGGGAGTTCTTCCGTTCTGCGGAGCTACAACAAGTATTGATTCAATACACCTGGGCCTTAATGGGCTTGGTCGCCCAGACCGCAGTTTGCAATCGCCACCATCGTCTTGATCAACGCTTGTGCCGTTGGCTCTTATTGGCACAGGATCGGTTGCCCACCAATCAGCTGGCGATTACGCAGGAGTTTTTATCGCATTTATTAGGCGTGCGTCGCGAAGGGGTGACGCAGGCGGCAGGTCGCTTGCAGCGAGCCGGTTTGATCCGTCACCGGCGCGGTCAGGTTACGATCATTGATCGTACGGGTCTCGAAGCGGGCGCTTGCGAATGCTACGACACCGCGCGGCGCAGCTATGCAACTCCGCGTGTGGCCCAAGCGCCAACCCCAATGGCTAGTAGCATGTCGCGCCCGCGACTTCTTCTCTGATGGCTCGCGGCATCCCCTACGGCAGTCACCCTGAAACCTTGGCAGCATGTCGCCGATGGCTACATCGATGGCGAGGAGTAGGTTGCTCGCGAACGCATGGGGAGCAGTCCAGTCGCTTGGTGCGCTCCTCGTGGTTACGCTCATCTTGCTGTGGTCGATTTATCAATCATGGCAAGAAGCGTTGTCGCATCACCTCTCCGCGGACCTGACGGTAGAGATGGCGTTATTGGCATGGCTGCCAACTCACGCCACCTCACACGCGTTGACGGCAGTACTCTTGGCTTGGAGTGGCTGGGCGTGGTTGCGCATCGCGTACGCACAACGTCATGCAGAGCGATGGTACCGGCGCAGTATTTGTGATCCCTTAACCGGCATTGCGAATCGGCGCGGGCTGCGTCGATATGTACGCACGGTCTCACGCGAGCGTCAAATAATAAATGCACCATGGATGGTACTTGTTATTGATCTCGATAACTTCAAGGCTATCAACGATCACTATGGTCATCATATCGGTGACCAAGCTCTGAGAAGCGTCGCTGGTCTCTTAAAGAGTTATTTTAAGCGTCGCGACGACTGGCTCGTTGCGAGATTAGGGGGTGACGAATTTATTGTGACGATACCAGTTATCAGTACGGAACACTCTAAATGGCTTCGAGAGACAGTCATCAAAGACTTGAGAAAAAAACTCGATAATATGATTCTTTGTTATGGAGAAGACTCTATATTCTTTGGTGCAAGCATAGGTTATGCAGAAGGCTATTTTTCTGGGATGAATTCAATATTAACGCTCGCAAAAAAAGCAGATCGGTCAATGCTCGGTGTCAAGCAATCGAGACACTCGATATCTCAAAAATAATATTCTGTAAATAGGTGCGCTTTCGCACTTACTTCGGATGCATTCATATTCAAAATGAAGGCACTCCGTGTTTTTACAAACACACATTGATCACTATAAGGTCATAACAAAGAAGGAGATCGCTGATGAACGATGGCTTGCCACGGCATCTTGATTTCATGGAATTGATTCAAAAGGAGCTTCCGCTTCTATATCAAAAGCGTCATCGTCGCTCACTTCGCCACCGCGAACGCCTTGATCTCTCATCAGTGACCCGAAAAAATATATATGTTTTAGACACCGCTATCGTCTCCTTAGGTGCAGATCTTTCGGACGGTCGTAGCGCGGAGGTGGCCATACTCGGTTCGGGTGCCATCCTCGGGGTATGTCAGTTATATGGCTGGTCGGCACCACCTTATTTCGCAACGGTTCGCCAAGCCGGTGACGTTTGGGAGCTAGATGTGGCAACGCTAAAAGCAGCATTTACGCATTCACCGGCGCTTGTCGAACAACTTGGATTTGCGATGGAACATATCTTTGTACAGGCAACGCGATCTGCTGTGTGCAATCGCCTGCATTACATCGATCAACAATTAGCGAAAACCTTGCTCCTTTATCAGGATCTCACAGCACATCACGATCTGCAGGTAACCCAACAAGAACTTTCTGAATTACTGGGTGTCCGACGGGAGGGGGTGACACAGGCGATGGGCAAACTGCAGGCCGTAGGGGCCATTGAAACTACCCGTGGCCGTATATACGTCCGTCATCGTCAGCAGCTCGAACAGCATGCCTGCGAGTGCTATCAGCCGATCTCGGCGTCGGTTCACTCACAGCTCACTGCCGACAAGCGAATGCAGGCAAGGGCCTGTAGAGTCCCTCAGCGCCGCTTGATAAACACCATGAGCACGGCGGATAAGGCGAAAACACCTGAAATTAACGCTGCATTGGTCAGTGCATGACCGTAGCCAATACGGGGTACATCGATAAAAAAGTAGGGGTATAACCCCGTCGCCTCGCCACGCACAATCAGATATATCAGGTAGGCGACGGGGTAGGTAAGCATGCGCCACACATCACTGAGAACCAGCCCTCCTCGTGGGATGATTTGCCACCAAAAAATCATAAACAGTGGGGGGATCACGTAATGCAGGGTGCTATTGACCCAAAAATTGATCCCTTGCGGGTTATACATATTTCGCAAGAGCGCGAAATAAATGCTGCCGACCATGACGATTGATAAGGTGGCGGCGCTCACCACCCAGGGAGCACGCAGGGTGTCCCCGAGTTTTGCAGTACTCTTTGGCCAAGCATGAGCCGAAGCTACCGCGGCACAAAAAATATTCGTTAATAGGGTGAAGTAGCCGGTGTACATGAGTACGCCAAACGCTGCGCCGCGACCCGCACGAATTTCAGCCTCAACACTCAAGTAAAGCTGCGTCAGCACCGCAGCCCACCCAAGCACGGCCAATAGTGTGGAAAAACGTCGCACTTTATTTTGACTTGGGATCCAGAGCGTCACGAAGTCCATCTCCAATGAAATTGAAGGCAAACATTGTTGCAGCAAGAAATGCGGCAGGTATCAGGAGCAACCAAGGCGCGCCATCCAAGGTGGCTGTTCCCTGCGAGATCAGAAGCCCCCAACTCGTGCCCGGCTCTTGGACGCCGAGCCCGAGAAAGCTCAAGAAGCTCTCGACTAGAATCACCGTCGGAATGAGTAAGGTGGAGAACACGATCACGGGCCCGATGACATTGGGTAGCACATGTCGTGACACGATACGAAAAAAAGGCACTCCTAGCGCTCGTGCCGATTCGATGTATTCCATTTCTTTGACTGCCAGAGTTTGACCGCGAACAATACGTGCAATGGTCAGCCATTCAACACATCCAATCGCTAAAAACACTAATATGATATTTCGACCGAACACAGTAACCAAAATGATGATGAAAAAAATGAGAGGGAGCGCATACAGGATATCGACGAACCGCATCATCCATTGGTCTAAACGACCACCGACATAGCCAGCAATCGCTCCATAAAGAATCCCAATAATGAGCGATGTTAACGCGGTCACTAAACCAATAGCCAAAGAAATCTGGCCGCCTGCGGCGACCCTAACAAGCAGGTCACGTCCGTTGGAATCTGTGCCGAACCAATGTGAATCCTCTAGTGTAGGCGCGATTTGAATACGCTCCCAATAAGTTTCCTCCATGTCGTGGGGCGACAACAGTGGCGCCAGAAGAGCAAAAAGCGTGATGGCGCCGAGTAAAAAAAGCCCGAACACCGCACTACGATTTTGTAAAAACCGCTCCCATGCACCCTGCCATAAGGATTTGCCGCGAATCTCGGCGGCGGCTTGTACGAGTGCGTCACGCGCGGGGGAAATGGGCGATTCAGTGGCGGACATAGGTGGTCTCTCAAGAGGCAAGCATACGTTTGCGCGAGCGAGGATCGACAGCCCCGTACAGCAAATCCGCAAGCAGGTTCATGATCAATACCGCCGCGGCATAAACAATCACGACCCCCATGACCAACGGATAGTCGCGGCCGAGTGCGCCGTTAACAAAGTATCGTCCAACGCCAGGTAGGCCGAAGATTTGCTCAATCACGATCGATCCCGTCATGATGCCCGCAACGGCGGGTGCGAGATAACTGATGAGTGGACTGAGTGCGGGCGGCAGCGCGTGTCGGCCAATTACGCGCCATTCGGGCAAGCCACAGGCGCGTGCGGTGCGAATAAAGGGCTGATTCAAGATTTCAAGCAGGCTTCCTCGAGCGAGTCGCGCCACGATCGCTAGCTGAGGCAACACCAGCGCGGTCACCGGTAACACCATATGCCGCCAATCACCCTCCCCCCAGCCACCGACCGGTAGCCATTTAAGGATCACCCCAAATAAGAGAGTGAGTACCGGAGCGGTGATCAAGGTGGGGACAGCAATACCCGTCATTGCCAAGGTGCTGATGGCGTAGTCGAGGGTGCGGTTTTGGTTCAACGCCGCCACGACACCGAGTGCCGTGCCCAGCAGTGCTGCGAGGGTGAGTGCTGTGAGTCCGAGCTTTAAGCTGACCGGCAGCCCGATAGCGATGAGCTCTGAGACGGTGTAGTCCGGGTAGCCAATGGACGGCCCCAGATCTCCTTGGAAGACACCCGAAATAAAAATGCCAAACTGTGACCACAACGGCTTATCGAGATCATAAGCGGCGCGAAGATTTTCAAGGACTTCCGGCGCGAGCTGTGCGTCCGCATCAAATGGCCCACCCGGCGCTGCGCGCATCAAAAAAAACGATAAGGTGACGATGATCAGAAACGTCGGCACCATCACCCCGATACGGGTGAGCAGATAGCGTGTCACACTTAGCTGCCTTTGAGCGCGAGATAACGCGTCAGATTTGCACCCCGGCTATTTTCGATCCAACCCTCGACCCGCGGACCCACCAGCTTTTGACCCTCTGCAAAAAAGAGTGGAATCACCGGCATGTCGCGCATCAAGATGGTTTCAGCGGCAGCCAAGGATTTGCTGCGTGAAGCAGGATCTGCCTGCCGATTGGCAGCGCGTACTGCTGCATCGTAGTCGCTATTCGAGTAGCCGGTGATTGAGCGGCGCTCTTTGGTCATCAATAGATCCAGAAAAGTACCCGGATCGTCAAACGATGAGTACCACGCATAAAGTGAAACCTCGTAGTTCAAGGACTGTACCGAAGAGATAATTGCGCCGAGATCCTTGTTGATCAGTTCGCAATTGACGCCAACCGCGCGCCACATCGATACCATAGCGACGGCCAACGTGCGGGTTTTACTTTCAGTGTAATACTGCATGGTAAATTTGAGTGGCTTGCCAGGCTCATATCCCGCTTGTGCCAGTAAGGCTTTGGCCTCTTGTTGTCGCGCTGTCAAAGGCTTCTTTGACCAATCTGGGATTTCGCTCTGATAGTTGCTGATGCTAGTGGGCACTAAAGAGTAAGCAGGCTCAGCCGTGCCCCGCAGAATTCTTTGAGTTAGCACATCGCGATCCAGCGCAAGCGCAAGTGCTTTGCGAACGCGTGGGTCGTCAAACGGCACTCGCTTGGTATTCAAAGCGAGCATCGTACTGCCGCGCCCTGGTGATACCCGAAGCGCCGGCGATTTAGCCTTACGTAGTCGATCGAGTTGCGCTGGCGGAAATCTTTGGGTGACATCTAGTTCGCCGGATTGAAAGCGCTTCAGACTCGCATTGTCATCTTCTAAGGGGACGTAGGTGACTTCGCTGACCTTGACTTGATTCAGCGAGTGAAAATAAGGATTGCGCTTCGCCTTAATAAAGGTGTTGGGCGAATAGGCCGTTAATTGATAGGCCCCGTTAGATATGAGGTTCCCGGGGCGGGTCCACTCGCGACCATGCTTTTCAATCGCATGTTGCGGGACGGCAACAGCCGCTACTCCGGTCAGAATCTCTAAAAACTGAGGCCCCGGCGCTTCGAGTTCAAAAATAACGGTGGTGGGGTTAGGCGCGCGAACCGCGACGGTTTCGGCCGTGCCGCGCCCCGTGTTATAGGCGCGTGCACCTTTGATCAAATACAAAAATGAGGCGTAACGCGCCGCGGTCTGCGGCATCAACAGCCGCCGCATGGAATAGACAAAGTCTTCAGCCGTCAAGGCTGTGCCATCTGACCATTTCAAACCGGGACGAAGCTTGAAGGTATATACCGAGCGATCCGCATTGGTCGTCCAAGATTCAGCCGCACCCGGCGCGACTTCGCCGCGTGCATCGACAGTCACGAGACCCTCAAACAAGTCGTATGTGATGACTGAGGCCGACGTGCCAACTGCCTTGTGAGGATCAAAGCTCTCAGGTTCGCTACCGATACCGCGAACCAACACGGAGGCGGAGCTGACCTCGCTAGCGAGACCCACGAGGAGCAAAACAAGGGCTAAAACATATTTCAGTGAACGCATGCGACCGTACCTAGAACTCATGAATAAAGCTTGCGCAGCGAAGGCGAAAAATTGTTATATCGATAATACAAAGGGGCTGCAAGTGCCATGTGTGATGCGAACGGGGAAGTCATGACCACAAGAACCCTATCAATGAGTCGTTGGCATCAGCCACCATGGATCGGCCTTTTGGCCTTGTTGGTGGCATTTTTGGGGACACCGCTCACTCATAGTTTGAGCGTCGGCGCATATCGCTTACTGGGTCGTGAGCAGGCGTTTATGGTTTTACTCCCTCTGGGCCTTTTCTCGTTGGTACTACTGTGGATGGCCGTACGTCATCCGCGAGAAAGTGGCGCGACGCTACTCGGCTATTTATCAGCGCTATTGATGTGGACCGGTTGGGCGGCATATGCCTTTAAGTTCAATGAAATCTCATTGAATTTGCCGATGGCGGATATCGAAGGTGCGCGCCGGCCGATGAATCTACTGTTCATACAAGGTTCCGTCGGCATATGTATTGCGATATTGGTGTATTTCATATTGGATCGTGATACGCGCTGTAACGCATTTCGCTGGCTTCAAAAGCGCTTGCATTTGAATCTCGGTAAGCCGCAGCAAGCGGCGGCGATCGACCGTAACTACGGTCGTATTACCTTCATGGAAACCTTGACGGTGCTGTGGTTTTGCTACGCCGCTTCATTATTCATGGGCGATGCGCGTTACTTGGGTTATCAGCACCCTGTAACGTATGGCGTATTGGCTGTATTGCTGTTGTGGGGTGGTTATCTGCTTTACCAACTATTTCATTTCACTCGCGTGATGGCCGCGATTCGCTACGCTATTCCTACTAAAGCGATTTTATGGATTCCCCTGGGTGAATTTTTTCCACGTTACGGATTTTACGAGGAGATTTGGTTGGAGCCTTGGAATTACCCCGGCGCGATGCTAGGCGTGCTTTTAGTCTTCTTAGTCTTTGGTGTCCTCGCCATGTGGATCCCACAACGGCGCGCGTCGGTGGTGTCGACCGATGCCGGACTCTCACCCTGAGCCGTTCATCTCATGTCACCTATTCCAAAAAAATCTCGTCGGTCTACCTCTAGGGTTCCGCTCAAGCCGTTTGTTA
Organism: Gammaproteobacteria bacterium; assembly: GCA_009926865.1. Classification (GTDB taxonomy): domain Bacteria; phylum Pseudomonadota; class Gammaproteobacteria; order Steroidobacterales; family Steroidobacteraceae; genus UBA964. The sequence goes on along the minus strand of RFOD01000015.1, from coordinate 17,401 downwards.
GCGACACGCGTGGCCCACGATATCTCTACATTCACGCGGTCTTACGCGACTGGATTTTTCAAGGTCGCTATCGAGCAGGTAGTCAATTACCGACGGAAGAGGCGCTTGGCGCTTTGTTCAAAGTGTCGCGGATCACGACACGAAAGGCGTTGTCGCTCTTAGAAAATGAGCGCTTGATTTATCGTAGCCCAGGGCGTGGCACCTTTGTCACCGAAGATTTAGCCGACGCGCCCGTGCAGGGTGACATGGAGCAGCTACTGCGCAAGGTGCGACGACTCGGCGCGAATACGCGATTACGTGATGCGACGGTCGAGTGGCTGCGGGCGGATGTCGAAACGGCTCGCGATCTGCAGCTGCCTGAGGGCGCATCGGTACAGCGCGCATCGCACGTTCGTTTACTGGATGGGCGACCGATTGGCTTCATCGAAACCTTTATTCCAGGGAATCTGAAAATTCGCTTTGCTGCCTCCGAGCTCAATACTCATCCGATGCTTACTCTCCTGGAACGCAAGGGGGTGGATATCGCTTGGGCAGATCAGCTAATTGGCGCGACGCTCGCCGATGCGCAATCGGCGCGTTTACTAGATGTGCCGGTGGGTTCCCCATTGGTTCGTATCCGTCTTGTGGTGTTTGATAGTCGACAGCGGCCTGTCGAGCGGCTGATCGCCTATTACCGCGGCGATCATTACGACCATCACATCCGTTTGACGCGCATGCGTAGCGGCCGAACGCGAGTTTGAGTCTGAATCAATGTATTATTTGTCATATAAAGGATTTAGGGCGGGCCCGTCGTCGGGTACGCAGACACCCCGGAGGTCGAAATGCTGATCAATAATTGGTATGTCGCGGCTTTGTCGTCCGAAGTCGTGGCAGATAAGCCTTTCGGCACCCAAATGCTCGGTTGTGATTTTGTGCTGTTCCGCGATTCGGTGGGCCAGGCCGTGTGCTTAGCGAATACGTGTTGTCATCGAGGTGCGGCGTTGTGCAATGGCACAACAGAGGGCGATCACATTGCCTGCCCGTACCACGGCTGGGAATTCAATGCCGCAGGACGCTGCGTGAAAATCCCCGCCTTAGGCGAGGATGCGGAAATTCCCAAGCGCGTGCGCATTGACTCTTACCCCACCCAAGAAAAATATGGCTGGGTCTGGGTCTTTTTGGGCGACCTGCCCGAATCAGAGCGCCCCGCGATCCCCGATTTACTACCGGAGTTCGATGATCCTGAACATTGGCGGTTAATTCCTTATCGTGCGGAGGCCAATGTCAATTGGCAGCGCTTTGAAGAAAATTCTTTGGACACGGCGCATATCAATTTCGTACATCCTACCTTTGGTACGCGCCGCTCACCCAAGGTGATGGTGGTTCCTATCCAGCCGACTGAGCACGGAGGTCGCGTTGAACGTCGTCGGCCAGCCCCGAAAGTCGAACAAAAAACCGGCGAGATGGCCAAGGTGCTCAATCCCGATCGAGGGTTCACCAGCGTATCACTAGAGTTCAGTCTGGTCGGTGTCTGTCATCGTATTCAGCCTGTATTTCAGGAAGGCATGTCAATCATCACTTTTTCGGTGAAAGTGCCAATTGATGCTTTTCGTACGCGGACCTTTGGCGTGCAGGCGCGTAACTTCTTGATGGATCCTGCACAAGATGAAGAGCGTCTGGCCAGCATTATGAAAGCGGTCAAAGAAGACACCGATGTGGTCGAAGCCATTCGGCCTGTCTTTCCGCCAGCTTCAGCGAGCGAAGAGTTTTTGACCGAGACGGATGGGATGGAGTTTCAGTTTCGCAGTAAGGTGCGAGAGTGGGCTTCACGAGGTTGGGAAATCGACGTAGAAAAAATGCTTGCCGAGCAGTCGCGTCGAATTATGGTGATTCCATCCCCTGCGCGGCGAGAAGACCCCAATAATTGGGTGCATAAAGCGGTCCCATTACGTAGTGTGCAGAGCTAACCCACTACAGTGACCGAGCGGTATGTCGAGCGCTAGCAGCGAGATACCGTCTTATCGGCTCAGGATGGCCGTGCTATTTGGGGTCGTGTTCGTTGACCTCCTTGGTTTAGGCATCCTGATGCCGTTGATCCCGTTCTACGGGGTGCGACTCGGGATTTCTACGGGTTGGTTGACCTTTGTCATCTCGCTACACGCACTTTTCCAATTTGTGGGGGCGGCGTTATTAGGTCGTTGGAGTGATCGGGTCGGCCGCCGACCCGTGCTCATGCTAAGCATGGCGGGTCATGCACTGGCATACGGCCTATTAGCGCTTTCCGGGTCCGTAGGGGTGCTAGTACTGTCCCGCCTGTCAGGATTCACTTCAGGAAATTTATCTGCGGCCTATGCGTATGTGTCGGACATCGCTCCAGCCAAAGATCGCACTCGGTCATTGGCGAGCATTTCTGCTGCGTTTGCGTTGGGTTTAACCATCGGTCCACTCATCGGCGGCGTCTTGGCGGGTCCGGGGGACCCTGCTTCGGCTAATTTAGTCGCGCCTGCTGTGGCCGCTACTGCGCTGTCCACAATTTCTTTGATATCAATTTACCTGTGGTTACCCGAGAGTCGGACTGATGCTCATCGGTCCAGGCAAAGCGCCGTACCATCGTCGGCACGCGCGAGCGTAGCGCCGTTTGTATGGTGGTCTGAACGGTGGGTGCAAAGTATTTTGATACTGACTTGGTGGGTCATCGCATTCTCAGCGATGCGTGAGACCCTATTCGCATTATGGTTATTCGATAAGTTTACGGCCGATAGTCGTGACATCGGCTTACTTATCGGCTTTCATGGTTTATTGATCGCGATCATGCAATTACAGGTGACGGGTCGTTTGGTGGCTCGTTGGGGTGAGTCGCGGCTCGTGGGTGTGGCCATACTTGGATTCGCTGCAAGCTGGATGGGTCTTGCATGGAGCGACTCCATCATGAATGTCTGGGGGGCCATGGCGGTGTCCGCTTTCGCGACCGCCTTATTCATGACAAGTTTGCAATCTTTGCTCGCTGAGCGTGCGCCCGCCAATACACGGGGAATGTTGCTCGGCACCTTGCAGTCATCGACCAGCTTGGCTCGGTTTATGGGGGGTGCCTTGTCCGGCTTGATCTATACCGGTTGGGGTTTAGATACGCCTTTTTTATTAGCGGCGCTGGCAATGCTGCCCGCGTTAGCGCTGGTGTGGGTCTTGCGAGGTCACATGTTAGCGGTACAGGTTGAATCGTGAGCTTACTCGAGTGCCGAAACCTCTCCGTCCGTTATCGCACTCCACGCGGCGAACTTCGCGCGGTCGATGAGGTGTCATTTACGCTGGATCGCGGGCAATGTCTGGGCTTAGTAGGTGAATCCGGCTCGGGTAAGACACAGACCTGCTTAGCACTCGCTGGACTCCTGAGCGATTCAGCCATCGTGGAGGGCAGTATCCGTTTCGAAGGCGAAGAGTTGCTCGGCACCGGCCGTCAGGCATGGAACCGCTTGCGCGGTCGGCGGATCGCCATGATTTTCCAAGATCCGATGACTGCGCTGACACCCCATCTCACCGTGGGTAGCCAGCTTTGCGAACTCTTGCGTGTTCATGAGCAGCAAGATCAGATTGCAGCTCGGCGGCGGGCGCTGGAAATCATGGAGCGGGTACGGATCGCCGACCCAGAGCGACGTTTTTCCATGTATCCCTTTGAGCTCTCTGGCGGGATGCGTCAAAGGATCATGATCGCCCTCGCTCTCATTTTGAAACCCGCGCTCGTCCTCGCAGATGAACCGACGACTGCGCTCGATGTCACCGTACAAGCCGACGTGCTCGGCATTTTCCGTGCAGTCATTGAGCACACCGGTACCGCGATCCTGCTAGTGACGCATGATTTGGGCGTGGTGGCAGGTACCTGTGATCAGGTCATGGTGATGTACGCGGGACGCACCTTAGAGTCGGCTCCGGTGGAATCTTTGTTTGCCTCACCTCGCCACCCATACAGCCGGGCTCTCCTCGATTGTCTGCCGCGTTCAGATCAGCCCCGCGCTTTGACGATGCCCGCAATAGAAGGTCAACCGCCTGATCTTGTTGCATTGCCGCCCGGTTGCGCATTTGCGCCCCGCTGTGCTCATGCACAAGCCGATTGTGTCAGCGAATGTCCACCCCTCATATCTTTGGACTCCGGCCGAGTCGCCTGCTGGCATCCACTTTCTGGGTATGACCCGGGGCGTGATCAAGGAGATCCCGCTTGATGTCCTCCTCCACTCCTCTTTTGCAGCTCAACGATGTTCGCGTCCATTTCCCGGTGCGCGGTGAGGCGCATAGACAGGGACTTAGTGTCAAAGCGGTCGATGGGGTCAGCTGTCAACTACAGCCCGGTCAGACGCTCGGCGTGGTGGGTGAGTCCGGCTGTGGTAAGTCAACGTTAGCGCGTACGGTACTTAAGCTGGTACCACTCACCTCGGGCAAAATTCTTTGGCGGGGTAAAGATGTCAACACGTTTACAGTCCACGAGATGCAGGCTTTGAGACGTGATGTGCGGATGGTTTTTCAAGACCCTTACGCCAGCCTCAATCCGCGTATGACAGTGGGCGAACAAATCGGTGAGCCATTGGCGCTCTTTCACCCCGAATGGAGTGCCGCGACGCGTCAGACGCAGGTCGCTGACATCATGCAGCGCGTCGGATTACGCCCGGAATTAGCGAATCGCTATCCCCATGAGTTTTCGGGCGGACAATGTCAGCGCGCCAATATTGCCCGGGCGCTCATCGGTCAACCAAAGTTATTGATTTGTGACGAGTCGGTCAGCGCCTTGGATGTGTCGATCCGCGCGCAGATACTCAATTTATTGTCCGAGTTACAGCGGGAGCTGGGTATCGCGTGTTTATTTATCAGCCATGACTTATCCGTCATCCGTCATGTGAGCGATCAAGTGCTTGTGCTGTATCTCGGTAAGACCATGGAATACCGAACTGCAGACGCGTTATTTTCTGATGCACGCCATCCTTATACCCGCGCACTACTTGATGCAGCGCCCGTACCGGATCCCGCACGCGAGCGGTCGCGCCCCCGCACCGTATTACAGGGGGAATTGCCATCACCGCTGCAGCCCCCTTCCGGTTGCGTATTTCGAACGCGCTGCCCCCAGGCGACAGTGCGCTGTGGTGTCCGAATTCCCGATTTCCATTCTGTTGAGGGGGGTGTGACAGCATGCCACCTCTTGGAGTCCTCCCCATGAGCTTTGTCGAAGGCGATATTTTTTTGGCGGCGACCGATGTCGATGATCAGAATGTTGATCTACGTCGTCATAGCGGCCCAGGTCGCATTCTCCACTATGATCATGACCTGGTTCTCAAAGGTGAATTACGCACCGGTAACGTGGGCTTGGTCATTGGGCTCGCGTTTGATCATCGCCATCAAGAGCTTTGGGCAGCCGATCCCAGTGCACATGATGTGACGCGCTTTGCCGCGGATGGTCAACGTCTACCCAGCTTTGAGTTTTTACCCAAGGCGCGTATCGGTTCGATTCAGTTTCTACCGGATGGGCGCTTTGTCGCAGGGGTTCACAGTACCCATGGGGAGGATCCCGCGCAGCCGAAGCCGAAGGCCTATCTTTGTTCGCGCGATGAGGCGACAGCCGAGCCGCTCGCCGTCAGCATTGATGGCGGTAAGTTTCGCTTTCATGGCGTGACACATATGAGCCTCGCACCCGACGGTCGGACTCTCGTCTATGTTTCAGAGACAGGCCGACGAGTGATGCGTTTTGATCTTCAGCGCCGCGAACAATTGGACGACTGGCTGTGTTTACCTGACGATACGACCGACGGCACTTATGGACTCACCTGCTTACCCGATGGACGCTTATTGATGGCAACGGGAATGGGTGCGGCTATGTTTGATTCTACCGGACAATTGATACAACGCTACGACGTACCCGAGCGTAAGGGCTGGTCGCGTCTACAAGCATCAGCGGAGCCCGGAAAGTTCTGGCTCAGTAATTTCTTTGATGGCATCTTACAACAAAGAGATATTGAGACGGGTGAGCTCATCCGCGAGCACGACATCGCTCGCAAGTATTCGCTATGTGGCCTCGCAGAGTGTTACCAGTAGTGCTGCCATTTTGCGCGTGAGACGAAGTGTTTGAACGCTTCGCGTTTATCTTTAGGTAGATAATCTAGGTAGCCGTTTGGGGCATACCTCTCAACATATTGATCAAAGATAGGTTTGTAGAGTGTTAGATGTAGATCTGGAATCCGATGTTTAGCTCGGAATTCAGCAATCGGAATACGCGCCGCTTCGCGTGTTTCGAACGCACCCGCTTTGGCAAGCACTACCCCACGTGGACCGAAAATAGATGATCGACCGGGTCCACCGTAGCCGGTGTCCTCAAAAAATCCAGGGTTGCGCTCATGAGTTGCGACCGAATTATTGGCCACCAGGGTGTAGAGACTATTGTGGTAGGACGTTAATCGCATATCGTCCCATTCAAATCCACCGGTGGCGACACGACAGATAATCTCGGCGCCTTTGAACGCCATACAGCGAAAAAGCTCTGGTTCAAATTGCACCGCTGACATCGCAATGTTGCCAATGTCGGTACGTTCAACGGGTACGACCGCATCGAGCCCGTACATCTCGACGAAGCGGTCATAAACATCATAGATCACTGAGGTGTATTGCTCAGAACCTGGGAACATGCCGCGTACGTTACGTTGCTTCCAGTGTGACACCACACTGCCGTCCGGCTTACACATCACCATCAGATGTAAGATGTGTCCTGGCCAGTTCACAGGGTCTTTGGCATACGTACCAAAGATAATGTAGCAATTATATTGCTGTGCTTTTTTTGAAACCTCAGCGACTTCTGGGCCTGGCACTTCAATGGATAAATTATAGTGCTGATCACGAGTCCAATTAGTGAACCCGGTGATGGGAAATTCATGGAATAGCAATAAATCGCAGCGCCCGCCATAACCTTGAGCGATATCGATCGATTCCAAAAAATAATCGAGATTACGACGGATACCCGGCGCAGGGTTGCCACCATCAACACCGGTTACGCGAGTTTGTACGACGGCTGCCGTGATCGCATCTTGACGCAGCGCTTCGGTGGGATAGGTGCCGTCTGCTCTTACTTGGGTATCTGTAGTCATGCTGTGCGCCCCCGCAAATGCCCGCCCCGCTGGGACGGTGATGTTCTAACTGAATAATAGGCTCAACATACCAATGAATAGGACGACCGCGCAGCCAAGTCGTTCAACGACCGTTCCGCGGTAGTTGGACTTGGTAGGCGGATTAAGCAGTAAGGCTTCGCGGCGTGTCGTTCCGGGTGCGATCGGACTTTTTGAGATGAATTAAGAGTACCGAAACGGCAGCGGGGGTTATCCCGGGTAGTCGCGATGCTTGTCCGAGCGTATCGGGTCTCGATTCGCTTAATCGCTGCTTAACCTCATTGGATAAGCCAGCGACTCGCTCGTAATCCAGATCAGCAGGCAAGTTAAGCGACTCGTGACGACGGGTTCGTTCAATTTCTTCGGTCTGGCGATCAATATAGCCCGCGTACTTGGCGCGTACCTCCACTTGCAGACGGACTGCGGCAGGTAGTCGGCTATCGAGAGCGGCCAGTGACGGCATCGGATCATCGACCGCTAAACTTTCACAGTCTTGTGCCAAGTCCTGTAGTTGCTCGTAAGACACTTCCGGTCGACGCAACAAATCAAACGCAGAGACTTCGCGTGAGAGCGCGGGCAACTCATGCCGTTCAGACCAAGGTAAGGCTACCGCAGGTTTGACGCAGACTCGTTGTAAGCGTGCGACCTCGCGGTCAGCGGCTTCCCGTTTGCGCTCAAAGAATGCCCAGCGTTCTTCATCGATTAAGCCGAGTTCTTGCGCAAAGGGTGTAAGTCGCAGGTCCGCATTATCCTCGCGCAGTAGCAAGCGATGTTCTGCCCGGCTTGTGAACATTCGGTAAGGTTCGCTCGCACCCCGAGTGATGAGATCGTCAATGAGGACGCCTAGATAAGCCTCACTACGTGTCGGCACCCACGGCGCCAAACCTCGGGTACGCAATCCCGCATTGATGCCAGCGACAATACCTTGCGCGCCTGCTTCTTCGTAACCTGTCGTGCCATTAATCTGACCCGCAAAGAAAAGGCCTTTGATGATCTTGGTTTCAAGCCAGCCATGTAGATCACGGGGGTCAAAGTAATCATATTCGATCGCATAGCCTGGGCGAGTGATATGCGCGTCTTCAAACCCTTTAATACTGCGAACAAATTCTACTTGAACGTCGTACGGTAGGCTCGTGGAAATACCGTTGGGATAAATCTCATGCGTATTAAGCCCTTCGGGTTCCACAAAGATTTGGTGCGATGATTTATCCGCAAAGCGATGAATCTTGTCCTCGACGGATGGGCAGTAACGCGGTCCTGTCCCCTCGATTCGACCCGTGAACATCGGTGAGCGATCACACCCGCCACGGATAATGTCGTGGGTACGTTCGTTGGTGTACGTAATGAAGCAGGGTAGTTGGCGCGGATGCTGCTCGGCGCGGCCTAAAAAGGAAAATACCGGCAGGGGATCGTCGGAGTACTGGGCGGCCATGACGCTGTAGTCGATGCTGCGACCGTCAATCCTGGGCGGGGTACCCGTTTTCAGTCGACCCACCCGTAGCGGGAGTTCTCGTAGCCGCGCCGCCAGGCGATTGGAGGCAGGATCACCGGCCCTTCCGCCTGATTGCTGTTCCAGACCGACATGCATGCGGCCGCCCAGAAAAGTGCCGACCGTCAAAATGACGGTGGGTGCATGGAACGTAATACCGCTTGCGGTCACAACCCCGTTGATTTGCTCACCTGAGACGATGAGATCGGCGACTTCCTGCTGAAACAGGGACAAGTGAGGTTGGTTTTCCAACCGATGCCGCATGGCTTGTTTATAAAGTTGACGGTCAGCTTGGGCGCGCGTCGCGCGTACCGCAGGGCCTTTGCTTGCATTTAAAGTGCGAAATTGGATTCCGGCGAGATCGACCGCTTGAGCCATGGCCCCGCCGAGCGCATCGATTTCGCGGACTAAGTGGCCTTTACCGATGCCACCAAAGGCAGGGTTGCAACTCATTTGTCCAAGGGTTTCGATGCTTTGCGTCAGTAGTAGCGTGCGGGCGCCCATACGCGCAGCCGCCAACGCCGCTTCCGCGCCGGCGTGACCACCGCCGATCACAATGACATCAAATTGAGCGTTCTGGGCCATTGGCGCGGATTCTAGCGCCCGACTCGTCATACCCCAACACCCCCCTGACATCCCATGTTTAGACTTGGAACGCACTTGACGCGAGGCATTCATGCTCTAACGTGAGTGGATGTTGCGATTGCTGGGGCTAAAACAGCCCGTGACCACTCATAGTTCTCGGCGATGGTTGAAAGTGTTCGGTGCGATGCTGGTCTCTATTGGCGTACCGACGCATACCCTCGCCGCTAGCGACCCCGAAGTCTCTCGCTCGGCGACGCTCAGTGTAGAGGGGCTCGGCACGGCTACGCAGCGGCAGGCTCGCGCTGTCGGCGATTTTGTGCCCTGCCAACTGACACATGTCGATGAAATTCAAAGTTTTGCGGCAGAGTGTCTGGAGATTGAGCTCGCTGAACGAGTGGGAGCTCCTCGACGAATTCGTCTCTCGCTGGTGAGGTTGCCAGCTGTCAGTCGACGAGAGCATTCCGATCCGATTGTGCTGCTTGCCGGCGGCCCCGGCGGGGATGCCCAATCGATGTATACGCACGTGGCAAGTGTCTTTGCCCGCATCGGTCGCACCCGTGACATTTTATTACTTGATCAGCGTGGGACCGGTCGCTCAACACCTTTACGTTGCGCGGCCGATGAGTTGGACGAGCTCGCCGGTTTATCGATGGAGCAGGAGCTCACACGGTTTCTGGACCAAAGTGAGCAGTGCCGTGATGCACTCGCTCTTGAGCATGATTTGAGTGCCTACACCACGAGTCATGCCGTCCGCGACCTAGAAGCGGTGCGTGCACTTTTAGGCTACGAGACCTTCAATATCTATGCTGTCTCGTACGGCACGCGAGTTGCACAACATTTTGCTCGTCGTTACCCAGAGCGCGTACGTAGCATGGTCTTGGATGGCGTCGTGGCACCTGAGACGATACTGGGACCCGAGTTGGCACTGCATGCACAAGCGGCACTCGATGGTATCTTTGAGCGCTGTCGACTGGATCCTGATTGCGATTCGGCTTTTCCTGATATCGGGTCGCAAACGCGCCTGCTTCTGAAAAAATTGACCCAGCGAGCTGAGCTTTTGAGCCTCGCCCATCCACGAACGGGAGAGCCCCTACAGCTCGAGTTTGGTGTAGCTCAACTCAAACTCGTGCTACGCCTCGTTAGCTACCAGTCGCAGCAAGCCGCACTGCTACCGTTAGCTATCAACCAAGCTATCAATGGTCAATATCAGTCGCTTGCGGCTCTATATGTACTCACCGCGGAATCTTTGAGTCGCGCGCTGGCAAGTGGAATGCATAACACAGTTATGTGCAGCGAAGATTTGTCGCGCATTGATCCCAAGACGATTAATGACGCAGCTTTGCAGGCCACCTACCTCGGTCGCGATATGCTCGATTTTTTACAGCCGCTTTGTCGTATCTGGCCGAAGGGCCCCGTGGATACGGATTTCAATGAACCTTTGACGAGTCCTATCCCCACACTTCTGTTATCTGGGACGCTGGATCCGGTCACTCCCCCTACGGATGCCGCCAAAGTCACCCGTACACTGGCAAATGCCCGCCATCTGATTTTGCCCGGTGAGGGACACGGACAACTTGGAATCCGTTGCATGGATCGCGTACTCGCGGATTTTTTTGAGACCACTGATAGTCTTTCGATCGACACCCGCTGTCTTGAGAGCAAACGACTGGCCCCCTTCTGGTTATCGCTAGCAGGGCCTGCGCCATGATCCGCGTCAGTGATCTACGCAAGTCCTTTGCAGAGGTCGAAGCGGTCGCCGCGGTGAGTTTTACCGCTGAGAATGGTGAGATCACCGGTCTATTGGGGCCGAACGGAGCGGGTAAATCGACCACGTTACGAATGATTGCAAGTTTGCTCAAAGCGGACGATGGTCGAATCTTGATCGACGATGTCGATATTGCCAAGGATCCCATCGAAGCACGACGGCGTATTGGTGTGCTCTCTCATGCCAGTGGGCTCTATCCTCATCTGACCGCACGAGAAAATATCCGTTACTTTGCGGTGCTACATGGTATGTCTCGACCGCAGACAGATCGGCGCTGTGATGAGTTGCAATCCTTACTGGACATGCACGACATCATGGATCGAAGAGCAAAAGGATTTTCTCAAGGACAAAGATTAAAAACCGCCTTGGCTCGCGCACTGGTTCACGCACCTAAAAATCTTATTTTAGATGAGCCAACAAATGGTCTTGATGTCATGGCGGTACGCGCTTTAAGAGAGTTACTTTCTGCGTTGCGTCAGAGTGGGCACTGCATTCTTTTCTCGAGTCATGTCATGCAGGAAGTCGCGATGCTATGTGATCGGGTCGTGGTGATTGCCCATGGTCGTGTGGTGGCTCAAGGCACGATCGAGGAGCTTCGCGCACAGTCAGCGGAACCTAACTTGGAAGACGCCTTTGTGAAGTTGATTGGCTCAGCAGAGGGAATCAACTGATGCGAAGCATATTTCTGGTCTTTGCCAAAGAATTTTTAGAAAACCTACGGGACCGACGTACCATTATGGCTGCGTTGGTCTTCGGTCCAGTGCTCGGGCCGATCATGTTGGCCGCGCTATTGCAGATTTCGACCTCTAGGGGTGGCGATAGTCTTGATGAGCCTATGACTTTGGCGGTCGTGGGTTCACAGTATGCACCTCAGTTGATGGGTTTACTCGAGTCGCGCGATATCACGATTAAGCCCGTCGAGCTCGATGAGGTGCAAGCTCGTCGCGCGGTACGTGAGCGCGAGCATGCAACCGTACTGCGCGTGCCTGAGCACTTCGCCACGCGTTTCGCAAACGCAGCGCCGGCACCATTACAGCTTTTTGTTGACGCCTCAGATCGGTTTGGCGGCTTCAAGGAGGCGGAGCGCGTACGTGGAGTACTTGAGCGCTACGGGACCGAGCTCGGCCAAACCCGTCTCTTGGTACGAGGTGTTGATCCTCTATTGCTCGCACCGATTGTGGTGCAGCCCGTGGACGTGTCGACCCCCGCGAGCCGCGCAGCATTGATGCTGGGGATTCTCAGTTACCTGGTGATCTTTGCCATGCTGATGGGAGGGATGTATCTCGCCATTGATTCCACGGCAGGGGAACGCGAGCGGGGCTCTCTCGAAGCGTTACTGACCATGCCGTTGCCACGATCGTATCTGATCTACGGCAAGATCTTAGCGACCAGTGCTTATATGTTGATCGCCGTCAGCCTGACTGTCGCAGCCTGTACGGTGACTTTACAATTTATCAGACTGGAAGAATTTGGTATGAGCATCGCGCTTGGCCCGGTTTCCGCCCTATTGATAGTGCTATTTGTGTCACCTTTGATTTTATTTGGCGCTTCGCTGATGACGGTCGTCGCATCGTTTACCCGTAGCTTTCGTGAGGCTCAAAGTTATCTCGGCATGGTCATCAGTGTCCCAACCCTACCCCTGGCATTTATAGGGGTACTTGGGCTGACGCCGACGGCTTGGCTATATATGGTGCCTTCACTGAGTCAGCATTTTCTGTTAACCCAGGTTCTACGGGGTGAGACGCCAAGTATTCTTAATGTCCTCATCTCAGCGAGTGTGTCATTAACGATAGGCATGATTTTGGCTTGGGTAGCTGGTCGACTTTACGAGCGAGAGGCGATTTTGGGTTGAGTCGCCGAGGGTCACCTACCAAAACCGGTGGATTGCAGACGATTGGCTACTGAGTAGCGCATCGAGTAAGCGTTAGGCTTGGCCGCATGTGTGCGTTGCCTCGTCTTATTATTGCTCAATGCTTACTCACGGCGCTGTGGTCCATTTCAACAGCCGCTGCGCGCGACCTCGTCCTCTCGGTACAGTGGCCCGCTGCGCAATCGCAAGCCCCCGCCAGTGGCCGTTTATTGATTATGTTTGCGCCGGTCACCGTTGCGCCGGACGATGACGTACGGCGCTTACTCACTCCGACGACCGATGCGATCGCATTCTTTGGCCACAACATATCGAGTTGGCGGCCGGGTACCTTACAGCAGATATCTCTTTTCGATTCTGGGTTCCCGTACGCGCGTCTCGCCGATCTGCCGCGTGGTACATATCGAGTTCAAGCGAGTTTTGAGCCCTATCTATCCTATCGTCGAGCGGATGGGCATGAGCTCTATTTACCTGCGATCGAACCGCTCGAGCCGCCTGACCGCGCGTCGCCCACCCGTACGCCGCATCGCTGGCGGTCCACTGCCGAGATCGTTCACTGGGATGGTCAGCAGGTCCCTGGGACGCTCGTGATGAATAATCCAATCGCCCACTCGGCGACCGCGGCAGATACACCTTGGATCCGCTCGCTGCGTATTCGTAGTGAGCGCTTATCGGCTTTTTGGGGCCGAGATATTTTTCTAGGTGCACTCATTACATTACCTGCTGGCTATGCAGAGCACTCTAAGGTGCATTATCCCTTGGTCGTTCGCCTCTCAGGTTTGCCGCGTCGCCCGCCGGATTGGCGCGAGGCACCACCCGATGAGGGTCTTTCAATCACGAGTGGGGAATGGAAAGCCCAACAAGCAGGTTGGGAGAATTTTCAATATTGGCAGGCGTCTAATACGCCTCGCATGATTATCGCTGATTTACAGCATCCGACGCCTTATGGCGAGAGTTCTATGGTAATTAATTCTTTGAATTCTGGGCCTTATGCGGATGCAATCCGATATGAGCTATTACCGGCGATCGAAAAAGAGTTTCGTGTACTACAGGGCGGCTGGGCTCGCTTTATCTTTGGCGTGCGCGAGGGTGCTTGGAGTGCCTTAGCGTGGCAGATCCGTCATCCCCAAGACTTTAACGGTGCCTTCGCGGCTTGCCCTGACGCCATTGATTTTCGGCACTTTGGTGCAGTGAATTTACAGCAGGACGATAACGCGCTGTTTGATATTGGACCTCACTTGCAGGTACCGCGCCCCGCACGACGAACAAAGACAGGTCGCGCGACTGCGTTGCTAGCCGATGTCATGCAATGGGAAAAAGCGTTAGCCGATCAATCCCGATCCCAAGAAATTTGGGATCGCTGGGAAGCTGCATTTTCACCGGTTGATCAAGATGGTTACCCGCAACGCATTTGGCATCGAGCAAGTGGTGCAATCGATGGCGATGTGGCGGAGCACTGGTACCAGGAGCATGACCTGCTCGGACTTGTTCATCGGCTACCACCGGCGTCCATTGAACCGCTGCGCGGCAAGCTACGTATCCGAATCGGTGATCGAGACGAATATTTTATGGATAACGCCGTTCGTAGCTTTGAAGCATCGATTAGGCAGCAATACCCAGAATTGGAACTATCCGTTGATTATGGCCGCGACACGTCAGCCTGTTGGACGGGACGTCATGATTTATCGGTTGAGGCAGCCCGCCAGCGGCATTTACAGGACATCTTACCCTGGGCGCTTGAACGACTGCTTAAGCACGCGCCCGAGGGCGCTTCGGCACAAGCCTGGCGCTATTGATCGACGGCGTTACTTACGCCAAAAAGCTGCCGTGAAAAGCACCAGTACACTGAAAATCTCGAGCCGACCTAAAATCATTGCCACGATACAGATCCAGCTTTGTACATCCGTCAGTACCGCGTAGTTACCCGTTGGCCCTGTCGGCCCAAGTGCGGGACCTAAGTTATTAACGCAGGCGACAATCGAGGTAAACGATGTCACCAGATCTAGTCCAGTTAGTAACATCAGAAACGTGAGTACCGCGATCGTTTGAAAATACAAAAAAATGAAAGCTAATACCGAAGCGGCAATTCGTTCTTGTATAACTTGGCCGCTGATACGAACTGGGATGATAGCCGAGGGATGAATCAATAATTTCATTTCTCTCTGTGCTTGGCGCGCCAGGAGTAGTGTTCGGAACATCTTGATTCCGCCGCCGGTTGAGCCCGTACTACAAAGAATACAAGATAGAAAGATCATCCATACAGGTGCAAAGATTGGCCAGCTATCGTAAGCTGCGGTACCAAAGCCTGCGGTGGTAGCGACCGATATGACATTGAAGAGCGCAAATCGTAGTGCGTCACCAAAATAAGAATAAGTACCTTCAACCCATAGTAAAAGGGCGACTGCAAGCACACTTACAGCCAGTATTAAAAAAATGCTGCGTGCTTCGGCATCGGATCGATAGCCGCGGAGGCTCATTGCACGTACTGCTAGAAAGTGACGCGAGTAATTCACGACGGAGGCAAGCATCAGGCCTACCATCACCAACTCAACAGCCAGCGAATTAAAGTGACCAATACTGGCATCTTGGGTGGAGAAGCCACCGAGCGCGACTGCGGAAAAGGCGTGACAAATGGCGTCAAACCAATTCATCCCCGCTAGCTTCAGGGCCAGAATGCCGATGATGGTAAATCCACCGTAGATCAGCCAGATCATTTTGGCGGTTTGAGTGATGCGCGGCGTCAGTTTTTCGTCTTTGACGGCACCGGGTGCCTCGGCTTTGTAAAGCTGCATGCCGCCTACACCGAGCAATGGGAGTACGGCGATGGCCAGCACAATGATACCCATGCCACCAAACCAGTGTAGGGTGTGACGCCAAAAGTTGATCGAGGGCGGTAAATCTCCAAGACCCGAGAGCACCGTTGCGCCAGTAGTGGTGAGTCCGGAAACCGCTTCAAAGTAAATATCCGTAAAGCTGTATTCAGGTAAGGCGATTGCGAGTGGGATTGCTCCCGATAGCGACATCATTACCCAAGCGAGTGTCACGAGCATGAAGCCGTCGCGGGGCTTCAGATCTCGTTTATGTTTCCAGGTTGCACCTGCGATGCCCATACCGAGTACGACGTTGATACCGGCAGCCAATAAGAATTGCATAACCAGACCATCGCCCATGATGAGTGAGCAGATGATCGGCATAATGAAAGTGACGGCAAAGAGCGCCATCATCAAACCGAGTAGATGTGCGACCGCAAGCATGCCGGTGGCCTATATCACTTAACGTCGACCAGCGGTGACGCCAAGGAAAAGTTTTTCAACCTGGTCGACATGTCGGCGATCAGTGATGAACAACACCACATGGTCATCAGCCTGAATCACGGTGTCATGGTGGGCCATGATGACTTCGTCGCCGCGAACAATACAACCAATACGCGCACTCTCTGGAAGTACGATTTCTTCGACCCGATGACCGACAACGCGCGAACTACGTTCGTCACCGTGGATAATAGCCTCAAGCGCTTCGGCGGCACCGCGTCGCAGCGAGTGAACCTGTACCACATCGCCCCGACGCACATGCGTTAACAAAGAACCGATCGTGATCGTTTGCGGCGAGATGGCAACATCGATACTGGTGTGTTCCATCAGCTCGGCATAAGCCGGGCGATTAATAAGTGCCATGACTTTGGCTGCACCGAGGCGTTTCGCTAGCATCGCCGAGAGGATATTTGCCTCTTCAGAGTTCGTCAGCGCGACAAATACATCACAGCTATCGATATTTTCTTCGATCAATAGTTCTTCATCGGCTGCATCGCCTTCGAGCACGATCGTACTTTCGAAGCGCTCAGATATCTGTCGAGCTCGTTTGCCGTCACGTTCGATAAGTTTGACTTGGTTATTACTCTCGAGCGCCTTGGCGAGCGAGTAACCGATATGTCCACCACCCGCGATGACGACTCGACGCACGGGTTGATCTTCCCGCCGGATTTCCGCCATGAATCGGCGAATATCATCTTTGGGGGCGAGAAAGAATACTTCGTCGCCATCCTCAATAACGGTATCGCCCTCGGGCCGAAGACTACGACCGTTGCGATAAATCGCGACGACTCGTGCTTCCGTATTCGGGATATGCGTGCGCAAGTCGCGTAGCGCGTGGCCGACCAACAATCCACCACGACGCGCACTCAAGCCAACGAGCCGGACCTTGCCCCCGGCAAAATCGAGAACCTGCAGCGCGCCGGGATATCGGATCAAGCGCTCAACGTATTGAGTCACCAATTGCTCGGGGCTGATCCACACATCGACTGAAAGCGCCTCTTCGCTGAAGAGCTTGGGATGAGCGGTATATTCCGCCGAGCGGATTCGGGCGATTTTGGTGGGTGTGCGATACAAGGTATACGCCACCTCGCAGGCCATCATATTGACCTCATCCGAACTCGTCAGCGCGACGAGAATATCGGCGGAGGCGACACCTGCAGATTTGAGCACACTCGGGTATGCCGCGTTGCCAACGACGGTGCGGATATCGAGACGATCTTGAAGATCGCGCAGCAACGCGTGGTTGGTGTCAACGACCGTGACTTCATTGGC
>RFOD01000014.1 GCA_009926865.1 Gammaproteobacteria bacterium | reverse complement strand
TGGCGGAGAGGGTGGGATTCGAACCCACGTGCCGGGATTAACCGACCATCCGATTTCGAGTCGGCGCCGTTATGACCACTTCGGTACCTCTCCTGAGCCGGTTATTCTAACGCACATGGCCTCGCCCGGCACTGCCCGCTCAACCCGTTTCGCCACCCTGATCGGCATCATGCTTCTTGGGGCTTGCTCGGATTGGCGCGCTACCCAAGTCTTACCGCAGATCCAGGCGCGCGGCAGCCTGCGGGTGGGTACGCTCAACCTGCCGACGACGTATTACGAGGGTGCCGATGGACCCGCAGGCTATGAATACACCCTCGCCGCGGCATTCGCCGAGCATCTTGGGCTTGAGCTTGAGATCGTCACGGCCCCAGATCGAGCGAGCCTGCGACGCCTATTAAAAGAGCGAGAGATTGATCTCGCCGCCGCACAGTTGACCTGGCATCGCGGCTGGAAAGGGGTGGGTCTGGCCACCCGCGATTACTCAGAGTCCCCCCTCCTCTGGGTGTATGCGCGTGGCGCCGCTCGCCCAAAGAACGAGGCGGCCTTGCAGGGTCAGCGGATTGTGATCTTGGCCGATAGCACCGCCGCGGCGGTGCTCGAAACGCGCTCAGCGATTGAACGCGCGGCCTTGGATTGGACGGTGCTGCCGAGACAACTCGGCCGCGACCCCCTTGAGCTCGTCACTAGTCAGGCCGCCGATGCCACCTTGGTCGATGGCCGTGAATTTGCGCAGCGCTGGCCCCTCTTTCCTGAGCTACGAGTCGCATTTGCACTCCCGGAGAGGCGTCGCATGCAGTGGATCGTACGGCACGATGGTCGGGATTTACTCGCGGAGGCCAATGAGTTTTTGGCTACCGCCGCGCGCGACTATGCGCCGCCTTCTAGTCCCGAGCTTGAGCCCACGCCGACCGCGCTCCTCAATGATTTTGATGCGTCCGCCTTCTCGTCCGATATCGCGGAACGTCTGCCAGCCCTCCAACCGATCTTCATGACGGCGGCAGAAGAGACTGGTCTTGATTGGCAATTGCTCGCTGCGCTCGGCTATCAAGAGTCTCGTTGGAGCGCGGATGCACGCTCACCCAATGGTGCAGAAGGCCTGATGATGCTAATGCCGAGGACCGCTCGCATGCTCGGCGTCAAAGATAGTTTTGATGCCCGCGAAAATATCCTCGCGGGGAGTCGTTATCTCGCGAACCTGCATACCAAGCTCCCCGCGCGCATCCCCGAGCCTGATCGTACTTGGATGGCCATTGCCTCCTACAACATGGGCTACGGTCACCTCGAGGACGCTCGCGTACTGACCGTGCGCCAAGGCGGCAACCCCGATACCTGGGTCGATGTGCGCGAACGGCTAACCCTACTGTCGGAAGAGTTTTGGTATCTACAGGTCCGACACGGCTACGCCCGCGGCTGGGAAACCAAGCTCATGCTCGATCGGGTGCAGCAATTTTTGACAATTATCCGCGAGACTCATGCGGACGATACGGCCACGGGTCAAGCAGCGGTGGCCTCGACACGCATCCGCGCTGAGCGCCAAGTCCCGACGGAGTAGTAAGCAATCGAGAGTAGCGCTGCCACCATCGCCGAGATGGTGAAACTCCACCAGACACCCTGTGCACCCCAATGACCGATGCTGTATTCCGCAAGTGGAGCGCGCACCAAAAGCAACGCCACCACAAGCATGATCAAGGGTGCCATCACGGCTCCGGCGGCACGCACTACGCCCGAAAGCACCATGGTGATCCCAAATAGCGGGAACGACCACAGCACAATGTGATTAATCTGCACGGCAATATCGACCGAGGCGCTACCGCTTGGCAAAAAGACACCGACACTTTGTCGCTCGGTCAAATAAATCAAGACAACGGGAATACCCGTCATCAAAAAATTAAAGGCGATGCCGGCTCGTGCCGTGCTGCGTACCCGATCCCAGAGGCCCGCGCCGATATTTTGCGCGGCCATTGATGAAACCGCCGCCCCGAGCGCGAGAGCGGGCATCTGCACATAGTTCCATAACTGCATGTCCGCAGCAAAGGCGGCTGCCGTATCTGAGCCGAAGCGATTCACCACCCTCAGGAAGAGCACCATACTGAGCGCGAGCACCACCATTTGCAGCCCCATGGGGATACCCTTAAAAACGATTGTACGGACCACACTCCAGTCCACGCGGAGTAATTCACCTTCGCCCCGATGAATCGCCAGCGGATTGCGCGTGCGATAGACGTGTAGCATGAGGGCGCCAAACGCGACGGTCTGCGAGACGAGGGTCGCGAGACCCGAGCCTGCAATCCCCATCTCTGGCACGGGACCCCATCCAAAAATAAATAGCGGATTGAGTGCGATATCGAGCACCACCGATAACAGCAAAAACTTAAATGGCGTCTGAGAGTCCCCTGCACCCCGTAGCGCGCCATTCACAAAGAAAAAGGCATACGACGATGGAATCGCGAGGAACATCACTTTTAAGTAAGTAATACCCTGCGCGAGCGCATCTCCTGGCGTCCCCATCCAGATCAAAATGTGCGGACTTGCGAAAAAGCCCCCAATCGAAACTAATATCGACAAGACAAAGAAAAAGCTCGCACTCGTCCCAGTCACGCGCTTAGCTTCATCGAGCTTGCCCGCACCATAAGCCTGCGCGATCAAGATGGTGATGGTCGACGCTAATGTGATCCCGAACACGGACCCCAACAGCAAAAACATGACAATGTTGGCGTTATTCGCGCCGGTCAGCGCGGCGGCACCCAAAAACTTACCGATCCAGACTGAGTTAATCGAGCCATTAATAGATTGCAGGATGTTGCCTGCCAGAATCGGCAAGGTGAACGTAAACAAGGTCCGATACACGGACCCCGTGGTCAAACTGGCTATGGGTTTCATGCTCGGCGGGCGCGGAAAAATTCGGACAGCAGATTAGCGCATTCCTCGATCAAGACCCCACCAAAAACGTCCACGCGGTGGTTCAGTTGCGGGGTCGTGAATACATTCATCACACTCCCCGCCGCACCCGCCTTGGGATCCCAAGCCCCAAACACCACCCTTTGGACCCGCGCGTGAATGATCGCGCTTGCACACATGATGCACGGCTCCAACGTCACATAAAGCGTGGTGTCGAGCAATCGATAATCCGACAGGGCCTCGCCCGCGCGGCGCAACGCCAAAATTTCTGCGTGGGCGGTCGGATCGTGTTGCGCGATCGGGCGGTTAGCGCCGCTCGCTATCACCTCCCCGGATTTGACGATGACGGCGCCGACGGGCACCTCGCCACTGTCGGCCGCCGCGCGAGCCTGCGCCAAGGCGAGATGCATGAAATCGATATCAGTGCGTGGCGGCATAGAGCGCTAGCCTAGCGTAAGGAGAGAGCCTTGAGCGTGACGACGCTTGCGTTTTTCTTACTGGGATTGACCGGCTTACTGGGAGGAGCCGAGTTGTTATTGCGTGCCGCGAGTCGTCTAGCCGCCCTGTTCGGCATGCGACCGATCATCATCGGTCTCGCCGTCGTCTCGCTCGGCACCTCTGCGCCTGAGCTATTCATCGCGGTGACCGCAGCCACCGAGAATCGTAGTGATCTCGTACTCGGCAACATTGTCGGCACCAATATTTTCAATTTGAGCTTCATCCTCGGCGCGAGCGCGTGTCTTAGACCTCTGCCGTTACATAGCTTGAGCCTACGCTTTGACTTACCGGTGATGGTGACGTCCGGTGTGCTCCTTTGGATCTTAGGGTGGGATGGCACTCTGTCGGGACTCGACGGATTGACCTTACTGGCCGGGGCAGTGATCTACACGCTGATTCGCGTTGATCTGGGACGTCGCGAATCGAAAGCATTTCGACGTGCGTATATCGCCGAATTTGGCAAAGCGGCGACGGGCATCAAAGGCCCAACCACCCCGCACTTCTTCCCCACGCTACTTCGTCAACTGCTCTGGCTTGCCATCGGAATCGGTATCTTATCGATCAGCGCGGACACACTCCTCGCAAGCAGTATCGAGATTGCGAGATTTTGGGGGATCACTGAAACCGTAATCGGACTCACAGCGCTTGCGATCGGCACGTCATTACCCGAACTCGCTACGACCTTATTAGCCACCTGGCGCGGCGAACGAGATGTCGCGATTGGTAATCTCATCGGTAGTAGTTTGTACAACATCTTGGCGATTCTGGCGGTGGCCTCGCTCGCCGCAACGCCTGCGCTTGCGGTCAGCTCAGACATTCTTCGCAGAGATATACCCGTCATGCTGGGTATCGCAGGCTTATGCTGGCTGACTTTCTTTGGACAGCACACCCTATCGCGCACGGAAGGAGCACTTTTGGTCGTCAGCGCGAGCGGCTACTTCACCATGCTCGCTGTGAGCACTTAGGGCGCAGGCTCGCCCTGCAATCCACTCGGCTGTTGAAACCTCGGGAGCCACCAGAGTATCGCAGCCCCCGTCGCCAAAACGCCGACATGAGTCATCAGCGCGAAATCGTAGGCGCCCGTTTGATCCACGCTGAGCGCCGTAAACCAGGGACCTACGCCACCACTCAAAGAATACACTCCGTAAAAGACACCATAAATTTGACTAAAGCTCAGAATCCCAAAATACCGACTGACGAGATAAGCGAGCACATCCACTTCTGCGCCAACCGCCAAACCGACACAGAGTGCACCCACTAAAAACCACACACCGCTCTGCGCGCTCGCCATCAACATGACTCCCGCGAGCGCCACGATCACAAAACCGGCTGCGACTCTCGGCGCAAAAATGCGATCCATCATCCAGCCGGTAACGAGGCGACCACTCGTCACCGCGACAAACATCAACGACTGCGCGAGAGCCGCATAACTCGCATCGATCGATCGCAACCGTAGGAGCGGCACCACGTGCACAAGTAGACTTTGAATCGCAAAGCCCACCAAAAAGAAGGCGAGCACTAAGCGCCAAAATACGCCCTGCCGAACGGCTTCCCCGAGCGACAGCCCCGTCAAGAGAGGTGACGACTGCGCGGTGCGATCGGTCGCAGCCTCATTGCGAGGGGTATCTCTACGCGAGACGGAGTCGGACTGAGACCCCTGAGTACGCGAGGGCTCGCGAACCCAAATGAAGAGGACGGGTACAGTGATGATGAGGATGACCGAAGTGATCGACACATAAGCGAGTCGCCATCCAAAATTTTCGATGACCCCCTGAATCAAGAGTGGCCATAGAAATCCGCCTATCCCCACGCCGGATAAAGCCAACCCCAGTGCGAGCCCGCGACGCGCTTCAAACCAGACGGTGATGAGGCGCGCAAACGCCACATGCGTCGTGCCAAGACCTAAGAAGGCGAGCGCGGCATAGCGCCCATAAAAGCTCGCTAAACTCTCTCCCTGCCAATAAAACGATAAAAAAATGAGGGCTTCAGCGATGAACGACAGCCCGATCACTCGGCGCACGCCATAGCGATCGACCCATGCGCCCATCAGTGGCGCCAGCACCGCCGCGACCACGGTCACCACCATCAAAGCCGCAAAAATATCGCCCTGATTCCAACCAAACTCGACCGTCAGCGCCGCGGAAAAAATCCCAAATGTGGCAACGATCGTGGTCGCAATACCGGTCGCGAGCCCGAGCGCCGATGCAGCGACAACGCCCCAGGCGGCCTCAGGCTTCGGCATTATTTACGAGCTCCGAATACATACCACTTCACCCCCTGCGCCAGTCGACCTAGTCTGTCATCGGTTGACTCTGGCGGGCTCTCTTCGACGAGCGGATCTATGAACCGAGCTGCATGCTGCGAGGGAACCACCCATTCAAAAAAATCGTGTGGCTTGAATCCCGCCGCCGCCACCGCAGCGCGCGGATTCATTGCCCGAAAGGATCGATAGTAGGGCTCATTGTTATAGCGCCCATCCCAATCTAAATAAAACGAGTCGTAAGGATGAATGGCAGACGCGGGCGGTAGTTCCATGTGTAGCATCACACCCCCCGGACGCAAGACCCGATACGCCTCTCGCAGGACCACGGGGATATCGCGCTTGGGTACTTCATGTAAGAACATGGAGGAAAACACGACATCAAAATGATGATCTGGGAATTGGAGGTGCTTAGCGTTCATTTGCCAAAAATTGACTGGCATCCGTAGCGTGTTCGCCCGCTGATAGGCGTATCGCAGGCACGGTGCGGCCACATCGATTCCGTGTAGCTCGGCACGAGGAAAGGCCTGACGCCAAGGCAAGGTGTTATGTCCCACCGTGCATCCTAAATCGAGAATACGGCGCGGCTGAAAATCGGGTTTCAGAGCTCGTAGATGCTGGGCGACACTCTGACCGATGTCATCGAGATCCGGCCCAAACACCCCAAAGGTTGAGATCCTCAGGCGCGCGTCATAAACCGCACCCATGGCCATGTCGTCGTCTGCATAGGCAGCGGTATAACTGCCCGGCATAAGATGGATGTCGACGGCGCTCACCGAACGGGGAACCGGCAAGCCGGGCTCAAGATGTAAGCGAGCCGTTCGCCCGTGACGAGCTCGCCCCTTTGCGGATCGTGTGCTCTTGGCTGTTGAAGCGCTTACGCGGTACATGCGCTCAATCGGGGGACGCACGACCTGATAGAGCAAATCCTGCGACGCCACGCGTAAAGCGGAATAGAACTGAAAGCTCGACCGTTGGCGCATCAGCCGGTGGATCTCCTCGGCATCCCGCGCGCCCTGAGCATGAGAGCGCGATGCGACCTGCGTTGCGTAGTCCTCACGCATCACCCGCGCTAAATCCTCAAAGATATGCCGCCGAAACGATCGCAAAAAATTCCCACGCGCCTTTTCGTCGCGTGTTTTCGTCAGCGCGGGGATAGCTGGATTTATTTGATCAAATGCCACGTGGCCTGACGCCCTGCGAGATAGACCACCCGCTCACCGTCGAATACCGCGTCCTGCTCCAGCTTCACTTGGACCCACTGACCCTGCCACTCTGGCAACGCATGTTTGATATTGCCCTCGATGGCGTACACGGTGGAGGGATACAAAGGCCAATCACCCTGCACGGGGGTTGGACCCTGGTTATCCCACATACCAATGGTCGGCCCCGGCGCATGGCCCACAAAACCGAGCGGATGGGTATACGTGCTGCTGACGATCTTTTCTTTGTCCGCTGCGGCTCGTGTCGCTGCGAGCACTTCGTTACCGGTACGTCCCGTCACGAACTGACTCGTCAAAATATCCTGCCAACGATTACCTTTCGTCATCGCAGCACGCAAACCTGCTGGCACCTCGGACTCACCCACTCGGGCGACATAGCCCATCTCTTGCGTATCGGTGCACAGCTTGAGGTAACAAATACCGACATCGGTATGCAGCACATCGCCTTGGCGAATGACGCCGCTCACACCACAAAATGCCGCGTCTTTCTCACAGGGGATACCCGCAGCCTGACGGTTGACGTAGGGCATAAACCATATGGGCAGCCCCATGGACTCAAACCGTTCGCGGATGAACCAGGCCACATCGTCTGTGGTCGTGACGCCTGGTGTGATGACACGCGAACTGAACGCTTCGGCAATCACCCCTCGCGCGATGCCCACAATATGCGGGTATATCTCAAGCTCGCTCGCCGTACGTGTCTCCAGCCATCGGATACTTAAGTTTTCGGCACTGACAAGTCGCTGTGCGATCTCAGTCGGTAACTCTGACACGAGCCGCTCGTGAAGCGCATGCGTCAAGCCATCGGCCACGGGCCAATGCGGTGACACATTGATACCAATCCGAGCAGGATTTTTTTGGACGATTAAGTCAGCTAACGCCCGCCACTGGGCATCGAGATCGCCTCCCGCCCATGCGGACTCATAGGGCGCCCCAAGGGGATAACGATTAACGGAGAGCTTCGCCACCGAACCATCGGCTTGCCGATGAAAAACCAGCATGGTCGTACGACGCGCGGCCAGACTCGGCTGCGGCACCAGCGTGAAGTACACAGGATCCTCGGCGTACTCACGGTTGATGATGAGCCACATGTCGAGCCCGACTTCGGCCATCAACGTCGGCAACAAAGATTCGAGGCGCTCGGCCACGATCTGATTTTCGGGCTCGACCCGCTCGCGTGGCGACAAGATGGAAAAATCAGCCGCCGATGCGATTACTCTCGCTTGGGGTACGACAGACCCTTCAGCCTCGGCGCTATGTACCCGCTCACCCGCAAGCCCAAAGACCGCCATCGTGGCGACCGCTATGCCAAACAATGATCCTCGCACGCGTTCATCCCCTCGCTCCCGGCGGTTAACCCGCCTGCTTTTGCCAAGCGAGCGGGACCTCTTCTTCAAAGAAGAAATGCGGCTTGCCGAAGGCCGGGCGTAGATCATCGAGCCAAGTCGCACTCGAATCATAGCGGGCAAAGAACGGCCGACCAACCCATTCCGGTCGACGACCCCGCAGGAAGCTCAGAATGAAGACTTTTTCACCCCTAATTTCTTCAACGCCAAGCACCACGACTTTGCCGGGCATGGCTGACATGGAGGGCCCGCGCACCGTGCGTGCCAGCCCCGATACCTGCCGGTAGGCCTTGATGAAAATCTCGTGCGCACGTCCTAGGGGGACTTCGAAATACCGCTTCGCCCCTGTATCGCGCTCCACAAACATGTAGTACGGGATGCAACCAAGGCGAGTTTGTAGCTTCCACATATCCGCCCAGACTTGTGCCGAATCATTGACGTGTCGAATGAGTGGCGCCTGAGTGCGAATGATGGCGCCGGTATTGCGAATCCGCGTAATGGCCTCGCGTACCGCCTTCGTTTCCAGTTCACGCGGATGCGAAAAGTGCGCCATCAATGCCAGCTGCCGTCCGGACTGCGACACGCGTTCGAATAAACGCAATAAGTCGTCTGCATCAGGATCTGTCAAAAATTTATAAGGCCAAAACGCGAGTGCTTTGCTGCCAATACGGATATGACGAATATGATCGAAACCAGGGCCCAGCAGCGGCTCAATGTAATCGCGTAAATGCCAGCCTCGCATAATGAGCGGATCACCGCCTGTGAACAGCACGTCGCTCACTTCTGTGTGCTTGCGTAAATAACGATGAAACGTCGCTGTCTCACGCTGCACGAATTTTAGATCCTGCATGCCGACAAACTGTGCCCAGCGAAAGCAATAGGTACAGTAGGCGTGACAGGTCTGGCCACGACTCGGGAAAAAAAGCACCGTATCAGAGTACTTGTGTGCTGCAAACCCGGCAAGGGCTCACCGTCAATCTTAGGAACGTTGTGCTCAATTTGACCGGCTGGATGCGGATTGAGCCCCAGACGGATTTCATTGGCAAGCGCCTGAATCTCCCTGCGTGCCGCCCCGCTACGTAGCGACTTGACCACATGCGCGACATCTTCCTCCGCGAGCATTTCAGGCTGGGGAAAGGTCAGTTGAAAAATCGGATCTTGGGGAACATTATCCCAATCAATTAATTCGTTGATGACGTAGGAGCTCGTGCGAAAGGGCAACACGTGCGCCACAGCGCGCATCGCCTCACGACGCGTCGCCGACAAACGATCGAGTCCCGGGATTTGATCCCAGTGCGTCAACGTATATGGTTGATAACGAGGCGCGTTATCTGTGCGCATGAGCACCTCCCAGGCATAGTGCGGGTGGCGGGGACGGTGTGACTCAGCGAACCAACACGCCCCCTGTGATCGTCCTTTCAAGGACGGCGGGCGATGACAGTGCATCGCGCGGGCGATTCGAGCCTCTTTCTTGGGCTACGAAAAATAGACCGTAACAGACCCGAGCGAGGATGACCACCCCAAAAGGGCGTCAAGATGCGCGAGCGCTAGCTCACGCTGCGTAATAAACCCTGTAATTCATCCAGTACGGAGGCGTCTTCAATTGTTGGCGGGACGGGTACTTCTCGTCCTGCAGCCATGGCCCGAAGTGTGGCCCGTAACACTTTACCCGAGCGGGTTTTGGGCAATCGGGGCACGATGTGACAGCGATGAAAACTCGCAACCGGCCCCACATCTTCACGGACTTTGGCGATGAGCTCGGCAATCAAGATTTGTGCATCATGAGTAACGCCGGCTTTGAGTACCACGAGCCCGAGCGGCACCGTCCCTTTTAAGCCATCGGCCACACCAATCACGGCGCATTCTGCGACCGCCGAATGACCTGCCAAAGATTGCTCTAATTCACCGGTGGAAAGACGATGACCTGCGACATTAATCACGTCATCCACGCGACCCATGATGAAGACATAATCGTCCTCATCGATATAACCCCCATCACCACTGTTGTACCAACCCGGATGAGTCGTGAAATAGGCGGCCTCAAATCCTGTGGGATCGTTCCACAATGTGGGGAGACATCCTGGCGGCAAGGGCAGACCCAACACGAGATCGCCTTGCTCATTCGACCCGAGCGTCTGCCCAAGCTCATTGAGCACACGTACCTCGAAACCCGGGATCGGTAAGCTCGCGCTCCCCAATTTGACAGGCAAAGGCTCGCCGGCACCCAAACAATTCGCCACGATCGGCCAACCTGTTTCAGTCTGCCACCAGTGATCAATTACGGGTACCGACAACTGCTCGCCCACCCACTGCACCGTATCGGGATCTGCCCGCTCGCCTGCCAAAAAAACCGCCGATAACGAACTCGTATCGGATTCTTTGATGAATCGACCCGCTGCATCTTCACGCTTGATCGCGCGCAGCGCCGTCGGTGCGGTAAATAAGGTCTTCACTTGATACTGCTCGATAATCCGCCAGAAGGTTCCCGCATCGGGGGTGCCCACCGGTTTACCTTCGAACATCAGCGTCGTGCAGCCGGCAATCAAGGGTCCATAGACGATGTACGAGTGGCCCACCACCCAACCGATATCCGAGGCTGCCCAAAAGCACTCGCCCGCAGCGGTGTCGTACACGTGATGCATCGACCAGGAGAGCGCCACGAGGTAGCCCCCCGTATCCCGCAGCACCCCTTTGGGCTTACCGGTCGTACCGGACGTATAGAGAATATAAAGCGGCGCCGTCGCTGCCATCGAGACGGGCGCGGCAGGCTCTACACCGTCAATAAAATCCAACCAATCCATGTAATCGGCACCTAAGTCGGCAGGTGCTTGCGGTCGCTGCCACACGACCGTTTTGGATGGCTTGTGCTCGGCCAGTTCCAGCGCTCGTCTTACCAGCCCCATGTAATCGACCACACGGCCGGGCTCCAAACCACAGGAAGCCGTCAAAAGCAGTACGGGCTGTGCATCATCGATACGTACAGCGAGCTCCCGCGCCGCGAAGCCACCAAACACCACCGAATGAATGGCACCGATCCGCGCACAGGCGAGCATCGCATACACTGCTTGCGGCACCATGGGCATGTAAATGATGACGCGATCACCGGCCTGAACGCCCTGCGCGCGCAAGGCGCCAGCAAGGCGCGCGACCTCATGCTGTAGCTGCGAGAAACTGATCGACTCGCTCGCACCGGTCATCGCGCTGACATGCACGAGCGCCGCCTGCTCACCGCGACCGGCTTCGACATGCCGATCGACCGCGTTGTAACAGGCGTTCAGCTGGCCATCGGTAAACCAATGTCCCGCGGGTGACGTATCGGTATCACAGATGATCGTCGGCGACTGATCCCAGCTGATCGCTTGAGCCGCATCACGCCAAAACCGCTCGGGGTCTTGGCGCCACTTCGCATAGAGCTCACGCTGTTTCATAGAACCTCCGCAGCGGTGCCATGCCACGCGCCACCAGGGCCGCGCCCAAGAGCAAGAGCGCAACCGGTGCGATCATCAGCGAGCGACTCACGAGCTCAGGCGAACCAAAGACCCAATCAGTAAAGAGTGCGACCACTAGCGGCCCGCCCGCCTGTCCAATTAAATTCGCGATCAAAAGATAGATCGCAACCAATAACCCCCGCATCCGCGGAGGACAAATCACAGGGATCAGCGCGGGCCCCGCTCCGAAAGGCATCGTGCCAAAAAACACGACGGGCGCGAGCAAAGCGATCGCGAGCTGAGGGTCACTGACAGCCGGAAATACCACCACAAAGGGCGCTGCCACTAGGGCTGCCCACATGGCTGTTCGCAGATGGCCGTCTTTGATTCCCTTTCGTTGCAAGCGATCTGCGATCCAACCGCCTGAGATCGCACCACCCGTCCCACAGATCAAAAAAATCAATCCATAGGCGTAACCGACCTGCGAAGGGGTCCAACCATGGTTACGAATAAAATGGGCGGGCACCCAGGCCCCTAGACAAAACTGGACTGCAGCCAACACCGAGATCCCAGCAAACACGGCGATGAAAACCCGCGAGTTAGTTTGGACAAAACCCCACACCTCCGCGAGGGAGGGTCGGCTCTCTGCGTCCGTGACAGTTTTTTCCGTCATCGCAGAGCGCCGCGCTGGTTCACGCACCGTCAAAAAAAACCACAACGCAACGAGCACCCCTGGCAGCGCACAGATGATAAACGCCGCCTCCCAGGTGCGTAGCTCACCGAAAATGGGTAAGGAGATCGCTTCTGCGCGACTCAGCATCGCAATCACATAACCACCGACCAATAGCGCAACACCCGAACCGACAAAGCTCGATGCGGTGAATACCGCAATCGGTAAGGAGACTCGACCCGGCCGAAACAGATCGGCAATCATCGAAAAACCCGATGGCGTGAGCGTCGCTTCGCCTACTCCCACAAAGACCCGTGCGATAAAAAGTTGCCAGAAATTTTTGGCGAGACCACACGCCGCCGCAGCGGCCGTCCACACCACGATACCCGCGGTAATCAGTCGACGACGACTCGAGGTATCCGCGAGCCGACCAAGCGGTACCGCCGCCAACGCGTAAAACACCGCAAACGCAAAACCCTGTAGCAAGCTGATCTCCGTGTCACTGATTTGCAGATCGGCTTTGATGTCCTCAACCAGCAGATTGATGATCTGCCGATCGATGAAGGCCACCATGCCGCAGACGCAAAGCACCAACACCACATACCAGCTATAAGATTCTTTGGGCCCATTCCAGGTGCCGGGTACATCACGCTCTGGCATGCCGATCCTCCCAAATCATGTCCGAGGCTTTCTCAGCGATCATCACGGCGGTCGCGTGCGTATTCGCAGCGACAATCTGCGGCATGATCGACGCATCCGCCACCCGCAACCCTCCAACGCCCTGCACCGCTAAGCGAGGCGTGACAACCGCCTCGGCATCAGCGCCCATCCGACAGGTACCCACCGGATGGTAGCCGAGGAAGCTCGTCTTTCGCAGATGCTCGGTCCAAGCCTCGGTGTCGTCCTCGCCCACGGAAGGTCCAGGCAGGTACTCCTCGCAGTCAAACCCTGCGAACTCCGATGAGCGCAGTATGGCCCTCGCGATCCGTGCACCGGCCATTTGTCGGGCGAGATCTTGGGGATGCTCAAGTAAACGATGCTCGATACGAATGGGCGCGAGCGGATCGGCCGAGGTCAAACTCACTTTCCCGCGAGCTTGCGGCACGCAGGTATTGAATACGATCGATACCGCAGGCCCTGTGTAGGGGATCACGCCGCGCTCATCAAAAGAAAACGCGAACGGACCAAATAAAAACTGTAAATCAGGGCGTGGCTCGCTGGAGCTCGACCGTGCAAACATCACCGCATGAGGATAGGGACTCGTCGCAGGGCCATCTCGAGTGATCAACCAACGTAAACCATTTTTGAACATGCCCCAGGGCGTCGAGTCCATGTTGTAGGTGCGAACATTGACCCGAGCGCAAACCACTGAGTTGGGGTGCTCCTGCAAATTACGACCCACTTCAGCGCGATCAGCATGTACCGCGATCCCTAAGGCTTGCAGTGTTTCGGCGTCCCCGACTCCTGAACTCAATAAAATCCGCGGTGTCCCGAGCGCCCCCGCACTCAAGACCACCTCGCCACCCGGGTTTAAGCGATACGACTGCTCACTCCCATCGGCACGCCGCACCGTTACGCCCACACATTGACCGTGCTCGATGAGTAAGCGTAGCACCTGCGTTCGCAGTTGAATGGTGAGGTTAGCTCGACCGCGAATCGGCTCGAGATAGCCGCGCGCACTACTCCAGCGCCTGCCGTGATATTGCGAAATTTGAGGCTCCGCCACGCCATCCTGCACAGCGCCGTTGTAATCCTCATTGAAGGCAAAGCCTTGTTCAATTGCCGCGCGCTGAAAGACCTCTGCCAAGGGGTGCCGTGTGCGTAATGGCGAGACGTGCATGGGTCCTTCGCGTCCGCGGATCGCATCCTCACCAAAGGCGGTGCGCTCTAAGCGCTTAAAGTACGGCAAGACGTCGTTGTAGCCCCAACCCTGACAGCCCAGCGCCGCCCAATGATCGTAATCAGCGGCGTGGCCGCGCACAAATAACATACCGTTGATAGAACTCGAACCGCCCAGCACTTTGCCTGCGGGCCATAAATCCACTTTGCCGAGTCGCGATGCATCGGGCTCAGCCAGATGACA
This sequence comes from Gammaproteobacteria bacterium, assembly GCA_009926865.1. Lineage (GTDB taxonomy): Bacteria > Pseudomonadota > Gammaproteobacteria > Steroidobacterales > Steroidobacteraceae > UBA964. The sequence continues at coordinate 36,788 of RFOD01000014.1, read as the reverse complement.
CCAATCGAAACGCGGTCGACCAATGGCTTTGACGAGACCCGCCGGGACTTGCACGATTGGGGTGCGATCTGAGCCGCCCGCTTCGAGGAGTAACACCTGCGCGCTACTCCGCTCGGATAAGCGCCGTGCTAACGCGCACCCTGCTGAACCCGCACCGACTACGATGAAGTCCCAAGCCATCTGCGCGAACTCTCCCCCCAACGCGACAATCAGGCATAGTCTGTTACGGGTGATTTTGTCAGCCAATCATTTCCGTTGCACAATCGATGCGCTCACCGCATCGCAGGTGCGGCAGATATCGAGGGGGAATACATGGAGCTGCGCCAATTGCGCCATTTCGTCGCCGTCGTCGATAGTGGCAACTTATCAAGGGCCGCTGAGCGCGTCGCGATCAGCCAGCCTGCGCTCACGCGCAGTATCAAAAATCTGGAGGACATGCTGGGCATGGATCTCTTGGAGCGTAAGCCGCGCGGCGTCACGCCCACCGAGGCGGGACTTGCGCTTTATCGGCACGCACAAATTGTTCTCAATGCCTGCCAGCGCTTGACACGCGAGGTGCGTGAGCTTGAGCGAGGCGTGACCGGCACGGTGCATGTGGGTGTCGCGGCCATGTACGCCACCCATCTGACGAGTCAAGTCGCCGAGGCGCTCTGTGAAGCGCATCCACGCTTGGCACTCGTGATTAATGAAGCCTTCTTCGAAGATCTTCTACGGCAATTGAATGATGGCCGCGTCGATGTGATCTTCACCAACTTCCCCCCCGTATCCGTATCACCCAATCTCGTACTCGAGCCACTGACCACCGTGCGCTCCAGTATCATGGCCGGACGTACCCATCCGTTGGCAGGCCGTCGAGAGCTCACTCGGGCGGATCTCGTCCCTTATCGCTGGGTAATTGCGGATCAGCCGCATGCTCAAGATAGTTTCGAGAAGTTTTTTTCTGCCGATGGCCTCCCACCGCCGCGCGATGTATTCCGCACTAATTCTTTGACCTTGATGTTGTCACTAGTCGCAAGCGGACGCTTTTTGAGCCCTCTCCCTGAGCATCTCAACCATGAGCGCATGGCAGATCGGCTTCGTAGCCTACCTGTCGACAATCATGTGATTGAGCGTCCGGCGGGACTCATCTACCGAGTGGGAGAGCAGGAACGCCCTGCGCTCTCCTATGTGCTGGAAGCCTTCCGGGCAGTGGCCAAAGCTCAAGCGCAGAGTGGACCCAAGACCGGGTCGTAACTCATCAGGCCTAAGCTATCTTCGTTGCGTACGGCGCTATCCCGTAAGCGCTCGGGATGCAGCGCCGTCAATCGCTCGCCCCCTGCTTGGGACTCGCGGTGAATAAAGCTCACGCGTTCCAAACGCGTCCTTTGAAATCGATCCGCTGCTTCAGCCATTGAGGTACTTTCCTGCAGGCAGCGGCCTAAGATGACCGCATCTTCCAACGCACTCGCCGCGCCCTGACCGAACCAAGGCATCATGGGATGCGCGGCATCACCGAGCAATACGACATCACCTCGCGACCATTGCGCAAGAGGCGTTCGCGCGTACAGTCCCCACTTGTGACATCGTCCCTCAGGTGTCGCGGCCAAAATCGCGGCGACTTCAGAATGAAAGCCTACGAGCAACGCTTGAAGTTCTGTCACCTCACCCTGCTGCGACCAGCTTTCACCCTGCGGCTCAGCTACCTTTAAAAAGGCGACGTAATTCATCAACCGACCCTGACGAATCGGATAGCGCACGAAAAGTCGGCCGGGGCCCGCGAAAACTTTGGAGCCCTCACTGAGCTCAGCTTGAATCTGTGAAGCTTCCGCAAGCCCACGCCACGCGACGAACCCCGAATAAGCAGGTGGCTCGACTTGCCATAGCGTCCTGCGGACCAAAGATTTAAGGCCATCGGCGCCGATAACTGCAGGCACTCTTCGCTCTATCTCACGACCAGCCGAATTTTCAAATCGCAAACTCACGCCTTGCGATGTCGCATCATCAGAGAGGCTAACCTCGACTAAGCGATGGTCGATTTGGATCGCATCCGGCGCCAAAGCGCGTAAACGCTCAACCAGTAGCGCGTGCAAATCCGCTCGGTGCATTTGCAGATAAGGCGCACCGTATTGCTCGCGCGTGTTGTGACGATCAAAACTGACCAAGAGATCGCCGCTCGCGTAATGACACGTCAGTTGCTGTAAGGGCTCATCCGCGATCTGCCGAACGTGCTCCCCAACACCCAACCAGTCGAGTGCCTTGACCGCATTCGCGATAACCCCGCGCCGACTTCCCCCAAGTGAGGGGCTTGTTCGTAAACCGTGGGCTGATACCCCGCTAAACGAAGCGCGATGGCAGCCGCCAAGCCACCGATCCCCGCGCCCACGATCGCGACCTCTCGCGAGCCGGCCTTGTTGATGCTTGCGCTCATACGCCAAGCCCCAGTGCGCCCGGGTTTAAGATCCCATCGGGATCGGCCCAATCTTTGAGCGCGACTAGCCGATCTTTAAAAACCGGATTGCGCGCTTTTAGGTAAGGATAGGCGCGTCCAATCTGCAGATGTGCGCCCTGATGTTTAGCCATCAACGCGACCAACTCGAGGCGCAAGGCCTCCACATAGTCGCGCGCTTTCGGGTGATCAGCCGCCGGCTTCACCCACTCTCGCAGGCTGTCATCGAGCGTCGCTGCGTGCAAAGGTAGCCACTCGTCCTGCCAATAAATCACCGGCTCATGTAGCACGCAAGAGGGACCGATGCCCGCGAACACCATGAATAACAAGACACCCAGCTCTTGGCACCGTGCCTGATGTCGCTCACGGAGCACCTCAAAATCTTTGTGAAACCCGGACACGGCAGAGTGCGGCAAGATTACATTCAGCGGCAAGAGACGCCGACCCCCCGGACCGACCACCATGGGCTGCGGAAACGGCGTCGACTGCACCATAGCCGCCATGGTGTTGGCGACCTCGCGGCCATCACGCCCCACCAACACTCTAACTTCATCAGCGTCCGCGGCGAGGCGGCGCGCATCACGACCCTCAAGTAGCACATTACCAATGAATTGCGAGCGCGCCAAAAAGCCCCGTCCCGCAAGCGCCATGCGAGCCGCTTGGGTCAGCGCACGCCCTAGGCTACCCTGCGCTCGAGACACCGAGAGCAGCGCGTTGAAATCCTGCATCAGGCCTTGCTCGCCAGCCACAAGCTTGGCTAAGGACGTCTCTAAGCCAAAGATTTCGGTCGCAAGCCCGCTCCGCAGAATGGCGGCCGTAGCGCGTTGCAGACTCTCAAAGTCATCAAACGCGAAGGACAACGCCGCGCGTGCGCGAGGTCGCGGCTCGAGTTGCAGCGTTACCGCCGTTTTGATGCCCAGCGCGCCGGCATCCGCGGTAAAAAGTCCGGTGATATCGGGTCCATAGGGTCGGAAAAACGCCGATCGACGGTACGCCTCCGAATCACCGCTCAGCGCCCCGGTGTCGAGCACTTCCCCGGTCCCCAGGACGACTTCAAAACTAAGGGCTGCAGAGGCCGAGGTCCCATGCCGCGCGGAACCAAAAGTTGCAGCGCCCTGAGACATCCCTCCACCCAACGTGGACAGCGCGCCGGACATCGGCCCCCAAAATCGGGCTCTTAGCCCATGCGGTGCGAGCGCTTGATCGATTTGTAACCAGGTGCAGCCCGCTTCAGCCGTTAGCACTAAATCATCGGGGGTGATCGAGCGAATGCGATTTAAACCCGACAGATCCACCACCGCCGACTCGCTCTTCCACGGCAGGAAAGCATCCGTGTAGGACATCCCGCCTCCGCGCACATGTAACGCGGTACGCGTTTGTCGCGCAACTTGCACAAGGGCCTGCACGTCCGCGGTGGAACGCGGTCGCAGCACAAGCTCAGGCGTTACACCTCGTCGATAGACATCCTGCGCAAAGAATTGTCGCTGCTCTAGCGAATCGAGTACCTGCTCGTCCCCGAGTCGCGCGCGAAAGTGCGAAAGACTATCGACCGACGCACTCATCCGCTCGCGCCGTCATCCTTTTGGGCGACCGTGCAGTGCAAGAATGTCGGTGTGGGTTTGGACTCCAGCACGCGAAAGCCTGCTTCCTGCAACAAACCTTGGAAATCACTGGCCACAAACGCAGGCGAATACGGCTCACAGTTATAACGCGCGTCGAACTTGAGCCAAAGTTTATTGGCTGCAGGCAAATTACGATTGTTTGGCGCATCGACCACGGTGAAACGTCCACCGGGTCGTAATAGCCGAAACACCTCAGCCAAAATCACTTTGAAGAGGCGCTCGGGTACTTCGTGAAACAAAATATAGGCCAGAATCACATCGTATTGACCGGACGGCAGACCGGTATCTTCGGCCAGACCGTGTCGAAAATGCACATCGATATCGAGGTCCACCGCACGCTTGTGTGCGTAACGCAGGAGCGGCAATCCCACATCGAGTCCCGTCACCTCGGCCGCGGGGAAGCGCTGCTTTAAGGCGGTGGTGCATTGACCAATTGAACAACCGAGATCCAGCACTCGCTTGACCTCACCGCTCTCGGGTGCGCTGACAAAATCGACGACCTGCCGATGCAGCTCATCCTGATCGTTTGCGCCTTGATAGAAAACTTTGGTCCCGTGATGAAAGACATACCCTGCGAGCGAGTCGCCGACATAACCACCGGGCTGCAGATGAATGTCGAGCGTCGCATAAGCGGGAACTTGAAAGGTAGGATCGGCATGTAATCGTCCGGGCCGAGCGCGCTCGGCCGCTGCCAATTCATCCTCATAGGCGGCACGTTGGGAGTCAAAGCTCTGCTGCAACTTCTCCCACGTCTGTTGCTGCTGACTACGCATGAGACGCTTCCAAAGACGTACCCGAGGGTCGCCCTCCGCGTTCGGCTCATGCGCAAACGCAGCAATCTTAGGAAAAAACTGCAGAATATTTTGGTTACGCAGGGACTCCATGAAGCCCAAATAGCTCTCGTCCTCGAGCGATGGCGTACGCGGCAATACCCCCTGATACCCTCGCATACTCAACCTGCCTCCTTTTGCGCAGCTTGCAGACTCTTTGAGAAAATATCGTATTCGTTAACATCCTGCTTGCGTTTACGGGTCCAGCGGGTCGCGAAACCTCGCGGGAAGGCCTCATCGCCATCGCGACGCCCATCTTCCGACCAGATCAGAGGACACAGCGGACCCATGGGTCGTTCACCCTCGATCATCTCATCATGACTGATACCGGCGAGATTGACGCAATCGGGACGTGGGGCCCAGCGGATGTCATCACCAAAGATTCGAAGCGACAGCGCAATACGCCAATCGTCTTCAGGATTCCCGCCGGAGTAATGGAGGGTCCACGGGTGCACGATCAGTAGATCCCCAGGCTCCATATCCCAACGCATGAAACGCGTGTTCGGGTCATTGCGTAGCGGCTCGGGATTCGGGTGCGGCACCCGATCCGGGGGCTTGATCATTTTGCGAGCATTGGGCGAGAACAACCAATAGCGCACATCCTGCACGTGCGAGCCCGCGATACACTCGAGCGAATTAGCCTGCGTAATCCGCGTTAAGGGCATCCAGAGTGAGGGAACCATCTTGCCCTCGACCGGCCAGCCCATCCGATCGGTATGCCAGATGGTTTTTTCATCTGAACGAGGCGGTTTGGCAAATATTTCATCAAAGAAAAAATGAGCTTCTTTGGAGCCCATTACTCGACAAGCCGCCTCAGCGAGCGGACCGTTAAAGACGAGGTCACGAAATTCGGCGACCGTGCGCGACATATAGCGGCCCGGATAGGTCGGTAATAAGCCAAAATCCTCTTTATCGACCGTGATGCGTCGGGCGACCGGCAGCAGACGATCGACCCAGGCCTGATTACAGACCCCGCGTAGGACCACGCAGCCATCACGCTCATAGGTCTGGCGGTCTTCGTCGGTCACCGGATTCAGCGGTACGGAGTTCGGGAGCATGCGCGCAGTTCCTCTGGTGGCTGGGTCAAAAAATATCGTACGGATTCGTGATCGGTCCGCACTCCATTAAAACAACCGGCGTACCGCACAGACAATCGAAAGCTCGCGCCTTGCCATAACAGAGACGCATGGCGCTCGGGACACAAAGCATTGGCCGCCGAGGGAAACTCGCCTTCAGAATGGTAGCCATGGATATGCCAGCTCAAGCTGCCGAGCCGGGCCAACTTGTCCCCCTCGGTCACACCGAACTGTACGTCGAGAGTCACGGCGAGGGCGAGCCCCTGCTACTCGTCGCAGGACTTGGCGGCGTCGGACGTTTTTGGTCGCGTCAGGTGGCCCCCTTTGCCGAGCACTTTCGCGTCATCACGCATGATCACCGCGGCGTCGGTCGCTCGGGCCCAGGGCCCTTGATCTCCAACGCAGGCGAAATGGCGGACGATCTCCTGCGCCTGATGGACAAATTAGGCCTCGAATCCGCTCACTTAGTGGGTCATTCCACCGGCGGCGCCATCGGTCAACATATTGCCTTACGGGCGCCTGAGCGTCTGCGCTCGCTCGTATTGAGTGCAAGCTGGGCAGGTCCGACACCGCTTTTTGTGCAGACCTTTCGTACCCGACGCGATGTCTTGATCAATTGTGGGCCGCTTAACTATCTCATGGTGGGGACGCTGCTCGCGATGCCTGCCTGGGCACTCTCCAAAGAATTCTCGGACGCAAACACATACCTTCATTCACGCCTTGCTCAGTTCCCGGGGTTAGAGGTTGAGCTTGGCCGCCTGAATGCCGTGATGTCGCACGATTTACGCCATCAAGTGAGCGCGATTCGCACGCCGACCTTTGTGATCGGTGCACATGACGATCAGCTCACGCCGCCCAACCTCTCGCAGGAACTCGCTGAGCGGATTCCCGGTGCGCGCTTGCATCTTCTGGAAGAAGGTGGACACTTCTGTCCCCACACTGTCACGGATCGCTATAACGCGGCCGTGCTCGATTTTTTGAAGTCGCAGCAAGGGGAAAACCTGTCATGGCCGAACAAAAGTTCCGTGAGCCACATGCGGTAATCAGCGGCCCTGAAGAGGGGGTCTCGTTGTGGCAACCCCTGCCCTCGCGTGGCTATGTCACCGTCAAATTTTCGCCTGACAATACGCCCTACGATGATTTTTCCTCGGGCATTCAGTTATTGCCACCCGGTTGTCATATCCGTGAGCATGGGCATGAACGCAATCATGAGCTCGTCTTTGTCTATGAAGGCACGGGCACGGTGACGATTGAAGGCGAAACCACGCCGCTCGAACCCGGCTCTGCGGTGCTCTTCGGTCGCTATGCGCGTCATCGGATTGATAACACCGGTGACATCGACATGAAGCTTTTTTGGGTGTTCATGCCACCGGGCCTGGAAGACTGGTTCAATGCGATCGGTAAGCGACGTCAAGCGGGCGATCCCATGCCGGACGCTTTTGATCGCCCTGACAATGTGGCTGAGGTGCAGGCACGGATGCGCTTTGTGCCGCCGCGTAGTTAACCGATGCGTACGCTCACGCGCTCGCAAGTCGAGCAATCGCTGCCCTTTCATGCCTGCATGCAAGCCATGCGCGAGGCAATGCAACGCACCTCAGCGGGCGCTTGCACACTCCCGCTACGGCAGTTCATGCCCATCCCAGAACGCGCCGGCAAACTGGGCTTGATGCCGGGCTACCTGGGTGGCGATGCCGATTGTTTCGGCGTCAAAATCGTCTCGAAATATGAGCGGCCCGCTAACGACCCGCACGGGTCACATGTGGGTGCGGTCATGATCTTTGAAGCGGCGACAGGGCTACCCATCGCGCTTCTTGAAGGCGGCGCCCTGACGGCGATACGTACCGCAGCGATGACAGCGGTCGCAACCGATGTACTCGCCCGCGACGATGCGCGAACGCTTCTGATGGTGGGCACAGGCGAGGAAGCTTGGACTCACGCTCGCGCGCTGCAATATGCACGGCCCTTCACACACCTACAGTTATGGGGTCGATCACCACAGCACGCTGAAGCGCTACGAGAGCGCTTACAACACTGGCGTGTCACCCAAGAGCAGGCGGGTGATCAGCATTTCGCTGGCTCTGCTCCCGAGATTGAAGTCGTCTATGACCTACCGAGTGCCTGCAAAGAGGCCGATGTCATCTGCACGGTGACCTCTGCCAAGACTCCGTTTTTCAAAGGGGCTTGGTTGTCCGCCGGGACGCACATCAATTTAGTGGGCTCGGCGGTGGCGACGACAGCTGAAGCGGATACCGAGGTCGTCTCGCGCAGTCGATTCTTTGTAGATTATCGTCCTGCGGCACTCGCAGCGGCGGGCGAACTACTGACAGCCATACGCGAAGGCGTCGTCACCGAAGCCCATATCGCGGCTGAAATCGGCGAAGTCCTCAGTGACCCTCTATGCGGGCGCCGTGAGCGCTCAGACATCACCGTCTATAAATCACTCGGCGTCACGACCCAAGATTTAGCCGCTGCCCTCTTAGCCTTGCAGCAAGCCCAGGCGCTCGGCATCGGCGAGAATCTCAAACTCGCAGATTAATTCGCGCTCAGCGCCATCCCCTCTCGGTCAACCGACAATCCAATCCCAAAAAAAGGGCGCGTACTGAGCCTTTCAAAAAGGTCAGCACGCGCCCTTTGGGTTGACACCCGAGAGCGCTTAAAGCGCTTTCATCAGAACATATAACGCAGCGTCGCACCGTAGGTGGCTTTCTCACCCAGGGCGGTGCCATAGCTCACCCCCGAGATGATGAAGAAGCTGTTGGCCACATACTTCTCATTAAAGATATTACGACCCCATACGTCCAATGCCCAGTTATCACGGCTCACACCCAACCGAGCGTTGACCAAAGTACGGGGTGGTATTTGACCAATATTCATCTCCTCCATCTGCATCTTCGACTGGTGGGTCAAATCACCACGTGCAAAGATTTCCATACCGTTCCCAAGAGTGGAATTCCACTCGAGCCCAGCGATCAACTGGGTCTTCGCGGTACGCGGAAGGGTGTTACCGCCCACACTGGTGTCGATCGGACAGACCACATCGTCACAGCGACCATTAAAGCGGAACGAGTCCGTACCGTCCTTGTAGGTCGGGTCCGTGAACGAAGCGCCAATGTTGAGCGACCAGTTGTCGTTCAAGGCCACCAGCGACTCGATCTCGATACCGCGCGATCGGGCATTACCGATATTACGGTAGATCACTGGCGTGTTTACGACCAACTCAGGAGGTGTGTTGGACGGTAGCGCCTGAATCTGCATGTTCCGTCCAATCCACGTTGAAGAGCGCAACATTAAGCAGCATACGTCCGTCAAGCAAGGTGCTCTTAGCACCGATTTCATAGGTCCAGTTGGACTCTGGACCAAACGCTCGCTCATCTTCAGGTATGGTCACCGCACCAGCGTTGATGCCGTTGAAACCACCCGTCTTCAAACCCTTGGCCGCAGACGCGTACAACAAGGTGTCATCAGAGTACTGATAGTCCAAGGTGAATCGAGGAATGGTATTTGAAAACTCATCCGACAAGGTCAGATTAGCGCGAGTATCTAACACCGCCTTATCTTCTTTGCTGTACCGAAGTTCAGCCGATACCGTAAGTTTATTAAAGGCGTAGGAAACTGCGCCAAAAATCGCTTGAGTTTTCCCAGAGTTAGTCAGGTTACGCAGAGTAAATGGAAAGCCCGTCATATCCAGAAAGCCGGAGGTCGGATCCTGTTCCATGAACTGCCCTGCTGGGAATGATGCGAGATTGAAAAGATAAACGTCCTCAAACTCGGAACGGTAGAGACCCAAGGTCGTTTTCAGTGCACCACCCTCTGGCGCGTAATCGAGACGCAGCTCATGACTATCAAAATTATTGATACTCCCTTCCTTCTGAATGGCATTGAAGAAGCCAAACTCGAACACCCCACTCGCAAATGCAGACAAGTTGAGCCCGAATGTGGGACTGATGGCATTCACTGCAGGAGAGCTAATCTCTTGCCCCCCCGCCTTAACTTTACCGTACTGGTACACCAACGACAGCGCATCGCTGACTTCGATACCCACATCGGCTCGATAGAAATCTGTCTCGTTTCGGAAGCCAGGAACTGGGATGTTGATGACATTTCCAGTGCCGCGTGTCGAGGCTGCTGTTTGGTAAGAAACGGGGGACAAAGCGATTTCACCGCAGATATACCGCAAACGCGTTGATCCAGGCACGATTGGACCACAGTTCCCTGAATTCTGCGCATCGCCCGAGTTCACATTCCAACCGGGCTTCATTCCGTCGTCGCGATCAACATGCATATAGCTAAGCTCGATTGATACCGCGTCTGAGGGCGTAATGACAGCCATCAGACTGTAGGTTTCATCGTCGCGATTACCAAGTAATTTTTGATCGCCCGTGAGACCTGGGTATTCGTTTTTCCAAGTACCATCGAATTCGCTATGGCCGAAGTAGGCGCGCACGCCCAGCACCCCATCAACTAATGGGCCACCTAACGCAAGCTTATAGTCCAAACGACCATCCGTACCGGTTGTCAATTCGACATCGCCTTCGAATTCTTCGCCCGGCTTATTAAGGACGTAGTTGATCGCACCGCCAAACGCATTCTGCCCATAGAGGGCGCTCTGCGGACCTTTAACCACTTCGATCCGCGATACATCAGCTAGGCCAATGTCCACCGAGTAGCCTCGCTGCAGGTACACGCCGTCCACGAAGGTCGCGACGTTCTGTACCTCTGACGAGACGTTCACCTGCGTCAAACCGCGCATCACGGGCGCTGCGCTGAAGCTCGATGAGAAATCTTCAAATACCAAGCCTGGTGTAGCCATGGCCACATCCTCGAGCTCAGAGATCCCGCGCTTGACGAGTTGCTCTGACGAAAACGCGGTGACCGCAATAGGAACATCCTGCAGCGACTCTTCGCGCTTACGCGCAGTCACCACAATCTCGGCCAGATCCGCTGCGCTGCCAGACTGCGCCAACGCAGACATCGGCAGCATCGCCCCTGGCACTAACGCCATTGTCACCGCTAGGGCGACACTGGATGGTGCCCAAGAATAATTAGACATACGCATTTGATTCTCCCCTCCCAAAATGCACGTTGATGATGAACGATTCCTGTCTTGATCCCTGATTTCCTTACCGGCTAGGGATCGACGACCCCACCCGAAGCGCGAATAGCTTATCTTCCGTGATTTACCGACCATTACATTCGATCTCATCACAGCCCGACAAAGTCGCGCATGAGTAACACTTCGACTGACATACCTTGCGCGCATGCCTCGCCTGACAGTACTCACACGTCATGGCACCCGACTCTGCATTCGATAGGCTAAAGTTGCAAGTGAGGGGGTCAATATGACGTCAAAAGACAGTGTGGCTAGCGATCCTGTAGCACTGGTGGTCGGCGGATCGAGCGGCATGGGGCGAGTCACGGCACTGCGTCTTGCGCAGGATGGCTTTCACGTTGTCGTGGCGGCGCGTCGATTCGCGCTCTGCGAAGAGGTGGTGGCCGAGATTCACAGCTCGGGGGGTCGTGCCACAGCGCTCACCATCGATATCACCGAAGATGAGAGCGTGGCGACCTGCTTTTCTCAGATCGAGCATCAATTGGGTCGTTTAGATGCGGCCTTCAACAACTCGGGGCGGACCTTAGGGTTTTCGGTCACGACCGAGACACCCCTCACACGCTTGCAAGAGACACTCGAACTCAACCTTTTGGGAACATTTCGCTGTTTGCAACACGAACTCCGCTTGATGCGCGCACAGGGCCGTGGGGCGATTGTCAATAATGCTTCGATCGCTGCAACCCGCGGGTTTGCCGGCCTACAAGATTACTGTGCGGCCAAAAGCGCACTCATTGGACTTAGTAAATCCGCGGCGCTGGAGTACGCTCCGTTCGGCATCCGTATTAACGTGATCACACCCGGTCTCATCGCGACCGAACGCTATGAGACGATCCGCGCTCAACCGAATTCACCCATCGAAGCGCGACTCAAAGATATTCCGGTCGGTCATGCAGGCTCGATGGAGGACATCGCCGCTACGGTGAGCTGGCTGCTGAGACCCGACGTGTCGTTCTTAACGGGCGCTGTCATCCCGATTGACGGCGGAGAGTGTGCCAAATGAATTTATCCTGCGATCGCGCCTTCCTACGTCAGACTCACGGGCTGATGCACTACCGCTTCTTAAATAAAGAAGTCGCGGCAACGCGAGCATCAAACTCAGACGCCCCGCCTCCCCGCCCCCTCTGGATGATGCATGCATCGCCATCCTCATCGCGCAGCGTAGAGTCCCTCGCGCTCGCACTGCATCAAGACACACCGCATAGAGCGATCTTCGCGCCGGATACACCGGGATTTGGGGACTCGGCCGCTTTACCTCTCACGCAACCGACACTCATCGATTACGGTCATGCATTCTTTGAGATGTGGGATCAACTCGGTATTGAGCGATGCGATCTCTATGGCTTTCACACCGGCGCGCATATCGCGATCGAAATGGCGCTTGCCCGACCGGAGCGGATTGGCAAAGTCATCATCGATGGACTGCTATGGTTAGATGAGCACGAGAAAGAGCAATATTTGGATCACTACGCGCCCGTGCTCACGCCAGACGCCCAAGGTACTCAAATTTTTAGAGCGCTCCAGTTCATCCGTGATCAAGCCTGGTTTTTTCCGCATTTTAAGCGCGATGCTGCGCATAACTTAGGCGGCGGTGCCATGCCGCCAGCGGTGCTACATACCCTCACTCTCGAACTGCAGGCGATAGAGACCTACCACCTTGGCTATCAGGCCGTCTTCCGTCACGACTTAGCGGCTCGCCTACCCCTCCTGCGTCAGCCCGTTTTGCTCACAGCCGATGCCAGCGATCCCACTCGTGGGTCATTGACACAGGCGGCTTCAGTCATCGGCTCATCCGTGATCCGTCAAGGTCTCACGGATGGCCGCCTGGGCCTCAGCGATAAAGTCCAGCTAATCAGTGAATTTTTAAGAGAGTAACGCGCTTAGCGCGAACTGCTGACAGGCTGCGACGGTCGGCCATAGGCACCAAAAATTCGCTCAACAAAGGCATCGCGCGCTTCTTTGACGCGCGCTTGCTGTTCAGGCGGATCTTGGTAGGCCTCAATCATCTCGGGCGTGACTTTGCCGTGCTCGGCGAGCAAGGTCTCCACAACCCGCATACGCTCACGTTGCACCCAGAGCTCCGCTCCCAAGGCGAGGGTGACATCGACAAGGTTATCGAGCGTAGGGTCTTCAAAAAAAGCAGGCTCTCGTTTTGCAGCCTTTTCTTCGAGCGCTCGTGTCTCGATGGCTTTATCCCCAAGTTCATTCATCGGCTCACTCACCACGTCACCGTCACAGCCTTCGTTTTGAGATAGAGATCAAGCCCTTCTTGACCAAACTCTCGCCCCCATCCGGATTGTTTGTTGCCACCGAAGGGCATACTCGGATCCATCGCAGCGTGACAGTTGACGCCCACTTGTCCTGCATCGATCAGACGTACCATTCGATGTGCAGTCTCCAGATCACGCGTCCAAATACTGCCGGAGAGACCGTAGACCGTATCGTTGGCTTGTTCGGCAATGCGCTCCAGATCATGATCATTAAAAGTCTGCACTGCAATGACTGGACCAAAGATTTCTTCGCGCACAATCGTCATATCAGGCGTGCAATCGGCGTAGACCGTGGGCTCAATGAACCAGCCGCGATCGTGCGGGCGACCGCCCCCGCATAATCGACGGGCGCCTTCTTTTTCCGCAGTGGCGAGTAGCCGCTCGATCCGATCTCGTTGCACCTTGGAGATCACTGGCCCCAACATCGCACTGCGATCAAAGCCTGGACCCACCACCATCGCTTTAGCCGCTGCCGCGAGTCCCGTGGTAAAGGCATCCGCAATGCTCTCGTGTACAAAGACACGGCTACCACACACACAATTTTGACCCTGCAGCATAAACCCCGCCATCGCGGCACCCGGGATCGCCTTTGACAGATCGGCATCCGGAAATACGACTACGGGCGACTTGCCCCCCAATTCCAGCGAAACTTTCTTCAAATTCCCTGCCGCCGCCTGCACGATCAGACGGCCGACCTCGGTTGAGCCAGTAAAGGCGATTTTATCGACGCCCGAGTGCGCGGCGAGCGCAGCGCCTGCCGTCTCACCGAGTCCGGTGACGACGTTGAACACGCCGCGTGGGACACCCGCCTCATGCGCGAGCTCTGCCAGTAGTAGGGCGGCGAGGGGCGCCTGCTCTGCTGGCTTCATCACGAGCGTGCAGCCTGAAGCCAACACCGGCGCGATCTTCAAAATTTCCATACCAAAAGGGTAGTTCCACGGCGTGATGGCGCCCACGACACCGATCGGCTCGCGCAGTGTGTAGGCGAGTAAGTCCTGCGGTCGTCGACCCCCACCTGAGGAGGGTAAGGTCATGCCGGAAATCTTTGAAGTCCAGCCCGCGTAGTAGCGCAAAAACATACTGCAGAACATGCCCGTACTCTCGCCGAGCACATACGGCATACCATTATCGAGCACCGCAAGCTCCGTAAAGAGCTGCGAGCGTGATTCAATTAAATCGGCGTACTTTAAGAGCACCCGCCCTCGCTCATCAGCGGTCATCGAGCCCCAAGGCCCTTTGAGCGCGGCTCGGGCGGATGCCACTGCAGCATCAATATCGGCTTTACCACCGAGGGCCATCTGAGAGATCACCTGCTCGGTCGCCGGATCTTCAACGGGTAACTCGCCCTCTTCCTGCGGCCGACGCCATTCACCGTCGATAAATAAGCCGTGTCGGCGCAATAAATACTCGCGCGTAGCTGCCGTTACTTCGTAAGTCATGATGTTCCCCCTCGCTATAAACCCTATTGTCACCACTCTGCCCCGCTGATCGATGCGACCTCGCGACGTTGCGATATCTCGGGTGCATGGCAAACATCGATTTTGGCATGACAACCCCGGGGGTGCTGTGATTAGCTCTCATAGTGACAGCGACCACATTACCTATGCGCCTAAAGCTCTCTTGGGCGACTGGCGCTTTTGGCGTATCGATCCTCATGAACGGCGTATCCGCCTTCACGCTGTTCTATTTCACCACGGTCATCGGTATTGCACCCGCCGTCGCCGGGTTTCTAATCTTTGTCTCGCGAGTCTTCGATGCCGTCACCGACCCGCTGTCGGGATGGATCAGTGATCGCACGCAATCACGCTGGGGACGCCGTCGACCCTATCTGTTTGCGGGCTCCTTTGTCTCAGCGATCGCGTTTGTCATGGTCTTCACGGTGCCCTTTCAAGGCCCATTTGAAAATTACACCTCGGGCACCGGGCTCCTCGCAGCAGGGTATGTCCTGCTTGCGCTGCTGATTTATACCTCGGGCTATTCATTGTTCAACGTGCCTTACATGGCCATGCCTGCGGAGATGACGGATGGCTATCACGAGCGCTCGGAGATCCATGGCTATCGGGTGATGGCGACTGCTGCCGGTAGTTTTATCCTGCAAATAATTGCCGGGACGGTACTCGAATATGGTGGCAAAGATTGGGATGCGCATGCCGCACTCGGCTGGGGTGGTGCAGGCCTGATCTTAGCAGCGATGCTCACCACCACCCTCGGCACCCGTACGGCACCCGAGGCCGCACAGGTCGCGAGTACACTCTCTTTCGCTGAGCAAGCCCGCAGCTTTTTCGCTAACCGCGCTTTTCAACAAATTCTGGCCGTGAAGCTAGTGCAACTGATCGGCATCAGCGCCAGCAGCGGCGGCTTAGTCTTTTTATTGGTCAATGTTTTAGATCAGCCGCTCACCTTGCTACCCGTCATTGGTGGCGCGACAACGGTCGCCGTACTCGGCGGTACCGGCGCATTGGTCTGGTTATCGCGCCGTATCGGCAAACGCGGTGGCTATATGCTCTCAGCCGCGGTGACCGGACTCACGGCACTCTCTTGGACTCTGGCAATGCCGGGTGAGTCCATTTGGCTACTGGCGGCTCGCGGCTTTTTATTGGGCATTGCCTTCTCCGGCAACGTCATGTTTGCGATGTCGATGCTGACCGACGCCATGGAGGTCGATCGACTCAAAACGGGCTTGCGTCGCGAGGGAATGTATTCGGCGTTCTACAGTTTTGTGGAAAAGCTTGCGTCGTCTGTGGGTCCCTTGATCATGGGTACCGCGCTTTCTTTGGCGGGCTACAAACCCGACCTGACCCAACAAGACCCAGAGGCCGTACGACAGGCGATCCTCGTCGGGATTGCTTACGTGCCGGCACTCATGGCAGTTTTGGCCTGCACGATTCTCGTTTTTTACAAGTTAGATGAAGAGGCGTTGCGCGAGCTTCGTGAGCCCTCAAGGCCCTGACTCATCCAGCTGCCGTCGGTGCGTCTCGGGTAGAAACAATACGCCGATGACTAAGGTCACGAGTGCGATGCCGACGGGATACCAAAGCCCTGCATAGATATCGCCCGTTGCGGTGACGATCGCAAACGCCGTCACCGGTAAAAAGCCACCAAACCAACCATTACCCAAATGATAGGGCAGTGACATGGAGGTGTAGCGGATCCGGGCTGGGAAGAGCTCCACCAACCAAGCGGCAATTGGGCCATAAACCATAGTCACGAGTAATACCAGCCACGCACAGAGCGCGATCACCACCGGGTAATTAACGGCCTCCATATCTGCTCGTGCCGGATAGCCGGCGACAGCCAAGGCTTGCCGTAAATCTTTGGCATAATCATTGGCCTGCTGTTTAAATGTCTCGGTATCAAGCGACATTCCTTCAAAGGCTGGCAAGCGTACTGCGCTTGTCGACTCGCCGATTTGCACCCAAGCGAGCGTCCCTGCTGGAGCGGGCACTTGCGTGTATGGAATACCGGCTCTCGCGAGAGCGGATTTCGCCACATCACAAGAGCGACGAAAGGTTTGTTTTCCAACCGGGTCAAACTGAAAACTACAGGCCTCAGGGTCCGCATGCACGGTCACCGGCGCGGTGGTAACCGCTCGCTCCAGCGCGGGATTAGCGTAATGGGTCAATGCTTGAAAGGTCGGAAAATACGTGAGTGCCGCCAGCAAACAGCCACTCATGATGATGCGTTTACGACCCCATCGATCCGATAACACGCCAAAGACTACAAAGAACGGAGTGCCGATCAATAACGCCGCAACCATAATTAAGTTGGCTGCGCTCGACTCCACTTGTAAGGTCTTCTCGAGAAAAAAGAGTGCGTAAAATTGTCCGCCATACCAGATCACCGCCTGCCCCGCCGTCGCACCGATCAACGCAAGCAGCACGAGCTTAAGATTCGCAGCATTACCGAATGCCTCACTGAGCGGTCGTGTGGCGAGCTTACCCTCGTCACGAATTCGCAAAAACACGGGCGACTCTTGCAGTTGCAAACGAATGTAGACGGAAATCGCAAGCAATACCGTTGATAGCAAAAACGGCACTCGCCAACCCCAAGTATCAAAATCATCACCGAGTAGCCAGCGACAGCCGAGGATCACCATCAAGGATAAAAACAAGCCCAGCGTCGCGGTCGTTTGAATCCAGCTGGTATAAAGACCACGCTTGCCCTCAGGCGCATGCTCAGCCACGTAAACGGCCGCGCCTCCATACTCACCACCGAGCGCGAGACCTTGCAGCAAGCGTAAAACTATCAAAATGATCGGTGCGGCAACACCGATGGTGGCGTAGTTAGGTAACACTCCGACCAACGCCGTCGAGACACCCATCAGGATGATGGTGATCAGAAACGTGTGTTTGCGCCCAACCAAATCTCCTAACCGACCAAACACGAGCGCCCCGAAGGGTCGCACAAAAAACCCAGCCGCGAATGCGAATGCGAGCAAAGCAAAAATAAACCCAGTCGTTTCATCCACCCCAGCAAAAAACTGACGTGAAATGATGGCTGATAACGCACCGTATAAATAAAAGTCGTACCACTCAAAAACGGTACCCAGGGAAGAAGCGAAAATCACGCGTCGGTGACGACGATCAATGGCCGTTGGTGCTTGTTGCTCTGTCATATCCCCCCCAGATGAGTCTTACGTAAAGAGTAAGAGCCAGAATGCCCGAGCGAGCTCAAGCGCAACGCCCAATCGTCGGTGTACACTCCGACTCACAGTGTATACCGAGCTTAGAAAACACCTAAAGAGTAGCCGCTCAATTATGTGTGCGGTCGTCATCATCACTTTGGCCATGACCGGTAGTGAGCAGATCGCGCAGGCGGCACCGACTGTGCAACGCACGATCGAACTCAATAACACGGTACTGAGCTACCGCGAACACGGTGAGGGCCCACCCGTCATTTTTGTCCATGCATTGTTACTGGACTCGCGTCTGTGGGTCGATCAGCTGAATGAGGTCTGCACTCAGAGACGGTGTCTTGCGCCCGATCTTTCTGGGCACGGGAACTCATCTCCACTACTGGCGACGCAGGTGGATCAAGCCAAGTACGCCGCTGAGTTACGGGAATTCATGGATCGCGTAGGCGCGACACAGCCTGCTCACGTGGTCGGCCTCAGCGCAGGCGGTGTGATCGCGACCTTGTTGTGTCGTGATCACCCCCAACGCTGTCGTTCTTTAACGCTGATCAGTACCACGCTGGATGGCGCGCTGGATGCCGCCGGTGCTCGGTATCGCGCCGAAAACGCACGCACTGTTGTACTAGAAGGTAAAGACACTCTATTCCGGCGCTTCAATGAATATATCGTATCGCCAAGCGCCACCTTGCATGCTCGCGCACGGTATCGCTCGATGCTCGAGCAAACCCCCTATGAAACGCTAGTCGCTTTTCTCACCACGCGATCCTTCCCCAATCTTTTAGAGGATAACCGCTCACTCAGTCTCCCCGTCATGATCCCGGTGGGTACGGGCGATTCGGTGGTTAATCAAGAGCGGGCAAAAAACTTCTCTACAATCTTTGATAATTCGCGCATTGTCACGCTGGAGTCTGCCGGCAGACTTTTGCCTTTGGAAGCACCTAAAGAATTAAATTCAGCCCTAGAGGTGTTTTGGAAATCTGTCGAGGATCCAGAGCCCTAAGATTCCACGATGGTCGGCTCGGAAACTCCAGACGCTCGGCGTAGCGAGCGTTCAACGAAGAGCGCGATATCCTGCTCGCGTTTAGGTAATTCAGCGATCTGCACACCCCCCGCTATGACTGTATGGCTAAGGGGCGCCAAGGAAACGGGTAACCACCGATTACACTGCGGGAATCAATACACTACGCATCTTGAGATAGGCATAGCAGCAGTCATGGAATCGCGGGAGCATACGGCTCTCGGGGTATTGAGCGCGCTTAGCTAAGGCTTAACCTCGGCTCGACATCAGGTCGCCATTGCACCAGGGTTCGCTTTAAGCGCGTGTTGCAAGGCCACCACCAGCGCCTCGGCACTATCGCCCTCTCGCGTCAAAGAAAAAATATGCGCTGGTCGCAATGTACGATCAAACCAGATGCCTGCTCCCACTTGCTGAGGACGGGTCGCGGCTAACCATAAAGCGGTATCCACACCCGAGAGGGAATTACGCAAAATCGGTCGATACCACTTTCGGAAACTCGGCAAAGAACGCTGCACGCCAGCGGTATCTACCCACCCTGGATGCGTGACATAACAGTCGATACCCTGCGAGCCATACTCGGCGCGCCAGTGATCAGTGAGAACGATTTGTGCGCGTTTGTGAGCGGCATAGGCCAGCACCCCATTGAACTGCGCAGACTCGGTGACATTCAGCAGCGCCGTCCGTAACGGCACCGTGTACGCACCCCCAGAGCTCATATTGATGATCGCGCTAGTCGGTCGTAAGACTTGCAATGCTAATAAGCGCTCCGCCAATAAATAATGCGAGAGTAGATTTGAGACGAATGAGCCCTCATACCCTTCATCTGTCAGGACACACTCGTGATTTAGGACTCCGACATTATTCATCAACACATCGACCGCTTGCCCTTGACTCACCAGGCGATCGATTAAACTTTGAGTCTCGCGTATCGAACTAAAATCGCAGGTTTCCACGCGTAAACGCCCATCCGAGATGGCCGCGAGGTCTCTCTGTAGTATCGCGAGCTTCTGCGCATCCCGTGCCGCCGCAGTGACCGTCGCACCAGCTGCTAAGGCGGTACGCGTCAACTCTCTCCCTAAACCACCCGAGGCACCCGTCACCAACCAATGCTGACCGGAAAAATCAGGATGGAACGCGGGCCAGCGCCAGCGCCGGCCAAGGTAACCCGGCTGGGTGAAACTACCGCTGAAGCGGCCATAAAAAATCACTGCACCGATAATTTTTTGCCAAGACATGATGTGCGCTCTGTTACTCCGAGTGACTCATTGTTTGGCGTAAATCGATAACGTGTTTAGCCTTCAAAGTGATGGCGCGTTCATGCGTAGCTTCACGCCAGGGCTCTTGTAAGGCCGCTTGATACCACTCCTGCATCGCCGGTAAGGCGAGCAATCGGTCTCGATACGCATCCGCCGCCTCGGATAACGTCAAACCATAACTTTGTAGTCGAAATGCGACGGGCGCATAAAACGCATCAACCCCTGTAAAGAATCGACCCGCCAAGTACGGACCTGCAAAGCGTTCAAGTCCCTCGCACCACAGCTCGTTCAAACGCGCGAGATCTCGTGCAAGCTCCGGGGTGATCTCCATCAGCGTTACGCGCTGACCACAGGTCATGCTGCATTGCGCACGAAGCGCGTCGAACCCCGAATGCATTTCCGCTGCGGCTGACCGAGCCCAGATACGCGCCTGCCAATCCGTCGGCCACACGGTTGAATATCGCTCCGCCAAATACTCCATAATCGCCAAAGAATCCCAGATTCGCTGCTCGCGATCATGCAAGCACGGTACCTTCGCGGAGGGTGAAAAACGTTTGAATCTTCGCTCGGTGTCGAACCCATCCGCACCAAACGGCTCAAGCACCTCCTCAAAGGGGATCGCAAGAACACGCATCAAAAGCCATGGTCGCAACGACCACGAAGAGTAATTCTTATTAGCGATAAAGAGCTTCATGATTTGGGGTTCTTCAACGGTAGCAGGGCAAACCCGACACTCAGGACGACACCGACTGGAAACAGCCACGGAAAGGCGACTGCATCCGTCATCGATAAGGCGGTCACCGCCGTGATGGATATCACAACACCTAATACGGGAAAGTGAATCCGTCGCGGCGCGACAAAGAGTGAAAGCCACAGTAAGCCGAATAGCGAGCCGTAAGTGTATGCGGTCATCGAAAACGCGAGTGGAACCAACCCCTCACCCCGACCCGAAAGCGACCATGCAAAGAAACCCAGCGCAACGGCCCAGAACAGTACGAGAAATCGCGACCACTGGACCGCGTGCTGATCGGCCATCGCACCGAACCGATAGCCGCGATGAAACAAGGTCAGTGAGGTTTGAGCCAGCGCAGCCAGTACAGAATCGAGACTCGACATCGCTGCAGCGAACACGCCAGCCACCAGTAGCCCACGTAATCCAGGCGGAAGCTCAGTCAGCATGAAAATGGGGAAAATTCGATCCGCGTTAGCCTCCAGTAACGCTGAAAAATCGGCATCTACTGGTTGATATTGATAAAAACCCCATAGGCCTAACCCTACCGTCAAAAATAGTAGGACCACCAACTCGCCGAGGTTACTGACGTATAAAGCTCGGCGCGCCTCCGCTAAAGATCGACAGCACAGCATCCGCTGAGTATTGATCTGATCAGACCCATAAGCCGCCAAATTTTGAAACGGCATCGCGAAGATGCCCGCCCATAGGGTAAAGCTCAATGCGGGATCTAAGCTCAAGTCGAGAATCTGAAATTTATTGGCCTCGGCACCCATGGCCAATAAGCCCGAAAAACCCTGAGGTACCCCCTGGCTTGCGAAACCGATCGCAAGTGAACCGCCGAGAATAAAAATACCGAACTGCACCACGTCGGTGTAGACGACAGCTCGAATACCTCCAAACCACGTATGTAACGCTGAAAAAACAACGACGAGAGCGATCGTCGCTCCCAAAGGCAATCCAGTCAGCAATTGTAGGACCAGCGCTACCGCAAACACGCGTACGCCCTGTCCCAGTACAGCACCGACAAAGAAAAGAAGCCCTGCTAGCTTACCAAGCCCATCGCCTAAACGATCACGAATGAGCTCATACGGACTCGCAAACTCACCTGCGTACAATTTAGGCAGCATCCAGTGACCGATGATCCACTTGGAAATAATGCCGGCGAGAGCAAACTGCAGATAACGATAATCTCCACCTTCTGCAAAAACCAAGGCGGGCACCCCAATAACCGTGACGCCACTGACTGTGGTGGCCACTATAGAGGCCGAAACGGCCCACCAAGGTAACGATCGTGCCCCGAGAAAGTATTCGCGCGTGCTCGTTTGGCGCGCACTGACCCGATGACCTAACCAAGTAATCAACGCGAAATACGCGCCAATCACGCCAGCATCAAAGATACCTAACATTAGGGCTATCGCTGTCCGTACATCAAGCGATCCGCATGGTGATCCGCAGGATCACGACTCGCCCACTACGACTTGCTATTACCACTTGCTATTACCACTTGCCATTACGCTTGGGTTGACCATGAGGATCGGCTCAGGATCCGGCCCGACCCCTCGCCGGGATACACTCGTCCATTAGCGCCTGGGTAGGCGTAACCATTGATCAGCACTCGCCGCGGCTGCGAAGACGTATTGGCTGTACTACCGTGAACGGCATAGGGACCAAAAAATAGCACAGAGCCGCTTTGACCGGTGACCGTCACTGCCGCAGATACGTCAATATCCGGGGCGTGTGCTCCAGCTTGCATGGGGACGGCATAGTCATAGTGAGCACCAAAGATTCGGCCCTCCGCATCGCCTCTCACAGCGTGACGAGGAATGAACTGTAACGGCCCGTTATGGTCAGTCATATCATCGATCAGGGTAAGAGTCTGGACGTACGACCCGCGTCCATTGAGATCGCGCCAAGTACCGGGCCCTTTATCCCGATGCTGGATATCCTGATGCCAGTCAAAAGAAACTCCGTCTCCCGGCATCTTGAAGTGCGCCTGACAGAGTAACTGCTCGCATTGCTCCGATCCGAGCAGTTGTAGGGATGGCTCGAGTAGACGGCGATCAGCAGATAGGTCAAGCAAGGTTGGCTCACATCCGCCCGCCCAGACGACTCGCTGAATCACCACATCATCGTCTTGAGAGCCACCCAACACAAAATAAGAACCTGCGTGATTTTGGGTCATGCGAAGACGGCGCGCTGTCGCAGAAAGCCGCTCAAACGCGGCCCGCGCCTGCGCCATCTCATCAAGCGAGAACACGTTGGGCAGAATGATCCAGCCTTTTTCAATGAATTCTGAGATTTGGGACGATGTCAGCATGATTAGCACGATTCAGCTGGATGATGGTCTTGACCTCTATCCGACTACCCGCCTTAGGTCAGCAAGTCTACCCGCACTCGGAAACAAAAAACCCGCCGAAGCGGGTTTTTCGTTGTACCGATAGTTGAGTTAGAACTCTACCTTGACCGAAAGCTGCAAACGCCTCGGCAAGTAGTTACTCCGTGCCTGACCGTACAAGGGTGAGAAATCCACCGGGTCAATGTTGTATCCCGTTTGTCGATTGAACACGTTGAACACATCGGCTCGGAACTTCACTGTCGGCAGGCTGGCGAATTGAAAGTCTTGGGTATAGTTCAGATCTAACTGCCAATGACTACCGCTGCGCCGACTGCCCGCAGGCTCGGCAAATGCGCTGATCGCGTAGTACGAACTCTGGCCAAAACCATAATAACTGCTCGACCAAGTCTCCCACGGCTCACCCGATTGAAAGACAAAGTAGGCACCGACATTCGCTTTCCAGTCTGTGGTGTAGTGTCCGTAGAGCTTTAACAAGTGCGGACGATCGCCCTTAAGACGTCCGTCTTTGTTGTCCCACGAATATTTACCTTGGTCGTCGTTGTAGTACGAGGATCCAATAAAAATATTAGCGTCATTATTCGTGGTCGTATTATCTTGGTCGAAGTTACCTTTGTAGCGACTCCATACATAGGATGCATTGAGATAAGTGCGCTCACCCGTCCATTGCGCCTCGAGGCTGGCCTCATAGTACTTGGTGTAGCCCTCATCAACCGGTGCGATGACGTAGCTTGATCCACCGATCTCAGCGCGAATATCCGCCAGATTTTTCACATAGTCGCCTAAGGCGCGAAGATTCAACGGGACACCGCCGTTCGGGCCGTAATCACCCTCAAGACTACGTGCGAAGTTCCACACGTCTTCCCAAAAATTTGAGCCCTCGCGGTAGCGCAAGTGCCCGCGTAATGCCCAGTTCGAACCGATAGCCTTAGTTGTGCCGATCGTAAATTCATCGATCCGGCGCGGCTTCATGTCAGGTACAAAAGCCTTGCCACTTGAGGCGCCACGATTAGTGGTCTCAAGGTAATTCCCGTTGGCATCAAAACGTACGAGCAGTGTACGTTGGGTATTTCGATCCCAGGACGCGGCGCGCGCCAAAGAACTTGCCTCCGGGTTGTATTGGGCAAAATTCGCGAACACGGTGTTTTCACCGTCGTAGCGCCAAGTGACACCCAACCGAGGCTGGATCATGTCCTGCCAATCGATTGTGTACATCTTGTATTTGTTACCCGGTGCTAACTCGAACCCAGAGACCGTTCCTGATTTTTCGCGCAAACCCTGACCGTAGAGAATATCCTCACTGATGAGGACGCCCACGTTGTATTCGAAGTCCCCCGCGGTAACGGTGTCATTGATTTCGAGATTGAAGCTCTCCGATGAAGAGTTGATCACCGGAACAGTTTTACCCGCCTGATCTTTAAGGCTCATCTGCTCAACGGCGGCCTCAAAGAAGTACGGGACGTTGGGCGCTAAACCTCGCGTGTTGAGGGTTCCACCAACATACGAGATCGTTCCCCATCCGTTCGACAAACGACTCAACTCTTCACTGATATCCGAGTATTTGAATCCGATATGCAGTGCATGCTGGGTATCACCCCATTCAAAACGTTTGTCAAAATTGAGTTCCAATGTATCGCGGAAGAAATTTTGATTATTGATCTGAGGAGCACCCCCCACTCGTCCACCGCCGGCTTTCACGCCCGCAGAGTTGGTATAGCCATACTGACCGATCAACTGAGCAGCTGTCGCGTTGAAGGCTAATTGCTGAGGGGTCGTGGGATTGGCGATCAAAGTGGGTACGCGGAAACTACCGAGCGACGCAAGATTGTTGATATCTAGCCTCTCACCAATGACTGGTTGTACGTCAAATCGAGTGTCAGGCGTACTGGCTGTCACGAGCTCGAACTTTCCTGCTTTAAAGCTGACCGAGGTATCTTCATCGATCAACCAAGATCCATCCAATGTCAGTATGTCCTGCTCGGATAATTCGCCTAGCGAGACCGAATCGGCATCCAGTGAGCCGATAGACTGACCTCGGCCTTCGCGCTCGGACGTCCTTAAACTCACATTGAATAGTAATTGCTCAGAGGGTGCCCAGGTCAACTTGCCAAAATATTCATCACGCACGGAGCGATAATTTTTGACCGTTCCATAGGCTGTTTGCGGGTTGTCGCGAGTGACTTCCGGTCGATAATAAGAACCGTAGAAAAAGAGCGAATCCTCGATGATGGGACCGCCAAAGCCTGCGCTTGTCCAGCTCTGATCCAATTTGTAGGAGGTCGTTCCCCGAATCTTGGCCACTGAGCTCTTGGGCTGAACCTTGTACTCAACCGACCCTTTGAATTCATTGGTACCGGATTTGGAGGTCGTATTGATCGATACACCACCTGAGCGGTTGAATCCGATCGCTTTCGCGCCACCTCGCTCCATCGATACATTGGCGATGTCATGCGTTGAAGGGTCGGATGCGAGGTTTCCGAAAAGTGGTAAGGATACGTCGACGCCATCGAAACCGTATTTATTGTCCTGACCCGAACCGCCTGCCGAGGGGCCGCGAACAAGGCTTTCAGAGTACTGAACACCCGGAATCAATTTCAACAAATCGCGATATTCCTGCCCGACCGGTAGACGCTCAATGTTATTGGAACCTAAAGAATTACTGAGCGCTGCATTACCCTCAACCGAGAGCGGACTGGCGACGATACGTACGACCTGCAAAGCGTCAGTCGCCGCCTCGCCTACGCTGACATCCACCACCGACGTCTGATCAAGGACAACTTCAACGTCCACCTTGCGCAAAATCCCCTCGGCGCTACGGAAGGTCAGCTGATAAGAGCCCGGCAACAACAACGGCAGGCTAAAACTTCCATCAGAGCGAACCGTCGCACTACGCGGCTTGGGCATGACCGCCGATACCGCCTCAACGATGATCCCGGATACCTGCCCGCCGGTAGTCTCAGGACTAACGGTACCGCGAATACCCCCGACCTGCTGCGCTAGCGCCGGAGCCACCCATAACGACGCCGCGATCACCGCAGCGGCCAGACGTCTAATCGACTTCATACAGACCTCCCATACCTGACATTATTGGTCTTGTCGGCCAAGCTTTGAGTTTTCCCATCGGATTCAATCTTTTTTTTTAGTCGTGCGCAAGTGTGCTTGCGTGCCCCCAAGACCGACGACGACGGCGACGAAACCGCGGGCCAGCTAGGTCAGCCAGGTGAGCGAGGAGAACCTAGCTTGAACTTCGAGAGGTGGAGACTCAGACCACCGCGGGTTCGAGCATACGCAACCGCCCAAGGCTGGCGTCCAGTTCAACTTTTACGCCAACTGGCAGCGTAAATTGTTCTGAAATATGCCCAAACATCGCCCCCGAGTACGCCGGAATCCCAAGTGGCACAATGTGATCGGCCAGTACATCCGGAATGGTGAGAGAGCCAAAGCCCTCCCCGGGTCCACAGCGCGTGCAGTTACCCCACACAAAGCCTTTGAGTTGCCCCAGCACACCGGCAAGCTTCAGTTGCACCAACATCCGATCAACCCGATACGGTGCTTCGTCGATATCCTCAAGAAAAAGGATGGCCCCTGAAAAATCAGGTAGATACGGCGTACCCAAGAGCGCCGTCAGCACAGTCAGATTACCACCCAAAAGTTTTCCCTGTGCCTTACCCGGCCTCAGGATTCGAGTACGGTGACGAACCGGCGCGAGCAGCACACCTGCATCACGCGGATTCTCAAAGCTTGCCTGCTCTCCCTGCCAAAGAACGCGCTGCAACCATGAAACATTGGTCGCATTCCACTCGCTGGCCGCATTCGGCCCATGGAAGGTGACGAGCCCCGTCTTAGCGTGCAATGAGAGCAGTAGTGCGGTGATATCGCTATATCCAATCAACGCCTTCGGATGACGCGCAATCGCCTCAAAATCAAGTAGCGGCAGCAACCGAGCGGCACCCCAGCCACCGCGAATACAATGAATCGCTTTGACCTCAGGATCCAAAAACAATGCATTGAGATCTGCGGCGCGATCTTCATCGCGCCCCGCCAAATATCCATAGCGATCATTCACATGGCGCCCAAGCTTGCCTTTTAACCCCAGCGCAGCGAGGGACTCCAACAAAATATCGATCTCATCCGGATTCCAATTAGCGCTCGAGGGGATCATTAATCCAATCGTGTCGCCCACTTGGATACGCGGCGGCCTAAGAATCGACCGCGCTGCTTGCGCCCCTACTGGGGTCACATCCGCGTTCGCTGTCGGGGTTGCGAGTGCTAAACCCGCCGCCATCAACCCGAACATTTCGCGTCGTCTCATACGCACCGCCCCCTTCCCCATGATGTGGATTTGAGTATATTCAAATTGTCAGATGAAAAATAAGCGTCGGGGGACTTCGTCATCATGAATAGAAAAGCCGCGCGGCGCCGCCTGCCGCTGTTGGGTAGCGCCATCTTGCTGATCATCCTCTCGGTGGGCGACCGACACGGGTTTGCAGCTGGAGACTCGGTGAAAGCCGAGGTAAAAACGGATACCAGCAACCCCAATGATCACGCAAGACAGCACGCGATCAAGGTGCTGGAATCAACTATTCTCTTTGATGGCCACAACGATTTGCCCATGGTGGTTCGCCGTCAGGAGGGTACTCCGGGAGATGTGCTCGCCTATGATCTGCGTGCCCATACTCCAGGCGACACTGACCTCGCGCGTCTGCGCGCAGGGCGACTTGGCGCACAGTTCTGGTCGGTCTACATCCCAGGTGAGGGCCGCGGCCCATTCGCTCGAGCGCAGCTTGAGCAAATTGAACT
The DNA here is from genome assembly GCA_009926865.1 of Gammaproteobacteria bacterium. Lineage (GTDB taxonomy): Bacteria > Pseudomonadota > Gammaproteobacteria > Steroidobacterales > Steroidobacteraceae > UBA964. The sequence continues at coordinate 8,665 of RFOD01000014.1, read as the reverse complement.
CGCTCTGCGAATCATCGAGCAGTATCCCGAGGTCTTTGAGCTCGCCACAACTTCTGCAGAGGTCAGGCGAGCCAAAGAAAACGGAAAGATCGCATCTCTCCTCGGAATGGAAGGCGGCTACGGGATCGAAAACTCCTTGGATGCACTACGCGCTTATTACCGATTGGGCGTGCGCTATATGGCGCTCACACATAACGCACACACTGATTGGGCGGATGCTGCTGCGCAAATTCCGCTGCGGCATAACGGGCTGACAAGCTTTGGCGAGGAAGTGGTTCGTGAAATGAATCGTCTGGGTCTGATCATTGATCTCTCGCATGCGGCACCTGCCACCATGGCCGATACGCTACGCATCACTGCGTCTCCGGTTATGTTCTCGCACTCCTCAGCACGTGGCATATGCGATGTACCGCGTAACGTGCCCGATGATATCTTGCGCGAGATGCCAAAGAATGGTGGCATTGTCATGATTACTTTTGTGGCAGGCTTCATCAATTGTGAGGTCGGTCGGGTGATGGAGCCAGCCATGACCGAACTCGCCTTACGGGCGCGAGCCGCTGCATCCGATAGTGAAAGTCGACAAATTATGCGCGACGGTATGGCGGCCATTGAAGTGCCCGCGACCACCATCGGGATGGTGGCTGATCATATTGAGTACGTGCGCACAATCGCCGGCATCAATCACGTGGGGATTGGGGGTGATTTCGACGGTAACCCGCGCTGGCCCGAGGGCCTCTCGGATGTATCGATGTATCCGGATCTCTTTGCGGAGTTGATCCGTCGCGGTTGGAGCGACGAGGACCTTCGTAAATTGGCGGGCGAGAACATGTTACGAGTGATGGAGCAAGTTGAGCAGGTCGCGGCACAACTGCAAACCGAGCGAGCACCTTCCACCGTGGTATTTACCCCGTCCCAGGGCTCGCCGTCCCAGGGTGCTGCTGCGCAGGACTCAAAATGATTTCGGTCCGCCAATGTAGCTTATCGGTCCTCCTCGTACTGGTTGTGAGCGCTGCGGTACCCATATTTGCGTCTCAAATTTCAGTAGCGAGTGATTCATCGAACGAGTTAAGTGCGCGCTCGTTTTTAGCGCCGCCTGCGCGCTTCGAACAACCTGAACGTCTTGCTCGACTGATAACGACCTTCCCGCAGATTGATGAATTCATCAAAGATTTCGTTATACGCGAGCATGTACCGGGTGCTGCGTGGGCGATTATCGTCGACGGGCAAATCGAGCACATCGCGGTCACGGGCTTGCGAGACCTAGAGCTCGCACTTCCTGTTCGTGAAGATAGCGTTTTTCGTATCGCCTCGATGACCAAGAGCTTTACGGCCATGGCCATTCTGCAATTGAGGGATGCAGGCAAACTATCGCTAGATGACCCCGCTGAACGTTATTTACCAGAGCTCGCTCGTCTCCTTTATCCGACCAAAGATTCTCCTAAAATCACCATTCGCCATCTACTGACCCACTCAGCCGGGTTTCCCGAGGATAACCCTTGGGGTGATCAGCAACTTGCGATGTCAGAATCGGCGTTTGATGCACTACTCGCCCAGGGATTGTCGTTTTCGAATACGCCTGGCATCAGCTATGAGTACTCCAACACAGGCTATGCCGTGCTTGGACGCATTGTGGCTCGGGTATCTGGCATACCTTATGCCGACTATGTCAAAGAAAATATCCTCCATCCACTCGGAATGGCGGCGACCACGCTTGAGCCCGCAACAGTGAGCTCAGAGCGCCAGACCCCCGGCTATCGCTGGGAAGATCAGCGCTGGAAACCCGAACCACAGCTCGCCGACGGGGCGTTTGGCGCGATGGGCGGTATGTTGACTTCGATTGCAGATCTTTCGCGCTATGTGGCCTTGTTTCTCGATGCATATCCCGCGAGAGATGATGTCGAGAGCGGGCCGATCTCACGGGCTTCTTTGCGTGAAATGCAACAAAACTGGCGAATACGCCCAGCTAGCGCACAAGTCAATTCAGGCGATCAAAATATTGATCTGAACGTACAGGGCTATGGCTATGGCCTGAGAGTCTCGCAGACTTGTCAATTTGGTCATGTTGTTGCCCACGCCGGTGGGTTGCCGGGCTTTGGCTCGCAGATGCGTTGGCTACCCGATTATGGCGTCGGTCTGATTGCCTTTGGTAATCGCACCTACACGGGGTGGGGCCCTATTTTTGATCAGGTATTGAATATCATGGCAGCTACGGGCGCGCTGGAGCCACGAGTTGCGCAACCTGCGCCAGCTTTACAAAATGCCCGAGCTCAGGTTAATGCCCTCATCAACCGTTGGGACGATGGTAGGGCGCAAGGCATCGCAGCGATGAACTTGTTTCTAGATCGGTCGCTTGAAAAGCGCCGCGCCGAGTTCATGACATTGCGTGAGCGTCTAGGGCAATGCGAGCAACAAGAGGGATTTTTTAGTATCGAGAACGCCTTACGTGGACAATGGCTGCTTGATTGTGAGCGCGGCAGCGCACTGGCTTCTGTGACACTATCACCGACCACGCCTCCACGCGTTCAATATTTAGAAGTACGTGCGGTCGATCGATCAACTCTAAAACCTGAAACAGCCTGCCCATGAAGAACTCACAAGCCTATAAAAATACGCCAGAAATGGCTACGTTTCGCTGGTTGACAGCTATCCCGTTAGTAATGGCTTCGCTTGCACTATCAAGCTGCGTATCAGGGCCCAAGGATAATGCTTTGTCACTCCCCCGAATTGATGACCGGCATGTGAGTGTCAATCATGATAGTCGCGCGCGATATATCATCTTGCATTACACGCAAGAAACTTTTGAGCGCTCACTTGAGATTTTGACTCGTGGTCGTGTCAGCAGCCATTACCTCGTAAGCGATGATTTACGCCCTATCTCTTATCGTTTAGTGGATGAGCAGCGCCGAGCTTGGCATGCCGGCCAAAGCTCTTGGCAGGGGGAAACAGCCCTCAATGCAAGCTCCATCGGTATCGAGATCGTGAATTTGGGACCTATTGCGGGGACTCAGGGCGATTTCCGTCCTTACCCGACTGCACAAATCGACGAGGTGATTCGATTAGTACGGGATATTGCCCAAAGGCATCAGGTCGCGCCGCATCGAATCTTAGGACACAGCGATATCGCGCCCCAACGCAAAATTGATCCGGGTCCGCAGTTTCCTTGGCGACAACTTTTTGAAGCGGGGCTCATTCCTTGGCCGGACGAGACCCAAGTCGCGGATGTGTTGCCAGACTTTCAAGCTGCGCTTCCGGAGGCTGAGTGGTTTCAGGCTCGTCTTGCTGAATACGGTTTTGATGTCCCGCGTAGCGCTGAGTGGGATGCGCCGACGCGCCGCGTATTATCCAACTTTCAAGCGAAATATCGCCCCGCTCGATACGACGGCGAGCCGGATGCCGAGACTGCCGCAATCCTCGCTGTGCTAACAAAAATCGAGGGACGAGTCATCCGCCAAGGCGATGGACGCCTAATACCTTACGTCTGGCGGGGTCGCTGACGCGACGACCAGAATAGATAAAAAGGCACACCTAAGGAAATCACGCCGACCCCCAAAAGCGCTTGAGTGGGTGTCGCAATCAGGGCACTCGCTAGTAAGGCGATCGAAACCATAATAAACGCAATGGGTGTCACGGGATAACCCCAGGTTTTGAACGGTCTCGGAAGGTCAGGTTCGCGCCAACGTAAAATCATGACGGCCGCGGCACTCAGCGCATAAAAAAGACAGGATGCGAAAATGACCGAGTCCGTCAGGGTATCGTATGTGCCTGAGATAGCCAGTACGCTCGCCCAGGCTGCTTGGGCGAGTACCGCATTGACGGGCACTCGAGATTTCTCCGAAATCTTAGCCAGAGGTTTGAAGAACATTCCATCTTGCGCCATAGCGAAGGGTACACGAGAATTCGCGAGGATGGAGGCGTGTAGAGATCCCAGCGATGAGAGCATCAGCGCAGCGGCCATCAGCGTCACGGCCACCGGACCCGCAAAGCTACGCAAGACCTCTGTCGCAACCGATGAGGTCGCGCTGACGCTTGCAAGCTCAGTAGGTGATAGCACAAAGAAATAAGCAAAGTTAACTAACATGTAAAGCACTATCACGAGCACCGTACCGCCGATAAACATTCTCGGTAGATTACGTTGCGGATCTTTGACCTCACCGCACAAAGGCGCCACGTTATTCCAACCGTCGTAGGCCCAAAGAGCGCCCAACATCGCAGCACCTATCCCGGCAAGCCCACCCATGGCTGAGGCTTCGACCCCCTCGCAGGTACCGCCCGATGCGGACTCAGCAAGATGACCGAAATTCCCCTGACCCAAAAAGAACGCGCCGAGTCCCACGGCCAATACGATTGCGACCTTCATGACGGTCAACACTGTTGCGGCCCCACCGGTGGCTTGTACCGATGCACAGTTGAATAAAGTCACCAGCCACAGTGCCGAGAGCGCGACCACCGTCAGCCCGCTCAATGCGACTCCCTCACCGAGCGGGAGCGTAATCCAAGGCTGATCTAGCGCACCGCCCAGCGCAGAATTCAAAAAAATGGCAAAGCCCACTGAGAGTGCCGCCTGTGAGCCGGTCTTCATGATCGCAAATACCGTCCAACCATAAAGGAAACTCACGGGCTTACCGTAGGCGCGACGGAGAAAAACGTAGTCCCCCCCCGACGCGGGCATCATGGATGCGAGCTCCGCGTAGCAAAGCGCCCCGAGCAGTGATAACACGCCCGCTGCAAGCCAGACTCCCATGACGATCAGTGGATCATCCACATTGCAAGTCATCACCCTGGTCTTGAGGAACACCCCCGTGCCCACCACATTCGCCACATTAATGGCGATGCCTGCCCAGAGCCCTAGCCCTCGATTTAAGGTGGTTTGCATGGCCGCAAGTGTAGGGCCTCGGCGGTCAATGCGCGACTGAGACGCCTGCCGAATTCAAATTAAGAATCCGTACAGCTTGCACTCGATCGTCGCTTGATATATCAACCAACATTGCTTGGTCAAACGACCCAATATGAGAGACCCCAAAGCAATAAGAATTAGGCAAGCGGGATGTTGGCCACGGCCTCTGAATCACAACAGAACAGCCACTGTCAGGGAGAACACGATCGTGAAAAAATACTATTCGAAGCGCCAATCCATCAACGCCGTCGGACTGGCCATCCTCACTGCGCTTAGCACCCCGATTCAGGCTCAAGACGACGCACTTCAAGAAGTAATCGTGACGGCCAACAAGCGCGAGCAAACGCTGCAGGATATTCCAATGAATGTCACAGTGTTGGACTCGGTGGCGATCGAGGAGCGGGGCATTTATCGACCAGAGGACTACTTACGATCACTTGCCGGTGTCTCAACCCCCGGTGGCGACAGCTACTTCATTATTCGAGGCCTGAATACTTCGGTCGCGCAACGATCCTCCGGTATGACGAATACCTTCGTCGATGAGATCTCACAAGGTATTACCAATCTCTATGACATTGAGCGTATCGAGGTCCTCAGAGGCCCACAGGGCACGCTCTACGGATCGAGTGCCGTAGGAGGAACGATCCGTTACATCACAAAGCAAGCTGATCCTACAACATTCGCTGGTAACGTAACCCTAGAAGCTCTAGATAAGCATCTTGCCAAAGACACGGGCTATACCCTCAATGGCATGTTGAACGTACCATTAACAGACACCCTCGCGTTCCGTGTCGTGGGCACGTCGGGTAAGGATCCGGGCTTTTATCAGAATATTGCCACGGGCCGTAAAGACGTTGGGACGTCTGAGGACAAAGAATATCGTCTCGCGCTGAGATATGTCGAAGGCCCTGTCGATGTAAACCTCATGTACTTCGCCCGGGACCGCCTTGATTTTGGTCAAAAAGAAACCGGTAACGCCGATGTACCCGGTACAGCAGATATTGTTGATCCATCCTGCACACTCTCGACGAGCTACTACTATGGGGACACGTGTACGCGTATCTATGCATTAGCAGGAGGTGATCTCACAGGCTATGACCCGAGACTGGCGTTTTACTCGCTCACCGATGAAGTTTTCGACGTTCAAAGTGAAACTTTATCGCTCACCGCCTCTTACGATTTCGGCCCGGTTCGAGCGACTGCCATACTTGCCAAATATAATTTCGAGGAATATCTCATCACCGATTGGTCCCGAATCGATACAGATGATCTATATCGAGACGAACTCTATCTTTGGGGCGATGCAGATTCTGAAAGTACCGAATTTCGTCTGACATCCCAAAATGAGGGTCCACTGCAGTGGACGGTCGGATATTTTCGCACCCGATATGACGATGCAGGCGATCGACTACAAGAGTGGGAAGTCGCTGACCTAGAGGGCTTGGATTACATTCAGAGCTATATGGGTTTTTCGTCACACAGCTGCGCGGGCGGCGGTTTCCCCGCTGGAGATGGCTGCTACAGCCCATCACTTTATCGTGGCGCTTTCGGACAAAATAGCTATCGAGGCCTTTCCACCACGGGCGGACTGGTTTATGGCAGCTATATCTACTACTCCTATTCTAAGGAGGAAGCCTACTACGGATCTCTCGACTATAAAATTGGAGATTTGACGCTTACCGCAGGTTTCCGTGACTTTAGAATTGCCGATGGATTTAAATCCTCTGAGTACGGTATTTTTTATGAAAGCGATAGCAACCGCGGATGCGCTGGAGATGAGGCGGTCGGCGTCACTTGCAGTGAAGAGAACGGAAAGGAATCTGATCAACGATTTAAGTTCGCCTTAACTTATGAGCTTACGGACGACCTGACGGTTTTCGCAGTCTCTTCCGAGGGCTATCGCTCCGGCGGTAATAATGCGGCGCTACCGTTCTTTTGCGCCAACGATCCTGAGGCGCAGGGAACCTTCCGTCGGCGTTACACGTCAGACTCTGCACAAAATAACGAGCTTGGAATCAAATGGCGCGGCCCTCGATTCAATATCAATGCCACGGTCTTCCAAGTCGATTGGCAAGATATTCAAGTCAACGTCCGACCAGCATGTGGCTGGACCTTCACGTACAACGGTGGCGAGGCAGAGACCAAAGGGATTGAGCTTGAAATGGGCTTTGACCTCACCGATCGAATCCGTGTCGATTTTGCGGGGAGCAAGCTGAGCGCAGAGATCACCAAAGACGTACCGACCCTAAATGCAACCGCCGGAGATCGATTACCGAACGTGGCCGAAGAACAGTTCTCGTTGGGTCTCTCTTATTCTTATGCGATTCGCGGCATGCCAGGTTATGCACGACTCGACATGAATTACTACGGCGATAGCTATGCCACTTTCGCCGAAGAGGAGAAAAACATGTCGCCTTCATACAGTCAGGCGAACCTCAACTTAGGTCTGGAAATGAACGATACAACTCGAATTCAGCTTTCAGTGTCTAACCTCACGGATGAAAGAACGGAGGCTTTCAGATTTGCCGCCGAGTCGCCGTCTTATCGCGCTCGGAACTATCTGCAATGGATTCGTCCACGTACGATAGCACTGTCGATTTCGAAAGACTTTTAATTCGCGTGTCATGTAATTTTTGGCGGGCCGCGTAAGCGGCCCGTTTTTTCAAGCGGGTTTTTTATGTTTACGGCTTGATGTTCATTCGCAAGCTACGCTTCTAGCCTACCCACCGATCAGTGCATAGAGACCCACGGCGCATAGCACGGTAATCGATGCGCCTCGAAAGAGACCCTCGCGGGTGTCTGTCAACAGACGCCCGCCGAGGATCCCAGTCAGGGTGTAAACCAGCGCAAGCCCAGCGCCCAGCAGCCAGATCTCGAGGCTCATGTACCCTTGGATCATGAAGACCCCCAAAATAAAAATCTGGATGAGGGTGAAATAACTAAGCTGGGTCGCACGAATCCGTCGCGGTGGCATACGCTCCGCTAATAGCCCAAGTACTACGGGCGGGCCACCAATCCCACCCATCCCAAAGAAAAACCCACTTAGGCTACCCAGCACCGTTCGGCCCCATGGCGTGCGGATGGATAACGGCATACGCCAGCCGGTCGTGAGTGCCGCAGTCACCAATAGCACAACGATACCCACCACTTGCTGTATTTGCTGAACAGGGACAATTTGGATTGCCCACACGCCAACCGGCGCACAACTGATACCCACAAGGCTCAACCAGCCAACGAGCACACGATCCGATTCGCGATATAGCTCTGAAGCTTGCCAAATACCCGCGACGACATTGACGAGTATGACGAGGGCAGTGGTGCTAATCGGATCGAGCCAACTCAAGAGCACCGGCGTCATCACCAGCGCACCACCAAAGCCGGTAAAGCCGCGCACGAGGCCCGCGATCGCGGTCACACTGATCGCCACCAGTAGAGCGACACCCTCCATCAGCAGCACAGGACACCGCGATTTAAATCATCTATGCACACGATTTGAAACAACAATTGGAGATCTTTCGCTACCACACCCATCATCATCATCGTTCGCCGAGAGGCCAACACACAAGTCCCTTCCCCCCGTTTAAATGTAGAGAGATGTGCATCATGTCGTTGATTAACACCCCTGTTAAAGCCTTCAAGGCGACCGCTTATCACGATGGTAAGTTTGTGGAAGTTTCTGACCAGACGCTCAAGGGCAAGTGGTCGGTTGTGTTCTTCTACCCCGCTGACTTCACCTTCGTCTGCCCGACCGAGCTCGGTGATCTCGCCGAT
>RFOD01000013.1 GCA_009926865.1 Gammaproteobacteria bacterium | reverse complement strand
AGGCACGAACTGAAGAAGTCAGCCAAGAAATCCGTTTCGAGAGTGACCGCGAGCAACGCGCGCGCTACTCGTTTGGTGCGTACTACTACAGTAACGAGATCACAGACGGTGATAGCGGCGTCATCGCGACGCAGGCACTACCTGCCGATTTCTTCTCTTTCTGTCTGGCGTGCACCAATTTAGGTGTGGGCTATACGGACTTTGCTGCCGGTGCGGGTAATGCGGCCTTCTTGCCGTATTTCACAGATCCGCTCGGTGGTGCCGTGTTCCGCGAAGTGTTCGTGCAGAAGGGCTCGGCGCCCGCCCTCTTCGGTATCTTTGAGTACGACTTGAGCGATACTTTCACGGCGTCGATCGATGCGCGTTACACCGAAGAAGAGCGTCAGTTTGAAGATACGGATACCGGTGTAAACGGCAAAAACACTTGGGATCTACTCAGCTGGCGTACGACATTGCGCTACAAGCCGAGCGATAACGTCACTTTCTTTGGCGGCATCGCGCATTCCGAGAAGTCCGGTGACTTCGATCCGACCAACGTGCAGTTGGTCAGTAACCCCGGCGTGAACGTCACCTTGCCAGGCGCTTTTGATTCTGAAACTTTGAAGAGCTACGAGCTCGGCGTAAAAGCGGAGTTGATGGATCGCCGCGTCGCGCTGGAACTCGATATCTACCAACTCGATTGGAGTGATATCGTCATTCCGCAGGTGGTCTCAAGCATCAATGGCCAGGACATCATCACGCCAACCGGCGTGAACGTGAATGCGGGTGAAGCCTCGATCAAGGGTGTCGAGTTTTCTTTGACCGCACGACCCATGGCGGGGCTTGATCTGAACTTCGGTGTGTCTTACTCGGATCCGAAGTACGACAACGCCAAAGTCGACAGTTTCGTGGATTTTCCCTCTTACGCGCCGGATGGTGACGTAACGGGCAACCAGATCCTGCGCACGTCAAAAGTCCAGGCGAACGCTGGGTTTCAGGTGACTCGCTTCATGGCGAATGATCTGGAGTTCTTCCTGCGCGGAGACGTGACGCATCGTGGCAAGCAATTCGCGGATGCCTCCAACCAGACGATCGTGCCCAAGGCGACCAATATCAACGCGAGCCTTGGCTGGCGGGCAGAGACTTGGTCGATCGAGCTCTGGGGCCGTAATCTGACGGATGAGGATGCACCGACGGGCGGCTTCCGCGATGTGTACTTCAGCAACACGACGCCAAATGGTGTCAACAGCGGCGGCACCTTCTTCCCCTTCCGCTGGAGTGTGTCTCACCCGCGTCGTACGACTTATGGTCTAACGTTGCGATATAACTTCTGATCCGGATCTCACGATACGTTCGTTTGGTCTGTGACGACGAGATCGATCTGGCTCTTCGGCCTGCTCACCGCTTGCATCGCGAGTGGGCAGGCCGGCGAGTCGGTCGCAGAGAAGTTTGACGGTACTCGACCCGAGTGCCTTTCTCTCGGCGATTCGCTCCGACGTGAGCATCGCCTCACGCCGAGCCTTGATGGCATCACCGATACGTCGACGGGGGAACTGCTCTCCGCCCAGGCGTGGGCTGAGCGCCTTCAGTCCGTACAAGTTCTTTTCATTGGCGAGGAGCACACCAACGACGAATTTCACCGTGTGCAGTGGCAAGCGATTCGCGCTTTACATGCCGCGGGACGGCGTGTGCACATCGGCCTTGAAATGTTTCCGTGGGGGCCATCTGCTGCGCTTGATCGATGGGTGGCCGGCGAGTTAGATGAGCAGACTTTTCTCGATGAGTCGCATTGGTATGAAGTCTGGTCACACCAATGGGCGCACTACCGACAAATTTTTCAGTTTGCGCGTCAGAATCGCTTACCCATGCATGGTTTGAATGCGCCGCGTGAGGCGGTACGTGAGATCCGCCGCTCTCGCGGTTTTGAGGGGCTGGAGCCAGCTCTGCGCGCGGGATTCGCGCCAGTGATCGACAGTCAAAACGCCGAGCATCGACAGCTCGTTCAAGCGTACTTTTCCGCCGATGACCCCTTGCATCGGCTGCCCGATGCGACACAACAAGAGGGCATTTATCTTGCACAACTCGCGTGGGATGCCTCAATGGGCTGGCAAGCTGCGAAATTAGCTGAGGGGTTTACTGGCCCTGAAGATATTTTGGTCGTGCTGATTGGCGCGGGGCATGTCGCCTATGATTTGGGCGCAGCGAGACAATTGGCGGGAAATTCTGCTGCCAAGACATCCTCGCTGATTCCGACAGCGGTCGAGGGGATTTGTGCTTCGGGCGCATCCAAAATTTCGGCAGCTTATGCGAAATATATTTGGGGTGTTCCCGATACGCCACAGCCGAGTTTGCCGGTGAGCGGTGTTTCATTGATGGGCCGCATCGGGCGCGAGCCCACGCAAGTGATTCACGTAGAACAGGGATCACCTGCTGCCGCCTCAGGGGTTCGCGTAGGGGACATCTTGCGTACTTTGGATCGACAGTCCCTCAAAAATGGGGCAAGTTTGCAACGCAAACTGGGGGATTACCAATGGGGCGATGCAGCAATATTAGAGCTAGAGCGCGACGGCAGATTAATTTCTCTGACGTTGAATTTTCGCCGCAGCAAATAATTGCAGCGATCTATTTTGCGATCGCACTACTTTGTGTCCCGATAGCCTTTGCGAGCGATAGCGCTTCGGCAATATCCAGCCATCCACATTATTTGATTGAAGCCCAAATCGACCCTGAGCAGCGCACCCTCAACGCCTCGGTGCGAGTGACCTTACCGGCGGGAACGCGGGAGCTTGAGTTTTTACTTGCTTCCAGTTTGGTGATTTCCGAGGCCGAGCCCGTCGTGGAGGTCATCGAGACGGAGCGTGAAGAGGGCTTTGTCGGTATTAACGGTAGCGCGCAAGCGATGCTGGCCTCCAATCGCGCCAAGCGATATCGGGTGCGATTAGCTGAAGGTCAGCACGAATTCCAACTTCGTTACCAAGGAAAAGTAGATTTCGGTTTTGAGACACCGAGTCAGGAATACGCTCGTGGTTTTAGTGAAACCGCGGGGACCATCAACTCCCAGGGCACTTATTTGGCTGGCAGCACGCTTTGGTACCCCTGGATTGGCAGCCAATTGCTGACCTTCGAGTTATCCGCGCGGTCCCCAGAGGGGTGGCATTTAATCAGCCCTGGCTCCGGCAGCAGTCGAGATGAGCAGGGTGTCAGTCATTGGTCGAGCGCTAGCCCAGTCGATGAGTTACATATCGTCGGCGGCCCTCTGACTCGTTACAGCCGTAGCGTAGGTGCGGCAACGGCAGAGGTTTATTTACGCGAACCCGATCCGGTGTTGGCGGCTAAGTATTTAGAGTCCACGGCCCGCAATCTTGAGATGTACCGACAAATGCTCGGTCCGTATCCCTATGACAAATTCGCACTTGTCGAAAATTTTTGGGAGACGGGTTACGGCATGCCGAGCTTTACTTTGCTCGGCCCGCAAATTATCCGCTTCCCCTTTATTTTGACGTCCTCCTATCCGCATGAAATTTTGCATAACTGGTGGGGAAATGGCGTATTTGTCGATTACGACAGCGGTAACTGGTGTGAGGGGTTGACGGCCTATCACGCTGACCACCTCTACAAGGAGCAGGCCGGTCAGGGTGCTGACTATCGGCGTGACACCTTAAAAAAATATCGCGACTTTGTGCGCGAAGCGCGCGACTTCCCGCTTACGGAATTTCGATCGCGGCATAGCCCGGCCACCGAGGCGGTCGGCTACGGTAAAGCGTTGATGACATATCACATGCTGCGAAGGCAGGTAGGTGATACCGTCTATCTACGCGGGCTACAAAGATTTTACCGCGAGCAGCGAGGTAAGCAAGCTACGTTCATGGATTTGGCGAGTGCGCACGGTGCCGCGGCAGGCGTTGATCTCGACGCCAGTGGATTACTCGCTCTGGCGCGCCAACCTTGCGATTGGAAAATGTGCAGCAACACGCACAGGCGATCACCGGGACCTTACTGCAGGTGCAAAACGGGGACGCTTTCGTGTTGCAGGTGCCCGTGATTATTCGCACCGTCGAGGGTATCGAATCCTTCATGGTGTCTATGACCGAAAAGAGCGTGGACTTTCGCTTCGACACCGCCGCTACGCCTTTGGCTCTTGAGGTAGATCCTGAGTTTGACTTGTTCCGTTTATTGGATGCACGGGAGACTGCGCCATCGCTTGGGCAGATGTTTGGTGAGCCCGAAGTGCTAGCAATTTTTCCTGCTGCTGCGAACCCTGCTGAGCGCGAAGCGTTTCAGTCAATGATTGATTTTTGGGGTGGTGGAAAAGCCCAAAATATCAAAGTACAACTGGATCAAAATATCACTGAACTACCGAAAGATCAGCCCGTTTGGATATTTGGCACGAATAACACCTGGGCCACACAGCTGTATGGACGCGCAGAAGCGATTGATGGCTTTGCTTGGTTCGGTTCTAAATTGCGTGCAGGTAAAGAGGAGCTTGATCTCGCGCAACACTCAGCCATCATTGTTCGACGACATCCGTTGAATTCTGCGCGTGCGGTGGCGTGGGTCGCGCTTGCTTCTCCTTCGCACGGTGCGGCGGTGGCCCGCAAGTTGCCTCACTACGGCAAATATTCTTGGTTAGGGTTTGAGGCAACTGAAGCGCGCAATATCGCCAAAGGTGAATGGCCGACTAGCGACTCTCCTCTGAAGGTAGACCTTCGGACACAAGAGGAGCGCGATTCAGCATTGCCGTCGGGTGGCTACCCCCAACGGTCTGCGCTGGCGAGATTGCCTGAAGTCTTTGACGAAGCGCGTATGCAAGCGGATGTGACATGGTTAGCAGCACCTGAGCGCGAAGGTCGCGGTATGGGGACTGCCGGTCTTGAGGAGGCCGCTCAATTCATTGAGCAGGCATTCCGCGAAGCAGGCTTAAAGCCCCTTGGAATGGCGAAAGATTATGCGCAAGCCTTTGAGTTCACCCCCGCGGGCGCTAAGGATCCGATTCGCTTAACGAATATTTTGGGGGTCCTGCCTGGAACAGATCCTCGGTTAGCCGATGAGGTGGTAGTGCTATCCGCGCACTACGATCATCTCGGGCGGTCGGGTCCGGGTGTACGTATGAGTCAAGTGGGGCAGGTTCATCCGGGTGCGGATGACAACGCCAGTGGCGTCGCGGTGATGCTCGAACTTGCGCGTACTTTGGCTGCGGCAGGCAGCCTACCGCGCAGCGTCGTATTCGCGGCTTTCTCAGGTGAAGAGGCTGGGCTTCAGGGGGCGCGGCATTTCATGCGTGAGCGCGATGCGCTACTACCGGGGGGCGTCTTAGCAGCGATAAACCTAGATACAGTTGGTCGTGCGGGAACAGGTGGGATCTCAGCGTTGGCAACCGGAACGGCAACCGAGTGGGTGCATGTGTTTCGGGGGATAGGCTTTGCCACGGGGATTTCTGTCAAAACCGTGGAAGGGGCCGGCGAAGCCTCGGATCAACAGGCGTTTATCGAAGCGGGTATTCCAGCAGTACAGTTGTTCACTGGCGCCCATTTCGATTATCACCAGCCGAGCGATACTGCGGATAAAATTGATTCGGCTGGTTTGGTACAGGTTGCGAGTGTCTCGCGCGAGGCTGTTACCTATTTAGCACAGCGCCCAAATTCTTTGACCTCAAATCTGAAAGCGGCTTCTGAGACATCTTTGTCCGCCTTACAGACGAGCACTGCCGTGCCAGCGCGTCGGGTCTCCTTTGGTCTGGTACCAGATTATGTACATCAAGGTGCCGGCGTGAAAGCGGAGTCGGTCGTTCCGGAATCACCCGCCGAACGAGCGGGAATGCAGGCGGGCGACGTCTTGCTCTCACTCAATGGCAAGCCAGTGATGGGATTAGGTGGCTTTTCAGATTTACTGAAGACCTATCAGGCTGGCGATCAAGTACGGGCGAAAGTAGTTCGTGCAGGCGTCGAACTTGAGATGGAAGTTTCTTTGGTGGAGCGTTGAGTGGTTAAATCGGCGCCAAGCCCGAGAATTTCGGCATAGCGAGACTCGCAGTCTTGGCAGCGGCCTGCCGAGCGACACCAGCGTAAACTTTTTCCATCGATGCGCCCCCAGAACTCTCCTAGGGGATCCGCATCGAACTCGCGTAATAGTTCGACGAAACTGCGACTTTGATGCAAGCGCGAATGGAGGCGCCAGCCTGGCTCGCTTCGGTATTCTAAAAGCCAGAGTTTGTCGGAGTCGTCATACGTGAAGCGTGCGACGGGTATCGGTATGCGTAGGTGGTTAACGCCGAGGAGCGCTCGTGACTCATAAATCGTTGCGTCGGTGTCACCAACGGTAAACCTCAACAGCACCGTATGGGTCGCTGTCGGCGGGCAGATACGAGCGCAGTAAGCCTGTAACAGCCGCTCGACCAGATATCGACTGTGTTGCGGGATCGCCATGCCGTAAGCCTAGCGTGGTATTGGGTTGCAGGGCTATCCTTCGCCCGTGACGAACGACCTTCAAGCGGATTCTTCTTCCTTGCTCGGCGTGACAGCCAAGATACCGCCGATTCAGCATGAGGACGTCCGCGAGCGCATTGCAGCGGTGATCCCGCCGCGCTCGGTGTCGTGGCGGCAACGCATTTTTTGGTGGGTACTCTTGCGAGTGCTGCACAGTCGCCTAGGCCAACGTTGGGTGGCTAAGCGTTACGGTGGTTAAGCTAATTTTTTAAGGAAGTATGAGTGATGCAAATAGGATCCATGGTCCTAGCGTTTTTGGTCGGAATGGGGCTCGTTGTTCAGGTGGGTCTGAACATGGCCGTCGCCCGCTCTTTGGGGGGCGCGCCTGTTGCCGCACTCGTTAATTTTTTGGTAGGTACTGTCGCCTTAAGTCTCATGTTGCTGATCGTGCGTCCGGACTGGCCAGCCCGTGAGCAGTTAGGGGCTGTTCCTTGGTGGGCTTGGATGGGGGGATTACTGGGTGCGCTCTACGTGGCCACTGCGACCTTTGCTGGGCCGCGTATTGGCGCGCTACTGCTCCTAGCGCTGACCTTTAGTGGTCAGCTGATCGGCTCAATGTTGGTCGATCACTTTGGGTTACTTGGATTTCAGCAACAAAGTATCAGTCTGCAAAAACTTTTGGGTGTGGCGATGTTGTGCGTGGGCGTGATATTGATCGCCCGTTAGTGTCCTACGCAGGTGTCGCAGAGTCCGGTGAGTTCTACCGAGGACGGTTCTAGTTGGAAGCCTGCCGCGCGAGACTTCTCTGTCAATAGATTGCTGATCGCCGGATCATCAAGCTCGACCACCCGATGACACTGTCTACAGACTAAAAACTGTGCGACGTGCGGTTTGGCTGGTTCATCGCAACCGATAAAGGCGTTTAGGGAATCGATGCGATGGACGAGACCTGCCTGCATCAGAAACTCTAGGGCTCGATAGACGGTGGGTGGCGCAGCCTTATCGCGCTCCCGTGCCAATTCCGCCAAGATTTCATAGGCGCCGATCGGTGCGTGCGCACGCCAGACGATTTCGAGTACACGCTGCCTCACCGGGGTGAGCTTTAGTCCTCGTTCAGCACAGACGGCCGATGCCGTCGCAATTGCCTTGTCGATACAGACGGCATGATCATGTGCGGCGTCGGTGGGCACGGTGCTCGGCTTGGTCATGCTTTACGTTATCATGGCGCCCGTATGGCTACCAAGGATCGGGTCCCCGTCACCGTCCTGACGGGATTTCTAGGCTCCGGCAAGACCACTTTGCTGAATCGGATTTTGGCCGAGAATCATGGCAAGCGGATTGCAGTCATCGAAAACGAATTCGGTGAAGTCGGTATTGACCATCAATTAGTGATTGGCGCCGAAGAAGAAATCTTCGAAACCAATAATGGCTGTATCTGTTGCACGGTGCGCGGTGATTTGTTGCGCATTTTGGGTCAGTTACTTAAGCGCCGCGACAAGTTCGATTACATCATTGTTGAAACCACTGGCATGGCGGATCCGGGGCCAGTCGCGCAGACCTTTTTCCTAGATGAGGATTTCAAAGAACAGTTTTTGCTGGATGCCATTGTGACGGTGGTGGATTGTCGTCATATCGAGCAGCACTTAGATCAAATGAGCGAGCCGGGTGAGCAGGTCGCGTTTGCCGATGTGATCTTGCTCAACAAGACCGACCTCGTGTCGGACGCGGAGCTGGCGCGTATTGAGCGACGAGTCCGGGCGATCAATGGAACGGCGAAAATTCTTCGTAGCTGTAACGCGGACGTCCCTATCGCGTCGATTTTAGATGTGGGGGCTTTTGATCTGCAGCGTGTGCTTGAAGTCGATGGAAGTTTTCTCGAGCCCCAGTACCCATTTGAGTGGGCGGGTTTATACCACTTGCCGGTTGGGAGGCATCGACTTGTTGCCGGAGCGGCGCACACTGACCACGACCACGACCACGACCACGACCACGACCATGGGCACCATCATGCCCATGATCACGGGCATGACCATCACGGTCACTCGCACGGTAGTGGCCTTGGGGTAGCGCTGCTACCCATGGCTCTCAACGCGGAGCAAGCGCCGACCGAGCTCTTAAAGTCAGCCATTGAGCCTGCGGTACGCGCATTTGCCGAGGAATTTTCGGCCGTCTCTTGCGGCGGCCAATTTACGCCGAGCTCCGCACCTAAAAGAATACCGGTGGATACCTCTGGCGGCGAGGTGTTTATCGAGATCACTGAAGCGGGTCACTACGCATTGTTTTGTGAGCACGCGCCGAACGAGTTCAATTTACGGCTAGAAGGATATGAGCCGATCGCGCAGCACGCCTTTGCATCGCACCATCACGACGAGGCGATTTCTTCGATTGGTTTGACCGATGCGCGCGCGGTGGATCCACAAAAGCTGAATGACTGGCTGTCCTATTTATTGCAGAGTCGCGGCCCCGATATTTTCAGAATGAAAGGTGTGATGTCCGTCAAGGGCGAAAATCGACGTTACGTTTTTCATGGGGTGCACATGATGTTTGATGGTCGTTTTGAGAAGCCCTGGCCAGTTGATGCGGAGCGTCTCAATACGCTGGTGTTCATTGGCCGAAATCTTGATCGACAAGAGCTTGAAGCGGGTTTGCATTCCTGTTTCGTATAACAAGACGCACAATATGACGACTCCCACCGCTATTTTTGATCCGTTAGAAAGCGTCAAGGTGGACGATTTCGTGGCGGCGTTGACTTGGTCGCCAGATAGTCAATCACTCGCTGTCGCAGGCGGCGAGGGTAAGGTTTGTCTGCTCACCCGTGCGGGTGGATCGCTCGCAGTAAAAGAAATAGGCGAGCATTTACTGGGTACGGTGGCGATTCAATGGCAGCCTAATGGGTCGCGCTTTGCCAGCGCGGGGCAAGATGGGGCAGTGCAAATATTTGATGCCAATCAACCTGAGCAGCCGTCGATCCGAATTCAGCCATCTAGGCAAGCTGCAGCAGCACTTGCGTGGTCTCCCAGCGGCGATCACCTGGCGTGCGCCACTGGGAAGTCTATTTTTCAATACGACATCGAGACCGCGACCTCGACACGCGTGCATGATGCCGAGAGTGGCATTACCGGCTTAACTTACGATAAGACCGGGCAGACGCTTGCAGCGTCGCGAAATGGCGGTGTTGATGTACATCGATGGAATCCGGCGCATCAGTGTCGTCATTACACTTGGGCTAGCCCTTGTTTGAACGTGTTATTCAGCCCCAACGGTAAGTTTTTGGTGACCGGTACCCAAGACGGCGCCGTTCATTTCTGGTATCTCGCCACGGGTAAGGACTCTCAGATGCGTGGCTATCCCGACAAGGTGGATTGCCTGAGTTGGCGACATGATTCGCGTTATCTGGCGACCGCTGCCGGTGAGCAGCTGGTGATTTGGGACTTTGGGGGTCGGGGCCCTGAGGGTTCTCGTCCACTGCAGCTGAAAAGCCATTCGGAACGAATTCAGGCCTGTGCCTTTCAGCCCGTGGGGCCCTACCTGGCTTCGATTGGTCGCGACTGGCGCCTATCACTTTGGCAGCCGGGTAAATTCGATATCGATCTTGATGCCCATATGACCGCAGCAGAGCCCACGAGCTTAGCTTGGTCGCCGGACGGGCGCTTTGTGGCGGTGGGAACCCAGGCTGGCGATGTGGCCATTTACGGGCTGAGACTTGTTGCTTAAAAAAATCTAAAGACCGGAGGAGAGCATGCAGCGATCCAAAATTAAAACCCATTCGGGCAAGGCTTTGTGCGTTAGTTTGATGGCGCTCGCCACCCTCACTGGGGGCGCTGCTGAGTCACTGAACGACCAGGTCGATCAAGCATTGACCGCATTGCAACCAAAGATTATCGACTGGCGTCGCGATCTACATCGAAATCCAGAGTTATCGAATCGAGAGTTTCGTACTTCAAAGATTGTGGCGGATCATCTCCAAGCGCTTGGCATGGAGGTCGAAACTGGCATTGCCAAGACGGGTGTGATTGGGGTGCTACGTGGAGCGCAACCTGGACCTACTATTGCCCTACGGGCGGATATGGATGGTTTGCCGGTGACCGAGCAAACTGATGTACCGTTTCGCTCGCGGGTAACTACCACCTTTCGCAACGAAACCGTCGGGGTCATGCATGCCTGCGGGCATGATGTTCACACCTCCGTGCTCATGGGGGTTGCCGAAGCTTTAAGTCAGGTCAAAGAAAAACTACCAGGGACAGTGGTTTTCATGTTCCAACCCGCTGAAGAAGGTGCGCCAGTAGGTGAGGAAGGCGGCGCATCGCTGATGGTCAAAGAAGGGGTGCTGGAGCGTCATAAGCCTGAGGCCATATTTGGATTACATGTCTTTGCCAATATGCCCACGGGTATGATCGGCTACCGCGGTGGCCCGTTGATGGCAGCGTCCGATTCCTATCGCATTGTCGTTCGAGGCCGGCAGACGCACGGCGCGCGTCCATGGGGTGGAATTGATCCGATCGTTGTCTCGGCGCAAATCGTTAATGCACTGCAAACCATCGTCAGTCGGCAGACGGATATCACTGCTAATCCTGCAGTCGTTACCGTGGGGGCTATTAAGGGGGGTATCCGTCACAACATCGTCCCCGACGAAGTGGAGTTGATCGGTACGGTTCGGACCTTTGAGACTTTGCAACGAGCCGATATCTTAAAAAGTATGGAGCGCATTGTGCTCAACATTGCTGAGGCAAATGGTGCGACCGCGGTTTTTGAGGTCAACCCTGGTAATAACCCGGTAGTACGCAATGATCCAGATTTGACCCGGCAAGTCGTACCGACGTTGATGCGCGTTGCGGGTGAAACTAATGTGCGTACGGTGCCGCTAATGACAGGCGCAGAAGATTTTGCCTATTACGCAGAGAAGGTTCCGAGCTTCTTTTACTTTGTGGGGATTACCCCTCGGGATCAAAGTCCACTGACCGTCGCCTCCAATCACTCACCACTTTTTTATGTTGACGAAGCAGGTATTCCGGTCGCAGCTCGATCGCTGGCGAATGTCGCCATCGATTATTTGCAGCAGGGCGTAGCGACCGAGCGCGGGGCGCAGTAGCCCAGTAGCGCTCATTTCAATCGTGGGCTTATCTATGCTCGTAAGGGATTGATAGGCAGTCGTCGAATTCTTTGTCCGGTGGCTGTGAAGAGCGCATTGCACACGGCTGCGGCGATAGGGGGTGTGCCCGGCTCACCAATGCCTCCCATTTTGGCGCCGCTATTGAGGATAAACACCTCAATAGCGGGTGCCTCGGCCTGACGCAAGACGCGATAGCTATCAAAGTTTCCCTGCACAGCAGCGCCGCCTTCGATCGAGATTTCGCCGTAGAGCGCAGCCGATAGGCCGTAAATAATACCGCTTTGCATTTGCGCAACGACTTGATCTGGGTTGACAGCAAAGCCGCAGTCGACCGCACAGAACACGCGCTCGACTCGGAGCTGTTCTTGTTCAACAGAGATTTCAGCGACCTGCGCCACGATACTGCCAAAGCTCTCGTGTAAGGCGATACCACGATAACGACCTTTACCCAGAGGAGCTCCCCAGTTTGACTCAACCGCGACCCGCTCAAGTACCCCTAAATGTCGAGGCTTATTGGCAAGAAGCCGACGTCGGTATTCGTAAGGATCTTGGTTAGCAAGCGCCGCTAGTTCATCGATCGCAGAATTAAGTATAAAGCCGTTGATGGAGTGTCCCACCGAGCGCCACCAAAGATTGGTGATCGCTTCATTGGTGTTGTGGATCTCGATTCGTAAATTTGGCATCGCGTATGGCATGTCATGAATCCCTTCCATGGTGGAAGGGTCGAGTCCATTTGGCGCCACAGCAAACTTGCCAAGCGTGGTGTTTGCCAGAACGGGTTTGCTGGCGGTGACATAGTGAAAGGTGCTCGGAAGCCCGTCTTTACCCAACGCAGCACGCACTCTCGATAGACTGTATGGGCGATAGTACCCGCCACGCATATCATCTTCGCGAGTCCAAAGAACTTTCACAGGCCGACCTACGCCCTGTGCGACATAAGCGGCTTCAACCGCAAAGTCGGAAACACCACTCGCTCGTCGGCCGAAGCCACCTCCGAGAAATTGTGTGTGGACTTTGACGGAGGTAGGCGGCAGACCAAGCGCAGCGGCGACGAGTTGTGCATCCTGCGATTGGTTCTGGGTGCCAAGCCAAAGATCGCAGCCGTCATCCCGCACTTCGGCCACCGCATTCAGCGGCTCCATGCAGGCATGCGCGAGATAAGGCAGTTCATACTCAACATCGATTTTTTGCTCGGCGCGCGCCCACACAGCCGGCGCATTACCTCGGTCATCGCCGACAAGACCCGGCTTTTTGAGTAACGCCCGCCATGTTTGGCGTAACGAGTCACTGGACGTGGCGGCATGTTCGCCAAGATCCCATTCGAGCTTTAGGCTCTCACGCCCCTTCATCGCAGCCCAAGAGTGTTCAGCGAGCACCGCGACCCCACTCGGAACTGTTTTGACGGAATGTACGCCGGGTACCTGAAGGGCCTCTGCTGCATCCACGCTTTTCAGCGAAGCACCAAAGACGGGCGCGCGAGCGACCACAGCCGTCAGCATTTGCGGGCGTATGACATCAATCCCGAAAGTCGCTTTCCCTGTGACCTTAGCCAGGCCATCAAGTCGAGCCTGGGGCTTACCCAAGTAACGAAATAGAGCCGGATCTTTGAGTACAACGTCGGCTTTGTCAGGCACGGGTAAGTCTGCCGCGAGTTCGGCTAGCGCACCGTAGGGAAGCTTACGACCTTGCCGGTCAACGACGAAGCCGTCATCAGTGATGAGTCCGTCCACGGGAACTTGCCAGCGTTGGGCTGCGGCCAGCATGAGCATCCGACGCGCCATTGCACCCACTTCGCGTAACGACTGATAGGTCGTGTTGGTACTCATACTGCCACCGGTGAATTGGGCCGGTAGAAACGGATGATTGAAGACGGGGTCGACGCCCGCAAACTCTACGCGTATTCGCTGCGGATCGAAGTCGAGCTCTTCGGCCACCACCATCGGTAGCCCGGTATAGACGCCCTGCCCCATTTCACTTTTGCCAATGAGGACAGTGACCGTGCCATCACTACTGATGCGTAAGAACGCATGCGGCTGAAATTCCACTGGGCTCGGACTGCGTCCTGAGAGAATACTCGGCATCCAGCCGATACCGGCTGCGGTACCGACCGCCACGACGCCGGTACCCAAAAAAAAATGCCGACGACTCAGCGAAGAGGATGTTCCATCGGGGCTCATGCTACCCCCTGTCCGCGCTTGATTTCAGCCGCGCGCTTCACCGCGGCCCGAATTCGCGGATAGGTTCCACACCGGCAGATATTTCCGTTCATCGCCGAATCGATATCGGCATCGGTAGGGTTGTCATTGCGCTCAAGTAGTGCTGTGGCTGCCATGATCTGACCCGACTGACAGTAGCCGCACTGCACCACATCAAGCTCCATCCAGGCCTGTTGCACGGGGTGGGAGCCGTCCGTCGAGAGACTCTCTATGGTTTGAATGTCCGCCTCGGCGACCGCCGCGACGGGCGTGATACAGGAGCGGATGGGCTGCCCATCCAGATGAACCGTGCAGGCGCCGCACTGAGCGATGCCGCAACCGTATTTGGTGCCAGTCAGCTGTAGGACATCACGTAGCACCCATAACAGGGGCATATCGGCTGGCACATCCACTTCACGGGTCTGTCCGTTGACTTTGAGAGTGATCACCATCGAACTCCAGCGTTGAGCAAATTAAGGATCGTCACAATATACCCAAACTTCCCCTTTGATAGGGCGCCATAGCTAAGGAGATCCCCGTATCCACGAAATGGGCACGACTTTGGGAGCGATTTGCCATCGGTTCAGGCTAAGCTTGTGCGCGAAACCGCCGCGCCGTCGTCAGGTTTGTCTGCGGGAGCGTGTGATGTCGGAGTCAAAAGGCTGATGAATCATCAATTTAATATGCAGCGGCAGCTACAGCGATTCGCGCGTGTTGAGCCCAAAGAAACGGCAGCGGTCGTCGCCGCCTTCTTTCTATTTTTCTTCGTATTAGGCAGCTACTTTGCCGTCCGGCCCGTTCGTGAGACCGTTGCAACGGTGTTGGGGCGTGATCAAGTTGCTGATTTGTGGCTTTTTACGGCGTCATTCTCCATCGCGATCGTGCCTTTCTATGGTTGGCTGATCGCCAGAGTACGTCGACGCGTACTGCTGCCGTGGATCTATGGCTCAGTAGCTATCACATTGGCTGTTGTGGGCACTTTCATTGAGTTGGATGTCAATAATTTACAAGTTGGTAAATTCTTTTATGTATGGATTAGCGTTCTCAATCTGATGCTGGTTTCGGTGTTCTGGAGTTTTCTCCTCGAGATGTTCTCCGCCGAACAGTCAAAGCGTCTCTTTGGGTTTATTGCTGCAGGAGGGACACTCGGGGCGTTGATTGGTCCGTTGACGGCTCGTCTCAGTGTGGAGTGGATTGGTAACGCCGGCGTCTTGTATCTCGGGGCACTGGGGTTTTTGGGCGCCATCGTTTGTCAACGGGTTTTACTAGGCATCTGGGCTCAGCCGCGCGAAGGCCAAATGGGTGCCAATGAGGATATTGGTGTCGGCGGTAACCCGTTTGCAGGCATCTTTATCGTTTTACGATCACCCTACCTGCTCGGTATCGCCTCTTTTGTGGTTTTACTGTCTGCCGTAAATACCTTCATTTATTTTGAGCAGTTACGATTGGTCACGGAATCTTTTGAAGATGTTACGAGTCGGACTGAGATATTTGCCACTATAGACTTCGTCGTCCAGTCGCTCACCATTCTATCGCAGGTGTTTTTGACGGGGCGTATCGCATCGAGATTTGGCGTACGTACTTTGCTGACATTCATTCCGGTTTTGATGATTTGCGGGTTTTTACTGTTATCGGTCTTCAATGCTTTCATCATGATTGCGATGCTGATTGTTCTGCGTCGTTGGGGTGAATACGCGTTCATTCGCCCAGGGCGGGAAATGCTTTGGGGTTCACTCGACACCGAATCCAAATACAAAGCCAAAGGATTTGTGGACGTGCCGGTTTATCGAGCGGCGGATTACGTGGGAGCTCAGGCGAAGAATGCGCTCGACGCGATCGGCACTTCGCCTTCAGCCGCAGCGAGCTTAGCGGCTGCGTTAGCCGGCTGTTGGGCTATCAATGGCTGGTTGCTTGGGCGTAAGCGTGATCGGGATAGTGACTTGGAGTTATCGGACGGAAAGTAGATGCGGGGCGTTTATAGCAAGCTTAAATATGGGCTGATTGGGTGGCTGATGATCGCTGCGGTTGTGTGGCAAGGCGTTGCACATGCCGACGGCGTGAGTCGTTCTCAGCGGCAGGCTGCAGCGGAATATTTGAATGCCGTCGCATCAGGGGGCGGACAGTCCGTCGCGTTTGCAGTACATCCTGATGAGCTAGTTCGACTCCGAGATTCGCTACTCCTTAAATTACGTGAGGAGGGCGTGCGAGGAGAGTCGATCCAACGTCAAAAATTATTTGGCGAAGCGATGTCTTTGACGCAAATTGAGAAACTTACGCCCGTCGATTTTTTTACCGAACTATGGCGTAAGGTCGCGTGGTCTGGCCGGCTTTACGATGGGTTGGATGGGTTGGTTGGTGTGAGGGATGGGCGATTTACCCAAGTGTTGGTCAAAGGGCGCCAACCGCGCGAGCAAGGGGAAATCCGAGTCCCAGAGGTAGTCACGCTGCTGCCTTATGGTAAGGAGTGGAAAGCGGCCTTACCTGCAGAGTTTGAGGCACGGATCGAAGATCTGCTACTGGCAAGGGCGGCAGTTGAGTCGCCATCATCGGATCGTCCGGCAAGGCCATCAGCCACGGTGCCCCCCACGACGGAATCTGTAAGTGAGACACCGCCCGGCATTCTCGCCATGATTGACCAGGCGGAGCGCACCTTGGTTGAGGGTGACTGCCAAGGTTATTACCGAGATTTTCTCAGTCCAGTCCTTCAACGTTCACTGGCTGGGCCTAGCTTGCAGGCCTTGATCCGCAGTTGTGATCGTGGATTGGCGAGTCGGGAGCTGCTGATCGCGGCGTTGCGCATTGTGCGGCGTAGCGCACCGCAAATTGACTCGTCTGGGGATCGGGCAGTTTACGATGTATCGGGTAAGGGCTTGCCTTATGACCGATTTGTACTGGTGAAGCAGGGCGGTCAGTGGTTTATCGCTGAGTGAGGAGTACGCAATGATATCGAATCAATCTATGCGCAAAGGTGTAATGGGGTCTTTGCTGTTAGCGGTAGCCGGTTTGGTCGGCTGTGGAGTCAATCCTCAAAAAGTAACAGTACCGGTCGTTGAGTCGGTTGATCTGAAGCGTTTCATGGGGCCCTGGTATGTCATCGGTGTGATTCCCACCTTCATCGAAAAAGATATCTATAACGCGATCGAAAGCTACGAGCTGCAGCCTGACGGCACGATCCTCACGACCTTTACCTTTAACAAAGGTGCGTTTGATGGGCCCGCCAAAGAAATGAACCCAAAGGGGTTTGTCATTCCAGGCACTAATAACGCCATTTGGGGGATGCAATTTGTTTGGCCGATTAAGGCGGAGTACGTAATTTCTCATCTTGATGCGGATTACACCGAGACCATCATTGCTCGCAGCCAGCGGGATTACGTGTGGATCATGGCGCGTACACCGACGATTAGCGATGAGCGTTATGAACGGATGAAGGCCAAAGTCGTCGAGATGGGCTATGACGTGAGTAAGTTGGTGAAAGTCCCGCAGACCCCAGCTGCGAAGCAGGCTACGCCAGCGGCTGCCCCAACGGCGAGCGCAGATCGCGTACAAGTGGACAAGATCCTGGCGTCCGTCGATGCGGTCAGCCCGGCGCAATTACGTGCGCGTTTACAATCGAGCGAGGCCTCTGCTGCCTTGGTGGTACTCGATGTCCGGACGGCCGAGGAGTTCGGTGCCGGGCACGTCACTGGCGCACGCAATATTCCCCATGCCGAGATTCTCGCCAACCCGCAGGCTGCGCTCGCGGGTATCGATCCCGCTAGCGAGCTCGTGCTTTACTGCGGATCGGGTCGCCGGGCCTCCATGGCGATCGAGGCCATGCGCGCGGCAGGCTTTACCCGTCTTGCGCATATGAGCGGGGATTACCCGGCTTGGGCCGTCTCCGAGGGTCAGTGACGACAACCTAATGGTCGGTCCATGCGGGAGGGGCATGGATCAGGGTTCATCAAGCTCGCGGGCGCTTTAACCCCTTGCTAGACTGAGGAATTTGCACGTTCCAGACAGGCTGGAGCGGGTTGATTCTGGCGGATTTAGCATGGCGAAAGCGGACACATTGAGGTCAGACTCCTTGGGGGTCTGGGAAGAAGCGGCGGCCAAAGCCACTCGCGGCAAAGGCTCCGAGTCATTGACTTGGAATACCCCCGAGGGCCTCAAGGTCAAGCCGCTCTACACGCAGGCGGATCTCGAGGGGCTGCCCCACCTCGACACCCTCCCCGGCTTTGCGCCTTTCATTCGAGGGCCGCAGGCAACGATGTATGCCGGACGCCCATGGACGATCCGTCAATATGCGGGTTTCTCGACCGCGGAAGAGTCCAATGCGTTCTACCGCAAAGCCTTAGCTTCTGGGGCTCAAGGCGTCTCGGTGGCCTTTGATCTGGCGACCCATCGTGGCTATGACAGTGACCATCCGCGCGTCACAGGCGATGTCGGTAAGGCAGGGGTCGCAATCGATTCTGTGCTGGACATGAAAGTCCTTTTCGATGGGATCCCGCTCGATACCGTGTCGGTATCGATGACCATGAACGGTGCGGTGCTGCCGGTATTAGCCGCTTATGTGATCGCCGCAGAGGAACAGGGTGTCGCTCAAGAGCAGCTTTCGGGCACGATTCAGAACGACATTCTCAAAGAATTCATGGTGCGTAATACCTATATTTATCCGCCGGAGCCATCCATGCGGATTGTGGGTGACATCATTGAATATACCGCCCGACACATGCCGAAGTTCAATTCCATTTCGATCTCTGGCTACCACATGCAGGAGGCGGGTGCGAATCAGGCGCTCGAGTTAGCTTTCACCTTAGCCGATGGCAAAGAATATGTGAAAACAGCCATCGCCAAAGGTTTAGACGTCGATGACTTTGCCGGGCGATTGAGTTTTTTCTGGGGCATCGGCATGAACTTCTATTTGGAGATCGCCAAAATGCGGGCGGCGCGTCTCTTGTGGTGGAGAATCATGGATGGCTTCGGGGCAAAGAAACCGAAGAGTCTAATGCTGCGCACCCATTGCCAGACTTCAGGTTGGAGTCTGACCGAACAAGATCCCTACAACAACATCGTACGAACGACGGTTGAGGCGATGGCGGCTGTGTTTGGTGGTACGCAGAGCTTGCATACTAATTCTTTTGACGAGGCGATTGCGTTGCCGACCGAATTTAGTGCGCGGATCGCGCGTAATACGCAGCTCATTTTGCAGGAAGAAACCCAAATCACTCGTGTCGTTGACCCATGGGCGGGTAGCTACATGATGGAGAAGCTGACGCAGGATATGGCGGATGCCGCTTGGGCCATCATTGAAGAGGTCGATGCCATGGGTGGCATGACTCGGGCGGTTGATAGCGGTTGGGCAAAACTACGCATCGAAGCGAGTGCCGCTGAAAAACAGGCTCGAATTGACTCAGGAAAGGACGTCATCGTTGGAGTCAATAAATTCAAGCTTGATCACGAAGACCCGGTGGAGATCCTGCAGATCGACAACATGTTGGTACGTGATCGGCAATTAATTCGTTTGCATGATCTGCGTGAAAACCGTGATGAGGCACGCGTACAAGCGACGTTAAAGGCGCTGACCGAAGCAGCTCAGTCCAACGAGGGGAATTTATTGGCTCTAGCCATTGATGCCATGCGCGCTCGTGCGACGGTGGGTGAAGTCAGTGATGCACTGGAACAAGTTTGGGGACGTCACCGTGCGCAATCCCAGGAGGTAAGCGGCGTGTATGCAGGAGCCTATGAAAGTGGCGAAGACTGGGCTGCTTTGCAAAGCGACATCAGTGCGTTCGCCGAACGACACGGCCGACGGCCTCGTGTGATGATCGCTAAGCTTGGGCAAGATGGCCATGATCGGGGTGCCAAGGTGGTAGCCAGCGCTTTTGCCGACCTTGGTTTTGATGTGGATGTTGGTCCGCTATTCCAAACGCCCGAGGAATGCGCGCGACAGGCTATCGAAAACGACGTGCACGCCGTGGGAGTTAGCACCTTAGCAGCCGGACATAAAACCTTAGTGCCTGCCATTATCCAAGCGCTACGGGCGCAAGGCGCTGACGACATCATCGTATTTGTGGGCGGCGTCGTGCCGCAGCAGGATTACGCGTTCTTGCACGAGGCGGGTGTGAAAGGTATTTACGGTCCCGGCACGCCGATTCCTCATAGTGCTCGTGATGTCCTTAACCATATTCAGCGTGCTTGTGGCGAGTCCTGATGACGATCAAAGTCTGATTGCAGCGTTGCGCGCGGGAGATCGCCGCGCGCTCGCTAAGGCGATCACTTTGCTGGAGTCGACGCTCCCGGCGCACCGACGTCGTGCGGATGCGCTACTCGATGCTGTGCTGCCTGCTACGGGGCGATCATTACGACTCGGCATTTCAGGTGTACCCGGGGTGGGTAAGTCCACCTTCATTGAAGCACTCGGTATGTTTTTACTGGGGATGGGGCATCGCGTCGCCGTGCTTGCTGTGGACCCCTCCTCCGGTATTTCCGGTGGATCGATTCTGGGCGATAAGACTCGCATGGAGCGTTTATCGGTACAGCCGCAGGCCTATATTCGGCCTAGCCCCTCTTCGGGCACGTTAGGGGGTGTTGCCGAAAAAACGCGCGAGGCGCTTTTGGTATGTGAAGCGGCCGGCTATGACATCGTCATCGTTGAAACCGTCGGTGTTGGTCAATCAGAAACCACTGTAGCAGGCATGACTGACATGTTCATTCTGCTACAACTGCCCAACGCGGGCGACGATCTGCAGGCGATGAAAAAAGGCATCATGGAGCTCGCGGATTTAGTGGTCATCAATAAAACCGATTTGGATCCGGATGCAGCCTTGCGTGCAGAAGCGCAAATTACTGGCGCATTACGGGTACTACGATTTACTGGTGCGCCTAGTGCTCAGCACTCAGGCTGGCAAACCCGAGTCATGCGAGCAAGCGCACTAAAGTCTGACGGGTTAGATGCGTTCTGGGATAATGTCAAAGAATTCAAGGCTTGCCGCGAACAAAGCGGGGAGTTTGCTGAACGCCGACGTAAGCAGGCGTTGACGTGGATGTGGGATCAGATCAATACGCGACTCGTCGCTGATTTTCGCGCAAGTGCAGCGATCAAAGCTGCTCTGCCACAAGTGCTACAGGAAGTGGAGACATTAAAAGTCGCACCCTCCTCCGCCGCTCGTCGGCTACTCGATATTTTTGCTTCTCAGGGGACTTAAAGTCCGAGGAAAAGACCCATGCATGACATCATCCAAGAACTCGAACAAAAGCGTGCGCAGGCTCGCGAGGGCGGTGGCGCACAGCGCGTGGCCGCTCAGCATGCTAAGGGGAAGCTGACCGCCCGTGAGCGTATTGAGCTCTTGCTTGACGAAGGGACGTTCGAAGAATGGGATATGTTCGTCGAGCATCGTTGCACGGACTTTGGAATGCAGGATCAAAAAGTCCCGGGCGATGGCGTCGTAACAGGTAATGGCTTTATTAATGGGCGCCTAGTTTTTGTCTTCAGCCAAGATTTCACCGTATTCGGCGGCTCTTTAAGCGAATCTCACGCCCAAAAGATTTGCAAAATCATGGATGCCGCCATGAAAGTTGGCGCCCCTGTAATCGGTATCAATGATTCCGGTGGCGCCCGCATTCAGGAGGGTGTTGCTTCATTGGGTGGCTATGCGGAAGTTTTTCAACGCAACGTAACCGCATCGGGCGTGGTTCCGCAGATTAGCCTCGTCATGGGCCCTTGTGCAGGCGGCGCGGTGTATAGCCCCGCACTGACCGATTTCATCTTCATGGTGAAAGACAGCTCATATATGTTCGTCACCGGCCCCGATGTGGTGAAAACCGTGACCCATGAAGAGGTGACTGCAGAGGATCTCGGTGGTGCGATCACGCACACCACTCGCAGTGGCGTCGCGGATCTCGCTTTCGAGAATGACGTCGAAGCGCTATTGATGGTCCGCCGATTTTTTAACTACATGCCGTCTAATAATCGAGAAAAGCCGCCCGTGCGCGAGGCGGGAGACCCGGCAGAACGAGACGACTATTCACTAGATACCTTAGTTCCGGATAACCCTAACAAGCCTTATGACATGAAAGAGCTTGTCATTAAGGTGGTAGACGACGGGGAATTTTTTGAGCTCCAGCCAGATTATGCGAAAAATATCCTCATCGGGTTTGCCCGAATGGATGGGCAGGTGGTCGGCATCGTCGCTAACCAGCCGCTTGTGCTAGCGGGTTGTCTGGATATCAAAAGCAGTATTAAGGCAGCACGCTTTGTACGTTTCTGCGACGCTTTCAGTATCCCCGTGGTCACATTTGTGGATGTCCCAGGCTTCATGCCTGGCACCTCGCAAGAATACGGCGGCATTATCAAACATGGCGCCAAACTGCTATATGCCTACGCGGAATGCACAGTTCCCAAAGTCACGGTAATTACTCGTAAGGCCTATGGCGGCGCCTATGATGTGATGGCCTCTAAACATTTACGCGGCGATGTGAACTTTGCGTGGCCTAATGCCGAAATCGCGGTCATGGGCGCAAAAGGCGCCGTCGAGATTATTTTTCGTAACGAGAAATCGGACCCCGAAAAGCTTGCAGCCCGTGAAGCCGAATACAAACGTAAGTTCGCAAATCCGTTCATTGCCGGGTCTCGCGGCTATATCGACGATGTGATCATGCCGCACGGTACACGGCGAAGAATTTGCCGAGCATTAACGGTATTACGTGACAAGAAAATCGAAGAGCCGTGGCGCAAGCACGGAAACACACCCCTTTGAGCCACCGATTGGAGCGAGACGATATGTTTAAGAAAATTTTGGTGGCCAATCGCGGTGAAATCGCTTGTCGCGTCATAAAGACAGCCCGGCGGATGGGTATCGCGACGGTAGCGGTCTATTCTGAGGCGGATAAGGACGCGCGGCATGTTGAGTTAGCCGACGAAGCGGTATTACTGGGGCCAGCACCCTCGCGAGAGTCGTATCTCGTTGCCGATAAAATCATTGCTGCCTGTAAGGCGACGGGTGCTGAGGCAGTCCATCCAGGATATGGATTTCTGTCCGAAAACGCGGAATTTAGCCGACGCGTTGAAGAGGAAGGCATCGTATTCATTGGGCCGAAGCATGCGTCGATCGCGGCGATGGGCGATAAGATTGCTTCCAAAGAATTAGCAGCTAGAGCGAAAGTCAACACTATCCCTGGGCATAATCACCCCATTGAGTCCGCGGATAAGGCGGTCAAGATCGCGCAGGGCATTGGTTACCCCGTTATGATCAAAGCTAGCGCTGGCGGTGGTGGTAAAGGTCTGCGCGTAGCCTTCGATGACAAGCAGGCCCACGAGGGCTTTGAGTCTTGCCGAAATGAAGCACGGAATAGTTTCGGTGACGATCGAGTATTCATTGAAAAGTTTGTCGAAGAGCCACGTCATATCGAAATCCAAGTGTTAGGCGATGCTCACGGAAACTGCGTGTATTTATGGGAGCGTGAGTGCTCAATTCAGCGCCGACATCAAAAGGTAATCGAGGAAGCACCAAGCCCATTTCTAGATGACAAAACGCGCAAAGCCATGGGTGAGCAGGCGGTAGCACTTGCGAAGGCGGTTGCTTATCAAAGCGCGGGAACCGTTGAGTTTGTGGTCGGCAAAGACAAGGGGTTTTATTTCCTAGAGATGAACACCCGTCTGCAGGTTGAGCACCCTGTGACTGAATGTATTACGGGTCTCGATCTGGTTGAACAAATGATACGTGTCGCAGCAGGCGAAAAACTCACCTTCAAGCAAAAAGATATCGCACGTAATGGTTGGGCCATTGAGTGCCGGATCAACGCTGAAGACCCGTTCCGAAATTTTTTGCCTTCGACGGGTCGACTCGTCAAATATCGACCGCCCACGCAAAATCTCGAGGCGGCTCAGCCAGGTCCTACCGACGGCGGTGTGCGTGTCGATACGGGCGTGTACGAGGGTGGCGAAATCCCCATGTACTACGACTCCATGATCGCCAAGCTCATTACGCACGGTCGTGATCGCGCGGACGCGATCGCCAAAATGCGCGAGGCATTAAACGCGTTTGTTATTCGCGGCATTTCCAGCAATATTCCTTTTCAGGCGGCGCTATTAGCGCATCCTAAGTTCGTCGCTGGCGACTTCAGCACGGGCTTTATCGCGGAACAGTTTCCACAGGGCTTTTCCTCGAGTGCCGTCGCGCATGATCAGCCCGATTTCTTGCTGGCCCTAGCGGCTGCCTCGCATCGTCGCTCGCGTGAGCGAGCGGCGACCCTCACGGGGCAGCGTAGGGGCCGAGAAGTGCGGATTCGTGAAGAATTCGTCATCGTCTTGATGGACGAATCAGGCCGACGCGACCAAATTCCGGTGACGATACGCGACTCCGAAAGTGCGTTACATGTCACCTTGGCGGGGCAAACGCATGAGGTCGCGTTCGAAGATAACCTGCGTGATATCGCGGTGCACGGGACGTTTGATGGCCAGCCTTTCTGTGCGCAAATTGAACGCGTTGGGTTGGGCTATCGTATTCAGCATAATGGTGCGGCACTCTTTGCACGCGTCTTTACGCCGCGACAGGCCGCACTTGAATTTTTGATGCCATTCAAAGCGCCACCGGACCTGTCAAAGGTGTTGCTGTCGCCCATGCCAGGCTTGTTGGTGGATATCGCCGTCGCAAAAGGTCAAAGCGTTCGTGCGGGCGAGCGCTTAGCGGTGATCGAGGCCATGAAAATGGAGAATATTCTGTTTGCTACGCAGGATTGTGTGGTTGAGGAAGTGGTCGCTAACAAAGGCGCGAGTCTCGCAGTAGACGAAGTCATTCTTCGTTTTGAGTAATATTTTTTAGGGCATTGAGCATGACCACAGTAGATCGGCCATTTCGTATTTTGGGTATCCAGCAAGTTGCGATTGGTGCGAGCGATAAGCAGCGGCTGCGTCATCTGTGGGTGAACTTGCTCGGATTGCAGCTAACGGGAAATTATGTGAGTGAGCGCGAAAACGTAGACGAAGATATCTGCGCCATGGGTACTGGCGCTGCGAAAGTGGAAGTGGATTTGATGCAGCCACTCGATCCTGAGAAAAAGCCTGCGGTGCATTCGACCCCGCTTAATCACATCGGGTTATGGGTGGATGATCTACCAAAGGCGGTGGAATGGTTGTCTGCGCAAGGCTTGCGCTTCGCGCCCGGCGGCATTCGCAAAGGTGCTGCGGGATACGATATTTGCTTCATTCATCCCAAGGCGAGTGATGACTTCCCCTTTGCTGGCGAAGGAGTACTGATCGAACTCGTTCAGGCACCCGATGAGGTGATTCAAGCACACGCTTGAATCTCGCTAGATAACCCTAAGTCGCGCGGACTTTTTGTACCGCGATGATCAACGTCCCCGGCCCACCATGGACTCCGATCGCTGAGCCCACATCGGTGATCTCGCAAAGATCGATCCGATGTGCCGCAAATGAATCTTGTAGACGAGTTTTGAGCTCTTGCGCTTGTTCGGGTACCGAGGCGTGAGCAATCAAGATCCGTAGCGATTCATCGGGTCTAACTGGGGTCCGTTTGCGTACAAAGCGAACGAACCGCGCCAGTAACGCGTAATGGCCAAAGAGCGCTCCGCCAGCAGCGATGCGGCCGCTTGGCGAGGTTCGCAGGATGACATTCAGACGTAGCCACTTGGCTAGGCGACCCACACTCGCGGGCACCCGTCCGCCACGTACTGCATAACGAATATCACGGATCAGCGCGAACGTCTCTGTCTGCTCTACCGCTTCGCGTGCGGCGGACATCACTGATTCAAAACTAGCGCCCGCCGCAGCTGCTTCAGCGGCCGAAATCACGACTAATCCTTGACCGATCGATGCACTGCGACTATCGATGACAGAGATCGGCCGCTCAGTCGTGCTCATTCTTTGTGCCGCCATCAAAGCGGCGTTATAGGTACCACTCTGCACAGACGTTAGATTGATGCTGATCACTGCCGGAAAATGCGAACTCAAAAACTCGAACATCCGTCGGAAGTCTCCCGGCGGAGGCTGGGATGTCTTGGGGTGCTCAGCATCCGTCAGAATTTTTTGATAGAACTCGTTCGGCGTGAGTCCCACCTTATCTAAATAGGATTGATTGCCAAAATGCACTCGAACCGGCACCACATGAATGCCAAGCCGCTCGCTGATCGACTCAGGGATATCTGCGCCCGAGTCAGTCATCACCACCACATGTTGTTTGTGAGAGTGATGGGCAGCTACTTGTTGTTGATGCATATCATCGGCTTTCTGCCCGCTCACTTCGCCAAAAGTTTGTGCGAGCCGAAAAACCGTCTGCGGATCATCGACATGTATGTGAATCTTGGCTTTACGTTTGCTGCCACCCAGAACTAAGCTCGCGCCCAGCGTGCCGAGTTGCTCGCGTAACTGTCGCAAATCGATATCGGCGTGACCCGTTGCCTTAATCAAACACTCAGTACAGTAACGATACTCATTTACGGCTGTTAGCGTTGGCCCAGCCATTAACTCATCGCCACTATGAACTGGCAGCGCGACAGCTTCCATCTGCCCAGTACCCAAGAATTCTGTCATACCTTCAAGTAGAACAACAAAGCCAAGTGCACCGGCATCGACCACATCGGCAACCCGCAACTCCTCAAGTTGACTACGAGTGGCATCCAGACTTCGTCGTACATCCTGCAAGGTTTGCGAGAATAGTGTGGTGAAGTCTTTGGTTTTTGATGCCTGTGCCTCTGTCGAGTTCGCGAATTCGCCGAGCACAGTTAAGATCGTGCCTTCCTTGGGTTCAGAGAGAGCGTCTCTCGCATAGCGCGCGCCTTGCCCAACCGCGTTAGCAAAAGCCGGTAAGTCGAGTTTCGCGAGATGGCCGACTCCATCCCCCAGTCCCAATAAAAACTGCGCCAAAATTGCCCCTGAATTGCCGCGTGCTCCGTCGAGAGCGGCATCCGCGATGCGCGCCAATAGACTACCCACGTGAGGGTCTGGTTTTAGGTTGATCGCGGCGAGCACCGCTGAGAGGGTCATCGACATATTCGTTCCCGTATCACCGTCTGGAACGGGAAAAACATTTATTTTGTTGATATGGTCTGTTTGCTTGAAAAGCCGATAGATGCCCGCACGTAAAGTGTCTGCGAACAAAAGTCCGTCGAGTTCAGTATGAGTTGACAGCTGGGCGGAGGTGACGCTCATCTCATAAACCTTATAACTTAAGGTAGAGATACTTTGAAGGTGATGTCGCCCTGCGACATCACGACACCGTCAGCCATAATCGCGGTGATACGCAACCCGTTTGTGGCGATATCACCTTCTTGCAACCGCTCGCCATGCATCAAAACAAAGCGCTTATTTTTTTGGGGATCGAAGACGTGCAAATTAAGCGTCACATCGGGCAGCGTGCGACCTTGGGCTAATAACTCCTCCCGCGTTGCAATGCTAGGTCTCTCGGCCGCTTGAGTGGTGACCACGGCGGCGCGAGGTGGTGGCAAGGACGCTCGTGTTTGCACAGCGGGTGGTGTCTCAGCGCGAGAGGTGATTACTGGTAAAAGGTCTGTCGAAGCCTGTTCTGATGTCGTGGTCGGTGCGCTCACATCAGCATAGAGGCTCGAGTCCTCAAGTACCGGGGGTGAGTCCTGGGACAAGACCGTAAGCAAAACTGCGCCGTTAACGACCAACAGTCCCATTAACACCCAAGCCCAAATCGGCACGCGCTGCGATCGCGCCGGCGCAGTCGCAGAGTGCCAGTCCGACCCGGGCACCGATGGACGCATTTGTTCAGATTTTTTTAATGCATCAAGAATCAGCGACATATTTGCGGTGGGCCAAAAGCCCGCGTTCCCCTGCCGAGGCGCAGTATTGCATGCCTGAGATGAGAGCGGCATAGTCCTCACACTGTGGATAAGTGTGAGGTCTGGTGGTCGTCGGTGCCACGCACTGGCGAAGGGATGGCAACGTCGCTTGCGATGGCAGAGGCGCATCTTTATTTCGCCGATCTCGATGAATGCGCACGCCAGCCGACTGTTCAGTGCGTCTTAGGTGAGAGCGAGCGGCGTCGATCACAGGCGATGACGGAGCCGTTGCAGAGGGCCCGTTTTATCACGGCGCGCACACTCTTGCGTGAGCAGTTAGCTCGATATACGAGCTGTGCGGCGGAGATCTTGCACTTTGAAATCCTGCCGCATGGCAAACCACAACTCTCCCCGGCGTTACCGCGCTTAAGTTTCAATGTGTCGCACGCCGGACCTGTCTGGCTGCTTGGCGTCAGTTCCGAGGAGACGTTAGGCGTAGATATCGAACGCAAGCGTCCCTTAAGCAATATGTTGCGTCTGGCTCAGCGAGTGTTCAGTGATGCAGAACAGGCAGAACTCATTGCGATTAAAGATCATGCCGAGCAAGAACAGGCATTCCTCCGAGGCTGGACTCGTAAAGAGGCGGCGCTCAAAGCCTTAGGTACTGGTTTTTCTTTACCTGCGAGGCGTGTCCATGTGGGCTTAGCAGAGGGGGGGTGTTTTCGGTGTTCGCTGGATTCTACCGAGACATTGTACGTGTATTCGGGCATCACCGAGGAGAGTTTTTTTTGGTCGGTTGCAGCGCCCTCCCCCTTGAAATCATTGAAGGCGTTTCGTTTAACTTGTCATGATTACGACAGCCATGCTTGAGGCGTGGGGCTGGGATCGAGAGGCGCTCGCAGCCGGCGAGTGGTGGCGATGGATGACTGGGCATCTCGTACACTTAGACGCTAAGCATACGGTTATGAATGCATTCGGCGCGTACGTGTTGTGGTGGTTATTAAGGCGAGATTTCTCGTTGCCGATACTTTTGACAGTAATGGCTACGTCGCTGCTAACGATCAATGTTGGCTTATGGTTCGCGAGCTCTTTGACTGTCTATGTGGGGAGTTCTGCTTTGCTGCATGGTGTAGCGGCTGCCGGTATCGCACACATGATCGGTCAAGGTGAGCGTTGGGGCTGGCCGCTCGCCGTAGTTGGTATTCTCAAGCTGCTATCTGAAAACATCGGTGCAACCGCTTGGCTGATGCCTGGCTATCGCGTCGCGGCAGAGGCGCATCTGTGGGGCGTTATCGGCGGACTACTGGGAGCCATCGTCTGGCGCCTGTTTTGGCCCTTGGGGCATCGGGATGACACTCGCTCGTGCGACAGCCAGTGAGCCAAATTTTTGACGGATATCATCTAAGGCTTCATCTAGACGCGAGTCAGCGGATCGCTGCGTTGATTGAAAAAGATCTCCTTGAATCTGTGGTAGTAGGTCGCTGGCTGCGACGCCGAGCAGTCGTAGTCGCGCATGCGGATGCTCACGTAGCCACTCGCCCAAGAGACGCTGGACCGTTTCGACCACAATGCGACTTTCATCGGTCGGTGGCGCGAGGGTCATTTGGCGAGTGATCGTTGTGAAGTCATGTTGACGCAATTTGATGCCGATGCATCGTGCTTGTAGCGCTTTACTGCGCAGGCGGCTTGCGACTTTGTCGGCTAAGGTATAAAGCTCAGCACGAATGAGTGATACGTCGCTCAAGTCAGTCGCAAAAGTCCGCTCGTTGCTGATCGATTTTTCGTCTCTCTCTGGCTGAACCGGGCGATCATCCAGCCCGGCCGCACGTTGACGCCACTCGCGCCAGCCTTTGCCAAATAACGCTCTCAGGGACGCTTCGGGCGCCGAGCGTAGCGCGGCAAAGGTTTCTAGCCTGGCGGCGATGACCTCGTCGCCCTTTTTTCGACCGAGGCCAGGCAGTCGACGAATCGACAGCGGATCGAGCATGCTCGTGATCGACTCGCTCTTTATGACGCAGAGCCCATTCGGCTTATTCAAATCAGAGGCGATCTTAGCGATGAGTTTATTCGGTGCTACGCCTACCGATGCGTTCAACTGAAGTGTTTCGCGAATTTTATCTTTGATGGCGAGAGCGATTTGCAGTGGGTCGCCGAGTAGCGTTTGACTCGCAGTGACATCCAGAAACGCTTCATCGAGCGAGAGTCCCTCCACCTGCGGAGTGAACTCGGAAAAAATATCAAAGATTTTGGCTGAAACAGCCGCATAGTGTGCCATCCGAGGTCGAACACATATTGCCTGAGGACAGCGCTCTAGCGCTTGCCGAACGGGCATCGCTGATCGTATGCCAAATTCTCTGGCTTCGTAGCTGGCGGCTGCGACAACGCCTCTTCCTGCCGTACCACCCACAATGACCGGGCGACCACGCAGGGAGGGGTCGTCGCGTTGCTCAACGGAGGCATAGAACGCGTCCATATCCACATGCAATATGGCGCGAGGCCAATGCGCATCATCTGACATGGTTAGCGGGCAGTTAGCGGTGAGTTGTGGTGGCCAGTTCCTCGGGAGCAAAATCGTCCACGTGAATGAGTTCCATCACTAAGGCATCGTATTGGTACAGCCACTCGGCCTCTTCTTTGGTAATGAGACCAACTTGTTCCGCTTCGCGGACTTGCCCCGGTAGATCTAGGGCGGTAATACGGCCTGTCTTGACCCCTTCGACACGGATTCGTTTCTCAAGTATCTCGGCCTGAGCGCTTTGCTCTAAGGCTTGTTGCAGCAAGCCGAGTGAATTTCGACTTTGCACTTCCCGGTAGACGGGATAACAGAGCCGATCTCGTACAGCAGTCGGCTCCATGACCAATGAGGCGAGCTTACGCGCTAGGCGATCATCGGGTGCTGAGTACTGGCGTCCCCGAGGGAAAATGAAAAATCGCATCAGTGCGGCGAGCAGGCGATTCGGAAAATTACGCAAAAAACCGTGCAACTGCTCCTGCGCTTGATAGAGCAAGTGACGGCATGCCCACTCCACAATCGGCAAGTCTTCTTCCCGACGGCCTTGATTCTCGTAGTGTTTGAGCACCATCGACGCAAGGTACATATATGACAGCACATCACCGAGTCTGGCGGATAGGTTCTCCTTTTTTTTGAGATACCCTCCCAAGCTCAGCATGGCGACGTCCACCGAAAAAGCGAAGCTCGATGAAAATCGAACAATATGCTGGTAATAGCGGCTTGCAGCCCCTGTACTCGGTGACGCCGTAAACCTCGCATTAGTCAGCGCCATGACCAGCGAACGGACCGCGTTGCTGAGCGTGAAACCCACATGCCCAAAGAGTGCACGATCAAAGTCATCAACGCCTTGCTTGCGGTTAGGATTGCGCGCCGCTTCCATTTCTTTGAGCACAAAAGGATGGCAGCGTACAGCGCCTTGACCAAAAATAATAAGGCTGCGAGTAAGGATATTTGCCCCCTCGACGGTGATGGCCACTGGTACTACTTGATACCCGCGACCCAGATAGTTCTTCGGTCCTAGGCAAATACCCTTACCGCCGTGGATATCCATCGCGTCATTGGCAAGTTGACGACCCATTTCGGTCGTGTGGTATTTGAGCATGGCCGAGGGTACAGACGGCTTCTCCCCGCCATCGATTGCACCGGCAGTGACCGAGCGGGCGGCATCCATGGTGTAGGTGAGTCCCACCATACGCGCAATGACCGTTTCAATCCCTTCAAATTTGCCGACTGGCATATTGAATTGACGACGTATCCGCGCATAAGCGCCGGTTGCGAAAACGGCGGCTTTACCTCCGCCTGTGCTGCTGGAGGGCAAAGAAATACATCGACCCACTGATAACTGCTCGACCAGCATGCGCCAGCCCTGACCGGCCATTGCGGGACCACCGATGATGAAATCGAGTGGCACAAATACATCATGGCCCTGAATAGGGCCATTTTGGAACGGGACGTTGAGGGGGAAGTGACGCCGGCCAATGGTAATCCCCGCTGTATTACGGGGAATAAGCGCACAGGTAATGCCGAGGTCACGCTGATCGCCGAGTAACTGTTCGGGGTCAAACATTCTGAAGGCAAGACCAATGACGGTGGCCACGGGTGCGAGGGTGATATATCGCTTGGAGAAATTTAGCCGTAGGCCAATGATTTCTTGGCCCTCCCATATACCTTTACAGACAATGCCTGTGTCCGGCAACGATGCGGCATCGGAGCCGGCTCGTGGTCCCGTCAGTGCAAAACAGGGTATTTCCTCGCCTCGCGCTAGCCTTGGTAGATAGTGGTTTTTCTGATCTTCAGTGCCGTAGTGTTGTAAGAGCTCTGCAGGCCCCAAAGAATTAGGGACTGCTACGGTCGATGAGACAGTCGCACTGCGACTTGATAGCTTGGCAAGCACACAGGAGTGGGCATAGGCAGAGAACTCAAGCCCGCCATAGCGCTTCTGGATGATCATCGAGAAGAAGCCGCGCTGTTTTAGAAATTCCCAGATCTCGGGTGGCAAGTCGCCCCGTCGATGTGTGATGTCGAAGTC
Organism: Gammaproteobacteria bacterium; assembly: GCA_009926865.1. Classification (GTDB taxonomy): domain Bacteria; phylum Pseudomonadota; class Gammaproteobacteria; order Steroidobacterales; family Steroidobacteraceae; genus UBA964. The sequence continues at coordinate 19,475 of RFOD01000013.1, read as the reverse complement.
ATCGACCATCCTGCAGAGTTCCTCACAGGGGCCATCCAAAAAGGCTTGCTCTTCGGCGGTCAGAGTGGGCGCCTTGGCGCTCAGGAGTTGGCTCCAGTCAGGTTTACCGGTGAACAGTTGGCCATCCCACCAAACCGTGCCCGCCTCGAGAGCCTCACGTTCGGTGCTCGACATGGTCGGCAACATGCGACGGTAGATACGCATGAACGGGCGTGTGATGAACGCTTTGCGTAGCGGTCTGATGTTCAACAGCGTTAAGGCAGTGAACAGCAACCAAAGAAAACCAGTCCAGAGGCCTGTCGGTTCGGTCGCCGCCGTATAGGCGATCAGCAACACCAAGAACGTGCCAGTGAAGGCCAGTAGGCTGAGTCGCTTGTAGGCTAAGTAGAGGATGGCTGCGAAAAATAGTAGAGCCAAAGCGCCGCCCTGCAGGGACGAGGTCCACAACAGGGCGGCAATCAGTAGGATGAGAACAGTGAGGGTAACCATAGGCGAGAGCCTACGGGTTTTGCGGCTTAAGACAAGCCGCTTCGCTCACCTTGTAGTCAGAGATCGCTCAGAGCAGGTCTTTGACTCCGTCGCGCTCTTCCAGTAACTCGCGGTGGGTGGCATCCATCCGTGAGCGGCTGAAATCGTCAATCGATAGACCCTGTACGATTTCATAGGCACCGTTTCGGCAGACGACTGGGTAGGAGTAAATCACGCCCTCGGGGATCCCGTAGCTCCCATCCGATGGAATACCCATCGAGACCCAATCGCCCTCTTTCGAGCCATGAAACCAGTCTCGGATATGATCGATCGCCGACGAGGCAGCCGATGCAGCCGAGGAAGCGCCGCGCGCTTTGATAATCGCCGCGCCGCGTTGCTGGACCGTTGGAATGAAGGTTTGCTCTGTCCAGGCAGCATCGACTAGTGAGGTCGCTGCCTGACCGTTCACGAGGCAATGGTTGATATCGGGATACTGCGTCGCCGAATGATTACCCCAAATCGTCATCTTACGGATGTCATTCACGTGACTACCCGTTTTTTCAGCGAGCTGCGACAACGCGCGATTGTGGTCGAGCCGGGTCATCGCCGTGAAACTCTTAGGGTTGAGGCTGGGCGCGTTTTTCATCGCAATCAGGGCATTGGTATTGGCCGGGTTACCCACCACCAGTACGCGTACATCACGTGCGGCGACGGCGTCGAGTGCCTTACCTTGAGCCGAGAAAATCTGTGCGTTGGCCAACAATAGATCTTTGCGTTCCATGCCTGGGCCACGCGGTCGCGCGCCAACTAGCAGCGCAGCATGACAATCTTTGAACGCCACCTGCGCATCGTCCGTCGCCACGACTTTGTTCAGTGTCGGGAATGCGCAATCGTTTAACTCCATGACAACGCCTTGTAGGGCAGCCAAAGCTGGGGTGATCTCCAGTAAATGCAGATTGACGGGTTGGTCAGGGCCCAGCATGGCGCCTGAGGCCACGCGAAAAGCGAGCGCATATCCAATCTGGCCGGCACCACCAGTGATGGCGACGTTAAGGGGTTGCTTCATCCGGATTCTCCACAGGTCGTTCGTAGGCTGGCGCGAGCGGCGCCATGTCAGCCCCGCAATTTTACGGCAAGCCAAAGACTGAAAGGGGCTCGGGAAATGGGGTGGCCATTCACTTGACAGAGATTTAGTGTTGTAGTTATATATAACACCAATAGCTTTTTCTGGAGCTTTGCCCCATGATTCTGGGACTGAGGGAGAACATCATATGGAACCGCACTGGGCCGAAGGCGCCCCAATCTATCGCCAGCTGCGCGACCGAGTGGTTGCCATGATTCTCGAGGGCATCCTCAAGGAAGGCGATGCACTGCCCTCCGTCCGTAACGTCGCCGCGGAATTTCGCATCAACCCACTCACCGTGCTCAAGGCATACCAAGAGTTGGCTGATGAGCAGTTAGTTGAGAAGCGGCGGGGGCGTGGCATGTTTGTAAATGCCGGTGCCCGAGCGCAACTGATGAGCGCCGAGCGTGAGCGCTTCCTTCAACAGGAATGGCCTCGCATCCGTGCGGTGATCGATCGACTTGAGCTCGATGAAAAAACCCTGCTTTCCGTCCCACCGTCGTCGGATAGCACGCCATGACAGAGGACACTACGCATCTCCCCATTATTGAAGCGCGTGGTCTCAGTAAGCGCTATGGCCGAGGAACACTCGCGCTCGATGACGTCACGTTTACCATTGGCTCAGGACGCATCGTCGGCTTGATGGGCGCGAACGGCGCCGGCAAGACCACCGCACTCAAAGCGATCTTAGGGTTGACGCCTTTTGAAGGTCATTTGCAGGTACTTGGCCAAAACCCGAGTCGTGAACGTGATGCGCTGATGCGCGATGTCTGTTTTATCGCCGATGTGGCGGTGCTACCTAAGTGGATGAGGGTGTCTCAGGCACTCGACTTCGTGAGCGGTATCCATCCACGCTTTTCCCGCACGCGCGCTGAAGAAGTCCTCGCGAGCACTGATATTCAACTACATCAGCGAGTCAGCCAGCTCTCAAAGGGAATGATTACCCAGCTGCACCTCGCCTTGATCATGGCGATCGACGCCAAACTACTAGTGCTTGATGAGCCGACTTTAGGATTGGATCTGCTGTATCGCCGCGGGTTTTATGAGCGTCTTCTGAACGACTATTTTGATCATCAACGTACAATTTTGGTGACGACACATCAGGTTGAAGAGGTCGAGCATTTGCTTGACCACATCATCTTGCTGCGCAAAGGTCGAGTCGTTCTCGATTGTGCAGTCAGCGACATTGAAGCCCGTTATGTACAAGTGCTGGCGAGTCCGGAACGCGCCGACGCCGCACGTGCGATGCAGCCTCTACACGAGCGCGAGGTCTTTGGGCGGAAGCTCTTCATATTTGAGACAAAGGACGCTGGGTCGTATGCCGGGCTCGGCGAAGTACGCACACCCTCCATCTCTGATCTCTTTGTCGCGTTATTGGGAGAACACTCGTGACGGCCTTTTTAACGCTCATGCGGCGTGAGCTTTGGGAGCATCGTAGTTTAGTGTGGGCGCCCTTAGTCACGGCCCTTCTATTGGTGCTTGCCACATTCTTTGGCTCGCGAGTCGGTGGGCTAGACTTCGAATTAGGTGATCAGGAAGCTGGGTTTTTCTCAGATTTAGCTGCGACGCCTGTCGCACAAGTACAGCTGTTTGCCGTATGGATGGGGTCTTTGCTGATCCCCCAGCTGATTGTGGGCTTGCTGGTCGTATTCTTTTATCTACTGGATACGCTCTACGGTGAGCGACGAGATCGCAGCATCCTGTTTTGGAAATCTTTACCGATTTCAGATGCCTCAACGGTCCTGTCCAAGTTCGCGGTTGCAGCACTCCTGATGCCCGTCTGGGTCTGGGGCATTTCGCTCGTCAGCGGCGTACTCATATTCCTGATCGTTAAGTTCATGGTCGCCGGCACCGCACTCGCGCCCCTCGGTGTGTGGCACGGCTCCGCATGGCTACTCGTCCAAGCGACCCTGCTACAGAATTTACTGATTGCTGCGCTTTGGTATGCGCCCATCGCAGCGTGGCTATTGGTGATCTCGGTGTTTGCGAAACGCAGTCCGTTTTTCTGGGCTGTGCTTCCGCCCTTGCTCGTAGCAATCCTTGAAGAGGTCGCCTTCGGCAGCGAGCGTATTTTGGTTTTTATCGGCCATCGTTTAAGTGGTTATTTTCAGGCCTTACAACCTGGCCTGATGCGTTCGCGGGATGATGAGACAACGCTACAGACCGTCGCCGAAGCGTATCAAGCGCTAAGCGCAGCGCCCTTACTGGCAAGCCCTTCGCTTTGGCTTGGTGTACTGTCGGCCGCGCTCCTGTTGGCGCTCGCGATTCGCTTGCGGCGCTGGCGCGACGATGCTTGAGAGCCTCTCAGTCGGCTAAGAGTTGGCTTTGCTCAGAGATGATGGCGCTCGCGTGGCGGGCTTTGCGTCGAGCGTCGTCGATATCACCGCCGAGCGCTAAGGTCACCCCCATCCTGCGTTGGCCTTGCACCTCGGGTTTCCCAAACAGTCTGAGGCTGGTATCCACCTCTGTCAGTGCTTCACGCAGCCCTTGGTATTGAATCCTGCGTGATTCTCCACTCAATAAAATCGCGCTGGAAGCAGCCGGCCCTCGTTGACGGATGACTGGAATGGGTAATCCGAGAATGGCGCGGATATGTAAGGCAAACTCTGATAGGTCTTGGGAAATCAATGTGACGAGACCGGTATCGTGCGGGCGAGGCGACACTTCGCTGAACCACACCTGATCGTCTTTGACGAATAACTCCACACCAAAAATTCCCCAGCCACCGAGTGCATCGGTGATCGCTTTGGCGATGTGCTTCGACTCCTCAAAAGCTGCCGATTTCATAGGCTGCGGTTGCCAAGACTCCCGATAGTCACCCGCGACTTGCCAGTGCCCGATCGGTTCGCAAAAACTCGTCCCGGTGCGATGGCGAATTGTCAGCAGTGTGATTTCGTAGTCAAAGGGAATGAACGCTTCGATGATCACTTTGCCCGCGCCCGCTCGACCGCCCGATTGCGCGTATTGCCAAGCTTTTTCAACGTCATCGGCTGAATGAAGTACGCTCTGGCCCTTACCGGAACTGGACATCACAGGCTTCATGACACAAGGCCAGCCAAGCTCGTTCGCTAGCTGCCGACATTCAGCCAATGTTTCGGCAAACCCGTAGCGTGATGTCGGTAATTGTAGTGATTCTGCGGCGAGTCGTCGGATACCTTCGCGATCCATCGTGAGGCGAGCCGCTTTTGCGCTCGGTATAACGTTGAATCCCTCGTCTTCCAGTGCGAGTAGTTCCTCGGTCGCAATCGCTTCAATTTCGGGAACGATGAAGTGGGGCCGTTCGGTCTCGATCAGTGCTCGCAAGGCCACTCGATCTAGCATATTGATGACATGTGATCGGTGGGCGACCTGCATGGCGGGCGCATTGTCATAGCGGTCGACCGCAATGACCTCAAGACCTAGCCGCTGCGCTTCAATGGCGACTTCTTTGCCTAGCTCTCCTGCGCCAAGCAGCATGAGTCGTGTGGCGTTACCAGATAAAGGCGTTCCAATCCCTGCAGTAGGGGGTGTCGATCGGTGTGGTAGATCTTTGAGATCGTCATCTTTGTCGATAGCAGTCACGGGTCGCTCCGAGTTAGACTGACCGTATTAGAGGGTGACAGTTTAACGGTGGAGAGCGAAATCATGTCAGATCCAGTCATCGCAGCGCGTAGCCCGATCGCGGTAGACGTTGAAGCCGGTAAGACCTATTGGTGGTGTACCTGCGGACGCTCAAGCCAACAGCCGTTTTGTGATGGATCGCATAAGGGCACGGATTTCGCGCCGCAAAAGTACACCGCAGAGACTTCAGGCAAGCAGTGGTTTTGTGCCTGTAAACACACGAGCAAAGCACCCTTGTGCGACGGCTCTCACCGCAACCTTCCCTAATGTTCTATCGCGCGACGCTGCGCGAGGGTAGTTTGCAGCTCACCCTTGAGGGTGACTGGCTGGCGGGTGAATTGGGGCAAATTGAAGCGTCCCTGTACGATTTAACCTTGTCGTCGTGCTCGACGATTGAGATCGGTACGGCGCCAGATTTACGACTGGAGCTTAGTGGCGCTTGGTTGTTATACGATTTTATTGAGCGTTGGCGCACACAGGGCATCAGCATCAGCTACCCGCAAGGTGTCCCGCCGACTTTGCAGCTCGTGACGGAAACCTTGAGTGCAAATCGCTCCGATTTTATTGAGCCGGAAAAAAACTTCCGCCCGGTCACGGAAATTGGACGTAATGTTGTGGATCAGGGGCGCGCGGTTCGAGCGGGACTCGCGTTCGTAGGAGAGCTGCTCTCGCGATTTACGCGGGGTCTGTTCTCGCCGCGTCATTGGCGTCCCACATCGATTGTTCGGCACGTTTACGACACCGGTATTACGGCTGTCCCCATTGTCTCACTCATTGCTTTTCTAATCAGCGTCATTATTGCGTACATGGGCGCACAGCAACTACGCCAGTTTGGTGCTGATATCTTTGTCGTAGATTTGGTGACGGTAGGGGTATTGCGTGAGCTGGGCGTGCTGCTCACCGCCATCATTGTCGCGGGGCGCTCAGGCAGCGCGTTTGCAGCCGAAATAGGCGCTATGAAGCTCAATCAAGAGATTGATGCGCTCGACGCAACAGGTGTTCAACCCATTGAAGTTTTGATCCTGCCACGTTTGATTGGGTTGATTATCGCTTTACCACTACTCACCGTGATCGCTGATGTCGTCGGGGTGCTGGGTGGGGCGTTACTCTGTCATTTACTGCTGGATATGCCTCTCGTTCAATATTTCCAGAGGGCGGAAGAGTCGATCGCGGCGTGGACCTTTTGGGTGGGCATCATTAAGGCACCAGTCTTTGCCGTGCTGATCGCGATGGCGGGCACGTATCGTGGCTTACAGGTGCGAGGCTCCTCACGCGAGCTTGGGCGATTGACTACGGTCGCTGTCGTGCAGGCGATATTTTTGGTTATTCTGGCAGATGCATTATTTGCCGTCTTATTTATGGAAATTGGGATCTGATGCGATCTGACCGTAGCGAGCTTGGCCTTAATGCCGAAGCACCTGCAGTGCAAGCGACGGGTGTTGTTAATCGATTTGGGGCGCAAATCGTCCACGATGGACTTGATCTAACGGTTAATCGAGGTGAAATCTTTGGTATCGTCGGAGGATCTGGATCGGGTAAAAGTGTCTTACTCAATACCATACTCGGCTTACGTCGTCCGCAGGCGGGCGAGGTGCGAATATTTGGTATTGATCTCAATGCGCTCAATACGGCGCAGCTACGTATCGCCAAGCAATTGTATGGCGTTACCTTTCAGGCCGGTGCTTTGTTTAGTTCGCTAACAGTATTGCAAAATATCCAGCTGCCCATGCTTGAGCATCTCAAGCTTAGTGCGCGCGCGCTTGAGGAGCTGGCTATGCTCAAATTGAAATTAGTGGGTCTGCCCGTTGAGGCGGCCCACAAGTATCCCGCACAGCTCTCGGGCGGCATGATCAAGCGTGCCGCCCTCGCGCGAGCACTAGCGCTCGATCCGCCACTTTTGATGCTAGATGAGCCGACCTCCGGTCTGGATCCTATTAGCGCTGCAGCGTTTGATGAGCTATTGGTAGGCTTGCAGCGCGAGCTTGCGCTGACTGTCATTATGATTACACACGATTTGGACAGTATTTTTCGTACCTGCAATCGCGTGGGTGTCATTGTTGAGCGTCGACTGGTTGCGGATGAGCTAGCAAAAATTGTCGATCATCCGCATCCTTGGATTCAGGCCTATTTTCACGGTGATCGCGCTCGTCGCTTTGGAGCCATACATGGAACGTGAAGCCAATTACGCTGCTGTCGGCGCCTTTGTGTTGTTCGTATTGGCGCTCGCCACCGCACTGGTGTTTTGGTACTCAGATGCGCGTGATTCTCGTAGCTTCGAGCGCTATGAGGTGTACTTCGAGGGCTCGGTGAGCGGTCTGACGGTTGGTAGTACCGTTCGTTATCTGGGGGTCGATATCGGGCGGGTCGTTACGATGCGTATTGATCCACGCAATGCCGCACGGGTTCAGGTGATCGTTGACATCGACGAGCAAGCGCCTATCTCGGAGAAAACCGTGGCGGAGTTATCTTTGCTTGGTGTGACAGGCCTGCTCTACATTGATCTATTGGGCGACGCGGGGACCAAACGATTAGCTGCGGTGGTCGCCGGCGAACGCTATCCAGTGATTCGATCGGTCAGATCGGGATTTGATGTCATTTTGAGTGGTGTACCGGAGGTGATGGGGCGAGCTTCAGAGGTGGCGCAGCGTGCCAGTCGTCTACTGTCGGATGACAATATTGACGCGCTATCGAGCGTCATCGCCAATTTAGACGCTGCGAGTCGAGTATTACCCGAGACCATGCAGGAGGTGGGTGCGCTCACCAAAGATTTGCGGGTGATCGCTGGCGATTTGCAAGAAGTGGCAGCAGGGCTGCGCAATACGACGGCAGAGACAGCTCCACTTATCAAAGATGTGGTCAGACGCGTAGATCAGGTCGCTGAGAGTATGGCTCGTACCAGCGCTCGACTCGATCAATTGCTTGCGGAGAACGCTGAGGGGCTGACAGAGTTCACCCGACATGGGTTACCTGAGATCGAGAATTTGACGCGCGAGAGTCGTGCGGCAGCCGCAGAGGTGGAAGCCTTGGCACGCAGTCTGCGCGAAAACCCGTCGCAGTTATTGTTTCAGCCTGCGCCACGCGGCGTTGAGGTACCAAAATGAGTCAGATAAGACGACGACTTGGGATCGCGTGGATCGCAGCGCTGTCTTTGACTGCGTGTGTATCAGGTTTTGAGAGTCGTGCGCCGGTGGCGGACGTCTACGTTTTGCGCCCGTCGATCGAAGCGGCTCAGTCACTGCACGATTTACGAGTCCAAATTTTGCCGGTGCGCGTTCGCTCTGGTTATGCGACCGATGCGATTTTGCGTTCCGGTCCCGATCGTACGTTGGATGTACTGGCTGCCAGTCGCTGGCCAGATGTCTTGCCGCGCATGTGGGAGGGCTTACTGGTCGATGGTCTCAAAAGTGCGGGTCTGGGCGATGTACTCGAGCCACTGTCATCGGCTCGCGCCGATTGGTTAATTCAGGTGGTTATTCGACGTTTTGATTTGGATGAGACGGGATCGCGTGATCGAGCCGTGCGGATAGCGATGGATGTCGCCGTGCTTGATCGTACGCGTCGAGAGTCGAGATTAAGCTTCGCTGTCGAGACCCAGGTGCCGGTGACCGAGAATCGCATGCGGGTCATTATCGCGGCGTTCGAGCAGGCAAGTGGTCAGATCCTCGCCGATATCGCCCAACGTCTAGGCGAGACAGATTGGCGCCCAGCGCCAGTGTCATAAGCGAGGGCCAGGCTCGTAAATAAGCTCGAGGCAGAAAGGCGTCACCCATGCCCTGTGTGTATAGGTTAGGTACAAATTTTACGCTGTACAAAAACTTGACATGCGGGGGAAGTTCGGTAGGATAACCCTCGTCAACCGTCCCTTCTGACGAGTGACCCCCGTTTGGGCGGATCGAAAGATCCGCCCTTTTCTTTTTGCGCTGTCAATGCGGATTCTCTCGGCGAGTGACCGGCCTAGCCCATCTGTTCCACTTGTTGTTCAACGAGAGTGCTCAATTCCATCCATCTCTCTTCCAACTCAGACAGAGTCTGCAGACAGGTGGAGAGTTGCTCGGCGAGTTCATGGACGTGTGGATTTACCTCGCTGCCGTACGCTGCTGGGTCTGCCAAACGCGCCTCTAAGGACATCCGTTCCGCGCCCAATTGTTCCATATTTCGCTCAATACGAGTTATCTCAGTCATTATTGGCTTCAGATTCGGCTTTTTAGGGCGTGCGGGTGTCGGAGTTTTGACCCGATGGCTTGGGCTCGATAGCGTCGCGGACTCGGTCTGCAGAACGCGCCGATAATCTTCCATGTCACCCTCAAAAGGTTTCACTTCGCCCTGCGCAGTGACCCGCCAGAATTCATCACACACGCCAGTCAGCAAACTTCGATCATGCGAGACCAGAATCACCGCGCCGGTAAACTCCTGGAGTGCCAAGAGCAGTGCATCGCGCATCTCGTGATCAAGATGATTGGTCGGCTCATCGAGTAACAGTAAGTTCGGGGCCTGCGCCACCAAGATCGCCAGAGTCAGACGGGCGCGCTCACCACCTGAAAACTGTTTGATCGGCTCGAAGACTCGATCATCCCGGAAGCCGAAGTGGCCAAGATGAGCGCGCTTGGCCTGCTCGGTCCACGACTGGACTTTGTTGCCCCCTCGTCGAGTCAGTTCCAAGAGCGCAGAAGCCTCTGCATCGAGTTGCTCCACTTCGAGCTGAGCGAAAAATCCGATCCGTAAGTCGGGGGAGGCGAGTCGCGTTCCAGTGAGTGGGGCGAGTTCGCCCGCCATGGTACGCATCAGCGTAGATTTGCCGGCGCCATTACGTCCGAGGAGCCCCAGCCGATGGCCCGGTCGCAAACTCAAGCTCACATCGTGGAGGATTTGTCGCTCGCCATAACCGGCCGACACGCTCTCTAAGGTCAGTAGGGGAGAAGGCAGCTTATGCGGTGCGAGAAACTGCCACTCATAACTGCGTTCGCTATGTTGCGTGACCAGCTCGGGCAATCGCTCTAGCCATTTGATCCGACTTTGTACCTGTCGCGCTTTGGTGGCCTGGGCACGGAACCGATCAACGAAATGAGTCACGTGCGCGATCTCGCGCTGCAGCTTGCGGTTATGAGCTTCGGCGTGCAGGGTTCGCGCCGCGCGTTGTCGCTCAAAATCGGCGTAGTTACCCGTGAAAGAGCTCACCTGCTCGCGCTCAATGTGCAGGATGCGGCCCACGATGGCATCCAGAAAATCCCGATCGTGTGAAATGAGGCACAGGCTACCCTCATAGCGACATAGCCACTGCTCAAGCCAGAGCACGGCATCAAGGTCGAGATGGTTGGTCGGTTCGTCGAGTAACAGCACATCGGAGCGGCACATCAAGGCTTGCGCCAAATTGGCTCGCATCCGTAACCCGCCAGAGAATTCCGTGAGGGGTCGATCGATGTCCGTGGCGGAGACGCCTAAGCCATCAAGCAAAGCAGCGGCTCGACTACGGGCGCTGTAGAGACCGGCTTGCTCGGCCTCGGCAAGTGCTTCGGCTTCGGCCATGCCATTTTCCGCCGCGCGCGCCACCTCGATGCGCGCTTCGGCTTGGCGTAGGGCCACGTCGCCATCGATTACGTAATCGACCATCGGCCGCGGCGTATCAGGCAAGGTCTGCGCCACACTGGCGATACACAAGTGAGTGGGAACCTCGACCTCGCCCGCATCCGCGGTCAACTCACCGCGCAATAAGGCCATCAGAGAGGATTTTCCGCTGCCATTGCGTCCCACGAGACCCACTTTCTCGCCGCGCAGGATGCTAAGGCTCGTCTGTTCGAGCAGTTGTTTGGGGCCTCGACGCAGCGAGACATCACGCAGGTGGATCACCCGCGAATTCTACGAGCTTGTGTATGCTTGCGGCGTGCAAATCGAGGTGTACTCCGATCTGATCTGTCCCTGGTGCTACCTGGGCTATGCGCGTCTGGCTGCCGCGAAGCAGGCGCGTCCGACGGCCGATATCACGGTGCGCTGGTTGCCGTTTGAGCTGAATCCGTCGATGCCGGTAGAGGGGCGAGATAGACGCGAATATATGTTAGAGCGGTTTGGCGACCTATCCAAGTTTGATTCTGCTCAGCAGCAGTTAACGCAGCTGGGCGAATCTTTGGGATTGCAGTTTAATTTTGAGGCTATTGCGCGTTCGCCCAATACACGACGAGCGCATATGCTGCTTGAGAAAGCCTCGCCATCTTTGCAGACACCATTGCTAGATCGGCTTTTTCGCGCCTACTTTACCGAGGGCAAAGATATCGGTGATCAAGCAACATTGATCTCTTTGGCTGAAGAGGTAGGGCTCTCTCATCGAGACGCCGAACAGACGTTGTCTGATGCGGATTGCGTGCAGCAAGTGGCTTACCTTGAGCAGCAGGCGCGAGACTGGCAGATCAGCGGGGTGCCTACTTTTATTTTTGATCGTCGGTTTGCTTTTTCGGGAGCACAGCCTTTGGATGTTTTTTTCCGTGCTATTGATGCTTGCCAGACTCAAGCAGATATGAAAGAGGCGAGTCGCTGACGTATGGATCCGTTCGCGCTGACGGGACGAACAGGCGATCATGTTATCGACGTCTCTGAATTGGGCTGTCGCCTTCACGCGAGGGCTGCGGAAGCCTTATTGCATATGCGCGAGGCGGCGGCAGAAGAGGGGATTGATCTCAGGGTCGCTAGCGGTTGGCGAGATTTTTCGCGTCAGCGCAGCATTTGGAATGCGAAATATCGCTTGGAGAGGCCCTTACGTAACTCAATCGGCGAAATCATTGATGGCTCGACACTCTCGCCGCTAGCGAAGATAGAAGCGATTTCGCGGTGGTCGGCTATGCCGGGGGCGAGTCGTCACCACTGGGGTACGGATTGCGATGTGTATGATCGTGACAGGTTGGAACCTGACGCCGTGCAGTTGCTGCCCGAGGAGTATGCGCCGGACGGGCCGTGTGGCCGCTTACATGCGTGGCTACAACGGCGTATGCATGACTTTGGCTTTTATCAGCCTTATCGCACAGATCGCGGTGGGGTGTGTCCTGAGCCTTGGCATATCAGTTACGCGCCTGTAGCGCTCGACTGCGAACGTGAGCTGACCGCCGAACTCCTCGCGCAATTGCTCGATGAGACGAGCCACTATGATCATTTACGGATCGAGGGTTACGCGCCGTTACGCGCCCATTTGGACGAGTGGTATCGGCGCTTTATCGGTGCGGTGGATTCACCGCCGCAGACGCTCGGCTCGTCCGCGCTTTAGTGATCGAACTGCGCGAGTACCGGTGTGTGATCAGAGGGTCGTTCAGCTCGGCGCGGCTCTTTATCGATCCAGCTTCTTAGGCAGTGCTCGGCCAGCGCAGTGCTCGCCAGAATCAAATCAATACGTAGGCCGAGGTTGCGACGGAAGCCGGCGGCTCGATAATCCCACCAACTGAAACTGCGTTCGGCTTGCTCAAAAGAACGAAAGACATCAACGAGGCCTGTCTCCATCAGGCGCGTGAGCGCCGTACGCTCAGGGTCACTGACCAGTACTTTGCCAGCCCAAGCCGCCGGATCGTGCACATCTCGATCATCGGGTGCGATATTAAAATCCCCCAATACAATCATCGGGTTATTGCTCGGGCCCAATGCGCTCAACCAAGTGCGTAATGCGCTCAGCCACGTCAGTTTGTACTGATATTTATCGGAGTCCACCGATTGACCGTTAGGCACATAGAGATCCACGACCGTCAGCCCGCGCGTTTTCACCGCCAGCACGCGTCGTTGAGGATCTTCAAAGCCCGGGATATCACAGCTGAGCGTTTCGATTGGATCACGCGACAGGATGGCGACCCCGTTGTAGGTGCGTTGGCCTGAAAAAGCGACCTGATAACCGAGTTCCGCGATGGCCTCGGTGGGGAAGTCCTCATCGACAAGTTTGGTCTCTTGCAGCGCGATGATGTCCGGCGCGTCGTTCCCAGCGCCCTGTAGCCAATCGCGCAATTGCGGCAGGCGCACGCGTAGGGAATTCACGTTCCAGGTCGCTATCGTGGTGAGCATGACGACAAGATTAATGGACTACGCGTTAGGATGCGCGTTTTGATGCAACTGTGATCGATAATCCAGTGCAATTGATGATCAGGTGGGCTTCATGACTGAGCGATTTGATTTAGTGGTGATCGGCGCGGGTAGCGGGGGCTTAGCCTGTGCGCAGCGCGCCGTTGAGTACGGCGCTAAGGTTGCGATCGTTGAGGCAGGCCGGCTTGGCGGAACCTGTGTCAATGTCGGTTGTGTGCCAAAGAAAGTCATGTGGAATGCCGCGCAAATTGCTCACGCTCTGCATGATGCGAGCGACTATGGTTTCGGCGCCTTGGAGGTCAGTCATGACTGGGCTACCTTACGTGCAGCACGTGATGCGTATGTCGCACGGCTTAATGGAATCTATGCCAATAATTTAGCAAAGAAAAAGATCGAGCTCTATTCAGGGTGGGCGCGTTTGCTGTCGGCGAATACAGTGAAGGTAGCAGACGATGTCACGCTAGAGGCCGAGCGCATTGTCGTCGCAACCGGTGGACGTCCTGCTATGCCGCCAATCCCTGGTGCGAACCTCGGCTTGTCCTCTGATGATTTTTTTGAGTTGGCAGAGCGGCCACAACGGGTTTGCTTGCTCGGCAGTGGCTATGTCGCAGTGGAATTTGCAGGTGTGTTAGCGGCGATGGGTAGTGAGGTAAGCATTGCGTTTCGTCAGGACCGAGTGCTGCGTCATTTCGATTCGATGCTCTCTGAGGGATTGATGTCGATCATGCGTCACGAGGGGATCGCGTTACATGATCATGCGATCCCTCGCGCGCTTGAGCGAGATACGGATGGGAGCCTGCGGGTACTGCTGCAGGATCAGCGCGTGTTAGGGCCTTTTGATGCGGTATTTTGGGCGGCAGGCCGCGATCCGATCGTTAGTGATATTGGCTTAGAGCGTGCGGGCGTCGCGTTAGATCCACGAGGTTTTATTGCCGTAGATCCGTGGCAACAGACCAATGTATCGAGCGTGTACGCGCTGGGAGATGTCACGGGTCATGCACCCTTGACGCCCGTGGCGATCGCGGCGGGTAGGCGTTTGGCGGATCGTCTATGGGGTGGCATGTCAGATCGACGGCTCGACTACAGTTTGATTCCCACCGTGGTGTTCAGTCATCCGCCGATTGGCACGGTGGGCTTGAGTGAACAGCAGGCTATCGAGCGTTATGGAAACAAAGAAATCAAGATCTATCACTCAGGCTTCGTGCCGATGTATCACGCGCTCACTCAGCGTAAACCGCGTGCGGAAATGAAGTTAATCACCCAAGGTCACGAGGAGCGAGTGATTGGCTGCCATGTGATCGGAGCCGGAGCCGACGAGATGCTGCAGGGATTTGCTGTCGCTATAAAAATGGGGGCCACCAAACGCGACTTTGACGATACGATCGCCATTCACCCCACTAGTGCTGAAGAACTGGTCACCATGCGCTGATTGTTTCTCCTAGCAAGAGCGCACGCAGATAGTCAGGGCTAATCAGATGGCAATAGCGTGTGCCCCGAAAGCGGGCAGGTGCGTTGGCATAGCGGGCATCGTTCCAATCGTTTTGCATGCCCTTGGCTTGGATGATCAACCGGCTCGCTTCTTGTCTGACCATGGCATAGGGCTCCAGCCACACCGGACCCTGATTAGTCACGATATCATCTTCAAAAATAAGCGACTCACCCGGCACAAAGACGATGGCTGCGCGCTCCTCGTCCGTCATACTGGCGATCACCTCCTCAAGAATTTTGGTATTGACGCCTCGACAGCCAATATCGGCTCCCGCTACCTCTGCGCCGTATACGGTCTGTAAGTGATCCGCCGTTTTCATCTTGCAGGAGATTTGCATGACCGCACCGCCTTTTGAGCGTTGTGGCCAGCTGTACTGAGTGGTGACCAGTGGATCGATTTCCGGCTTCGATTTGGTAAAGGCTTCAAAATCTTCAAATACATTATTTGATGAACGGATTGAAGTGCCGACAATCCATTGTTGCGCTTGAGTACAAAAATCTGGGCTAACCGCCTCGGCTGCATGGAGCCCGTCTTTTGGGGCAACGAACGCTCCCAGTATCACCAAAACCCAAAATAATCGTTTTCCCTTCATTGGCGCATACATACGTTCCACTCCCCCCAAGTCCGGTTATATCCCGTAGCCGAACTGTGACGGGCTGTGTGATCAGGCGCAAGCGATGTCGCCGCTGAGCTCCATTTCCTTGTCCGCAGACTGCTCACGCGAGTGTGTTGGACGGGAGAGAATCCCTCGCTCACCTAAAGTAAAGGGCTGGGCCCGATGATGAGTGATGCAGGAGTCTCTAACGTGCGATACAAGGGAGGGTGGCTAGCCTGCGTGATGGTCTGGGGGTTGGTGGGTTGCGCCCAGCCTACGGGCTCTATTGATGAGAGCTACGCCATAAAATTTAACTTGTACTGCACGACCTGCGATGATTTTCTGCAATGTCGGCCAGAAACTGATCGATCCGCAGCCTCTGACAACTACACCCTCTATCGCTTACAGGCCAAAAGTGCGTGGGGCCAGATTGCGACGATTTGGGACTATCTGATCGCGCGAATCCGCCCCAAAACTTCTGACAACCGACCCCTGAGCATTTATGAGGATGTCAACGGGCAAAAACGTCTTCGTATCGAAGGCGCCGAGGCGCGGGTAGATTTAAAAATGGCCACGATCGTGATGCCAGACGCTCGGATCGATATGCGGGATGGGAAATGGTATTCGGTAGGGGGAGGCGCGTTAGGTCGTTGTGAGGCGATGACTCGGCGCGAGGGCTACGCGTTTGTTCGGACATTACTTGGGAAGGCGCCTTTATGAGTTCCGGTATGGGTGCCGGTATGAGAGCGGGGCGGATCGCCTTACTGGTGTTTCGTTACCTACTTGCAGTTTTTTTTCTAAGTGCTGCGATTAATAAATGGCAGCAGAATTATCTTTTTTCGGACAAGCTGTTACGCATATTTACAGAGCGGCTGGCAGAAATAGACCCTGAGAGTGTCGGCGCGCTTTTTTTAGAGCAGATCGGCATTCCCTATTGGCAGCCGCTAGCTTGGTATGTGTGTTGGGGTGAGACTTTGATCGCAATTGGTCTGCTGCTTGGGTTGTTGACCCGTGTCTCATCAGTGGCCGCAATGTTGATGATGCTGTCATTTGCGGTGGGGGGTTATTACGATGCGTCTTTGATTGTTTTGACTCTTCTGTTTCTGCCATTTGCTTTGATACGAACTGGACTCTGGTTTGGATTAGATCGGCGCTTTAATCAAAGATACCCGTCGGTCTGGTTCGGTTAGTGAGTGCAAGCGATATCCGCTAAGGAGAAAATAGTGAGCGAAAGATTTGGCCCGATTGAGTTAATGCCGGGTGTCAAAAGAACGCATGTGCTCGCATATCTCTGGGCGGCATTTGTCAGCATTGGCGTCTTTACTTATCTCACAGCGCTACAGCCTTATCTGCTCGAGGTGAACATTGGTGTTCCCGCAGAGCGGCGCGGGATTGTGTCAGGTGATCTTCAGTTCTGGCAGGAGATCGTCACTCTCTTGATGGTCGGGTTTTTTGGGGCTTGGTCAGACCGAGTGGGGCGACGCATCGTCTATATCACGGGGTTCACGCTCGCCGCGCTCGCCTATGCCGCTTATCCCTTTGCCAATGATATGGGTCAGTTGCTCATCTATCGGCTTATCTTCGCGGTCGCGGTGGCCTCGCTGGGGGGCATGCTCGCCACGGTACTTGCTGACTATCCGGTCGATGCGGATCGCGGCAAACTCACGGGTATCTCGTTTGTACTCAATGCGATCGGCGCGCTGGTTTTTCTAGTGGTATTAGTTCGCTTACCACAGATGTATGCAGGCTATGGCTTGACCGAAACCGAAGCGGGCCGGGCCGCTTACCTGACTGTCGCATTCATCTGCGCCATCAGTGCACTCATCATGTTGGGGCTGAAGCCAGGCCGTCCAGATCAAGTCGGCGAGCGATTACCGTTCAAAACATTGATAACCCAGGGTTTAGTGGCGGCTCGTAAGCCTCGCATCGCACTTGCTTACGCGGCAGCGTTTACCGCCCGTGCAGATCTGGTCATCGTTGCGTTGTTTTTGGCGCTGTGGGTACAGATCGCGGCGCAAGCGGCAGGGGCCACCCAAGCGGAAGCGGCCGCCAAGTTAGGGCCTATATTCGGTATCGTTCAAGGAATCGCGCTAATCTGGGCGCCTTTCTTTGGTTGGCTTGCCGATAAGATCGATCGCGTCATGATGGTCATTATCGCAACGATCCTCTCGATCATCGGTTACGGTTGGATTGGTTTGGTGCCCGATCCAACCGCTGGGGGCTGGACCTTGGTCGCGGCGGCTATGCTCGGCATAGGACAGATCAGCGGTATTCTCGCGTCGCAGGTGTTGATTGCTCAAGAGGCGCCTGCGGCGATTCGCGGCGCGGTGATTGGCTTCGTCGGATTCTTTGGAGCGCTCGGTATTTTGGTGATCTCCAAGGCAGGGGGCATCGCTTTCGACCTGTGGCGTCCGGGTGCGCCTTTTCTCATCATGGCTGGGGCGAATGCCGTGTTGTTGATGTTTGCGTTGTGGGTTCGTGTGCAGCCTCGTACAGAGGAAGTTGTAGTATGACGAGTGGTATTGGCAGTTTAATGCGATTGGTCGGTAGCCTCGCTGTTTTCTTAGTTCTACCGGTAGAAGCTGCTGCAAGCGATTCTCAACTTGCAGTAGGGTCAGCGAAAACACAATTGAACGCGGCATTACAGGCTCATTTTCGTGGGGTCTATCGCAACGAAACCTTAGACACGCAGGAATGGCGAGGAGAGGAGACGTTTGATTTATGGCTACATGCCGACGGCTCGCGTACGCTTAATGTGCTCACTAATCTGGCCGCGCGATCTGCGTTATTTGACGTCAATTTACGTAGTGACGCCCAGTTCAATCCTCTAGAGGCGTTTGTTCGCTACTGGAATCAGGGGGTCTACAAAGGATCGGGTCACTTTTGGGTCGAGGGTCATCAATTACAGATCACGAGTGCGGGTCCCTTAGGTCGACAATCAGATTCGCTTGCGGTACCGGCGAGTTGGAGCATGGGGTCGCACCCTGTGTCTGCGGATGGATGGCATACGGCACGCTTTGATCCGACAGGCGAGCCGGTGCAGACCGTGTCGTTACTGTCGATCGATGCCAGCGCGGATGTATCGAAGCCCGTGTCGGGGCGCTTTGTGCCGCTAAAAATTGAGTTTATCGGTGAAGAGACTCTAGAAGTTCCCGCAGGTCGGTTTGTGACGCAGCATTATCGCTTGGCAGGTCTCAATGATATTTGGGTCACTGAGCCGCATCGGATCGTGATCAAATCCGAGATTCCAGTGAGAAATCTGCGTTATGTGCTGACGGAGTGGGTATCTGCCGGGTCAGGTATGGTCATGTCGGATGAGGTTGAATCACGCCGATGACCGCCAAATCTCAACGGCTGAACCACATCCGCTTCAAAGTACCGTCTCGCCAAAGATAATGATGCGCTAGAGCGCCGATAGCGTGTAGCCCAATCAGGGCGTAGCCCACGCGTGAGCCGAGCTCATGAATTTCCTCAACTTGTTCAGCGAGCATCTCGTTAGGTGCGATGAGTGCCGGCAGCTGCCATCCAAAGAAAGGAATGGTTTCGCCTTCTGCGCTCAGAATGACCCACCCGCCAATTGGCATACCGATCATTAGGGCATAAAGGCCGATATGCACCCATTTCGACAGCGGGATCGTCCAGCTCGGCGAGCTTGTAACGGGATCCGGCGCCGCCCAGAGTTTGCGAGCGAGTAACCGGACAATCACCAAAGATAAGACACTTAAACCGAGCATGTAATGCCACGTCTTCATGAGATCGCGTGGTTCGCTACCTCGGGGGTAGATATCCCGAAATTCCATCAGCACGTAGACGGCTGCCAGGAGTAGCAACATTAGCCAATGCAATCCGATCGAGACGGGGTGATAACGATTTGAGTGCGGCGTCGATGTCGTGGTCGTCATGGTGTGCAGTGTCCTTGGTAGATGTTTAAGTCAGGGCCGCCCTCGGAGAGGGCTCGACGCTCAACAAATTGCAATCCGAGTTTACCGAGGGTGCGTATGGAGCGCTGATTATCGGGCTGTGTAATGCCAAAGATCTCGGTGATCCCCAATGTGGTGTGGGCGTGTTGCATCGCAGCCCGAGCAGCCTCGGTGGCGTAGCCCAAACCTCCGTGACTTTGCAGGATGGCAAAGCCGATATCAGGGCCCGAAAGACCC
>RFOD01000012.1 GCA_009926865.1 Gammaproteobacteria bacterium | reverse complement strand
CTGCTGGCACAACGACTCGGCGCCACTCGGATTGTCGCTGAGACAGGCGCGGGTCAGCATGGGGTGGCAAGCGCCGCTGCCTGCGCACGCCTGGGTTTGCCCTGCACGGTCTACATGGGCGCGATCGATATGGAGCGTCAAGCGCCTAACGTGGGTCGAATGCGCCTCATGGGCGCAGAAGTGATTCCGGTAACCGGTGGTGATCAAACTCTACGGGCGGCGATTGATGAAGCCTTGCGCGATTGGGTCTCTGATCCCATGGAAACTTTTTACTTGTTGGGTTCGGCGGTGGGGCCGCACCCCTATCCGTATCTCGTACGCGAGTTACAGGCCATCATCGGTCGTGAGGCACGAGCGCAATTTCTTGAGCGGACCTCGCGATTACCAGATGCTATTTTTGCTTGCGTGGGCGGTGGCTCAAATTCCATCGGCATGTTTCATGCCTTTGTCGCTGATCAGTCTGTCGAAATCTTTGGTATTGAGGCCGGTGGTCGTGGGGTAGCGCTCGGTGAGAACGCAGCGAGTTTATCTTATGGCTGGCCTGGTGTTTTACAGGGGTGCTACTCCCTGTTGTTACAAGATGAGAATGGCCAGATACATGAGACCGATTCGATTTCAGCTGGCTTAGATTACCCAGGCGTGGGGCCTGAGCACGCTTTACTGCATGCTGCCGGACGCGTGCAATACGGTTCGGCGACCGACGCTGAGGCCTTGGCGGCATTGACCGAATGCTCTCGACTAGAGGGTATTTTGCCCGCATTAGAGACCGCCCATGCGTTACACGGGATGAAGCTTTGGGCGGCCAATCATCCAGGACATCACGGGATCTTGTGTCTATCAGGTCGCGGGGACAAAGATATGCCGACCTTGCAGCGCAGTTTATTGGAGGACAACGCATGAGCAGCGCTGCAAAGTATTTGGAGCAATCGATTCGCGAGGTCGCCGATCGTGGCGATATTGCGTTGGTTGCCTTTATGACGGCGGGTTTCCCGGACACTCGCCACTTTGCTGAAAACTTACAAGCCGTCGCCTCGGTGGCAGATGTGGTCGAAATCGGCGTACCGTTTACCGACCCCATGGCCGACGGTATGACGATTCAACGTTCTAGCCAGGCGGCACTCAAGCAGGGGGTTAGCCTGCGCTGGATTTTGCAGCAACTTCGCGATATGCCGACGTTGAAGACGCCGTTGGTACTGATGAGCTACCTCAATCCGTTATTGCAATACGGCTACTCGGCACTGGCCAAAGATGCAGCTGCCGCCGGCGTCTGCGGATTCATTGTGCCGGACTTGCCATTTGATGAAGGGGAAGCTTTCAGGGCCGCACTGCGCGAGCAGGGTCTTGCTTTGGTGCAAATGGTCACGCCTGTCACGACGGAGCAACGACTTCAGCAAATCGCTGCAGCAAGCGAGGGCTTCATTTACGCGGTGACGATGACGGGCACCACCGGCAAAGCCGTCGCGTCACCCGCCGATTTGGACTATTTACAGCGCGTACGCCGCCATGCACCGGTACCTGTGTGCGCCGGCTTTGGAATCCGTAATGCGAATCAGGTTGCGCGGTTACGGGGACAGGTCGAAGGGGCGGTCGTCGGCTCTGCGTTGGTCGAAGTGCTGGAGCGTGACGAAGATCCCCGCGCTTTTTTAACGGCACTGCGACCGGCTTGATGTGCCGCAGATTATGACGCCGTTGTCATTGATTGAACCCTTTTTAATCTGGAACACCCCATGATCCGATATTTGAAACACGGAAAATCCACCGAAGCAAAGTCTGAGCAACAAGCTGAAGTGCGGCGCGTCGTGGAAAAAATCTTGGAGGCGATCGGCCAGCGTGGTGAGATTGCGGTGCGTGAGTACTCCGCGCAATTTGATCGCTGGGAGCCTGAGGAGTTTCGCTTGAGTGCGAGCGATGTTCAGGCTTGCCTCGATGCTGTCGATGAGCAAACGTTACGCGATATTGAGTTTGCTCAGACTCAAATTCGACAATTCGCCCTACAACAGCGTGCCGCCCTTCGCGACCTCGAGGTGGAAACTTTGCCTGGCGTGATCCTCGGGCACAAAAATATTCCGGTCAATGCCGTCGGCTGCTACGTACCGGGCGGTCGATACCCGATGGTAGCTTCAGCGCATATGAGCGTGGTCACCGCGAAAGCCGCTGGCGTCAAGCGAGTGATCGCAACTGCACCTCCGTTCGGCGGTAAACCGCATCCGGCGATTGTCGCGGCCATGCACTTAGGGGGTGCCGACGAAATCTATGCGCTGGGCGGTGTACAAGCCGTCGCCGCCATGGCGCTCGGCACCGAGAAAATCGCCCCGGTCGATATGATTGTCGGTCCCGGTAATGCTTACGTCGCTGAGGCGAAGCGCCAGCTTTTTGGTCGAGTCGGTATTGATCTTTTGGCGGGGCCCACCGAAACGCTGATCATCGCAGATGATAGTTGTGATGCAGAGATGGCAGCCGTTGATCTGATTGGTCAAGCAGAACATGGACCAGGGTCGCCTGCGATTTTACTGACCAACTCAGAAGCGCTCGCCACAGCGGTACCTGCTGCGATAGAGCAGTTGCTCAGTTGGCTTCCCACAGCGGATGTCGCTCGTATCGCATGGGAACAATGCGGTGAAATTATCTTATGCGACACGCTCGAAGAAATGCTGAGCGAAGCTGATAGGATCGCCTCTGAGCATGTACAAGTCTTGACCCGAGATCCTGATTATTTCTTAGAAAACATGACTAACTATGGGGCGCTATTCTTGGGCGCTCGAACTAACGTTAGTTACGGTGATAAGGTCATTGGGACTAACCATACGTTACCCACGATGCGAGCGGCCCGCTATACCGGCGGCTTATGGGTCGGTAAATTCATCAAGACCTGTACCTACCAACGAGTGTTAACCGACGAAGCCTCTACGCAGGTGGGTGAGTATTGTTCGCGACTCTGTGCCATCGAGGGTTTTGCCGGCCATCAAGAGCAGGCGGATCTTCGCGTGCGTCGCTATGGTGCTGAGCGACGTTGAAAGCGCAAGGTTTGTTCCGGTACAGGGCGCCCTGATACATCGGCTGGAGTCGTGAAAAAAGTCACCTGCATGGCATCGTCGTGTAGCGTCAAATGCGCGAACCCCCAGACAGATCCTCTTGACCAAAGATTTTTGAGTTGAGGATTGCTCTTAATTTGGTGGGCCATGAAACGCTGATTTAAAGCCCGACGTTTAGAGCCTGCACCAGAAACCAAAAAGGGTAGGGGTGCACGGGCGTCGCCACAGTCATCGGTATAGGCCTCTAAGACGTGATCGTCTCCCGAGACATAGGCGTCTGCGTGACGACACAGCGCAGGCAGTAGCAGCTTGCGTAGCGCACGTGCCTTTTCAAATTTGCTGCCGCCACCCGACCATAGTGCATGGTGGCCGACTACAATTTTCCACTTTGCCTGAGAAGCAGCTAATGAGGTCTCTAGCCACTGCACCATTTCACGTTCGCCTGCATTGGCAGGGCGCATATAGTCTTTGAAGGCCTCGCGTTCTTGATGAACGATCTCACGCCCCTCGGCGTCAAGCTTGTCTTCGTAGACGATCGTGCTAGCTAACAAAATCTGCGTGTCGATCACAAAGAGTTCGACTTCACCTGCAAACTGTGGGGGCGCGATTCGGTAAAAAAAGCCCGGTATCGTAAAGCGCGGATGGGATTGTAAATATTGCCATTGTGCAAGAGCGCCCTCGCGGGAGTGATACCAGTCGTGATTGCCGAGCAAGGTATAGAACGTAAAGTCCGTTTGTTCGGGTAGAAATCGACCATAGGGTCGATCCAGCATGTCGGTAAACCGACGACTATCGCTGATGCCGTCTGTGCCGAGTGTCGCACCGCGTGGATAAACATTGTCACCGAGTAAAATTCCAAAATCACAGCCGCGATCGACGCACACCTCTTCCGCTGCCCGTGCCACGGGGTATAAACCGCTGGCAGCCATGTAACTGCCGACGGCACTCTCAAAGACCCACGGGCTCAGTACGAATCCCTTGAGCGAGCCATTTTTGTCAATCCAATCAGCCGCCTCGGCGGCGATATAGTCGTCTAGGCTCAGGTAGTGCTCATCGTCATCGGGGATTTCATAGGCAGGGATGTAACCCGTATCCCCGATCAGAGCAAATCTAATTGGCTCTGCAACAGCAGAACTGCCCGACCATAAGAAAACTAAAAGAGCTAAAACGCTAGCACGAAACATGACAGTTTTATTTCACTCATTAGAGAGACGCTAAAACAATAACAAAAAAATGGCCCCGTTTGCTGAATGCCGACGAATGTCATTAAGTTGAAATCTTTCCACCCTACGATTTCTCGCGTCTAAAACACCGAAAATCTAGGGAGTGGATCAGCATGCGAGCCCCACAGAAGTCATTGTTTGTTCGTCGTTCAGTTGCCTTCGCGGTTGCGATGAGCTTGTCATCGAGTCTTACGGCGCAACAATCCGATGACGGTTTACAAGAGATTGTCGTTACGGGCTCTCGTGCCATGTTGATTAACGCGATTGAAGCCCAGCGTAACGCTAATGGCGTGGTCTCGGTCATCGATTCGGATGCTGCGGGCGATTTCGCGGACATTAATGTGTCGGAATCACTGCGTCGATTGCCTGGCATCATGGTCGAGAACGATCAAGGCGAGGGTCGCTACGTGTCGGTGCGTGGTATGAGTACAGACCTTAACGCGATGACCATCAATGGCGTCAGCACGGCGTCACCTGAGGATCGCCGAGGCATTATGCTAGATGGCGTCCCGAGCGACATGCTCGAGTCGATGACGGTCTATAAGACGCTCACGCCGAATTTGGACGTCGATACGATCGGTGGCGCGATTGACCTCGAAACGATCAGTGCATTCAAGTACGACGGCCTCTATTCCAAACTCAAAGCGGAGACCTCTTACAACGAACTCACCAAAGATAGTGGTAATCCGAAGCTTGCGCTGACCGCGACTAACCGTTGGGCGATGGGCGATGGGGAATTTGGCGCCGCGATGACCGTGAGCTACCAGAATCGTCGAATCATTGCGCATAACAATGAAACTGGTGGTTGGAGTGCAGACAGTGTGGCACTCGATTCCGATTATGAAATGCGCTTTTACGATTTAGAGCGCGAACGCTCGGGTATTGTTCTGAATCTCGACTACCGCGGTCCGAACGAAGAGCGTTATTACGCAAAGTTTTTCCATAACGAATACACCGATACCGAGTGGCGTGCCAAGTGGGAAGTCAGACGTTCCTTTGAGGGAGCTAACTCCGTATCAGGCAATATCTTTACCTATCCTAACCAGCGTATTGATACGGAGTCACGCGCACGCGCGGAAACTCGAACCATTAGTTCTGCACAGCTCGGTACGGAATTCATGTTGAGTGAGCAGCTTGCTGTAAAAGCTGAGATTTTCGGCTCGACAGCAGAGCAGGACGATACGGACGCCGCGGCGGTTATTTTTAGAAGCGGTACGATTCGTACGCCGTTCACCTATGACAACAGTAATCCCCGCAAACCCGTGCTGAACTATGTCGATGCTTTGTACGATGCATCGAATTACGAGATGAACGCCTTCGAAGACGAAGATGCGCTCACCGAAGACCAGGATTTGGGCTTTCGTCTAGATTTAACGTACGCGCTGAATGATGCGACTCAGCTGCAGTATGGCCTTAAGTACCGGGCGCGTCAGAAAGACAACAACTTCAACTTCTGCGCCTATGAGCCCGATGATGAGATTCTGCTGTCGAGTATCGGTAATGTAACGGTCGGCTCGTATCTCGCCAACGTGCATGGGCCCGCGCCGACTTATGATGCGACCTTTGCACTGCTTAATACACGTAGCAGCAGTCAGGTTGCACTTTCCGATGGGACGTTCTGCATCGCGCCGGGTACGGGCTACAGCTTCAGTGGCGATGAGGATGCAGAGTCCATTCCGGGAGACTGGTACACCGATGAAGATATTTTGGCGGGCTACGTGATGGGGACGACGGTTCTCGATCGGGTGACCGTGGTGTATGGACTTCGGTATGAGCAAACGAAGTCGACCTTTGCCGGTAAGAATTTTGACGGTGATGCCTTCGCAGGTAATGTGGAGTTCAAGAACGACTACGGTTTCCTTGCGCCGTCGTTGAATATCAAATACGACCTGTCTGATACGCAAGTGATGCGTTTTGGCATCTTCCGCTCTTTGGTTCGTCCGGGGTTTGGCGAATCTTCAGCAGGGGCTGAGGTCAACAGCGAGGACAACGAGATCAAAGGTGGTAACCCTGATCTTGCTCCCACCAAGGCGTGGAATTTGGATGTCAGCTACGAGTGGTATCCGAGCCGTGAGACATTCTTCAGTACAGGGTTATTTTATAAGCGGTTACAAGATCCTATTCTCGAAGTGTCCGCCTTTGATACCGAATTTAGGGGTCAACTATGGAGTCGCGCGGATACCTTTATTAACGCTGACGACAGCAGTATCTTTGGCGCTGAGTTTGCCTTCCAAACCGCTTTTGATAACGGCATGTTCGTCGTCTTGAACTACACCTATGCCGATGGCGAGTCCGATCTGCCCGCAAATTCGCCCTACGGTACGCGCACGATTCCCTACTTTAAGCAGGCCAAAAATACCTTCAATGCTTCGTTGGGCTATGACAAGGGCCCCTGGGACGTGCGGCTATCGGCTAATTATCGGGATAATTATCTCGATGAAGTTGGCGAAGGCGCCTTGGCGGATCGCTATACCAGCGAGTTCATGCAGCTTGATCTCAAAGGTAAGTACCAAGTCAACGATAACCTTGAGGTCATGGCCTCCGTCATCAATCTGAATGACCGCCCCGAGTTCTATTACTTCGGTAACAAAAGCCGTCTATCGCAGTACGACGAGTACGGCACGACGTATGAAGTCGGCTTTAACTACAAGTTCTAAGCGATGATCGCTATCATGCTCTCCCATGAGAAAACAACTCATGGGGTGCATGATGGCGATAATGCTTCACGCAGGGGTATCCGCATCGCCGCCTGATTCGCCCGCTTTATCAAAAGAAGCAGTATTTGGACGCCATCTCGGCGCGGCGGATGAGCAACAGCCCATCATCGAATTCAGCTTCGCACCTGGGCGTATTCTGCATCGCTATACAGACGGTCGCTTGGTCGCCGAAATTGAGCTACCCGCAAACTGGCGTTGGTCGAGATCGGGCCGAGAGGGGCAGCCCCGCGAGGCATCGGCGCCCATGCTGGCCCTAGAAATCTTGGTGCTCGATGGGGAACTCTATTTGGGTGACGAGCGGCTGACGCGATATGATTATTTGCAATGGCCGGCGGGTTTCCGCGCGGACACCCTACATACCGAGAAACCCGCCAAGTTATTAGTGTTCTTTGACCCACCACGATCTGGCGATCCGGCTGAACCGCGAATCGTCCGTACCACCGCAACGGATTGGGGTGGCAGTAGCGTGTCACAGCGCGATACCGGCGTCGCGTTGAAGCTCGAGATCCGCAGCCTTTTCAAAGATGATGTAACGGGCCGGTGGACGTGGCTGTTACGCGCCGGACCCGATCTCGTATTACCGTGGGAAGTCCATCGCACCGTTGAGGAGGTCTACCTCGTGGAGGGCGACTACCGCTTGTATGAATGCCTACCTGACGGCAAAACTCGTTTTGATTATCGGCCTGGAGGCTACTTTCACCGCCCAGCGGGAATCGTGCATGGCGGACCGGACTCCGGTAGTCCTGGCGATATTTTGATGTTACTCAGAACGCCTACCGAATTAACCGTTGAGTTCAAAGACGGCTGTTCGGCGCGCTAACTGCGTCCCCATGCCCAGGTGATGATCGCGCCGACGATCAGTAAGGCGCCGAACGCCCCTGGGATCAAGCCAAAGCCTAGCCATATAATGCCACCCAAGCCGAGTGCGACAGCGAGATCGTGGTCGCACTCCGACGCCGTTCGCTACGACGAATTTCTTCGCGTAGCGCAGCGAGTTCCTCTTCAGCTGCCCACTTTAAGGTGCCATCTTGAGCCTGCTGCACGGCGATTTTTGCCAGCGCCGGCAGGGCGCGCGCGACGGTTAATACATCTGGAATCTGTCTACGGATATGTTTGAGCTGCGTGCGTAGACTCATACGCTCGCGCATCCACTCGCGCAAAATAGGCGCTGCGGTTTGCCAGATATCGAGCTCGGGGTAGAGCTCGCGCCCTAAACCTTCAATATTAAGCAAAGTCTTTTGTAACAGAATCAGTTGTGGCTGAATCCGCATGTCAAAGCGACGAGAGATATCAAACAATCGCAAGAGAACAGTACCAAAAGAAATATCTTTAATGGGCTTGTTAAAGATAGGCTCAAGCACCGTGCGGATTGCGGACTCCATTTCATCGACCCGCGTATCACGTGGGACCCAGCCGGACTCGACGTGTAGTTCTGCAACTCGTCGATAATCGCGATCGAAAACCGCTAGAAAATTCTCGGCGAGGTAGTTTTGATCGCGAAGATCTAATGTTCCTACAATCCCAAAATCCACCGCCGCATAGCGGGGGCTAGCGGGATCATCCACCAGTACGAAAATATTTCCGGGGTGCATGTCGGCGTGGAAGAAGTTATGGCGGAAGACCTGCGTAAAAAATATTTTGACGCCGTTAGTCGCCAAAAGTGGAATATTGGTATTTAGGCGTCGCAGGGTCTGCATGTCGCTAATAGTGACTCCACGGATTCGCTCCATCACCATCACATTGACACGACAAAAATCCCAATAAACTGCAGGTACATGCAGGAGATCTGAATTTTCGAAATTACGGCGTAATTGTGATGCGTTCGCTGCTTCACGCATGAGATCTAATTCATCGAGGATGGTTTTTTCGTACTCATCCACGATTTCGTCGACGCGCAGCCGACGCGCCTCGGAGGAATTACGTTTGGCGATCGCTGCGATCGTGTGCATCACCTCTAAATCACTTTCGATACGCTCGCGCATCCCTGGGCGCAATACTTTGACAATCACATCTTCGTCGGGAGGTGCTCCGCAAAGTTGCGCAGCGGTCGGCGAAAAACGCGCCACATGCACTTGAGCAATCGACGCGGCCGCGAGCGGTGTTTCGTCAAAGCGCGAAAATATCTCGCTCACCGGTTTGGCGAAGGCCTTTTCGATACTCAGCTTGGCGAGGCTACCTTCGAATGGCGGTACCCGATCCTGTAGCTTGGCGAGCTCATCGGCAATATCGAGCGGCAGTAAATCACGACGCGTCGAGAGTGCCTGACCCAATTTGATGAAAATGGGGCCAAGTTCCTCTAGCGCCAAGCGCAGGCGTTCACCCCGCGATCCCCCTCGACGACGCTCAAACCAAGTCCAAGGCGACGCAAGAAACAGAAAACGTAGGGGCCGATAGAGATGAGTCGCTGCGACAAACTCATCGAGTCCGTGACGGACGAGTACGCGCTGAATTTGCACAATACGTGCAAAGACGGACCATTTCATGGTGCCGCATCCTCGGCGGGGACCGTGCTTTCCATCAGTCGTTGTAGGCGAGCTTGCAGTCGATCGGCGCGTTCACGCATACCGTCGACATCAGATAAAAATTGCTCAGCCTCTGCGCGCGGGACAAGATCACCACGTTCGTGTGCGAAGTACTCTGCCAAATTTAAGCTTGCGGTTTGCGTCGCATGACGTCCGAAGTAGAGCAAGGACTGTAGCCATTGTCCTGCCTGATGGGCGATCGTACGCCCCATCGTGGTGTCACCTAGCAAAGATTCCAGTTCCTCCGCAAGCTCGGGACGCAGTAGTTGGAGTAGTTGTTGATATTGCTCGAGGACCGCGGCATTTCCTTGAATCTGCACGGCTCGTGTGTTGAGTAATCGTTGACGATTGGCTGATTGAGAGTCACTCATCAGCATGGCCATTAAATTTATGGGGCTACCAGAAATTTCTACAGCAGTTTCGCCGAGCGACAAGCGCTCTGCTGGTTGCCCCCGAGTGAGCTTCAAAGAAGAACCCAAAGACTGTACTCGGATATATTGCTCAATATCCTTAATATGTATTCCGAGCGCTGCGTTTCGTAGTGAGGCACATAGTTGGCGCGCAGCGGGTGAGCGACTCAAATTTCGATTGAGCAAATTTTCCAGAGGTTCGATAAGCACGAGATGTTCGATCCGAGGGATCAGTAACGATAGCCGCGGTGCAAGGCGACAATGCCGCCACTGAGGTTGTGATAGCGGCAGTCTTCAAGGCCGACGTCACGCATCATTCCGAGTAGTGTTTCCTGATTGGGGTGTTTGCGGATCGATTCGGCAAGGTAGCGATAACTGGCGGCATCACCGGCCACGAGCTGTCCAAGCACTGGCAGAACATTGAATGAGTACGCGTCGTACACCGGCTTGAGTCCTGGAGCGACGGGCTGCGAGAACTCGAGGATAAGGAGCTGGCCGCCTGGTTTAAGGACGCGCCGCATGGAAGCAATGGCACGGGCTTTGTCCGTGACATTACGCAGTCCAAAACCGATGGTGACGCAATCAAAGCTCGCGTCTGCAAAGGGTAGACACTCGGCATTCGCCTGCGTGTAAGCCAAACCGCTTAACTGACCCTGATCGATCAAACGATCTCGACCGTGACTCAACATGGCGCCATTGATATCCGAGAGTACAACCAGTCCGTCGTGACCGACTTGTTTAGCCATACCATGGGCGAGGTCACCGGTACCCCCCGCGACATCGAGCGCACGCTGCCCAGGCCGCAAGCCCGTTTGCGATAACGTGAAGGACTTCCACAGCCGATGTAAACCACCGGACATGAGGTCATTCATCAGGTCATATTTCGGCGCGACAGAGTCAAAAACACCCCTGACCCGGCGCGCCTTCTCTGACCAGGCAACCTCTTCGAAGCCAAAATGCGTGGTTTTTTCGTGGCCAGTCGACGACATACTGCGCACTCTCAATAGGGCCGACCATTGTACCGGCTTATATTCAAAGTGCAGCGATTGACGGGTTTCGGGCGGCAGGTGCTGGCTTTTCGGAAAAAACTGGCGTACAAAGTGCCGACGCGTACCGGCGCCGAAAGGGGCCGGCCGAACGGGGGTTAAAAAAAACAAGAAGGGACTAAATGGCCGAGGGGGTTCCTCGGCCTTTTTTTTGCGTGTGCAAAGAGGGGCTAAGCGGCGAGTTTTAGCGGGTGGCGGCGGCTACGCGCGCTAAATACCGCTGCCATAGCAAGTGCTGGGATTGCCCAAGTTCGCGTAGATATTTCCAGCTATAGAGCCCGGTGTCGTGACCATCATCGAAGCTCAGACGGATCGCGTATTGTCCAACGGGCTCGATCGCAACCACGTCGACAGTTTGTTTACCGAGTACGAGCGTTTCTTGACCCGGACCATGGCCTTTGACCTCAGCGGAAGGCGAATGAACCCGTAAGAACTCGAAGGGGAGTTGGTAGCGCTCCGTGTCGCTGAAGGCGACCTCGAGGAGTTTCGACTGACGTCGCAGGCGCAGCTCGGTCGGAGCGTTCATTAGGGTTAGCCTCAATCCATGACGTGGTTTAGTGCGCATCCTACCCGCCGTCCAACAGTTGTCCACGATGACATTTGCGTTGCACTGCCAGATACTCGGGGGGTCGTGGGCTATTCCAC
The DNA here is from genome assembly GCA_009926865.1 of Gammaproteobacteria bacterium. Taxonomy (GTDB): domain Bacteria; phylum Pseudomonadota; class Gammaproteobacteria; order Steroidobacterales; family Steroidobacteraceae; genus UBA964. The sequence goes on along the minus strand of RFOD01000012.1, from coordinate 40,968 downwards.
ACGGCGGGGGTAACTCAGTATGTCGTCGACGAATACGGCAGACGCGAACTATTTCCATAAGGTCGTGGATTGTCAGTGGGCGTGTCCAGCCCATACGGATGTTCCAGAGTACATTCGATTAATTGCTCAGGGACGTTTCACCGAGGCTTATCTCGTCAACCGGCGATCCAACGTCTTCCCGGGCATTCTCGGGCGCGTGTGCGATCGACCCTGTGAGCCGGCATGCCGGCGCGGACGAATCGAGGATAAGCCTGTCGCCATTTGCCGACTCAAACGGGTTGCCGCAGACAATAAGGATGAGTATCGCTCGGCTTTGCCGCCCGTTCCTGCCCAAAAAAACGGCTACCGTGTAGCGTGTATTGGCGCGGGCTGTGCCTCTTTGACTGTCGCCAATGATTTGATGCCGCTCGGCTACGACATCACCATCTTTGAGCAGTTCAAGACCGCGGGCGGCTTGATGCGTACCAATATCCCAGCGTTCCGCTTGCCCGGGAGTGTCATCGACGAAGAAATCGCTACGATCGTCGATATGGGTGTGGATCTACGTCTCGGGCAGCGCATTGAGTCAATGGCCGAACTATTGGCTCAAGGTTTTGATGCGATCTTCGTCGGATCAGGTGCTCCGAAAGGAAAAGAATTGAGCTTGCCGGGTCGCGAGGAGGCCAGTGCGAATGTACATATCGGTATCAATTGGCTCGAGTCCATCGCTTTTGGTCATGTCGATAAGATTGGCGAGCAAGTTTTAATTATTGGCGTAGGCAACACCGCAATGGATTGCTGTCGAAGCGCTCTACGACTAGGCGCTAAACGCGTCAAAGTCATGGCGCGAAAGCCGAGACAATTCTTCAAGGCTTCGGCTTGGGAGCTTGAAGATGCCGAGGCTGAAAGTGTTGAAATTATCGTCAATCGGTCGCCTAAGTCCTTTGATCTGAAAGACGACCGCCTACAGGGCATGACCTTTGAGGTGATGGAATACGAGCTTGATGCTCAAGGTCGCATCACTAGTGAGCGTATTGTGGGAGAAGAATTCTTTGAGGCCGATGATGTCATCTTGGCGATCGGGCAAGAGAATGCGTTTCCCTGGATTGAGCGCGATCTGGGCATCGAGTTTGACCGTTGGGAATTGCCGAAAGTGGATCCGGTGACGTTTCAAAGCACACGACCCGAAGTATTTTTCGGTGGAGACGCTGCATTCGGGCCAAAGAATATCATCTGGTCAGTTGAGCAGGCCCATCAGGCGGCAATCTCCATTCACCGTCATTGTTATGGCGAGTCGGTCAAAGACCGACGGCCACCTGGGCTCAATCTGCAAAGTCGCAAGATGGGTATGCACGAGTGGTCATACGCCAATGATTACAGTGCTCATGAGCGTCGCTTAGTTCCCCATATTTCAATCAAGGAGCGATTCAAGAAAATTAACATAGAGGTAGAACTGGGCTTTTCTGCAGAGCAAGCTGCGGAAGAGGTGCAGCGCTGCCTCAACTGCGATGTGCAGACGGTCTTTTCCGCTAAAGCCTGTATCGAATGTGATGCCTGCATCGATATCTGTCCTGTCGATTGCTTGACTATGATTGAGCCAGCGCCCGAGCCAGAGTTACGTGAACGCTTAAAGGTGCCAGCGCGAAATCTAGAGCAGGCGTTATTTGTGAGTGAGCCACTCAAATTTACCGAGCGGGTGATGGTGAAAGATGAGGATCTCTGCGTGCACTGCGGACTATGCGCAGAGCGTTGTCCCACCGCGGCTTGGGACATGCAGAAATCCTATGTCAAATGGCCGCATGCCCTTGAGCATGGAGTGACATCATGACACCGGTTAATCCGCCGGATCGCATCAACGATTTCGCCCTAAAGATTGCAACCGTCAACGGGACGGGTTCAGCGAGTGCGAATACGCTGTTGATGAAATCCATTTTTCGCAGCGGTATCCCCGTGATGGGGAAGAACTACTTCCCATCCAATATTCAGGGGTTGCCCACTTGGTATGAAATCCGTGTATCGCGCGATGGCTATGTCGCCCGCTCCGGACAAGTGGATCTGATGGTTTGTATGAATGCCGAGACCTATGCGCGGGATATTCGCGAAGTGGCCTCGGGTGGCTATGTGTTGTATGACTCCAGTTGGCCGCGTCCAGCGTTGCTACAGCGAGGGGATGTGACCGTGCTGGGAGCACCGCTTGCCCGCATGTGTAACGAAAACTTTGATGGGGTTCGAACGCGAATCCTGATGAAGAATATTTGCTACGCCGGGGTCTTAGCGGCATTACTAGATTTAGATCTGACGCGTATTCGCGAGCTTTTGGGTGAAACCTATGCCAAAAAGCCCGCCTTGATCGAAGCCAATATGCGGGCAATACAGCTTGGGTACGACTACGCTAAAACCCATTTGCCGTGTCCGCTACCGCTACGCGTGGCGCCGATGAACGAAACAGCGGGCCATTTGATGATTGATGGTAATACCGCCGCGGCTTTGGGTTGTGTGTATGCTGGGGCGACTGTGGCAGCGTGGTATCCCATCACGCCATCGACTTCTTTGATGGATGCGTTTAAGGGTTTTGCGGATAAAGCGCGTGTCGATCAGGAGACGGGCCGCGCAAACTATGCCTTCATTCAAGCTGAAGATGAGCTTGCGGCGATTGGGATGGTGCTAGGCGCTAATTGGAACGGTGCGCGTTCGTTCACGTCCACGTCGGGCCCCGGGCTGTCGTTGATGAATGAATTTTTGGGGCTGGCGTATTACGCCGAGATCCCCGCAGTTATCTTTGATGTTCAGCGAGTTGGGCCTTCAACAGGTATGCCAACACGTACTCAGCAGTGCGATCTAATGGAAGCGGCTTACGCCTCGCATGGCGATACCAAGCATGTCTGTCTGTATCCGGCTAACCCCGAAGAGTGCTTTTACATGGCTGTACAGGCTTTCGATCTAGCCGAGCGGCTGCAGACCCCTGTGATCGTGTTACTCGATCTTGATATAGGGATGAACGATTGGATGTGTCGCCCACTCGATTGGGATGATTCATATCAACCCGATCGAGGTAAGGTACTCGGTCGAGAAGCCTTAGAGAATATTCCGAAATTTCATCGATATATTGATCCGGATGAGGATGGTATTCCGTATCGAACGTTCCCAGGCGTACATCCCAAAGGGGCTTATTTTACTCGCGGCTCGGGGCACACCGAGCTCGGTACCTATACCGAAGACGCCGCGGAGTACCAAAAAGTCATTGACCGACTCACGCGAAAATTTGAAACGGCCAAGCGATATGTGCCCGTCGCGATCGTGTCAGGTCCCGGGCACGCACACGGTGCGATTGTCTCGATTGGTAGCTGTGATGGGGCCGTGCGCGAAGCGCTTGATGTGTTAGCGCTACGCGGCGTTCAGCTCGATTATTTACGCGTTCGAGGATTTCCGTTCGGTGAGGATGTGGAGAAATTCTTAGCCGAACACGATCTCATCTACGTCGTTGAGCAAAATCGTGATGCGCAGCTGAAATCACTTTTGACGCTCGAAACCCGCGTCGAAAAAGCGAAATTGCGCTCGCTTCTACACTACAGTGGGTTACCCGTGTCGTCGGCTTTTATTGTTGATGGCGTCCTCGCCGATCTGGCAGAAGATCACCGAGCCCGCGCAGGAGCTTTGCGATGACATTTATCCCCAAACCCAAAGTCAGTCACCCAGGGCTGCCTCGTAATGAGCTCGGCTTGACTCGACGCGACTACGAGGGCGCGCTATCGACGCTGTGTGCGGGTTGTGGGCATGACTCCATCACGGCTGCGATTACCGAGGCTTGCTGGGGCATATCATTGCAGCCGGAGTTATTGGTCAAATTGTCTGGTATCGGTTGCTCGTCAAAGACGACCGCTTATTTTGTGAACGGCAGCCACGGCTTTAATTCCGTACACGGGCGAATGCCCTCGATTGCGACGGGTGCCAATGCCGCTAATCGGGAGTTGATGTACATCGGCATTTCAGGTGACGGCGATTCGCTTTCCATTGGGCTTGGGCAATTTGCACACGCCATTCGTCGCAATCTCAACATGCTGTACATCATCGAAAACAACGGTGTGTATGGTCTGACTAAGGGGCAATTTTCCGCATCGGCGGATATGGGCAGTAAGGCAAAGAAGGGTGAGGTCAATCGTCAGTCGCCGATTGACCCTGTGTTACTCGCCATGAACTTAGGCGCCGGTTTTGTGGCTCGTAGCTTTTCTGGCGACAAAGCACAGCTCGTGCCACTTATTCAGGCAGGATTACGGTATCCCGGCTTTGCGCTCATTGATGTGATTTCTCCTTGCGTGACCTTCAATGACCACGAGGGCTCCACCCGCAGCTATGCCTTTACCCGCGAACATTATTCGGCTGCCATCGCGGCAGATTATGTGCCACGACAAGCACAAATCACTGCGGACTATGCAGAGGGTGAGCGGATATTCGTGGAGCTACACGATGGCAACCAGGTGGCGCTACGCAAATTAAACGCAGAATACGACCCGACCGATGCCCATGCAGCTTACGGTCATGTACAGCAACGGCTCGCGGCAGGAGAGTTTCTAACGGGTCTCCTGCATTGTCGGGCCACTGAGGAGACCGAGTTCCATGCGCTCAATCGAACACCAGAACAGCCGTTGAATGCCGTGCCGTTCGATAAACTGTGCCCAAAGCGTGAGGGATTGAGTCGCCTATTGGCGCGTTTTGCCTGACTGGCCTAAACTTGGCGCCCGCGGCGATCGACGTCAATCGCGCTCATGGCCGCATGGATTATCTGGCACAGGGAGTAGATGAGATGGGTAAGGGTGACATCAGAAGCCGTCGCGGCAAGATTTACAACGGTTCTTTCGGCAAGACGCGCCCCAAGGATCCCGCCCGCGTAAAAAAGCGCGCAGCGAAGAAAACGGCTAAGTAATTCGCGTTGCGACCGGTTCGTACACGACCGGGTAGACACTAAGACTTGATAAGTGGATACGAGGGGCCTGCCGGAAACGGCAGGCCTTTTTGTATCACTGCCCCAGTCTGATGCGACTTCTCGCCAGTAGCGTCGCCCCGACAATCAGCGCGAGCGCAGCTGCAAAAAACGGGGCCCCCGGTGTGGGATCAGGGCGGGCCGTAGCAAAGGTGAATAGATGCGTCATGCTCCATGGCACCAAAATCGCAGTGAAGCTGACGATACCGGCGATCGCACCCTGTAGTTCACCTTGCGCGTTAGCCGGAACGGCTCTCGACAAAATCGCGCGGATCGAAGGCATGGTGAGCCCAATGAGGCAGGCAAGCGGGACGCTTGCGAAAAACCAGCCCGGTGTAGGCGCATACGCATAGCCTAGAAAGCCGATAGCGCCACCTACGAGTCCGATGAGCGCGGTTCGGTATTCGCCAAATTGTTTGCTCATCCGGCCGACGAGCCCCCCCTGAACTACGGCTGTCCCTAGGCCGAGTGCCGCCAAAGATAAGCCGACCTCGCGCTCAGTCCAGTCAAATTTCGCCATCGTCATCCAGGTGAAGGTGGAAGGCAGTGTGTCATGTCCAATTTGATACATGAACAATACGAGTAGCAAAATAGCGGCGCCTGGGATCACGCGCATCGAGCGTAGTGCGCCGAGCACATTTGCACGGCGAAGTGAAAACTCACGTCGTTTGTCTAGCGGGAGTGTTTCCCGTAATACCAAAAATGCAATCAAAAAATTGATAGCTGTAAAGATGGCTGCAGCAAAAAAAGGCACGCGGGAGCCATAAGCGCCTAATAGGCCGCCAATGATGGGACCCACGATAAAGCCCATGCCCCAAGCTGCGCCATTTAAACCAAAATATTTAGCGCGCTTTTCTGCCGGGATCACATCTGCAACAACCGCATTAGCGGTGGCAAAGGTCGCGCCTGCAATGCCCGCCACTAAGCGTCCGAGAAATAACCAAGCGAGGGTAGGAGCCCAGCCCATTAACACATAATCGACTGCGAGTGCTGCAAGGGAAGCCAATATAATGGGCCGTCGACCAAATCGGTCACTAAGATTTCCAAGAATTGGGGAAAACAAAAACTGCATACTCGCGTAGGTTAACGTGAGCCAGCCGGCTATCGATGCTGCTTCAGCCAAACCTAGTCCTGAAAGTTGCATGACTAGTTGCGGAGCCACGGGAATAATGATGCCGATCCCCATGGAATCAATGAATAAAGCCATCGCAATGATAGGTAGTACTCGCTTCTTTGATTCAGGATCAATAGTCATGAAACGCCTCTTTCTCGAGCGCGACGATAATCTAGGACAATGTCTAGGGCGCTGCGCTCAGGTGAGGCTAACTCTTTATCGCTGGTCTCTATCGGGGTGGTACGGCTGCCCCAACGCACAAGGTGCGCGCAGAAAGTCAGTCCACCACCAAAAGCAGGCATCAGTAGGGTGGCATGCGGCTTAATTCGTCCAGCCTCCAGTGCTTCGCATAACGCCACCGGGACCGTGGCCGCGGACATATTGCCGTAGCGATGGACATTCACGAATACTCGATCCATCTCGATACCTGCTCGTTTGGCAACTGCTTCAATAATTCGAAGATTGGCTTGATGAGGTACGACGAGATCAATGTCCTGTGTCTGGATTCCTGCGCGACTGAGTACGTCTTCGCAAGCTAATCCCATCCCTGTGACAGCTTTTTTGAAAATCTCCTGCCCTTCAAACTGCCACTCAGTGACCCCTGCGAGTCGACCGCTGTGAACGTAGGCACCTCCAATACCATGGATTCTAAGAATTTCGCGAGCATCGCCATAGCAACCCAGCTTTTCGAGCAATACACCCTCTTCTTGCTCGGTAGCTTGCAAGATCACTGCGGCGGCGCCGTCGCCAAAGAGTACTGAGACGTTGCGATCATCCCAGTCCATGTAAGGTGAGATACGTTCAGCGCCGACGACCAGTGCGTTACGTACAACGCCAGTGCGAATGAGCGCGGTCGCGGCGGAGAGCCCATATAAAAAACTCGTACACGCGGTATTCAAATCGAGTGCAGCGCAAGGCCCAGCCCCGAGGCGGGCCTGCAGACCTGAGGCCATGTTAGGGCACTGATCATCATGGGTGGTGGTGCCAAAGACGATGAGATCAAGATCTGCCGCCTCTAGGCCTGCACAGGCGAGGGCTCGAGCGGCCGCGACCTCGGCCATATCAGCGAGTAGACAGTCGGCGATACGACGGCTTCCGATCCCCGTTCGCGAGACGATCCAGTCATCCGAGGTATCTAGAAAGCTTGCTAGATCCGCGTTAGTCAAAACACCGTGCGGGAGACATTTTCCCCAGCCGGTAATACCTGCATATGCCATATCCCCTCCGGCTTATCGAAGCCTGCTCACGGAGAATACACCGTCGCGTTGCGGGTTCCGACAGTTGGCCAAACAGGACGATTTCTCCCGAAAGCCGAGAAGTGCTCTGACATAGTCCGCAAACAATACTTCAGGACCAGTGAATGGGGGAGCAATCATGTGGATGCCGCCATTAGAAGACGCTTGGCAAGGCAAGGTGCTGTTTTACGAATTAGTGTTCGGCACTTGGACGGTCTATATGTTCTTGGTCTGGATGTGGCAGAGCATCCTGCGCGAACCGCTCGATGAGTGGCGTTACGCCATGATTACGTTCTTGGGTGCAGGGGCTTTTTGGGTCAATCATTATTTTTTGTATGCCCCAAAGCCTACATGGCTCATTCTAATTAATCTTTATACGGTCTTTTTTGTTTGGGCGTATTGGCGCTTGGCTATCAAGGGCCGCGAGCGAAGTGGTGGTTGGAAAGCGGCCGCGTTGCTGAGCTCTATCGTTTTTACCGTCGCTTTCATTGCTTTTGAGCAGGTTGCGCGTTACGGGGTTGAGCAATGGGGCATGCACGAATTTTGTTGGATGAGTCTCTCTTTCTTAGGCTTTATCGCGCTGATTGCTTGGCGTGGGCGTAGTACGGTTATGCCAAAGCCCGTTGCGCCGCCGCTTTTCCCCACGCCGAAGTGGCGTGGCTTGGGGGGCAATATGTAGGTGTGAGTACGCAGGCGAGCGTGGCGCGACACCCGCGCGCTCGTTATGGTTAGAGCGACGTGAGTACCTCAAGCGAAACCCGCTCGGCGGACTCCAGCGCGCCCTCCATGCCGCGACTGCCGACGGACGTATGCTCGCCGCAAAAGAATAGACGCTGGTGCGGCTTCGCCAGCGCGGCGCGCAACTCGGTGACTTGACCCGGTTTGAAGATCGCCCAATCACCCGCTGAGAAGGGGTCGGTCGTCCACGAGTGAGTGGCGGCCACTTCAAGCTGACCTTTGGAGGCAGGCCGGAGCCGGGCAAACTCTGAAAGCACAAGTTGTTTGCCCGCCTCGACGCCGAAGCGATCGACGTAGAGACCATTGAGTCCGCGGCACCAAACGGTGAGACTCGTGATTTCGTCATCACGAGCACCAAATCTTTGAGGCAGCACGAGGCCGAGCGGACCATCCGTCCACATCCCTGGCGACAAGCCGTCGTTTTCCCAAAAGGGGCGCTTAGCCACCAAATGAAACTGGGTGATGGGAATGTAGCCGAGCGTATGAATCGCTTTATGTTGCGTCGGTTCCGGTAGGGGTGTGATAGCCACATTACGAAGAGTCGAAAAGGGCATCGAGCACACGACAGCCTTTGCGCGATGTACCCGTCCGTCAGCCGTGGTGACCGATGCGCTACCCGGTGTCGTGTCGATTGCCACCACGGTTTGGTTCAATAGCAGATCGCCTTTGAGGCGGGCCGCCATAGCCATCGGTAGGCGTTGATTGCCTCCTTTGAACACACCCACCAAAAGTCCCGGTGGAACTCCAGGTGTTGTGGCTTGCGCTACCGGCGTGTTCCCCGCCGGCGCGTTAGATGCACCCGTGCGAGAGAAAGCCATGATGGCGCCCCGATTCACCTTCTGCCAGTAGTCTGAAAATGCTTGTTGTAACAACGACACGTCGTACGCAGTGGTGCCGTAAGCGATGTTGGTATTGAACCCAAGATCAATCATTTCATTGGTTGCACCGTGTGCCGTCAGGAAATCGTGCACCGAGATATCATGTTTGGCGTGCTTCGGATCGTGCCAATTTTCCAAATCCGTAAACGGCAGATGTTTCTGAAACATCGCATCTGACCAAGTCCACGGTAATTTCTGGCGCATCTCACCTTGAAAGGGATTTCGCGGGTGAGTTTCCCACGCACGAGTATCCACGCGCTCGCCGCCCAAGAAAAATTCTTGCCCTAGGCGACTTCCAAAGAGTCGTGGCGCTAAATTGACGACCTCTACGCCACTACGATTCGCTGCTGCGATACAGCGACCATAAGCATTAGCGATGGTATTGCCGCCTACTTCGGGATTTCCCGGAACATCAAACAGTGAGTACACACGGCCGCCAACTCGATTACGCCCCTCAAGCACACGCACTCGAAGGCCATTTTCTTCGAGCGTCAGAGCGCTTTCTAGGCCCGATAGGCCTGCGCCGATCACGATGACATCCAATTCTTTGTCAGTTGCCGTATAGGCCAATCGGGATGCGCTGGCCGTCGTCGCAAGCGCGACAGAAGAGGCGACAAACTGGCGACGATTCAGGCTCATTCCAACCCCTCCTGCAGCCTACACTGCAAAACGTGAGACTCCGTGATGGAGCCGATCAGCAGCATATCGTGATGGACAGCTCCAACACTACCGGCGGATATCAGCTCCCCGTCATTGAAATGTGCCGTCAACCATTCACCGGCGAGCAGGTCGGCGGGTGCAATGCCGGGCTCATCGGAGATAAGCTCAGAACGAGGGCTGTATTGCATGATCAAGGACGGCGATCGGTGATCCGGATCACCAAAATGTCTGACGAGGTCCAAGAGTTTCGGGTGGACCGCGACCCAGAGCAATCCTTTGCCATCGATATGAATATTGTCCGGCGAGCCTGGCGTCGGTAAATGACCAATGATCTCTATGTCGCCCGTTCCCGCATTACGCTCAAAAATGGCGATTCGCTTACCGAGCGTCTCAGCGGCAAAAAGCCAACGACCATCGAGACTCATACCGAGACCCACGCCTGTTTTGACCCCGGTTGCGACGACACGAGCTTGTTCGGCCTCGGGCTGAGTGCTATCAAAATAAACTATGGTTGAAAGACCGCTACGAAATAGTGTCTCGCGCAGGCGCTCAAAGCCGTTCGTCGCACCTTTATCATTGACTAAATAAAATTGACTAGGACCCGTCGCGACAATGGCGTTAGGCGACTGGAAGAGGGGGCTCGAAAAAGACGCGACGGGTATAAAAAATCCACCCGACGAGGGTTGCTCGAAGACCTCAATAATGTGACTTCCATCTGGGGGATGACTGATCACAAACAGACGATAGCTGCCGTCACCCATCGGATAAAGGGACATACCGTGTGGGCGAAAACCTACGGGGATTGATCCGAGCGCAGAGAGGGGAGCGGCATCCGGATCGTTAAGATCTAAGATACCAATATCGCCATCTTTGGCAGAGCCGGTGATGAGCCCACGTCGATCAAGCAAAGATAAAAATGCGAGCCCGCGCGAGCGATCAATCTGGATATCTTCCGAGCTTGCGCTTAACGGCAGACTCCGGCAACGATGGTCAGTGGTGGGGGGTAGCTCCGTAAACCAGCCACCGAAGCGTAGAAAATCTAAGACTACTAATGCAAAGAGTAGCGTCGCGACCGCAAGCGCCCAAGCAAATCGGCGTAGTCCGATTTTAAGAGCGCTAGTATTGTTCGAGGACACTACCAAACCCCTGAATCGAATCGTCAATGCCGCTGCGACGAAGCGCGTCCCAATAGGTAATGGCATTGATGGCGAGCACAGGCTTTGCGAGCCAGCGCTCTGCCTCTGCACAAATCCGAATCGCTGCTAAGTTGGTGCCAACTTGCACGATGGCGTCGATGTCTTCGCCATCGAGCTCTTGTAAGCGGCTGCGAACTCGCTCGGCGGGCGTATGCGCAATTTGTACAGGTGACGGACACTTTAGGCCGATGAGTCGACGAACTTCGAAACCCGCTTCCTCAAAATATTGCTGGACCTGCTCGTCACCACGTGGTTGGTGAGGGGTTAGTATCGCAATCCGTTGGGCGCCTAGTCTGCGCAGAGCCGCCGTCGTCGCGGTAGATCCCATGGAGACACCCACTCCCGCTCTTTCGGTCAATTCAGCTTGTAAAGCATCCGCGCTTTTAACGCCGCCCCAAAAAGCTTCGAGCGCAACACCCATGATGACGTGGGTAGGCTGACAGGTCATGACTTGATCAATTGCGGTGCGCATCCCCTCTCGCATCGCCTGCACGTGTTCCATGAACGCTTGCTCGCTCGTCAATGGTCTTTCTTTGATACTGATACGAGCAATGTGATTGGTGACGCCGTAAGGGCGTAGTTGCTCGGACTCAGGCTGGCAGCTGGTATTAGTAGAGGGCACCACCAGAGCGATCCGCCCACGAAAGCCAAGTTGATCTGTCATGGTGCGTAGGTGCTCCCGCCATCTACCGTCACGGAAGCGCCGCTCATGTGTGCCGCAGCATCCGAAGCCAAAAAAATCACATGACGCGCGACTTCATCTGCGGTCGCAAGACGTCGCAGCGCTGCACGACGTAGAAAATCCGCCTCGGCTGCTTCCACGGTGATGCCGTCACGTTCGGCGGCTTGCTGCATGAGGTTATGCCACCGGGGTGATTGCACAGGTCCAGGGTTCACAGCATTGATGTGGACCCCGTGCGGACCCAGTTCCTTTGCGAGTCCGTGTACTACCGCTAAAAGGCCGGAGTTAGCCACAGCGCCTGGCAACATACGCGGTTCAGGTTGTCTGGCTGAGTTACCGACAACGAGCACAATTCGTCCATGGCCCTGTTTGATCATGGCGGGTCCGACAGCACGTAGTGCGCGTAGAGTGCCAAATAATTTTGCTTCGAGGTGACGTTGCCAGGCCGCGTCATCGATTTCCCAGAACACACCACCCTGGGCGGCGCCGGCAGCGGAAATGAAGACATCTAAGCGTGGAAAGAGCGTTAGCGTATGTTCAATTGCGTCATGGGTCGACGCAGTGCTCGCGAGATCCCAGGGTAGAGGGGTCGCTGATGCAGCGCCATTTCTTAAAGCTTTTTCCTGTAAACCCTGTAGTGCCTCGAGATTCCGCCCCCCGAGTATCAGATGGGTGCCTTCTTGGGCCATCGCGAGACTAATGGCGCTGCCAAGTAGTCCGGTTGCACCAGCAATCAGTACAGATTTATTTTTGAGCGAAAGGTCCATTGAGTTAGATTTTTTGTCTCGCGAGTTTGGCACCCGCTCCAAGAGCGCGTAGTTTGCCACGCGCAAGCTCGGCTGATAGCGGCGCCATGCCGCAGTTGGTGCAGGGCAATAATCGACTCGAGTCGACATGTCGCGAGGCTTCCAGAATATTGTGGGCAACTTCTTCGGCGGACTCGAGCCGCCCAGGCAGGACTTCGATAGCACCAATGAGTAATTCTTTGTCGGGAAGCAGTCTCAATACATCATGCGGTACTTTTGAGCCTGCGAACTCCAAAGATACTTGTTGTACACTGCTAGCGTTGATCCAAGGGAAAATCTGCTCGTACTGGCGCCAGCTATCGCCGAGAGTGGATTTCCACTGAATATTTGCTTCGATGCCATAGCCGTAGCAAATATGTACGACCGTGGTTACTTTGAGACCTCGCATGGCTCTTTCGAGTGCTGGGAGCCCCCATTCACGAACTTCTTCGAGAAATACATTGAATGCGGGTTCGTCAAATTGGATGACGTCGGCGCCTGCAGCTTCAATCGCCAAGGCTTCTTCATTTAATAGTTCGGCAAAGCGCATGGCCATATCTGCGCGCTGGGCGTAGTGGGCGTTGGCGAGGGTGTCGCACAGCGTCATAGGGCCGGGTAACGTAATTTTCAGAGGTAAATGGGTTTGGCTGCGCAGCCAACGCGCATCGTCTACATGGCGCGGCCGCGGTCGAGAGAGTGGACCTGTGACGGTGGGTACATCGGCCTCATAACGATTATTGCGGATACCCATCCGGGTTTTGAGGCTCCAGTCGATTCCCTCGATGTCTTCCAAAAAGCCGTGTACGAAGTGGATACGAAACTGCTCGCCATCACCGACAATGTCGAGACCCGCGTTTTCTTGCTCGCGCAGCCATTCGAGTGCGGCACGCCGTTGTCCGTCATGCAGCGCGTCACCGCTTAGGCGCCAAGCCGGCCACAGGGTTTCGGGTTCAGCTAACCAATCGGGTTTGGGCAAGCTGCCCACGGTGGTGGTGCGAAACATGTGCCCATGCTAGCAACCGCAAGGGCGTGAGCGCGTCTAACAGACTGCTTCGTGCTCGCAAGGCGGATGCCAAAAGGAAAAGGGGCAGGCTTTGCAGCCTGCCCCTTTCGTGTCTTCCATGGACGGGGGTGTATCCATACTCCGGACAATCCTTGTCCGGTACAGCTACTCGGACGAGTAGCCGTGTCCTGACGAAGACGAAACTTAGTTGGGGATGAGCACCGTATCGACCGCAACCACGACGCCGTTATCAGCGATGTAGTCACCCGTCACACGAGCACCGTCAACCCGCACTCGACCTCGCTTCAGCTCAATGCTCACCTCTTCACCCGCGGCCGTCTTGGCGCTTCGCGTGCGCTTGAGATCAGACTCTTCCATCGCGCGGCCCGCAACGACGTGGTTCGTGAGGATCTTCACGAGCTGGTCCTTGTTCTCTGGGCGCAGTAACGCCTCGAGTTGCTCAGCGGGCAGCTTGGCGAACGCTTCATCCGTCGGTGCAAACACCGTGACGGGGCCACCAGCCGTGAGCGTATCTTGCAGGCCAGCGGCTTCGATAGCTTTCGCCAGGGTATTGAAGTTACCCTTCTGCTTGGCCACATCGAGAACCGTATTGGTGCCCGCGGCGGCTGCAACCATCGATGACACACCTAAAACCGCCGCAGCGAGCGTCGATTTGATATTGAAAACCTTCATGAGCTTTACTCCGTTGTTTTCAGGATTGCGACCTGCGTTCCTGCTGTCGCCTGTCCTGTGACTTCACGAACAGGATGACATTGCCCCGAGAGTCTGTCAAGATGTTGTACATGTTTAAGTTATACAAATCATGAACAAAGTGGCAGCTCAGGCGGGTATCAGTGGCCAGTTCACCATCAAGGCCGTTGCGCAAGCGACGGGTCTGACGGTCGAAACCCTGCGCGCATGGGAGCGACGCTACGAGGTGGTCCAGCCCTCACGCGATGGTTCAGGGCGAAGGACCTACTCCGCCTCAGATGTCGCGCGGCTACGCCTCCTGCGTTCAGCCACCGAGCTCGGGCACACGATTAGTCGTTTAGCCCAGCTCGCCGAGGATGAGCTTGCCAAGCTCGTCGCCGAGTCGGGCGGCCAGGCACGATCCGCCGTAGCTCGCGGTCAAACGTATGTCGATCGGGCCTTGGATGCCACGCTACATTCGGATCCCTCTGGAGTGGAAGAGGTGCTGACGTCTGCGCTGGCTTTATTACCCCCGAATGAGGTGGTGAACTCGGTATTAGTCCCCCTCGTACGCGAAGTCGGGGAGCGTTGGCATCGCGGCGAGGTGTCGATCGCCCAAGAACACATGGTCACCGATATCGTCAAAAGATTGATTATTTCGGTGTCGCGCGGCTATTTGCGCTCAGATCAGGGTCCGTGTCTGCTCTCAGGCGAGCGCCATGAACTCGGTATTTTGATGTGCAGCTGGTTGGCCGCTACCCGTCGCTTCCGTACCCATTATTTGGGTGTGGATTGCCCGGCAGAGGAAATCGCGCGTTTTGCCCTCGAAGTGGAAGCTCGCGCGGTATTAATTTCTTTGGTGATGCCAGAAAATGAGGTGCCCGCGCTTGATCAGCTCGCGCGGCTCGCTCAATCGCTAGATGGTCGGTGCGAAGTCTGGGTTGGAGGCATTGCAGCGCGCATGGTGGCTTCGGCCGAGATCCCCTCCGGTTGCGTGTTGCTACCCACCGGGCTGGATTTTGAACAGCGGCTCGATTTACTCGCTGCGCAATATTACAGCTAACAAATTACCGCTACGGCTTACCGCTTAGTGTGCTTCGAATAAAACGTGCGATGCCATCACCGTCTGGGTACCGGGTGTGGTTCGTAGCGTAGGGGCCGCTTTCCACTCCGCAGTGATAACGATAGGGGCCGGCCTCTAGCCAGAGCTCATCGGCGATCCCCCACTCTTCGAGCCCGTCGTTGCTGAGTATGCGAACTCGGTCAAGTTGGACTTCAAAGAATAAGTTTCGATGATGAATGATACGTTCCACTTCCAGTCGGGCTGCGCTCGTATCCATGGTTGATAACGCGCTCGGATTGTCTATGTGGATAGGCAAGGAAACCGCTGACGTCCAGGGTGGCAAGGTTCGCTGTGAAGGTATATCAGACTGTCCTGCGCTTTTTTCCCGCCAAATCAATCTTTGTATGTCTCGCTCGGTGGTATTAAAGATTTCTGGACGGGCATAGGCTTGGCACAGGGGCTCCAAGTGCGCAGCCCCCGCCCAACCCCAAATCCTAACCACTCCGATCGGTATGGCAACGACCGATAACCCTATTAATAGATAGGGCCGCCAGCGCTGAAGCGACGCCCAGCGCGTAGATGGTAAAACATCCGTCCAAAATAACACTAAGAGTGCTAATGGCACTGCCGTAATAATCAGCACGACAGCGCCCAGCGTGAGCTCGCTCATCGCGAGTCGACCCGCTGAGTCTTTAGGCTATAAATAAAAGTACCGGTCAAAGAATGAATCGACTCAGATCCTCGTTCTCGCACAAAGCCCCCAGACTCGTGTCGACATAGGCGGCATCGATCTTTAGGTGCTCGCCTTGTCGATCAGATGCCTCGTACGAAACCTCTTCGAGTAAGCGTTCCATGACTGTGTGCAGTCGTCGCGCGCCGATGTTCTCGGTCCTTTCATTGATTTGGCAAGCGAGCTCCGCTAAGCGACGCACGCCATCCGATAAAAACTCAACCTCGAGACCTTCTGTTTGTAATAACGCACGGTATTGCACGGTTAGCGCCGC
Organism: Gammaproteobacteria bacterium; assembly: GCA_009926865.1. Taxonomy (GTDB): domain Bacteria; phylum Pseudomonadota; class Gammaproteobacteria; order Steroidobacterales; family Steroidobacteraceae; genus UBA964. Next base: position 24,963 of record RFOD01000012.1, on the reverse strand, counting down.
ATCGGGCTCAGTTAATATCCGAACAAAATCTTCGACTTTCAGTGAATCGAGTTCCACACGGATCGGGAATCGTCCCTGCAATTCAGGAATCAGGTCGGACGGCTTGGCGACATGAAATGCTCCCGAGGCCACAAACAACACATGGTCGGTTTTGACGGGACCATATTTTGTGTTGACCGTAGAGCCCTCTACAAGGGGCAATAAATCGCGTTGAACGCCTTCACGCGATACGTCTGCACCATAGCTATCTTGGCGACGGCAAATTTTGTCTATTTCGTCTATGAATACGATACCGTTTTGCTCTGCATTACGAACCGCTGAAGCCCTGAGTTCTTCCTCATTGAGCATTTTTGAGGCTTCTTCGTCAGTCAGTAGTTTTAGTGCATCACGAACCTTATGCTTTTTCGTGCGCGCGCGCCCAGCGCCTAGGTTCTGGAACATGCTTTGCAGCTGTTGTTGCATTTCTTCCATACCAGGCGGCGCCATGATTTCCATACCGAGAGTGGGGCTGGTGAGCTCGATTTCGATTTCACGTTCGTCTAACTGCCCCTCACGCAGCATTTTGCGGAATTTTTGTCGAGTTTCCGCATCGCGGGGTTCGCGTGGCTCATCGGTAGAAAATCCCATGACGCGTGGACGAGGTAGGAGTGCATCAAGAATCCGCTCTTCGGCGGCATCGGCAGCGCGGTCAGCGACTCGGGCGAGTTCAGCTTCGCGCGTCATCTTGACCGATAGGTCAACGAGTTCTTTGACGATGGATTCTACATCGCGACCGACGTAGCCGACCTCGGTAAACTTCGTAGCCTCTACTTTGACAAAAGGCGCATCCGCTAATTTAGCAAGCCGCCGAGCAATTTCGGTTTTGCCGCAGCCGGTTGGGCCAATCATCAAGATATTCTTAGGGGTGATCTCAGGTTGCAGCGCGGCATCGACTTGCATCCGACGCCACCGGTTTCGCAGAGCGATCGCGACCGCGCGCTTCGCCTTATCTTGCCCAATAATGTGTTTGTCGAGTTCGGCGACAATCGCGCGAGGAGTGAGGCTTTTGACGCTCATCCCTGTAGCTCCTCGATCACGAGATTACGGTTGGTATAGATACAGATGTCTGCTGCAATCCCCAGCGCGCGTTCGACAATATCGCGGGCACCGAGTTCCGTATTCTCAAGTAGTGCGCGAGCACTCGCCTGTGCAAAAGGGCCGCCCGAGCCGATCGCGACCAGATCATGTTCGGGCTCGATCACATCGCCGTTACCCGAAATCACGAATAATTTTTGAGGGTCGCCCACCAGCAGTAGCGCCTCAAGTCGACGAAGATAGCGATCGCTGCGCCAATCTTTGGCAAGTTCAATCGCAGCGCGTGTGAGATTGCCAAACTTATCTAACTTGCCTTCAAAGCGCTCAAATAAGGTGAATGCGTCGGCGGTGCCACCCGCGAAGCCGCCGATGACTTTCCCTTGACCCAGCAAGCGTACCTTACGGGCGTTACCCTTCATTACCGTGTTGCCCAGAGTCACTTGCCCATCGCCGCCGATGGCGATGACGCCATGACGTCGTACGCCAAGAATGGTGGTGCCATGTGGATTGAACGAGTCAGTCATCGTTTTCGAGCCCTCGGATGTGACTGGTCATAGATGCGGGCAAGATGTTGGAAATCAAGATGCGTGTAGACCTGCGTCGTCGAGATATCAGCATGTCCTAACAGCTCCTGTACGCCGCGCAAGTCTTGGCTTGACTCGAGCATATGAGAGGCAAACGAGTGTCTAAATAAGTGTGGATGGACATGCACGGGGAGCCCTTGCTTACGCGCCCAGTAAGAGATGCGTAATTGAATACTGCGCGAAGTCAGGCGTTGCCCGCGTTGGCTGACGAACATGGCCTGCTCGCCGATACGCGCCCAGTCATGGCGAATGGCAAGCCAGTGTCGTACCGCCTCCAGCGCCTTCGCGCCCACGGGAACGATCCGAGTTTTATTCCCTTTGCCCGTCACCCGAACGGTCTGGTCTCCCAAGTCCAGATCTGTGAGATCTAGCGAGACGAGCTCCGCGAGACGTAGTCCTGAGGAGTAAAAGAGCTCCATGATCGCCAGATCACGCTTCGCGAGCGGTGTGTCGGCTGAGAACGATAACAAGCGTGACATCTGATCCACGTCGAGAGTGGTCGGTAGCCGACGCGCCGCTTTGGGCGCTCTGACATCGGTGCCCGGGTCGCGGCTTATTAAACCTTCTCGGCCAAGATACTTAAGAAAGCTACGTATAGCGGATAATCGTCGCTGCACGCTACGCGGTGAGAGTCCACCCGAATGGCTGCGCGCCGCAAACAATCTTAGGTGCTGCTCGTCGAGTTCTCGCCACGCGTGAACACCCGCTACCTCGCACCACTTCAATAAGCATTGTAAATCCCGTTGATAGCTGAGTGCGGTGTGCGGCGACAGCCGCCGTTCATTCGTCAGGTGACGAATAAATTGCTCAACGCGTGCGACATCGGCGTCTTGCACCGGCTTAATCCACAGCGCTCTGGCCGTTTGTCGGGGTGTCTGTACGGGCGAGGGCGGCAGACAAGAGTTCGCCGATACGCTCAAGGAAGTCCGTGCTGATGCCTGGCGCAAAGCGAGCCGCCTCTGCGCTCGCTAGCCCAAGAACAGCGCGATCGGCACCGGGGCCGATCGGGATCAGCGCCATCGAGCCAATGCGTTCCGCGATCTCTTCTCCGAAGACACTTTGCCGTTGACTCAAAGAAAAATGCCCGCACCGTGGCTTACCTGCAGAGAGCCACTCGCGAAAAAGCTCGCTCGATTCGAGAAACACATTTAGGGGAATCTCAAAGTCCTCCACCATGGAGTTCGCGACTTGGAGGCGAACCTCCTCGGTGGTACGTGCATGCAGTAGGCGCACCGTAAGTTTGTGAATGCGTGCCGCGAGTTGCTCGTTATTGCGTGCATTTCGCACGAGTTCCGCTAAGCGCTCACGACTGGCTGCCTGTCTTTCGCGCAACACCTTCACCTGACGTTCGACCAGTGAAACGGTGTTTCCCTCGCTGGCATGCGGTACATGAAGTGCTTCCAACAGCTCTGGATAGTCGACGAAAAAGTCAGGGTGCTCAGCGAGATATTGACGGACCTCGTTGGAATCGGTCATAGCGGTCTCCACGTCAAAAAAAGATTAGAGATGATTCAAGGGTATCGTTGAGCAGGCACTCAGGCACACGGAATCTCTATTTCCCCAATGAAAACACGTATCGCTTCGCCGGTCATCCATAAAGGGCTTCCCAGGCCTTGCCATTCGATTTGCAAGTTACCGCCCGGTAGCTGGACTTGAACCTGATCGTCGAGTTGTCCGGCGAGATGTCCTGCCGCCATAGCCGCGCACGCGCCAGTGCCGCAGGCCTGGGTTTCGCCTGCCCCTCGCTCATACACTCGTAACCGAAGTCGCTGACGGTCAAGCCTTTGAGAAAAGCCTACGTTAGTACGTTGTGGGAAATGAGGATGCGACTCAAGTAGCGGCCCGAGTTCTTTGACATTAGCGGTATCGATATTGGGAACATCAATCACGATATGGGGATTACCCATCGATACTTGGATGAACTCCACTCGAGTGAGATCGGTGTTGATGGATTGTCGCGGATGGGCCGGAAATTTTGGTTCCCCCATGTTAACCGCAACACACCCTGGGCTCGTAAAGCGCGCGATGACCTCGCCGCCTCGGCTTTGCAGGCGGATCACAGCGTCTAGTTCGCAACGTCCATTCAGTCGTAGCCACTCTGCGACGCAGCGGGCGCCGTTACCGCATTGCTCTACTTCACTGCCATCTGCGTTGAATATTTGGTAACGAGCGCAGGCCGAGGGTTCCGTCGCAGGCAAAATCAGTAACGCCTGATCAAAACCGATACCGGTATGGCGATCTGCCCATGCTCGCCATATGCTGGCGTGCTGCAAGATTGGCAGTTGGTCTAAGACTTTGACCTCAATGACCATGAAGTCATTGCCGAGGCCATGCATTTTGCTGAACTGCAGCGTGGTATTGGGCGACATCATGACATTACTTCATGAGAAGCGCTTTAAGCGAAAAATGGCGGAGATATCGTCATCACCATGACCTTGCTCGATTAATTCTTGGTAGTCGCGCAATGTATCTTCGATAACTGGCAATGCGACTCCATGAGCTGCTGCCATCTCGCGACAAATTCGTAAATCTTTGGCATGCAGTCGAACTTTGAAGCCGCCCGTGAAAGAGTCTTTGGCCATCCAAGGGGCTCGATTCACAAAGTACCAAGAGGATCCTGCGCCTTGACCCAGTGTTTCGATGACTGGCTCTAAGGGCAGCTGCTCAGCTTTGGCAAAGGCCATCGCCTCGGCGACAGTACGAATAATGCCAGCACAGAGAATTTGATTGGTGGCCTTAACCGACTGACCGGCTCCACTCTCGCCGAAATGCCGGATCGTTTTGCCCATGGCTTGCAGGATCGGTTGTGCACGGGAAAATGCGGTCTCGGGTCCGCCGCACATGATGGCGAGCGTTCCGAGTCTTGCGCCTTCTACGCCTCCACTGACTGGGCAGTCGAGAAAGTCCACTTCCTGGGAGGCGAGGATCGCAGCGATCTCCCGTGCCGTACTCGCGGCGACGGTGGAGCAGTCGATGACTAGACTTCCCCGACGAAGATGAGCCCGCATCGAGGCGACAACCTCTCGCAGATCATCGTCTGCTGAAACGCAGATCACGACGCAGTCGCATTGACCCGCAAGTTCTGCCGCCGAGGAGGCTGCCGTGCACCCAAGTTCGGTGGCGAGTGTCTGTGCTTTATCTACCGATCGATTCCAGACCGCGTGCAATTGCCCTGCGCGGGCGAGATTGCTCGCCATCGAGCGTCCCATGGCGCCAAGGCCGATGAATCCGGTTTTCATCCCAGAATCTTAGCAGCAGTCAGCCACGCACGCTGTTCATGCAAAAAAATGGGGCGGCAGTCTTGCGACTGCCGCCCCCAGGTTTTACAGGGGACAACTGTAAATCGAAAATCAGTTGTTGGTGTAGGCGCGCTCGCCGTGGCTGACCGTATCGAGGCCTTCGCGTTCTTCTTCCTCCTTGACGCGTAAGCCCATCGTCATATCGATCAGCTTAAAGAGTACGAAGCTCACCACGCCGGACCAGGCGATCGCGATCAGTACGCCCTTGGTCTGAATAAAGACCTGCGTGGCGATGCTGTGATCGATGCCTACACCGCCCAAGGACGCGTCGACGAAGATTCCCGTGCCGATAGCGCCGACGATACCGCCGATACCGTGAATACCAAACACATCCAGTGTCTCGTCATAGCCCAAAGATTTCTTGAGCCCTATCACGCCCCACAAGCAGGCGATTCCCGCGATGAAGCCAAGAACGATAGCGCCCATCGGGCCCACCAAACCTGCGGCTGGAGTGACTGCCACCAAACCGGCGATAGCGCCCGAGACGACACCGAGCATAGAAGGCTTTTTGTTGAGCACCCATTCCGCAAACATCCAGGCGAGCGCTGCAGCGGCAGTGGCTACGATCGTGTTCAGCAGCGCCAAGACGGCGATGCCTGTGGCCTCTAGGTTGGAGCCGGCATTGAAACCAAACCAGCCAACCCATAGTAATGAGGCGCCTACCAAAGTCAGAGGTAAGTTGTGCGGAGGCATGGGATCGCGGCCAAAACCGAGGCGCTTGCCAATGACCAAAGCGCCGACCAGCGCTGCAACGCCCGCATTGATGTGGACGACTGTGCCGCCGGCGAAATCCAAACCGCCATCTTCAAAGATCAAACCGCCGGTCGCCCAAACCATGTGTGCCATGGGCAGGTACGATAAGGTGAACCAAAGTACCGAGAACACCAACAGCGCACTGAACTTAATGCGTTCCGCAAAGCCACCAACGATCAGGGCGGTGGTGATACCTCCAAAGGTGAGCTGAAATGCGACGAACACGAGTTCGGGAATTACGACGCCATCGGTGAAGGTGGCAGCAGTGCTATCAGGCGTAATACCTGCCAGGAACAGCTTCGAAAGATCTCCGATCATCCAGTTGAAACTGCCTCCATCGCCGAATGCTAGCGAGTAGCCATAAACAACCCAAAGAATGGATATCAAAGAAAATATGGAAAATACTTGGGTCAGCACCGATAACATGTTTTTGGTTCGGACGAGGCCGCCGTAAAAGAGCGCAAGTCCGGGTACAGTCATCAGGATCACTAGCAGCGTAGAGACCATCATCCAGGCGGTGTCGCCTTTATCGGGTACGGCAGCATCCTCAGCAAGGGCTAGACTGGGTAGTAACGCCGCTGCGAGAGCCAATCCCCGTCCCATCCCGACTGCGGTAGTGCTACCGGTGACCGAGCGGGTAGACGGATCTTTGGTCCCAGACCCGTTGAGTGAAGTCATCATGCTGTTCATGCAAGTTCTCCCTGTCGTCATTTATTCAGATCATCCGTAGTGGGCTGATCCGTATGGCATTCATCAAAACGTCTTTACAAGCAGTGCGACGCTCAGGCCGCCGCATCGCCGGTTTCGCCGGTGCGGATCCGGATGGCTTGATCCAGCCGCGAAACAAAAATCCTGCCGTCGCCGGGTTTGCCAGTTCGCGAGACATTCGCGATGGCTTCCATGACCGGTTCGGCGATGCTGGCTTCGACCGCGATTTGCACCATCACTCGCGGCATGAATTCCACTTGTAAATGCTGTCCGCGGTAGTGCTCGTCGTGGCCGTCTTCTGTGCCGTAGCCCTGTACCTCGATCACTGTCATGCCTTGCACACCGAGTTGCGCCACGGCGACCTGTAGGTCGCCGAGTTTGAACGGCCGAACAATCGCGCATACCAGCAACAACGTTCATTGCCTCATCGAGTCCAGTGCAAAATAGGACCATGAGCGACTAATGCGCCCGACATCGCGCTGCCGGCACGTTATCCTTGACGTGCAGTTCAACGCTTGTCGGGGGTTTTGCAGATTCCGTGCCAGTGCCAGCAAGGCACGAAAAACGGGTTTTGCGCTAATGGGGTGGTGTGATCGGTGTGCCGTCGCACCGTTTTGGCGCTTAAGTGGTCAGTCTGTGCGTCATCTCGGGGCAATAGGGAGTGAAAAATGAATTTGCGAATTGAGGATATTGCTCGACGATTAATCGAGGCACTGCCGCCAGGTGTGCACGGGGTACGTGAGGATTTGGAAGCAAATTTTCGAGCTGTATTACGCGCCAATCTATCTCGTTTGGATTTGCTGTCGAGAGACGAGTTTCTTGTGCAGGCCAAGGTACTGGAGCGCACCCGCCAAGAGCTCAACCGCCTCGAAACACGGCTCGCTGAATTGGAGGCGCGTTTGAGTGGGGTCTCTCAGTCACCGGAAAAAGCAGAACGTTCCACCGATCATCCCTAGCCGCGGCTGATCGGGCTCATGGGTGTGGCAAGCCTCGGCTGTCGAGCCCAATTCGGTCTCGACTCGATCCCTATCGAGGTTCAGGTACATCTTGCTGCCGGCTTACCCCAATTTAACGTGGTGGGTCTTGCCGCCACCGAGGTCAAAGAAAGCCGCGAGCGAGTGCGTGCCGCACTCGTACAATGTGGTTATACGCTGCCGCCCGGCCGGATTACTGTGAATCTCGCCCCCGCCGATTTGCCTAAAGACAGCGGGCGATTTGATCTGACTATTGCGCTCGGTATCTTATGGGCCTCTGGGCAGCTTCCTGAGCCTCCTACAGCCTGCGAGTTTCTCGGCGAATTGGGGCTAGATGGAGCACTGCGTCCCGTACGTGGAGCCTTGCCGACAGCGATAGCGATCGAGCGAGCAGGGTGTCGGTTGATTGCGCCACAGGGTAATGCCGCAGAGCTGGCATTGATGTCGCAATCTGAGAGCGTCAGGGTGGCGGGCACTTTGGCAGACGTGTGTGCCTGGTGGCGAGGTGAGGCTGATCTGCCGACGCCAGCAACTATTCTGGAAGGTCAGGATTACGACAAAGATATCGATCACCAAGAATTATCGCCTGAAGGGTTATCAGATCTTTTGCTGGATGATGTCATTGGACAGACTTTGGGTAAGCGTGCGCTTGAGGTCGCGGCAGCAGGCGAGCACAGTTTGCTCTATGTGGGGCCGCCGGGTTGCGGTAAGAGTATGCTCGCGCGACGTTTGCCATCTCTATTGCCGCCGCCTAATGATGAGGAGCAATTGCAAATCGCGATGATGGCGTCCTTGACGTCCAGTACGCTAATTTCTGATTATGCATTCGGGCGTCAAAAGGGGTGCTTTCCGCGACCTTTTCGGGCGCCGCATCACACCGCCTCAGCAAATGCATTGATCGGTGGCGGTAGTCGACCGATGCCAGGGGAGATTTCTTTGGCCCACAGAGGTGTACTATTCTTAGACGAACTCCCGGAGTTTGATCGACGAGTGCTCGAGGCTCTGCGTGAACCGCTCGAGAGCGGTACCGTGGCGGTAGCACGAGTAGGCGTGCGCTGGGAATTTCCCGCACGTTGTCAGCTGATTGCTGCGATGAATCCGTGTCCATGCGGCTATTTCGGATCTGCGCTGCGCGCCTGTCGGTGTCGTCCGCAGGAGGTTGCACGCTATCGTGCACGATTGTCGGGACCCTTACTGGATCGGATCGATTTGCGCGTCAGCTTGCACGCTACAAATTCTGCAACGAGCGTAAGTAACGCGCGGGTAGAGGGTCCCATGAATACGGCAGCGACCTGTGAACGCATCGCGGCGGTCCGTCGGCTACAGCAGCAACGTCAGGGCAGATCCAATTGTCATTTGGCTGCCAAAGATATCGAAAAGATGGGAGTCGCTCAGGAAGCGCAATCAGCGTTGCAACGCATTATCGCAAAACGAACGTTGAGTCTGCGTTCACAACATCGAATCTTGCGAGTTGCGCGGACTTTGAGTGATTTGCAGAGCCCTAATTCTACGGCTCCCATCACGACGAGCCACATCGCCGAAGCCTTGCAATTGAGACAGGCGCTAGAGAGCGATTGAGACCTCACGTTGCAGAGCGCTGCAGCGTGAGGTCGTGAGACTTAAATTTGTTCCAGCATATGGTCGACGGCCGCCTTTACGAGCTCATCGCTCAGGTCGGAACGACCACCGCGCGCGGGCATCACGCCAGCAGAGCCTTGGAAGCCTTCAATTGAATGTTTGTAGAGCGTGGCTTTGCCTTGCGCAACCCGAGGCGCCCAAGCGCCGCCATCTCCGGAACGTGGTGCACCACCGATTCCATTGGTGTGGCAGGCACCACAGACCGTCGCATACACGCTTGGACCGTCGGTCGGTAGTGCCAGCGCTGGCGCCTCGGCACCGCCAACAGCCCGAATGGTGAGCGCGGAGTTGTCTTGCCCCGCGATCGCTACCCGCGCGGTGGTGAGATGTCCCTCCACAGCGGCGACATACTTTGGTTCACTTTTGACGTGCACGCGCTGGGTGTTTTCGCCCACCAGCCGTGCCAAGGCAAACAGAATCAAAGTAATGATGATGAGGATACCCAGCACTAGGCTGAAAACATTGAAAAACTTACTGTCCTGCGCGCTCACGATAATCTTCCGAAAGGCCCCCAAAAGGTCGACGCGGGAGTATATCCGTTGCTCGGGTTCGACCCAAATATCACGATATCGGCGACCGCTTGCCGTCCGGTTTTTTGTTGCGCATACGAAACAATTTTGAGGGGTGGATGGCAGTACTGCGCGAGTTAGGGGCGCAGGCGAAGTACAACGTCGCGTAGACGCTCGGTCCGGTAGGACAATTCATGGAGGGTGATCGTCCCGTAAACGGGACGTTCCATAAGCGAGAGAGTCATGGGCGCGGCGGAGAGACTATTTGGCGCCGAGTCGAGGCCGGTCAGATACGGATCCAGTCGTACCTGACCGAGTTGTAGGTCCATATCCCACTGATCGCCATAGGTGAGCCTGCCGCGAAGAGCGATCTCATCGATCTGCAGATCTCGAATGTGTAGGGCGACTTGCTGATGATCCGCTAGCGTCTCGCTTTGCGCATAGCGAAAGTGGCCCTCGCCATAACGAGCCTCTAAGTTCGACTCGGCCGCGAGCAGCCAATCGGGCAAGGGCAACTTGCGCAACGCCAGCCCTTTAAATTGCCACTCAGCATCGAGCGTCAGCACGCCCTCATCGGTCTGATCCCATTGCAGCTTCTGGAGCGTCAGCCCGCCCTGGTCGAACGTTTCCCAATACAGCGTTTCAATCTGCCCCTGCTCGGGAGAGGGCATCACCCAGTGATCGAGTCTGAGCGTATCGTCCTGTGAGGCGAGTCTTACGCCCGCAGTGTCTCGGTACTGCCAGTTGAACGATTCAATCGTAAGTTCATCAATGTGAGTCTCAGCCATCTCCCTGCTTGGCGTGCCGGCGAGTAAGTACTCCCAGTTCCCCGCCCCGATCGCGTTACGTTCTGCTTGCAGCGCGACACCGGTCAGTTGCACGGACTCTACGTGCAGGCGGCCATGACGTATGAGGTTCTGTAAAGCGTCCAACGTGATGGCGACACGCAGACGTTGCCAAGAAAAGAGTGGAGTTTCAGAAAAACCTGGCGGATTAGCGATCGCGCCGGGTCCGAGGGTGATTTGTAAGCGACTGAGCTTATCGCGGCGGCTGCTTTCGCTCGGTTGCCAGAGAAGCTCTAATTCGCCGTTCCATCGAGGGCGGATCCCTGTCCGGGTTTCCACTTGATTCAGAATCTGTTCGCGCGCCCAATCCGATCGAAATATTTCATGTCGAAGCTTCCAAAGAATGACGGGTGTTGCGAGTACCAGAACGAGCGCCGTAATGATCGATAGGACCCCAATCCGCAGGACCCAACGGGGGGTAAGGTTCTTACGGGTTTGTCCCGTTCCTTTAACGTTGCTGCCAGTTGCCGTCACGGTCTTGGTAGTACCAGCCCGGTTTGGCTCCACGATCTATCCAGCGGCGAGCAAAGATTTGTCGAATATCGGGTTCCCACTCGGGGTGGCCATTTGCTCGCGCAATTTCGCTGTATAAGGCATCACGGTCACGGTTATCTTCGGCGACCAGTTGCCTTACCCGCGCGCGCTCGGGTAGGTTTAGAAGGTTATTATCGCGTACGGCAACCCGCCCATCGGCCGTCAGACCAATAGCACCGCGATCAAAGAATTCTGCTAATGCCGTAAAGCGTGTTTGCATCGATGCGGTGATACTGCGGATCTGGGGTGATGACACATCAATGTTTGCGCTAGCCTGCGCGTGTGCCGGTGAAATCACTGTATCCAATAGTTTGCTTGCAATGACTCGAAGGACGGATTCGCCTAGCGGGTTGAGCGAGGACTGCGGAGGAGTGGTGGTCTTTGGGCTCTCATCTTGAGCGCCGACGACCTTATCAATGATTTGATCAGCGACTCGTTCGGCCGCTGCCGCTGGGAAATACACGTTAATGGTGACACAAGCCGTGATGAGTAGACTCGCGAGCAACACTTTTAAGCGCAGCAAATGAGACATCGAAAAACCCTCAGGGCCATCGCAAAGGAGAGGTGAGTGTAACGCTCAAGATGGGTCAACCGTTAGCGTATTCGGTGTTAGGGCACACGGATCGGAGTCCCACCCGATTGAATTTGATTGGCGACTTGCTCGATAAGCTGTGACCAGTTGACGCGACCTGCGTAACCGATGATGTCAAGCCGTGGTATGCCCGCGCCCTCGAGCAAGGTGTAACGTTCGCCCGAACGTTGGGTGAGGTCATTTGCGCCGGACATCAAGCAAATGTTGTCCTTGAGCGTGCAGCGTAGTCCTAGTTTGCGATACCGATAGGAATCAAAAAAACGCAACAAACCGCCTTGTAAGGCAGCAGCCACGCCCGTCCCGGCTGTGCCACCAATATTTGCGATGCTGTTAATGGCGCGCACACTGATTCGTCGGGGCTCCGGTGACTCCTCATCCGTCGCAATGAGGGCCTCAAAGGCCACCGGCTGCCATGCAAAGAGCTCAAGATCATGAATATAGCCGCCGATCCGTCCGCTGATGGCGCCGATCTCGAGCGTGCTACTCAGTAGTGACAAATCTAGGCCCTGCAGATCAATATCAGCCGTGACGCTAGGCCAGCGGCTGAACGGCTGTCGGATCTGTAAGTTTCGTCCAATGACTTGTCCACCAAAGATATCGGCCTCTAAGGGTCCGTTGACCGTGAGAATTTGATCTCGATACCGAACGCCCGGGGCTCGACCCGTCAGCGTGCCTGCGAGCGCCGGCCAGCCTAGCGCTTGGGTGAGCTCTGTCAGGCTGAGCGGCTCAAGCGCTCCATCAAGACTGATTTCTCTGGATAGGTCGAATAGATTCCTGATCGACAGTGAATCCACTCTTAGCGCACCGTCAAGAATCGGAATTCGACTTGCCTCAAGCAATTGCAGCTGATCTCCTTGCCAAGCGAATTGAAAACTTGACGCTCCCATGGGGATGCCGTTCAACGCCGCGCTTTGCCAGTTGATTTGCGAGGCGAGGTGAGTGTGAGGGGGGTGCGCACGCCAATGAATTTCACCGCTCAGCTGATCAAGCGACCGCTCAGCTGATCAAGCGTTAGTGCGCGATTCCGTTCGTCTTCGAGCGAGAGATCATGTAGCGAGAGATCGAGAGCAACCGGGGCATTATCTTCGATAAGAGCGTATCCACTGAGGTACCCCTCAGTTTGTAGATTACCGAGCAAAGTACCCGCTAGTGCAGTGCGGAATAGACTTTGGTAGGCGGCGGGTATGTCTAGCGCATACAAGTCAATTTGTGCCGATTCAATACGCAGAGGCGAATCGGTAATCGGCGTAGTGGGGTGCGAGGTATCCCATTGCACATGAGCTTGTGTTTGCGCCTCGGCGTGGAGGAGTCCTTCTTGTGATAGATGTAACGAGGAAATATCAACGCGCGAGGGCGTATGACGCGGCCATTGGCCTGTCAGCGTCATCGTCAAAGGATACTGGCTAAGATTGAGGTAGGCTGGTCCCCATAAGAGCTCCCCTTGCTGACTCTGCATACGCAGCTCCCAAGGGTGCGCAACGGCGTCCAGCAGCGATTGTCCCGTCATCGCGAGAAGTTGTAGATCTGTTTTGAGACTGACGCCCTCCAATGCCACGGTACCGGTTTGATCGCTGTAGCGCAGATCTGCGAGCTCGACCGCCAAGAGGGCTTTATCGACCTGAGAAAGTTCATGACCAAAGATTTCAGCCTGGAGGCTTATCTCAGCCGTCGCAGGGGCTGAGTTAGGTTCGATCGATAGCTGAATCGGTAGTGAAAGCGGCTGCAGCGCGAGCCGCCAGCCGCGAGGCATCGCTTTGGCGTGCACTGTCATGGTGAGGTCACGTTGGCTTATCGATCGATCGGCGACCGTAAAGCTTGCTTGCGCCTGACCTTCCCTAATGGCAATCCGGCCGCTTAGGGCCTTGAGCGAGAGGCCCGCGAGTTGCGCAGATTCCGCGCTGATCTCCAGCACTTGTGAGTGAGCGGGCACCGCGCAGATCAGTACGGCAGCCAGTATTGGTAGGTAGACCGAGCTGGCCGTGATATTGGCGGGCTTGAGTGGGCGAGCGGCCATTACCCACATGCTAATAACATGCTAATACATAGCTGCCCAGCAGAAGGTAGCGGGTGGCGCAGAGGCGGGGTGAACGGGTTACCATGAGACCGTCTAGCACGACGAAAATATCGCCAGTCAGGTTTGCGGGTGATCCAAGATGTCGCTTCACTTAAGGATACGAAACCCATGATTGATTTCACGCGCGGCGCTCGCGAGTTAGATCTCGAGCAACGGACACAGCAGTTTATTCGTGAGGTCGTGATTCCGTATGAGCAACACCCCTCGTTACAGGACGGCTTGCCAGATCCTCTTGTGCGCGAGTTGCGACAGAAGGCCGCCACCGCAGGCCTATTGTCCCCTCAAGTCGGGGAAGAGTGGGGGGGGTATGGCCTGAGTCATCGGGAAATTGCCACGGTGCTCCGAGCGTCGGGCTATTCATTGCTCGGGCCCATCGCAATGAATTGCTCTGCGCCGGACGAGGGCAATATGCACATGCTCGAACGCATTGCGACTGAGGCTCAAAAAGAAAGATTTCTACGTCCTTTGGCTGCGGGTGAGCAGCGCTCGGCTTTTTTCATGACTGAGCCCGCACCGGGCGCTGGATCCGATCCCGATATGCTGCAAACCGTTGCCGAGGAGCACGCGGATCACTGGCGGATTAATGGCCGTAAATGGTTTATCACGGGCGCAGAGGGCGCGAGCTTCGGCATTGTGATGGCACGAACTGGCGAGCGTCAGTCTACGATGTTTTTGGTACCACTGCCCGACCCCGGCATCCAACTTGAGCGTGTGATGCATACCGTTGATCACAGCATGCCAGGCGGTCATGGGGTACTACAGCTCAATGATGTGCGAGTGCCCAAAGAATTCGTGCTCGGTGCTCCGCATGAGGGCTTTAAATACGCACAGGTTCGTTTAGCGCCTGCTCGTCTGACCCATTGTATGCGCTGGTGGGGCGCCGCTCTTCGAGCACATGACATTGCTGTGGATTATGCCTGTCGGCGCCAGGCTTTCGGGCGTCCGTTGATTGAGCATGAAGGGGTGGGCTTTAAGCTGGCGCAAAACGAAGTTGAGCTCAAGCAGACGCAGCTGACGATCGATTACGTCGCCTGGACCTTGGATCAAGGTAGCAGAGCTTCAAGCGATTCCAGTATGGCCAAATACGCCTGCGCAGAGACTCTGTTCCAAATTGTTGATCGTTGCGTTCAGGTACTAGGCGGCAGTGGCATCGTCGATGAAACACCCGTCGCAAAAATTTGGCGCGAGATAAGAGGTTTTCGTGTTTATGATGGTCCATCTGAAGTCCATCTTTATTCTTTGGCACGCCGTATTCAACGCAATCATCACAAAAAAACCGGATGACTCCCGAGGGCTTATATGGAGCCTGGCAGTACCAGGCCTGGCAGATTCGTTACGAGGATGGGCGCTGCTCGAGCCCTTTTGGGCCATCGGCGAGCGGGCTTTTGCTTTACACCGCAGATGGCTATATGAGCGCGACCATTATGGCAGGGGGGCGTACGCCGCTCTCGCACGCTAACCCTCGTCTAGCCAGCGTTGATGAAAAGGCGGCGGCGTTTGATTCCTATTTCACTTATGCCGGTCGCTGGTATGTAGAGGGTGATCGCGTGGTGCATGAGGTGACCTTGGCTTTGAATGCGGGGTTGATGGGTACGCCGCAATGGCGCGATGCTCACTTGCAAGGTAATTGCCTCGTGCTATCAGCCAAAGAAAAGACAAAAGCTGGCGAGCGTCAGCATTCGCTGACGTGGGTAAGAGGCCTGGAGCGGTAGTGACGGACACATCAAATAATATTGGGACAACGCCTGTTCGGGCGGGCTTCGAAATCGACGAGGCGGCGCTAACTCGTTGGATGAGTGAGCATGTCGATGGATTCGTCGGACCCTTGACTATTGAGCAATTTAAAGGCGGGCAGTCGAACCCCACTTTTAAACTGCTCACGCCAAATCGTCATTACGTACTACGTCGAAAACCCCCTGGTCAAATATTAAAAGGGGCGCATGCAGTCGACCGTGAAGCCCGAGTCATGGCGGCACTCGGTCCACAAGAGTTTCCTGTGCCGAAGGTCTATGGCTTATGTACGGATGACGAGGTCATCGGCAGTTGGTTTGCGGTACTGGAGCATGTACAGGGACGGATTTTTTGGGATGCTCGATTTCCAGACGTAGAGAAATCAGAGCGCCCAAAATACTTTGATTCAATGAATGCAACGCTTGCTCAGTTACACGCCATTGACCCAGTGGCCTGCGGATTGGGCGATTACGGAAATCCTGGTAATTATCTTGCGCGTCAGATTTCACGATGGAGCCGACAATACCTTGAAGATACGGTCGCCGGGCGCGATCCACACATGGATCGCTTGATCGAATGGCTGCCTGACGCCTTACCAGCTGACGACGGTGAAGTCTCAGTGATTCATGGTGATTTTCGCTGCGACAACATGATTTTCCATCCCACCGAACCGCGCGTGTTGGCGGTACTCGACTGGGAGCTGTCAACGCTTGGGCATCCTTTAGCTGACTTTGCCTATCACGCGATGATGTATCGCATGCCGGCGGATGTTGTGGCGGGTTTAGCGGGTGTGCCGCTCGCTGAATGGAATATACCGTCCGAACGCGATTATGTTGCGGCTTACTGCCGACGTACGGGGCGTTCAGAGATCGAGCATTACGCCTTCTTCGTGGCCTTTAATTTTTTCCGGCTGGCGGCCATCTTTCATGGCATCAAGGGTCGTGTCTTGCGAGGTAGCGCTGCTTCGGCGCAAGCTGCACAACGGATCGAGGTGTTTCCGGAACTCGCAAGGTTGGCTTGGCAACAAGCACTCGAGGCGGGTGCCCGTTAGCGCTGACGCAGAGTGAGTATACGATCAAAATAAAAGTGGACTCTAAGACAATCGTCTCATGAGGGGAGGTGGGTGATGGCGTCTTTCAATTTCAAACGCTGGTGGAATTTGGATCCGCAGCAAGAGATGGCTAGCGACGATAATCCACTCACGCCTCTCAAGCCGGAACAGCGTCGCGCCGGCGGGCCCTTACTGGCTCTTGCGTTCGGTTGGGGATTTTTGATCACCGGATTGTTAGCCGGTGGCGCACTGGGCTCAGGGGTGACCTTGTGGGGCGATCTCATCTGGTACTCACTTCTCGGTAGCGCCATTAATTTTTTGATCGGTGCACTCGTCGGCTATATGGCTTGGCGTACAGGTTGTAACAGCACGCTAATTTTCCGCGCTGTTTACGGTGAGTGGGGGGCTTACCTACCAGTCATTTTCATTGCCTTATTAACTATTGGTTGGCAGGGCATTGTGGTGGGCGCTTTCGCGCAGATTTGGACCCAAGCCCCAGGGACGGCGCTTTACTATGGCGTCGCGATTTTTGCGGGTCTTCTATACACCGGTACGACGCTCTTTGGCGTCAAAGGTTTGGAACGGGTGGGTATCCCTGCCATGATCGGCTTGGTGCTCGTTGGGCTTTATGCGGCGTGGATCAATATTGATCGTGCAGGCGGCTTGGCCGCGGTGCAAACCTTGTCGGCTGAAAAAGTCGCTGCGGCGCCACTTACCGGTCTACAGGCGATTAATATCGTGGTTGGCGCTTGGATCGTCGGTGCAGTAGTGATGGCGGAATACGTGCGTTTCGCGCGCAGCTTCTGGATCGCCATGGGTATTCCTTTTGTGGTGTTGGTCGTCGATCAGTTGTTTTTACATTTGGTCGGGGCGCTCGGCGCAGTGGGTAGCGGTACGCCCGATTTCACTGCCTATATGGCGACCTTGTCGGGTTTTGCTGCAATCTTTGGATTGGTCGGTATGACCTTAGCGTTATGGACGACCGGAGATACCAACCTCTATTTGCCAAGCGTGCAGACCGCGAGTTTGTTTCGTAAACCTAAGCGCGTCACGATCGTGATCTGCGGTTTGCTGGGAACAGTACTGGGCCTTGGGATCTATCAGATGTTTTTGGGCTGGATCGACTTGCTGGCAACGGTTGTACCGCCCATCGTCGGTCCAGTGATCGCCGAATATTACCTATTTCAGCGACGACCCAAAGAATTTGCTCGCCAGTCATCGCTGAATTGGGCAGCTTTACTCGCTTTCGCCGGTGGCGCTGTACTTGCCGCCTTCAATGGTAAAGCGGGGTTCCCCATCGCGATCGATTTGGCACCCTCGCTGTTGGGGCTATTTGCTTCTCTCGGTATCTATGTGGTCTTGCGAGCCATTATCGGCCGAGGGCAGTCCGCTCCAGAATCGACTTGAAGCGCTTGCCGTCATAGCTTCGATCATCTTGTAACGCCGTAAAGAGAGCGTCGATCTCGGCGCGGCGGTCGCGATCAAGGTCGAGCCCGGCAAGTAAGACGACGAGGCCCATGGCGACTTGCTCGGCGCTCGCTGGGTCAGGATAAGCGCCACCGCGTGCGGCGCTGACCATGGCTTCGAGCACTCGGCGTTTGTCGGTGCTATTCCATGGGTGGGCGGCGAGTACTGCGCCGAGATCGGTCAACTGTTGTTGCAGCTGTGATGCGAGCGCGCCAATCGCCGCAGGGTTCCGATTCACGGCCTGCTGCAGCGCGCCCAAAGAAAGGGCTAATTTCTCGCGGCCGGGTAGTGCGAGCGTGTCGGCTACCACCAATAGCGTACGGGCGTGACTATCTTGTAAACGAAGATCACCGGGTGTTGTGTCGAGAGCTTTAAGACTGCCGGGCGCCCGCGCGCTCGGTTGGCCCCCTCCAAACGCGTCCACCCGAACATCCCGATGACAGGAGTGGCAGGCGTAGATGGCAAAGTCTGCAACCGGCCCGGCATGCTTCCCCGCGAGTACGACCTGTTGGCGCGCCGCTTCAATGAGTCCTACCGTCCACACATTGACCGACGCAGGCAAAGATTTCCGCTCACTGTAGTCGGCATCTTTTCGATAGTGCTGACGGCCGCCACTCGTACGCCATAACTCGGTGTAGGTGTCGAGTTCAAACACCAATCGCGGATGGCCTGCCGCCATCATTCGGTGATTGGCAAACTTATCATTGGCGCCGACATGACAGCCGGTGCAGGTTTCGGCACGCACTTCGGCGCGCTCGAGGGCAACGAGACCTCGCAACAAGTTATCGGCTCGGCTGATTTGTGGCGTCTGATAATGCGTGGACAACCAGCGCTCAGCACCGCCGTGACAGCTCTCACAGCCAATTCCGTCCGTCGTTTGAAACCGCGGGCCGCGTTCGGCTGCTGGAACGACTTCGGCATGGCAGGTCAAACAGGCAGGCGCTTCATGCGCGGGGCCCAGGCCCATACGCTCCGCAATCGCTTTAGATTCTGCGTTCAACAATATCCGGTAAGCGCCAGAATGCGGATCAAACTGCGACCAGGTGACGTACTCATTTTGCAGTACGGGTGAAGCTTCAAGCGGTTTAGATGAACCATGACACAGAGAGGATGCACAGGTTGCGACACCCATGTGGGCATCGTCCTTTGGCATTTGACCGGACGAAACATCATTGGCGAGCACCAAGGTCGGTGCGAGGCATAGCAGCCAGCGGCTCGTACGCTGCAAGCCGGCAGTCAAGCGGTTCATTGAGTCACCTCGTCTTTGACGAACCAGGGTTTCCCCTCTTTATTGAGATACAGTTTTTGCATCTCGGTCAGATTGAGTGGTCGCGAGCCTCGTCGACCAAAGACGGCAACTTGGCCGCCGCTTTCATCGACCGCTCGATCTCTTTCAAGCGGACGCGACAAAGATAGAGCCGGCCCCGGTGTCTCGCGGTGTGCAATCAGTTGTGGTCGCGGCTCAGGGCTGAAGCCATAGAAATTCGGTTGGGTATCTGGTGCGGTTAACTGCACGACTTTGAGTCCGCCGATGCCATCCGCCACGTAGGCAAACAACGAGGCATTGGTCGAAGCGATCATGATGTCACGCGCATCTTTGATTTGCCCGTCAGCTGAGAAGTTTTGGAAGAGACGCGGCCTCTCCGGTCGTTTGACATCAATGATCGCCATACCGTCTGCGCCATTGGCGACGTAAGCGTACGTACGAGCAATCATGAAACCGCGGGCAGCTGGTAAGGGTACTCGTGCACCGGGCACGAGTTTGGCTTGATCCGGCCAGGTGATATCGATGACTTCTAGGCCACGCGCGGTCGTGACAAAGAGATAACGAAACTGGACGGCCAGCGCCCGCGGATCATCCACCTTGACCTTAGCGAGCACTTTGGGTTGCAGTGGCTGAGACAGATCCAGTACCACGACCGACTCAGGTGTCGCGACATAGGTCACATTGCCCGCGATCACGAGGTGGCGCGCTCCGTTCAGAACGCCGTTTGGATTCCAGGTCAACGCTCGCTCAAGGAAATTATTGCGGAACTCGCCATCTGCCAAGGTGTTGACATCGATCAGGATCAAACCTTCTTCGGCATCGGTGACGAGTGCATAGTTGTAGATCGGTAGGAACGGCTGCTCGAGATTGACCTCGCGCATCAGTTCTCCTTCATTACGCGGCGGATGCACAGGCTGGGTGGTGGCGAGCGCGACACAGGTGGCATTGCGACTCTCTACTCGCGTGTCTTGTCCCAGTGGAGAGAAGGGCGCACTGATGATCTTTTGGCTGTAGCCTTTATTGGCGACACTCGCAGCGTCAATCACGTGCATACCGCCTTTACCTTCGGCAATAAACACATACTCTCCACGCATCTGTACGCAGCGCGAGATATCACCTTTGAGCGAATGCGCTTGAGGTAAGCGTCGGTCACGCGCCTGGTGCTCCTCGTACCATTTTGGATACGCGTAGCGATGTAGGTAGCTACCGATTACTGATTGGGGCTCGTCATATTCGGTGACCGTCACCGCTGTCACGCCCTCTTCGGTACCAACCCAAGCGTTATAGCCCGCAAAGTTAATGAATTGCGTGCCGTAACCGAGCGTTTGCGCGACGATCGCGTTGTTGTCGCCCTCGACGGCCAAGTGGCAATCGCTACAAGTTTTGGTTTCCGTTTTACGTTCGGTGTGTGGGTAGTGCGCATTCATTGCCTGCGAGCTGTAGCCTGATGCGGCAATAGGCGGTTGCTGAAGATAAATGATCTCTCGATTCGAATTCTTTGAAGATAGAATCAGCGCCGATGATGAGCGGACCGGCGCGACTTTGCCACCCTCCGACGGGCCGCGCAGACCCAGCATGAAGATGTCTTCGCGCAGGACTTGAGGGTTGTAGGTCGCGTAGTTGCGAGTCTCGCCACCTTCGTAGCGATGTCTTTCGGTTTTCCAGTTTGCTTCGATGGGCAGATGGCAGCCACCGCAGCTTGTGGTCCAAGATGTGTGGCAGGCATAACACTCGAGTTTGTCGTCGTTGTGCGCCAACATTTCCCATGGGATATCGGTTCCCCATTTTTGGCTATTGGGATCGTTCCCCATGAGCTTGGCGCGAGCGGCCTTCTCGTTGTATTCGGCATGACCTGGCGTCACGCTATGTTTGACTTGTGAAACCTCCCATTCGAGGTTTGGCGTGACGGCCGAGCGCTGAATAAGGGCATCTCCCTTCCATTCGAAACGTAGCTGTCCATCGGGATTACGAATGGTGCCAAGTTGAGTGGCCCCCATCGAGGCCGCAGGGCCCGAGGTGCGCAAGTTTGCGACCGCGTTTGAGGTGCCATGGCAGTCTTTGCAGTCGATCTCAACCGCTGCCGCGACCGAACCGTACAGGTGGCCGTTGCCATGTGAGTCTTGCGCAAAGTGGCAGTCCACGCAGTGCATGCCAACATCCACGTGGATGGATGACATCAGAACCGCCTTATCCCATTTCTTAGGGTCATCCGGCGCAATGTACTGGCCCTCGGCATCCAGCAAATTGCCCTCGCGATCTCGCTTATGAATGCCGCGGAAATTCCAACCATGACCGTGGTAGTCAGCAAACTGCGTGTCTTTCAGCGTTGGATTCATTTCGCTGACTTGCTTCAGAAACTCGACATCCGCCCATAGACCGCGCGGCGAGGCGCCTTCTGGGTTGCGATCAAGGACCTTGCGCATTTCTTCGGAGGTTGGGAAGCGTTGCTCTTTTGGCCACATTGACGCGGCGTCAGATTCGTAATCCCACATCGTGTAACCCAAGAAACTGTTGATGAACATATTGGGCTGGTGCATGTGACAAATCATGCACTGGCTAGTGGGAATCGCTCGCGTAAAGGCATGCTTGAGCGGGTGGCCACTACGATCTTTGGGGATCGTGGGGTCCACCGTTTGTGTTTTTCCGTCATGACCGAATTGCGCGTAAGGCCCTGAGTGGCGCGGATCACGATCATTGGCATAGACCACGTGACAACTGCTGCAACCGGAGGAGCGATAGTCCCCTGGATTGTCGTTGGTCCCCATGAACCACATCAAAGGATCATTGAGACGCGTCTTGTGGATGTTGAGTACCGGAATGGCGACGCGCGCACCAGTTCCTGGCCCGCGATTACTTTGACGGATGTCGGGGCGCCCGGGTTCTTCCAGTCGCTGGATCTGACCCAGCACATTTGGTAAGCCCGTCTCTGGGAAGAGATTGGTGATGTTGCGACCGCCGCGTTCAAAGACGCGGAAAATATCGGCGGGTGGTAAGTTTTCCCAGCGCGGTAGCGGGTAGATTCTCGGCACGATCTCAAACCGGTTTTGATCTTCCGGTGAAATGGGCGCGCCATCAATGACAGCCGCTTTGCCATCGCGAGTGTAGCCCTCGCCCAAAATATATTGCTTATAGGGCAGCAAGCCGTTGTTGTAAGCGGCTCCGCCCCAAAACATGGTCGACGTCGCCATCAGGCTACGTTTTGCATCGGCAATAGTTTTGGCGTGGCAGGCGCCGCAGGCTTCTTCCACGATACGATAGTCGCCCGGGTTGATGAA
The DNA here is from genome assembly GCA_009926865.1 of Gammaproteobacteria bacterium. GTDB lineage: Bacteria > Pseudomonadota > Gammaproteobacteria > Steroidobacterales > Steroidobacteraceae > UBA964. Next base: position 2,588 of record RFOD01000012.1, on the reverse strand, counting down.
GCGAATGAATTCGGGCGCTTCTTTGTTCAATAGCGCGTAGGTGCGCTCGGGGGTGGCACTCGAAGGCGTGTGCCAAGCACCAGGGTAGCGCGGTAGAACGTGTGCGGTATCACGCGTTTTCGCGTAGTCGGCGCTCAAGCGATCGGTATCGGTGTGACCGCCTGACCAACGTACTGTCGCCTCGCCTCCATGACAGTCGGTGCAGCCCAGCACCACGCCCGGATTCGCATGCATGGTCGGTTGATCTGTCGCAGTGTGACAGTCGAGGCAACCTTCACTTTTTGCATCAGCCGCTTGGGGTGTTTGCCGCGCGGGTGCGTGCGGTGCGGTGACGTAAATACGCTCAACCGCCTTTTCCGTTTCTGCAGTTTGCACACGATCGATGACACCCGGTAAAAACACCGCGCCCACGACTAACGGGAACAAAGTCCAAAGTTTTTTCATGGAGTAGCAAACACTTCAGTAAGTCAGGACCACATTGCCAAGTACGGCATACGACGTATCGTCACGATAAAGATCGCGATAACCCTCGCCCGGCTCCAGCGCTGCAAACGATAGACGGGCGACAATATTTTGGATTGCGAGCGGGCGCCAGGTGAGTGCGATCGACGCATCAAGTCCGATTTCGCGGTCGATCGGTGCTTGCGCCCGCGCCACCTCCAGCGTTGCAGTATCATCAAAGGCGAGCCAATTGAGGTTGCCACTCACGCGTAGCGTAGGGGTGAGATCAAAATCAGCCCCGACACCGATGAGCCACAAGCCTGGATTGACAAAATTGGATTGTCCCTGCTCTTTGGATGAGCGCAATGAGTTCAAAAGACCGTTACGCCCAGAGAGTGCAACGCGACCTCCGCCAATGAGAGGCACGGGCTCGCGGATCCAAAAGCTCGTGTCGGCGCCGGCGAACAAGGGATTTTCAAAAATGGCGTCATAGCCTTCGGCTTTGCCATCAAAAGGATCAGGGTCGCCCGAGGCCCACGCGACCGATAGGCGAGGGCGAATCCAAGAAAAGTCGCGCGAAAACTCTGCTGCAAAGAAACCGGCCTGGACATCCTGCTTGCGCTCAACGAAGGCGCCACGATCTGCTTTTCCTACTGCGACATACGCCGAAGTTGAGAGGTTAAGCCAACCGATCCGACCATCACCGGAGCCACCGACATAAGTCACGTCATAGGCGTTCGGTCGTTCGAGGCCGAGCGAGGCGGGGCGCTGGATTACGCCATTGTCGTCATAGAATAGTTTTTGATCTTCACGGTTATGGTTATGGACCACCGTGCCTTGGACGTTAAAACCTAAGACCGGCCAATCTTGATAATAGATATTGGCCGCAAAGATATGATCATCACGCAGGGCGCCCATTCCGCGCTCAAGCAGATTATTGAGCCCGCTATTGGTGTCCTTTTCGATCCGCTGAAACCATCCGAGGTTGTACTGAACGCGGTTATTGTTGCGAATCCCGAAGAGCCGAACTCCAAATAGCGCGTCATTCAGCAAAAAGCCGCGGAAGTCTGCGGTGAACGGCTGAACTCCAACGCGCAAGCTATCAAAGTCGTACCGATCGCCAACATTGCGCAAATGCTTGTCCACGAAAGCCGCCTGAATGCCAACGACGGCCTCAGTTCGGGAGAGACCAAAGTCGGGATTCGATTTCAACGCACCGCGCTCTTCGAAGGTCACATAGCTGACATTGATCGCCGGTGTAAAACGGAACTCCCAATCAGGTGGCTTAAAGACCGTATTGCCCTTGTAGAGCACAGCCTCCAATGCAAATGTTTGCGACAGCACGGTTTGTTGACCATCGCCGATCGTGTCGTACGAGGCCGGACGGGCGGTAACAGGATTACCGACCGGCACAGGAAACTCGCGTGGCTCATAAACCGTATCGGAAATTCCGATTAGCGCCACATACCAATCTTCGCCAAATAAGGGGCGATCGCCTTTGAGAACATTATGTCCGCTATAGGGATCCCATAGATTTTCTTTGATCCCGATGGCTTCTATGATGCGCCAGCGATCGGGTAAGCCTTGAATGGGTCCGATTTCCTTAAGCTGCGGGACACGCACTCGAGTCGGATCACAGGGGTCGGGCGTATAAGTCAAGACAGGAATCGCCGGGCTACGCCGGCGAGGATCGGCAGGCTCCTCAGTGACGCAGGGCGCGAGCGTATCGGCTGACTGTTGTGGCGCGGGCGGCGTCTCCGCATACGCGATCGCTGAGAGCACGCTGATCGTGAGAACGGAAACGCGCTCAGTAGCCACGACAGGGCTCCTGTTCATTGGAGTCGAGGAACGGGCTTTGTGGGCAGTTGACATAGCGCAGTCGAGAGCCGAATGGCTCGAGCTGATCAGCGCGGCGCTCAGCAGATGCATGTTGAGGGCCATTGCTACCCAGTTCAGCGGTTGCAACGCCTAAAAATGCCACCATGTCATCTTGATCTACGCCATCGCCTGAGACGCCAATGCCACCGATCAAAGTATTTCCACGATACAAAGGAACGCCACCCGGGAAAATCTGCAGACCGTTAGCAAGCAACGTCGAGGGCTCCCGCACGGCGAATCCAGCGTCAAAGCCACTGATTCCCGAGCAG
>RFOD01000103.1 GCA_009926865.1 Gammaproteobacteria bacterium | reverse complement strand
GGCTGCCGTAAATCTTCACGCGATCAATCAACCACCCTTCCTCCTCGCGGCCCCAGCCCCACACGCTCAACGACAACCGGTCATCCTGCACGTCACATCCGATCGTCAACGCCAGCGCGCTTACTGGCGGCACATACTGCTCATACTCCTCATCAGCGGCACGCTCTAGCAGCGAATCCGCGCCAATCTTCGACGCATACTCGTCCTCCCACGTCTCGCCCAGCACCGTATTAACAAACGTCTTCAACTGCTCTGCATCATTCTTCGCGTCTAAAAATTCTTCCACCAAATTTGGCCACGTCGCATTCGGGCTGTAGCTATACGCCGCCCAAACATGAAACCCCACATGCCGGCCATTTCCCGGCGCAGTCGGCCGCCATTCACCGCGCTCCACCATCCAGCGCTTCTTTGAATGCGGAATCCATACCCCACATTTCTCGCAACAGTACGAAGCAGTCTCAGGATCACCGTCACGCCACTTAATATTTGGCCATTTCAGGTACTGCATATGTCCGCAATCCGGGCAAGGTACGAAATAGCGACGCTGATCCGTCTGCAGGAACATGCGCTCCACGCGGCTGAAGTCCTTAACTGTCGGCGTGCTACCAGCAACAATCGTGCGATTCCAGTAGTACTCCGTCCTTCGGATGCCCAGCTTGATCTGGTCGCCCTCAGCGCCCGCTGATAACGGATAGCCATCCACCTCATCAAATAACACCACCCTCCGGCTGACACGACGGAAGCCACGCGGCGAATTAGCGCCCACCATGCTCAGCGTTCCACCCGGAAACTGCTTCTGCAAAATCGTGTTCGCACCATCCTTCGCCTTCGACTCGCTCACCAAGCCACGCAAGCAAGGCGTATCACGCAGCATCGGCGCAATTTCTTCCTTCGAGTAGCCCTGCGCGTCCTCGATCGTCGGCTGCACCAGCATGATCGGGCACGGATCCTGGTGAATATGGAATGCGATCGTGTGATTCAGGATCTTGGAGTACCCCACACGCGCGCTCTTCATCACAG
>RFOD01000102.1 GCA_009926865.1 Gammaproteobacteria bacterium | reverse complement strand
TCACCGGTGGTGCGGCGCCGTACTTCCGGTTGGCGTCGGTCGGCTCCTCCGGCAGGCAGAGCTACGGGCGCGAACAACGCGAAGGCAAGTACTGCGCCCCAGCGCCAAGCGCCAAGACGAGATTCAGCCGATGCGGTGATGGAGCACCCCATTCAGATATCCAGCTGCGCCAGATCGAGCTCAGCGCTGTGGGTTTCGATGAATTCGCGGCGCGGCGCCACTTTGTCGCCCATCAGGATGTTGAAGATGCGATCGGCTTCAGCAGCGTCTTCGATTTCCACCCGCTTCATGGTGCGGGTGGTGGGATCCATGGTGGTTTCCCACAGCTGTTTGGGCATCATTTCGCCCAAACCCTTGAAGCGCTGAATGGTGTAGTTGGCCTTCTCACCAAAGCCTTCAACCACGCGCTTGAGATCACCTTCGTTGTAGCAATAGCTGTGGTTCTTGCCGCGCTCCACCTTGTAAAGCGGCGGACAGGCGATGTAGATGTAGCCGCCCTCCACGAGCGCTTTTTGATAGCGGTAGAAGAAAGTGAGCAGCAGGGTACGGATGTGGGCGCCATCCACGTCCGCATCGGTCATGATCACGATCCGGTGGTAGCGCAAGTTCTTTTCATCGAACTCTTCTCCCTTAATGCCGAGGCCTAGAGCTGTGATAAGCGCCTGGATCTCAGTATTTTTGTAGATCTTGGCGTCGTCGGTTTTCTCGATGTTGAGGATCTTGCCGCGCAGGGGCAGGATCGCCTGGAAGCGACGATCGCGCCCTTGCTTGGCAGAGCCACCGGCGGAATCGCCCTCCACGATGTAGATCTCAGATTCACCGGGATCGCGGGAGGAGCAGTCGGCGAGCTTGCCGGGCAGGGTGGAGCTCTCGAGCACGCTCTTGCGGCGCACCAGCTCGCGGGCGCGGCGGGCGGCCTCAGCCGCGTTGAACGCTTGGATCGCCTTCTCGAGGATCAGATCGATCACCGAGGGGTTGAACTCCAGATATTCGCTGAGGGCCTCACCCACGAGCGAATCCACGATGCCGCGCACCTCGGTGTTGCCGAGC
>RFOD01000101.1 GCA_009926865.1 Gammaproteobacteria bacterium | reverse complement strand
AGCCATCCGCTCACAATTGCCGTCGAGCTCCATCTGAAGAACTCGCTCGATGACCATGACCCCCATCTGCACGTCGTGGTGCGAACAAACGATCTCCAGGCATTTCTAAGCCGGTGTAAGTATTTCTTTGGAGAGCGCTGGGCGCTCACACATTGCGCCCCATGCCGCAGCCCTAAAGGTGCCATGCTATACGCGGCCAACAAACCTGGGGCTGAACCCGTCTTCTATCGCGGGAACCTAGGGTCAGGATGCATTGATCTCCGTTACGCTGCGTGATTCACGGCTCCGAAAATGGAGCGGTGACATGAGCGACCTTTACTGGCTGAGCGATGCGCAGATGGCCAAGCTGATCCCCTTTTTCCCGAAGTCACATGGCAAGCCCCGCGTGGATGACAAGCGGGTCTTGAGCGGTATAATCTTCATCAATCGCAATGGCTTGCGTTGGCGCGATGCGCCCGCGGAGTATGGGCCGCACAAGACGCTCTACAGCCGCTGGAAGCGATGGAGTGAGAAGGGTATCTTCGCCCAGATGCTTCTCGAACTGGCTGATCAAGGCGGCGCGACTGACACGCTGATGATCGATGCGACGCATCTGAAGACGCACCGCACGGCCTCCAGCCTGGGGCTGAAAAAAGGGGGCGCGGTCGCCTGATCGGACGCACCAAGGGCGGGATGAACTCGAAACTGCACGCGGTGACCGATGCGGCAGGCCGCCCGCTGCGGATGTTTCTGACGGCCGGCCAACGGAGCGATTACATCGGCGCCCGGGCACTGCTGGACGGCCTCCCTCCCGCCGACCACATGCTGGCAGACCGTGGATACGATGCAGACTGGTATCGCGAAGCCCTTGAAGACAAGGGAATCACGCCGTGCATCCCTTCCCGAAAGAACCGTAAGGTTCCAATCCCCTATGACGAAGCCCGATACCGCAAGCGCCACAAGATCGAGAACAGCTTCGCTCGCCTCAAGGACTGGCGACGGGTCGCGACCCGCTACGACAGGTGCCCGAAGGTCTTCCTGTCGGCATGCGCATTGGCTGCCGTCGTCATG
>RFOD01000011.1 GCA_009926865.1 Gammaproteobacteria bacterium | reverse complement strand
GTACTCGCGCTCCCAGTCTGCCAGCATTTGTTTGATTTGCTTGCGTTGCGCCGTTTCCTGAGAACCACACAAAGTGCAAGGGATAATTGGAAACGCACGCGCGCGGGCATAGCGAGCGATCTCATGCTCGGAAACATAGGCGAGCGGCCGGATCACCACATGGCGACCATCGTCTGACCGCAGTTTAGGCGCCATCGCCTTAAGTCGGCCTCCGAAAAAGAGATTTAAAAATAGGGTCTCTAAGATATCGTCACGATGATGACCCAATGCAATCTTGGTAACCCCGTTCTCAGCAGCCCAGTGATAAAGCGCCCCCCGACGTAAGCGCGAGCATAACCCGCACATGGTCTTTCCCTCAGGGATCACGCGTTTGACGACCGAATAGGTATCTTGCTCAATAATATGAAACGGCACACCGAGTGCCGTTAAATAATGGGGCAACACCTCTTCAGGGAAACCAGGTTGTTTTTGATCCAGATTGACGACAACCAGATCAAAATTCACTGGCGCGCTGCGCTGCAAGGACAATAGTAAATCGAGCAGCGTGTAAGAGTCTTTGCCGCCCGATAAACACACCATGACCTTATCGCCCTCGGCGATCATGGCGTAATCCTCGATCGCCTTACCCACGAGCCCGCGCAGCTGCGCTTGCAGCTTGCGTTGCGTCGCGCTCAGCGTGGGGCGAGTCATCTCGCCCCCTCGCTCGCTCGTGACCGACTCGGCAGCCACCGACCCGGCAGGCGCCGCTGGATCCACCACCGCCGACATTAAATCGCTCCGAGCGCTCCGCGCACGATCAAGGCGAGACAGGCCAAAAAGCCAAAACCCCAGGCGCTAGAGCGGAGGGTCGGGCGGTCCGTCACATAAAAATGAATGTACAGGATGCGCGAGACCAAAAAAATGAGCGCATACATGGCAAGCGAAGCTGACTCCACATTACCGATATGAGCCGCCAATAGTCCCGCGCTATACATCGCCAGTGCTTCCCAAGAATTGCCTTGCGCAGCATTCGCTCGCGCGGCTCTGCCTTCCTGCTTAGCAAGCCATTCTCGCGGATTGTGATTGTCATAGGGGGTGGAGCCCCCCGCTTTACCGATACCGGCGCATACGATCGGCAAAAAAATCGCGATCAATAAAACCCATAGCGCTGTCACCATGTGCCACCCTCCCCTGTTAAGACCAATATCCTGAACCCGCTAGTCCGTCGTCATCCCCGGCGACCACGGGATCAAACCGGATCGCCGCCGAGCTGCTCAATTGCCTGCGAGACATGTTGCGGCGATTGTGTGTTACGCGCAATGAGTGCGTAAAGAGAGGGCACGACAAATAGCGTCAGCGCGACTGCAAACAAGGTGCCGAAAAACACCGCTGAGCCGATCGCCTGACGACTCTCGGCACCCGCCCCCACACTCAGCATCAGCGGCACCGCGCCAAAAGCGGTACAGAGACTTGTCATCAGTACGGGTCGTAAGCGGATTGAGGCGGCTTCAATGACCGCCTCGACAAACTCCACGCCTCGATCGCGCAACTGATTGGCAAACTCCACAATCAAAATGCCGTTCTTACACGCGATACCAATCAACATGATCGCCCCTATCTGACTGAATACGTTGATAGAGGCACCAAAGATCCAAAGCCCAATCAAGGCGCCCGAGATCGCCAAGGGCACAGTCGCCAAAATAATCAGCGGATGAATAAAGCTCTCAAATTGAGCGGCAAGTACGAGGTACACAATCAGCACCGCAAAAGCAAACGTCAGCCATATACGCTCACCTGATTGTCGATACTCTCGCGACTCGCCGTCGTAATTGATTTGCACGCCCTCGGGGATTTCTTCGCGGATCACTTGTTCCACGTAATTCAGAGCCTCACCCAGCGTATAGCCAGGTGCCAAGTTAGCGCTCAAGGTAATCGAGCGTAAGCGCTCAAAACGGCGTAACGCTGTCGCACTGGCTCCTTCATCGACTGTGACCAACGCTGCTAAGGGCACCATTTCGCCACTGGTATCGGAGCGTACGTAAAGATTACCGAGATCATCCACGGTCGCGCGGTCCTCTTCACGCGCCTGCAGAATGACGTTGTACTCTTCGCCATCTTTGAGAAACGTGGTCACGATCCGCGAACCGAGCATCGTCTCCAGTGTCCGACCCACGCTCTGCAGCGAAACCCCTAAATCTGCGGCGCGGTTGCGATCAATGCGCACCTGTAATTGCGGCTTGCGCTCTTGGTAATCCGAGTCCAGCGCGAGTAGACGCGGGTTCTCCGCGCTGATTCGTGCAATGACTTTATCTCGCCAGGCCGCAAGCTCCTCATAGCTCGCGCCCCCCATCACCACTTGTAATGGCTTACCCACGCCCCGTACGCCGAGCGAGGGGGGCGTAATCACGATCACTCGTACACCCGTAATACCCATAGTGCGCATCCGCACGCGCTGCGCAATCTCTTGGGCGGTATCTTCACGTTCATTCCACAAGGTCAACGGTACAAACACCGTTCCAGTGTTCACATTACCCTGAGCGCCGAATGAGCCCGAACGTACAATCACTCGACGCGCATTACCCGCTTCAACCTCTTGAAAGGCGATCGCCTCAACCTCTGCGATGTAGCGATCAAGGTGCGCGAGGCTCGCCCCCTCAGGGGCCGTCACAATGATCGGCATCATGGCGCGATCTTCCATCGGGGCAAATTCCTGTGAGAGTTTGAGGGCGGCAATTGGCTTACCGATCACCAACAGCAGCACCATCGCCACAGCAAAAAGTCCCGCACCGAGCACTACGCGCTTGGGCCCTCCGCCGGTCATAACCCGCCGTAGCCACTTCTCATAGGTAGCCGCCAAAGATTGAAAGCCCGCATCCAAGCGCGTCGCGAGATCACCGCGCTGGATACCTCCTGCGAATAATTTTGAGGTCATCATCGGCGTCAAGCTCAGCGCGACCAATGCCGAAAAGCCGACGGCTGCCGCCACAGTGACACCGAACTCGCCGAACAATCGCCCCAAGGTGCCTTCCATGTAAGAGATCGGCACGAAGACCGCCATCAAGACCATGGTGGTCGCGACGACTGCGAAGCCGATTTCTTTGCTGCCGTGGATAGCGGCAAGCAATGCGGGCTCCCCCTCTTCAATCCGTCGCGTGATGTTCTCTAGTACCACGATCGCATCATCAACCACGAGACCGATTGCCAGTACCGCCCCGAGCAACGTCAGGGTATTCAGTGAATAACCAAGCGTCACCATCACCATCGCGGCCGCCAGCAAAGAAATAGGGATGGTCACAGCCGGAATAATTGTTGCCCGCACCGTCCCCAGAAACACAAAAATAACAATCAATACGATGAGCAAGGTCTCAAGCAGCACGAACACGACTTTTTTCATTGACTGTTCGACGAACACCGAGAAATCCAGATTCACCTCACCCCGGATATCGTCAGGCAAAGATAAATTCACCCGCTCAATCTCACTACGTACTGCCTGTGAAACCTCGAGGACATTGGCTTTCGAGTTTGGAATGATGCCCAAGCTAATGCCGGGCAGGCCGTTAGCGCGGGCTAAATTTCGTTGATCTTCAGCGGCCAAGCGCACATCCGCCACATCACCGAGCCGCACGAGGTAGCCATCACGGCTACGTCCGATCACCAATTGCCGAAAATCCTCGGCGCTTTCCATGGAGGTACGTGTGCGCAGGGTGAATTCTCGCTCGCGCGATTCAATGCGTCCTGCCGGGAACTCCACGTTTTCACGACGCAGCGCGTTCTCGATATCATTGACTGTGAGCTGACGCGCGGCCAGGGCCTCGCGATCGAGCCACACACGCATCGAGTAGCGACTGCCCCCACCGACCCGAACCGACGCGACACCCGGTAACGAGCTGAAACGGTCCGTGACATAGCGTCCGATGTAATCGGTCAACTCGAGCGCGTTACGCGCGGTACTCGAAAAATTGACATAGATAATGGGCTCTGCCGCATCATCGACTTTGGCAATTTGAGGCGCGTCCGCTTCATCCGGCAAACGTGACGTGACCCGTGAGATTGCCTCACGGACATCGTTTGCAGCACCATCGAGATCCCGATCCATCGAAAATTCGATATTGATTCGGGAAAATTCGTCCTGGCTACTGGAGGTCAGTTTTTCGACCCCCTCGACACCTGCGATTTGATCTTCGAGTACCTGAGTGATGCGTGACTCGATCACATTCGCACTGGCGCCACGGTAAAACACGGACACACTAACAATCGGTCGACTGATATCCGGGTACTCGCGGATGGACAGACGCAGCGTCGCCATCAAACCGACAATCACCAACAGCAGCGACAGCACGGTGGCGAATACCGGTCGGCGTACTGAAAGATCGGAGAGGATCAATTGGCCTCCGTCGGCCGCTTCGGTGCTACAGGCGTCTCAGTCGGCGCCTCGGCATCCGGTGCGAGATCGCGGACGACACCGCCTTGGCGTAATTTAATCGTGCCCTCAATCACAATCCGTTCACCCGCACGTAGGCCATCGATGACTTCAACCACCCCGGGACGTCGCGCGCCGATTTGAATCGCTCGCTTCTCCGCGAGACCCTCAGCCACCACGTACACGTATTGACGATCTTCCTCGGGGACCAGCGCCTCCTCAGGAATCACGATGGCCGTGCGCGCATCACGCTGCAGGCTCACGTTCAAAAACATCCCCGGCTTGATTAAGCCTGCCTCGTTCGGTACCTCTGCACGAACCAAGACCGAACGACTCTCGGTATCGATCCGCGAGTCGATACTGGTCACTCGACCCTCAAAGTTTTGAGCGGGGTAGGCGACGCTCCTGATCACCACTGGTAGCCCCACTCGAAGCGCCGTCAGGTTGGCCTCCGGCACGCCGAAATCCACCTTAATGACACTGGAGTCATCTAAGGTGGTAATGACCGTCCCGGGGCTGATCAAACTTCCGACACTGATCCGCCGCAAGCCGACCTTGCCCTTAAAGGGCGCGCGGATCAGCGTGTCCTCGAGGCGCGCCTTCGCCACATCGACTCGTGCAGCATTCGCGAGCCGAGTTGCAGAGATTTGTTCAAACTGCGCCTGAGAGAGCGCCTGAGTCGGCAGTAATTCTTGGGCCCGTTGGTACTGACTGAGGCTCTCTGCGTAGGCGGCTTCCGCCGCCGCCAGCTCCGCGCGCGCCTGGGCACTATCGAGCTCGATCAACACCTCGCCCGCTTGCACCGCTTGCCCGTCTTCAAACTGAATCGTGGTCACGACGTTGGATACTTTGGCCGTGATCTCGACCGCTTCGCGCGCTTGCGCGGTCCCCAAAGATTTGAGCTCACGCACCAAGGGTTGCTCGCTCACCGCCGCCGTCACCACCGCAACCGGTAAACCGCCCCGACCACCCATACTAGGCGGACCCATGCCAGGCGGACCTCCGCGACTCGGTGGGCCATCCATACTAGGCGGACCCATGCCAGCCGGACCTCCGCGTGCATTGGGATCCGACGCTGCGCCATCCGGTGTAGCCTCGAAGGGTAAAAGAAACCACGCCCCAGCGAGGACCAGCAGGGCGATCAACAGATAGAGGGGACGTCGCAACATTTCGTCATTATCGCATGACGACTCAAATCAAACTTAGTTGCAGAGAACAAAGGGGCTAGAGACACCTCAGACATCCGTCAGGAGGCTGCCCTCGTCCTTCAGCAGGCACCGTTTTAGCTCGCTTCCCCAGCGAAATCCACCGATTCCGCCACCGACGGGTAGCACGCGATGACAAGGCACGATCCAAGCGAGATCGTTACGACCGACGGCCTGCCCCACCGCTCGGGCTGCGCCGGGTCGCAAGATGGCTTTGGCGATGGCTGCATAGCTGGTGGTCTGACCGCGAGGAATCTGGAGTAATGCCCGCCAAACCGCGTGTTCAAAGGTACTACCGCTACACTGCAAGCTTAATTCTTTGATTTCGCCGCGAAAGAGCGGATGCCAGCGCTCAGGGGCTATGTCTTTAGGTTGATGATCCGATTCAAACGCGAGGCTCGTCAAACCGCGCTCGCCATAACCCAGTTCACACGCCCCCCAAGGCGAGAGCGCAGGCTCGGATCGAATCGCCCTCTTCCTAGAACTCTCAAAGAAAACCCGTAAAGTTGTGACGGGTAATGGGTTTAAGGTGTGAGCAAGGGGCGCCACGACGGCCAAGTGGCTGCTAACCAGCCAAGGCCGATCGAACCCAGTATCAGGGTCAACACGGTCAGAACGAGCCACCATCTCCTCGCGTTCATGGGGCACCTGCTGCGCTACCGCAACCGTAACGTGCCCTGCTCATCAAAGGGCACCTTGCGCAGTAAACCCTTTGCGAGCTGCACTTCTCCGCGCAAGCGATAGTTAATCTGCTCGAGTCGCCCATCCCGGTCACGCGCCTGCTCGGCTAACTTAAATAGCGTCCCAGCGAGATTGACCGTGACCTGCATGTCAAATTCCGCCTGACCTTTGGCCGGCAACACAAAGCGGCTCCCCGACAAGCCCCGCCCGAGCTCCTCGCCGCCCAGCTCTAAGGTGTAGGTGATACCGCTCACCGAAAGTTCAACGTCATTGGGATTTTGCACCTGCATACGGGCTTGCAACTGCTGCTCAAAGAAATCACCTTTGATGACTTTGACCTCGAGTACTTTGAGCGTGGGCGCCGAGAGGGTGGGCCCCAGAGACGCACATCCTGATAGGACCGTTAGGACCCATAGAGCCGATAGCCCGACCCACAGCCGAACTGTGGTGCATACGACATCGGCCCATACGACATCATGGCGCCGCCCGAACGGCAGCACACCCAGACCCGAACCGATCGGCGCAAGCTTACTCATGCGGGTGAAGTGTACCAACGCCGAGAGGCTCTTGGGCTAAGCTTGCGTGATGCAACACGCCGTCTTGCTCCAGATTACAAACAATCGAATCGCACATGCCATGCATCACTCATTGAGCTATCACCACTGGCGCCATCTCATCGCTAGCCTTCTGATCGCTTACTTGGCACCCCTAGCGACCGCGCAGGAACCCCCGCGCGGCTATCAGGGCAATCCACCGATCGAATCGCTTGCACGCTTTCCGCAGGCGCAGCTTGGAATCGAGACGGCGGACGGCCACGTCGATTTTCAGATCTGGCTAGCCGATACCCCTCTGCGCCAGCAACAGGGACTCATGTTTGTGCGGGAATTAGCTTCCGATCAGGGCATGTTGTTTGTCAACGATCCGCCGCGAGCCGCATCCTTCTGGATGAAAAACACCTATATCCCGCTCGATCTGCTTTTCATTGATAGCCGTGGCCAGATCGTGCAGATCTTTGAAAATGCGACGCCCCTGTCGTTACGCCCGATTGGCCTCAGCACACCCGTCCGCGCCGTGCTCGAAATCCGCGGCGGCGAGAGCGCCCGACGAGGGATTCGGCGTGGCGCCAAAGTGCATTACGCCCTCTTCGACTGAGACGGTCGACTGACGAAAGAGTCGCTCTAAGTAGCGCTGATGCATGTCAGCTCGTGCCTCTTCATCTTCAACGCTGAACTCATGATGATCGATCGCATCGGCAGCGATGACCTCTTTGCGAGCGAGCACCCGCTCAAGCGTATCGACCCTCGCCCGCGTCGCCGCAAGCTCTGCTACGAGCGCTAAGGAAATGGAGTACAGCCGATCGAGCATCGGATCATCGGTAAATTGCGGTTGTCGGCCGCGATCGGTCATAACGGCACCTCTGCGCCCACGACATACCAAGAAGGTGCCCGACCAAAGTTCTCTTTTTCCGCAGCCGGACGCTCATTTTGTCGATCACTGGGTGGCTGTGTCTGCGACTCAAAGATCCGCGAGCGCTCAAAGCCCACTGACTGCAACACCTCAGGTAACCGCGTTTCGTGCAGAGCACTCCAAAATGGCTCGTTGTTGTATCGCCCATCCCAATCACGCATGAATTGTTCAAAAGGGTCGAGCCCGTGGTAGGGCGGCTGCTCAAGATGTACGGTGAGTCCCCCGGGTCGCAACAATCGATGTGCCTCTGCAAAGATTCGCGGCAGCGCCTCGCGCGAAGTTTCGTGTAAAACAATGGTGGTAAACACTAAATCCGCACTCCCGGCCTCAAGGCCCGTCTCTGTGGCATCAACCTGCAAAAATCGGAGCGCTGTGCAGCCAAGCGCGCGCGCGCGAGCATGGCCGTAACGCAGCATGGGTTCGGCTACATCCACCGCGATCATCTGCGCCTCGGGAAAGGCGCGGTGCACCGGCACGCTGTTATGGCCAAGGCCACACCCCAAGTCGATAATTCGGCGCGGTGAAAAGTTCGCTCGATGCGTGCGTAACCACGCCACCAACGCGCGTCCGGCCGCATCGTTAGAGGGCCCCGCACTACCACCGGTGGTGGCATACATCCCGGCGTCGTAATTGGCAGGATTGGAAACATCACCCGGCGTACTGGCCGCCGTGTACCCCCCGCGCATGAGGTGGGTATCCACGGTGCTCACGTAGCGCGGAATAGGTAAGCTTGGGTTGAGCCGCAACGTGTCACAGTCCGCGTTAAAAGAAGCCGCTCGCTCTCGCAAGGCGTCAGCTTGGCGACCCACCAGCGCGCGGCCAGCATGCTGGCGCATTTCCATCGTATGACGACGTACTAGACTCCAAAGCTGCCACTCGGGAGCACCGCGCATGGCCGCGTGAACCTCATGCCGATCCCGAGGCGCCCGACCTTCGCGCGCAAGCCAAGCGGGTCTAACGCGCGTACGCCAAGCCTTCTCCACCTCGGGCGTCATTCGCTGTGACATGAAATGATTCAACCCAGCGATCACATCGAAGCGAACCTGCTCGTCATGATCGGCGGCGGGCAACATGGCATGGCGATGAATCGTGTTCCAAGCTTTCGGTAGCGTCATCACGCCACCTTACCGCCGCCTTATGTTTCGGCAAATTCGATTATTTGATAGATTTAATTCGATTTTTTCGAAATGAAAACCTCCTGACCCCACAACGCTCTGTCAGCCACCTGATCCCAATCTCGTTCCAAAGCCCTCATGCGCCACCTCAATTACACCCATCTGCTTTATTTTTGGACGGTTGTTCGTGAAGGCAGCGTGAGCGCGGCGGCGGCCAGCCTGCACCTGACGCCGCAGACGCTCAGCAGCCAGATCAAACAATTAGAGGCGCAAGTACAGGGCGCGCTCTTAGAGAAACGAGGAAGAAATCTCGTACCTACGGACCTCGGCCGCATCACGTATTCATACGCGGAGGAGATTTTCACCAAAGGCCTGGAACTACGCAGCGTGCTGCGCGGTGCGCGATCGCAGGGCCAACGCTCGGTCACCATCGGTGTCGCCGACTCGGTTCCAAAACTGGTTACTTGGCGAATCTTGGCCCCGCTGCTGCAAAAAGAGGCGGATTTTCACCTCATCTGTCATGAGAGCCCGCTGCAGCCCTTACTTGCCGAACTTGCAGCGCATCGCTTGGATCTCGTGCTCTCAACCAGTGCACTGCCGCAGAATGCCGCAATCAAAGCGTTCAGCCACCTGCTCGGCGAATCGGAACTCGGTTTCTTTGCCACGCGCCAACTCGCCAAATCGCTACGCCCACATTTTCCACAGAGCCTGCACGGCGCTCCCATGATTGTGCCGACCGATCGCAGTGCCAATCGACGGGTCCTCGATGAGTGGCTGACCTCACAAGGTCTCGCGCCGCATATCGTGGCGGAACTGGACGATACCGCACTGACTAAAACTTTTGCTCAATATGGTGTTGGCGTTTTTGCCGCGCCTTTAGCCATTGAGAAGGAGATTCGTGAGCAGTTCGTCCTTGAGCATGTGGGGACGATCACCGATATCAAAGCGCGGTTCTATGCGATTTCCACCGAACGTCGAATCAAGCATCCCGCTGTTGCCATGATCACCGAGCGCGCCCGCAGTGATCTATTTACCCTGGCTTAATTTACCTGACTTAATTTACCGTCTCGCTTGATTTACTGTGCCTGACGGGTCGAGAGCGATCTGAACACACCATCCTCATCGACCTGCAGAGTCACCTCAATGGGTCGGCAACAGACCTGGCAATCTTCGATGTAACAGCGAGAGGCATCCGTCAAATCCAGCATGGAGCCATAAATCTCACCACACCACGGGCATGGTAGCTCCACGAATACGCCGAGTTCTCCATAGGCTTCGCTTTGATCAGGCTCAAAGACGGGCTCAAGACCGTACAAACGATCAATAGAGGCCTCATCGAGCGCCAACGCTGAACTTTTGAGTTGATCGACCGCAGAGCGACTCACGCACCCCTCCAATGACGATGTATTCAATGATAGCGTCGCACGCTGATGCGAGCACCAAACATTCAGACTCTACCCGTCGGAGGCGCGCAAAGCGGACGATATTGATGACCGTACATGATGCTCAGAACCTCGCCATTAAGAGAGGTCGGACCGGACTCCGAGTCTTGGGGCTGACCGTGCTTGGGGCTGTCATCGGGGTAGGTATTGCTTCGGCGAATGAGTCCTCTCAGCAGACCTCATCATCCATGGGGCTCACGGAGTCACACCCCCAATTCTGCGCGGAGGTTCAACAACTCCTGGTCCCCACGGAGCTTGCGATCACCAATGTCATCGAGCCGGACTATGACGCGTTCAAGCTATCCAAACCGCAAGCAGACCCGTTAATCACACATCAATTTTTGAATCCGAACGGTAAATGGGGTCTCACGCAAATCTCCTGCAAGACCAAAAGCGCCGATCACTTGCGAGCGATTCATGGACCGACCGTCACGCCCGCTCTGCGCGACCCTCGCCGAGCCGATCGAAGCTGCCGCGATGTCCACCGGGCGATGGCGCTGGCGATTTGGCGTCAAGCAAGCCCCGAGGAGCGCGCGGCGGCTCCGCACCCACCGAGTCGATTGATGTTAGATGCCGATCTCGCCTACATGACCGGGGCAAGCTGGGTACCAGCTCCGGCTGAGGCCTACCTCGGCGCTGATCGGCGCTTACACCTGCGAGCGGTGACGTTATTTGCGGGCTGGGATGATTGGCGTTGGAAAATCATGCCCGAAACTTTTCGCGGGAACCATTACTGCCACCTGATCGCCCCCGAATCCTTACGCGAATTGATGTTGAACCCCGCGGCACAAGCAGCGTTGCGCTAAGCGACGCGCGGGTTGCTCGCCACGCCGCGCCCGCTCACAATTGGCGCAATGAATGACTCGCGACCGAGCGCCGGCTTACGCCGGCTGCCCGCCACCACCGATGCGTCCAGTGAAGCGCGCGATTTGCGTCGCGAACGACTGCGCGAACATGGGTTTCAGTTAGATGCCATCAGTGGCGTCGCTGCGCCCCCAGATCCCGCTCAGCTTGCCGGCAGTATCGAAGGTTTCATTGGTTTTGCGCAGATCCCGCTCGGCGTGGCGGGGCCCGTGCGTATTGATGGGCAGTTTGCGCAAGGCGAATTTTGGGTCCCGCTTGCGACCACAGAAGGCACATTGGTCGCGTCCTTCCAGCACGCCTTTAATGTGATCAATCGCTGCGGGGGCGCTCGAGCGGCCTGCACGCGCCAGCTCGTCGGTCGCGCACCCTGCTTCACCTTCAAAGATGTCACTAGCGCCACCGCCGTCGCCGCGTGGTTGTCTTCGCGCCTAACGATCATGCAGGAGGCTGCGGCCTCTACCTCGCGCTACGCTCGCTTGCAAAGCGCTAAGACCTCCGTGGTCGGCAATACGGTGTACATGATGCTCGAATATTTGACCGGCGAGGCCGCGGGTCAAAATATGGTGACCTCGGCCACCCAAGCAGTCTGTCATGCCTTACTGCCCGAGATGCCGATCGCGCCAACCAGTTGGCTTGTGGAGTCGGTGCTTTCAGGTGATAAACGCGCCTCGGCGCAGGCCTTTCTGGGCGCACGCGGGCGCAATGCCTCAGCTGAGGTCGTCATCCCCAGCCGAACCATCGGTCGGTATTGGCGCGCGGATGCCGCCGCAATGGCTCGATGCTGGAATCAGGCGACCGTGGGCGCTGCGCAAACGGGCGCTGTCGGTCTTCAAGGTAATGTGGCCAATGCCCTCGCCGCGCTATTTATTGCTTGTGGCCAAGATGTCGCCTGCGTCTCGGAAGCCACGACCTCGATCACCCGTATTGAACTCACGGCCGACGGCGATCTGTATGCAGCGGTCACCATGCCCAATTTAATTGTCGGTACCGTCGGTGGCGGCACATTTCTACCGACGGCGCGCGAGAGTCTCGCCATGCTCGGCTGCCGAGGTCCCGGTAGCGCAGCTAAGTTGGCGGAAATTTGCGCGGTGGTTTCCTTGGCGGGCGAACTTGCTGTGGTCGGTGCCATGGCAAGCGGTGCCTTTGCCGACGCCCACGCCAGCGGAGGCCGCAAAGGTCGCGGTACCAATGACTGACCCCGTGCGGCCACGTAAGCCGGTACGAAGATTCTTTCTGCACAAAATTTTGCCTCCCATTGGCTGGCGGGCTTATCGCGCGCTGGGTCGTAGCTGGGAGTACGAGACATCAAATATTGAGCGCTTGCGCGACTTAATCGCTGATCGTCGGCCGATTGTTGGCGCGTTTTTGCACTCGCGCACCTTCGCGTTACTGCATTTTTTTAGCCTCACCGAGCAAGGGCGCTGGATCCTAATGTGCTCGCAAAGCCGCGATGGCGAGGCCATGGCTCGCATCGAGGAAGGCCTTGGATTTCGCGTCGCGCGCGGCTCATCAGGCAAAGGGGGTGCGCGCGCGTTAGTCGAGATGATCAAAGCGCAGCGAGAGGAGCGCGGCTTGAACTCCTGTCTCGCTATTGATGGCTCACGGGGTCCACGCGGGGTCGCTCAGCTTGGCACCCTGACTCTCGCCCAAAAAACCGGTAGCGTGATTCTGCCGGTCGCGGCATCAACACAAAAATGTTGGCGCTGGAATGCCTCTTGGGATCGTACGGTGATCCCAAAGTGGGGCGCTCAAGTATCGGTTGGCATTGGGATGCCAATTGAGGTGCCCTCAAAAATGGATGGGGAGCAAATAGAGGCTTTGAGGCTTCAATTAGAGCAACAAACCCTGGCTTTACATCAAAAACTTGACCGTCAGACGGGCTATCAAGACCCCGAACCGATGCAAAAATTACCCCCTGAGCGATAAGCCGCACAAAAGTACGATATTCATTGACGCAATTTATGACTAGAATACGCGCGTCTCAAAGAAGGGTTTTAAATTATGGCTAGCAAAAAAACTGGTAAGAAAGCGGCTCCGAAGGCTAAGGTGAAGGCGAAAGTCAAAACCAAGGCAAAGGCCAAAGCAGCACCGGCTCGCAGCAAGAAGTCCGCACGGAACGTGAATCCGTGGACTCCGGCTGACGAGAAGAAGCTGAAGCAAATGGCGGGCAAAATGTCCACGCCGAAGATCGCTAAGGCACTGAATCGCTCAGTGGCTGCGGTGACCTTCAAGGCGTTTGCGATGCGCCTGTCGCTGCGTATGGCGAAGTCCAACCGTGGACGTCGCCTCGTTGTCGCCAAGAAAAAGTAAGCGATAGCAGGTCATGCGGACGGCTCCTTTCGGGGAGCCGTCCGTAGATCAAAAGATCGGCGGTGGCCGCCGAGGCGCGCGATGCAATAGACCTTGCCAGCGCCAAAAAGACCACGCCCATAACCCAAAGGCGATGACCGCGAGTGCGGCTGCCACCCAGATTCTCTGCTCCCATAACGCCATCAAAAGTGCGGTGGTCAATAAAGTCCCCGCGAAGAGCAGAAAAATCAGACTGACGCCGATCCAATAAAGTAATCGGACCGCACGCTCGAGTTCTGCCGCCCAGCCCGTGGTGAGGTTCGCAAGCTGCGCTTTCACCACATCGAGCAGCGCGGCCCCGAGCGCACGCAAAATTGCAATCAACGGCGCCCCAATAGCATGCCGATCAGAATGCCGGCCCCCGCCGCCATGGCTGCGGACGACCAGGGATGTCGATGCATATAATTATTGGCGTCTTCGGCCACCAACCGAGCCCGATCGCCGGCCACATGCCGAGTCTCGCGCCACAGCGTCTCCGCATCACTCGCCACTCGTCGCAGGTCATCTGCCAATTTTTCACTCGTCGCACTCGCCATGATTCTTCCTCATCGCCCATCGTGGGCCTCAAAAACAGGGAAGAGTTAGCGTGCACCGAGCGTCGCGTGGTGCCCATTGGGGTCACTACGCAGCGCGCTCAGGAAAACTACGGGGGCGATATCGACCATGGCCACATCTCAGGATGAGCGAGGGTCTCGATCCAGCGTCTTTCATCGGCAGACGCGAGGGCGTCTAAGTCCGCGGGTAGCGCTCTGTCATCATCGACCCATTCGCGCAATCGAGGTCCGCCATTGATGACGTCAATCGCGAGGCGCGTATCGTATTCATAAGGGAAGTCCCGCCACAGCGGATAGTCAGGCCGAAGCTGGCGAATCGCTTTAAAGGTCAAAGCCATCAAACGCCACGGCCGAAAGCACCGCGGATCGTAAGCCGTATCGTCCGTATGGATCTGCAGCCCGTGGCAAAGCGTGCCCACATATTTGTGGAAAGTCGGCTCGAACCAACACTCGCGTAGTCGACATCCGCTCAACCACTCGGGCGCTAAGACCTGCATTTTGGCGAGCACCTGCACCGCATCGAGATCCGGCGCACCCCAAAGCTCGAGCGGTCGCGTCGTCCCCCGCCCCTCAGAGAGTGTCGTGCCCTCCAACATCACCGTACCTGCATAGGCTCGGGCCATAAACAGATTCGGTGCGTTGGGACTGGGATTGACCCAACTACGCTCAAATAAAGGCCACCCGAAACCCGGGGCTTGGCTCGGTTGCCATCCCTGTAAATCGATGACCTCAAGCTCGACCTCAAGCTTCAACTCGCGAACGTACCAACGAGCCATCTCGCCTAAGGTCAGGCCATGACGCATCGGCATGGGGCCTGCGCCAACAAAACTCTCCCAGCCCTCCTGCAACCGCAAACCTTCCACAGGACGCCCAATCGGGTTCGGTCGGTCGAGCACCCATACGGCCTTCCCCTCTCGGGTCGCCGCCTCCAGGAGGTATCGAAGGGTGGTCACGAAGGTGTAAATCCGACACCCCAAATCTTGGAGATCCACCAAAATAACGTCACAGTGCGACAGCATCGGTGCAGTCGGCACTCGCGTTTGGCCATACAGACTAAACACCGGTATTCCCAGCCGAGGATCAATAAAATCCTCAGACTCGATCATGTTGTCCTGCTTATCGCCGCGTAAGCCATGCTGCGGGCCAAACGCTGCGCTGAGTTCAAATTCCGTAAGCTCCGCAAGGACATCGAGTGCATGACGCCCATCGCGGGTCATGGAGGCAGGGTGCCCAAGCAGCGCAACCCGTCGGCCACGCAATCGCTCGCGTAGAGCGGGTTCCGTCAAAAGTCGATCGAGACCGAAATTCATATTTCGAGGGCTCCCGCCAAGGCCACATAGTTGTCCCGACAATGAAAGTCGGGCTGGGAGCCGCTATGCCCTAAGGCCCAGTGCGTCACTCCCTCATCAGTGTGAGTGATGGCCGACAAACCTACTAGCCCGGTCTCAAAACCTCTGATAGCCGGCGTCGGTAAGCGTACCCGCACCCACAGCCCGTTGATGCTCTCTTGGGTACCATACTGAATCTCCGGCGCAGCACCTTCCCACACGTGCGCTCGCCGGCCGGATCGAGTCGACTCAAACGCATACGCCGCCCAATCGCCCGATGGGGAAAAGTTGAACTCCAAATATTGCGGGGCATCACTCTTCGCCAAGAACAGCTCACAACAACTCGCTCGCCAAAGATCATCCACACGACTAGCTCGCGGCCGCCACTTGCGCGTCACTGACTGCAAGGTGCGTCCCGCCAAATCCAGCGCATACTCCACTTGCCACAGATCGGCGCTGCGCTGCAGCCTTACCGATCCGGATCCTACCGTCGGCTCAAAGGCTTGCAAGGTCAATAATTGAATCACGCCAGCTCACGCGGCGGCTTGCGACCCGCAATCACCGGTACCTGCCACACCCCATAGCCTGCAGGGTCTTCCAGCGTCGCGATCACCGCAGAAAATAACGCCTGCACCTCTCCCATCGATAGCTTCGAATGCGCGGCGAGCACCTCCGTATAACCATCGCGCCACGCGGAGAAGATTCCGATTAAGGCTTCACGGGATGCCGTCTCGGTGTCGATCGTCAAATATTGGACCGAGCACTGAGTCAAACCGAGCGCTTGAATCATCGGCAAGCTGCGTCGCCCGATACGGGCATCGGTGCCCGTTGCTTGTGTAAAAGGAATCACCGCTTCATGCCAGAGTCGATCAGGATCCCAACCGTCGCGCACCGGAAAGTGCAACATCCCGTAATCCTCGGACAAAAGATGCAGCCAGCCCCCCGGCTTTAAGACCCGAACCGCCTCCGCGAGCAATCGCTCAGGCTCAGGCACCGCTTGGGTCACATGTCGACAGACGACGAGATCAAAATATTCGTCGCTGGCGTCAAGCGCAAATCCGTCCCCGACCGCAAATTCGAGCACCGGACCGTCTAGGCCCCATCGCCCATCGGGCTGCCAACGTCCGCTGGCGTTCGCCTGAGATCGGGCCGCAGCGATCACCTCAGGCAGCACATCCACGCCCTGCAGGCAGGCTGCGCCTGGGAATATTTCACCCAGACGCATAGTTACCTCGCCACTCCCGCAGCCCAAATCCAAAATTTGCGCCCCCGCGGGCAGCGCATAGCGTGAAAATAGACGCTTTTCTTGCGGCCAGAGTGCCGCAATCTGGTGGGCAAGCGTACGTAGCATGGACTCATCGGCCATTTGCTCCGCTTGGGGGTTGCGTGTTGTCACGCGGCCGGCCTCAGTTATCGCGCTCATCGTGCTGCAAATGATAGGGGATCAGTGGGACAATCGCCCGACACCATGAACGCCGTCGTCGAACTTCCACTCTTCGCCCCGCCGGAAAGCGCTGCGCCGCGTATCCGGGAGATTCCCTATAACTACACGTCCTTCTCGGATAGAGAGATCGTGCAGCGCCTGCTGGGCGACGAGTGCTGGCAATTGCTCGATGAGCTACGCAGCGAGCGTCGTACCGGACGCTCTGCGCGCATGCTGTACGAAGTGCTGGGGGATATTTGGGTCGTACAGCGGAATCCTTATCTAGAGGACGACCTCCTCGATAATCCCAAACGACGCAAATTATTAATTGCCGCGCTCAACCACCGACTCGGCGAAATCGATAAGCGTCGCGACAGTAGCGTTCATGGCAGCGTGCGCCTCGGCAGTAGCGCCGATCAGGAACGCGATCGCAAAGTAGCGCTTTTACTACAGGCCGCGCGCGAAGCGGTCGTACGGTTTGCCGAGCATTTCACCCGGACCAGTAAACTGCGCGCTCGCGCAAGACGACTCCTGTCGCGGTACACCCGTGATGATGCGATTTGTTTTGATGCCTTTGCGCGCGTCTCGCATGTGACGGATGCCACCGACTGGCGGGTGGAATACCCCTTCGTGGTGATCAGTCCCGACCATGAGGATGAGGTCCCCGGTCTCGTGCTCGCATGTATCGAGCTCGGACTCTCCGTCATTCCACGCGGGGGCGGTACGGGTTACACGGGCGGCGCGATCCCGCTGACCCCGCTCTCGGCGGTTATCAACACCGAAAAGTTGGAACGGGTATCCGCTGTTGAGCAGGTAGCGCTCCCAGGCGTTCTCCAAGATGGACACCCGCAGGCGGTCCCCACGGTCTACGCGGAAGCAGGCGTCGTCACACGTCGAGTCGCGGAAGCCGCAGAGCGCGCAGGTTTCGTGTTCGCCGTGGATCCGACCTCGATTGATGCCTCGTGCATCGGCGGCAACATCGCCATGAACGCCGGCGGCAAAAAGGCCGTACTGTGGGGCACGGCGGTCGATAATCTCGCCTGGTGGCGCATGGTCGACCCCGAAGGCAACTGGCTGGAAGTCGAACGCATCGGCCACAACCTCGGCAAAATTCACGATGCACCTGAAGTGCAATGGCGCTTGACCTCCAAGGACGGTCGGCAACCCGCAGCGGTCGCCAAAGTTTTGAAAGTGGAAACACTGAGCATGCCGGGCTCGCTATTTCGCAAGGCAGGCTTAGGCAAAGACGTCACGGACAAATTCTTGGGCGGCCTACCGGGTGTGCAAAAAGAAGGCTGTGATGGTCTGATTACCGCATCTCGCTGGGTCGTGCACCGCATGCCGAGCCATAGTCGCACCGTATGCCTAGAGTTCTTCGGGCAGGCCCGCGAGGCCATTCCGTCAATCGTCGAAATTATTGACCAACTGAAGCAAGCCGATCGCGCCTACGGGGTCAAACTCGCTGGGCTTGAGCATCTCGATGAGCGTTATTTAAAAGCGGTGGGCTACGCCACCAAGAGTCGGCGTGCCGCTCGGCCTAAGATGGTCTTGATCGGCGATATTGTGGGTGACGATGAAAATTCGGTCGCGCGCGCCGCTTCCGAAGTCGTACGCATCGCGAATGCCCGCTCGGGCGAGGGTTTTATTGCGGTCGGCGCCGATGCGCGCAAGAAATTTTGGCTCGATCGCGCACGCACTGCTGCGATTGCCAAACATACCAACGCCTTCAAGATCAATGAAGACGTCGTCATTCCCTTGCCGCGACTCGGCGACTACACGGATGCGATCGAGCGGATCAATATTGAGCTCTCGATCGCCAATAAGCTGCGACTCATCGATGCACTCGAAGAATATCTACGCGGTGATCTTAAGCCCGCCAAGACTGGGGATGCCGAGCTCGATGCGCTACCGCCGAGCACCCTGCTTGGCGATCGGCCGCAGCGAGCGCTCGCGCAACTGATTGATGTTCGCCATCGATGGCGCGATGTACTCGACCGGCTCGACGATCGTGAGACATTTGATCGCGTGCAGGATCATCGCCTGCGTATCAGCTGGAAAACGGAACTTCGCGAACCGCTCTGCGAAATTTTCGTGGGCGACGCGTTTGCGGGTATCCGCGAGCAACTCGTCGGCATCCATCAACGCATTCTCAAAAGTCGGGTCTGGGTCGCGCTGCACATGCATGCCGGTGACGGTAACGTGCATACGAATATCCCAGTTAACTCTGACGATTACTTAATGCTGCAGGAGGCGAATGCCGCAGTCGCCCGCATCATGCAGATTGCGCGTGATCTCGGTGGTGTGATCTCAGGCGAGCATGGCATCGGTATCACTAAACTCGAATTCTTGACCGATGAAGAAACGGCGGGGATTCGCGAATATAAAGCACGCATCGACCCTGACGGCCGCTTCAATAAAGGCAAGCTGCTACCGGGCGCTGACCTGCGCTACGCGTATACGCCGAGCTTCAACCTGATGGGGCACGAATCGCTCATCATGCAGCAGTCGGATATCAGCGGTATTTCGCACGCCATCAAAGATTGTTTACGTTGCGGCAAGTGCAAACCCGTCTGCGCGACTCATGTGCCGCGGGCGAATCTGCTCTATAGCCCCCGTAATAAGATTTTGGCGACCTCGCTTCTGATCGAAGCATTCTTGTATGAAGAGCAAACGCGACGCGGCGTGTCGCTGCGTCACTGGGACGAGTTCAGCGATGTCGCCGATCACTGCACGGTCTGTCACAAGTGCGAATCACCCTGCCCGGTCGACATCGATTTTGGGGATGTCTCGATGGCGATGCGGGACCTTCTGCGTCGGATGGGCAAGAAGCGCTTCAACCCGGGTACCGCCGCGTCCATGCTCTTTTTGAACGCCACGCGCCCAGAAACCATCAAGCTCGTGCGCAAAGGCATGATCGAGTGGGGGTTCAAAGCGCAGCGGCTCGGTCATCAGTTGTTTAAAACGCTGGCCAAACCGCAAGTCAGTGCACCACCGGCCACAGTGGGCAAGCCGCCTGTACGCGAGCAAGTCGTACATTTTGTCAATCGGCGTATGCCTGCTGGCGTACCGAAAAAAACCGCCCGTGCGCTGCTCGACATCGAGGACAAAAATTACGTCCCCGTGATCCGCAACCCGCGAACCACCCAGCCCGAAGCCGAGGCCGTGTTTTATTTCCCGGGCTGCGGATCGGAGCGTCTCTTCTCGCAAGTGGGGCTCGCCACTCAAGCGATGCTCTGGCACGTCGGCGTACAGACCGTGCTACCGCCGGGGTATCTCTGTTGCGGTTACCCGCAGCGTGGCTCCGGCGACTTTGATAAAGCGGAAAAAATCATCACTGATAACCGGGTGCTTTTCCATCGTGTTGCCAACACGCTCAATTATTTAGATATCAAGACAGTGGTGGTGAGCTGCGGAACCTGCTTCGATCAGCTGCAGGGCTATGAATTCGACAAGATCTTCCCAGGCACGCGCATCATCGACATCCATGAGTTCTTGATGGAAAAAGACGTGCGCTTGGAAGGCGTCACCGGTGTGCGCTACATGTACCACGACCCGTGCCATTCGCCGATGAAACAGTACGAGCCGCTGAAAGTCGTCAACCAATTGATGAATGCAGAGGCGAACGGCCGCATCGACAACAACGCTCGTTGCTGTGGCGAATCGGGGACCTTTGCCGTGACGCGTCCCGATATCAGCACGCAAGTGCGCTTTCGCAAAGCGCAAGAAATGCAAAAAGGCACCGCTACCACTCGCGCAGATGGCTTTAAGGGCGAGGTCAAAATTTTGACCTCCTGCCCCTCTTGCCTACAGGGCCTCTCGCGCTATCAAGACGAAACCGATGTCGAGGCCGATTACATCGTGGTCGAAATTGCCCAGCATATACTCGGCGAGCAGTGGCTGCGTGACTACGTCGCCGCCGCCAACGACGGCGGTATCGAGCGCGTCTTGTTGTAGCGCGTGATCACGCGTGGCGTTAACCCGCCTTGCGCAGCGTCAAGTTGTAGCGCACCTCGCCTTGCGGGCGCTGCACCGCGTGATAGCCCTTGCGCGCGCTGCGTCCCCAAACAACGACATCGCCACTTTCTAACCATAATTTCGCGGGCGAGCCACGACGTTGAGCGCCGTACCATAAAAAATAGGCGGGCGCGCCAAGCGATACCGAGACGATCGGCTGAGAAAAGTCGCGCTCATCCGCGTCTCGGTGCGCACCCATTTGCGCGGGCCCGCGATAACAGTTGATTAAGCAGGCATCCGGCTCAAAGATCCCGAAGCCCGCCGCGAGTGCCGCGCGACCTGCCAAATCTCTGAACGCCTCCGGCATCTCAGGCCATGCGCTGCCCGTTAAGGGGTCCTGCGTGACATAACGATACCCTGCGTGATCACTCACCCACCCTAATGCACCACAATTGGTCATCTCAGATGACATCAATCGCCCGCCCGGCGTTTGCATCCTTCGCGGCGGAGCACTTTCGTACAAAGTCACGACCATTTGCACAAACGCGGCTGGCGCTGTCACAAACCGCCGGAGCACATAAAGATCAACAATCTCAGGATCTGCCATAAGACTCATAACGACCCACTCAACTCCGCTTGTTGCGACCCCGTTCGGCGTTTTTTTGACCTCATCGTTATAAGTATTGAGTCATTTTAGTTCCGCAATGGAATATTTACCGATGTGACGCTCAAAATTTGCACTATTATTTGGTTTGATTCGTCACTTTCGCGTCACCACACAAGCAAAGCTAAGTTAGTCAAGGAAAGGTACTGTATGCCGACAGACGCGCTGGAACCACCCCTGACGGACGAGTTGGCGGCGCCCGCCTCGATTGTGCGACAACCCATCCTTTTGATCGATGCAGATCCTTCTTCGCTCGAATATATGGAGCGCGCGCTGAGTCAGACAGGACTATCGGTGGTCGCCACCGTAACATTGAGCGGACCCGACGGTGCTTTGGCGTTACTCGCCGCGCGGCAAGATATCCACGTCATTGTGCTAGATCCCGCTGCGCTACGATCCGGCGCCGATAACGGGGTCAACGAGCTCCAAAAGCAAATTGCCCGACCCGATATTGAGCTCATCATCGTCACCGAATCTCGATCGGTCAGCGATCTGGACCAACCTTGGGCGCGCGAGGCGGCCGATTTGCTGCCCAAGCCTCTCCTGCGGCAAACCTTGATCCGAGCGGTGCAAGAAGCGCAACGGCGCCACGCTTCCTTGCGCGATCGCCGCGCGCCGCTGCGCATCCTATCGAGGGAGGATGGCGCCCACGGTGCGCTGCCAATGCGTCGGCCCCAGCCATTTCGGGAGCATCCCGTCGAACTACGGATCCTCGAAGCCTTAGCGGAGATCGATGACCTACGTATTCGTCAGCTCGATGGCATCGTGGAAGGGGATGCCGCCTGGAGCATGCTCGCCGAACTGTTGCGTGCGCGCCTCACGCGGCGACGTATCTCGGTCACAAGTCTCTGTCTCGCCTCCAAGTCTCCTGTCACCACGGCGCTCAGGCGTATTGAACGACTACTCGAGGGGGGGCTTGTGACCTATTCCTTGGACCCCAAAGACCGTCGACGCAAGTACATCGAACTCACTGAGGAGGGGGCGCTACGCCTCCACGCTGTGGTCGGCCACCTTTCTCGCTGGCTGGGCGCTGAGCCCCGAAACGGCACCACAGGACTCTAAGAGCGCCACTCTAAGAGTGCCAATAAAGGGGGTGTCGACCCTCCTAACCCCCGCCCCTCGCCGCTTACGTTGCAAAAATTTTCGACATTTCGCGCATTTAGGTAGAATCAGCGCGAGGAATAACAGTGCCGATGGCAGTGTGGGACTGCCAGAGACCGGCCTAATCAACAAAGGGGCAATACTCAATGAAGTCAACCACCACTGTCAGTGTCGCCGTCGCAGCAGCCATGCTGGCCGGTAGTGCGGTCACGTTTGCGCAGAATGAAGGTGTACTCGAGGAAATCATCGTCACGGCCACCAAGCGCGAACAGACCCTGCAAGATGTTCCCGTCGCGGTCACCGTGACCTCCGTTGAGACCATCAACAAGGCTTCCATTCAAGACGTCACGGACTTGGCCTCGATCGTGCCGTCACTGCGTGTTACCACGCTGCAAACCTCCACTCAGACGAATTTTTTGATCCGCGGTTTCGGTAACGGCGCCAACAACCCCGGTATCGAGCCCTCGGTGGGTGTCTTCATTGATGGCGTCTACCGCTCACGTTCAGCCGGTGCGATCAGTGATCTCGTCGATATCGAGCGCGTGGAAGTGTTGCGCGGACCTCAGAGCACGCTCTTTGGTCAGAACGCCTCGGCGGGTGTCATCAGCGTGGTCACCAAAAAGCCTGAGTTCCAATTCGGCACCATGATCGAAGGCACGCTCGGCAACTACAATCAAAAAATTCTCAAAGCTCGCGTCACGGGGCCCTTGAGCGACAACGTCGCTTTCAGCTTGGCGTCGATCCTGCACGAGCGTGATGGCTATTTCACTGATCTCGCCAGCGGCGAGAAATTGAATGATCGCGATCGCTCCGATGTGCGCGTTCAATTACTGTGGAATGCGAGCGAGAACCTCGAAGTTCGTTTGATCGGTGATTACGGTTCTATCAATGAAGTGTGTTGCGGTGTCGTCAACTTGGTGGACGGCCCCACGGGCAACGCCATTCGCGCACTCGGCGGTCAGATCTATACGGGTAGCCCGTTCGACCGCAAAGCCTACCTCAACAAGCTCCCACTTAACTATGTGGAGAACAGCGGAGCCTCGCTACATTTGACGTGGGATCTGGATAACTGGGGTGTGAGCTCAATCACCTCACTGCGTAACCAGCAGACTCGCTTTGACTATGACTTTGATTTCACGAGCGGCGATCTGGGCGCAGTCAACCTGAACGAAGGCGATATTGACACCCTGACCCAAGAAATTCGGTTGGAGTATGACGCCGGAGGCGCGGTGCGCGGCCTCCTGGGTGCGTACTACATCACCGAAGAAGTGCAGTACGACAACACGATCCGCATCGGTAGCGCGTTCCGAAATTACGCCTCACTACTCGCGGGTGGGATCACCGTGATCCCAGGTCTTGAGCAAAGCTTGGCGCCGTTCGGTGTCCCAGCGGGTTCTTTGTTCCGCAACAACACGGGCAATCTGATCGAGACGCAACAAGACAGTGATGCCTACACGCTCTTTGGACAGCTCGACTTTGACCTCACTGATCGGCTGACGCTCACCGCTGGGCTTGCCTATACCAACACGCAAAAAGATGTTGTGTTTGAGCAAACCACAGACGAGGCGTTTTCCGCTCTCAACTTTGTGAATATTGGCTTTGGGCTGATTAACGCGCAGCTCGCACCGTTGGCCGCACTGGGCGTACCGGCTGCGACGCTGGCGGCCATTGCCGATCAGGCGAGTGTGGCAGATGGACAGCTCGTGCCTTGTTTCAATCCACCGCCGCCCATTGGCGCGTTCACAGGTGCGATCTGTAACCCCTTGCTCGCGCTCTATCCGTTGCAGTTCTTGCATCCGGTCGTACCGTTCAGCGATAGCTCCGATGACAGCAAGACCACCTACACCGTGCGTCTCGCTTATGACCTGAGCGATAACGTCAACGTCTATGGCGGTGTGTCGACGGGCTACAAAGCGACGTCTTGGAACCTCTCACGTGACAGCAAGCCGTTTGCACCCGCGACCGCAGCGCGCTCGCCACTCGGTGGAGCGCTGAACCCCTGGTACCCACGCTATGGCACCCGCTATGCCGGCCCAGAGGAATCGACGGTCTATGAAATCGGCCTCAAGGCTCGCACGGATCGTTTTGCGATCAACGTCGCGATCTTTGATCAGGAGATTGAGGGCTTCCAGTCGAACTTGTTCCTCGGGACCGGTTTCGTACTCGGCAACGCGGGTAAGCAATCAACCACGGGTATCGAAATTGAGACCCAGTTCCGCGCGGGCGACAACTGGCAGTTCGATATCGCAGGCACCTTCCTGAATCCCAAGTACGACTCGTTCGTAGGTGCGCAAGGTCCAAGCGGTCCGACCGATCTCACTGGCACTAAGCCCGCCGGGATCCATGAGCAGAGCGTCTCAACCGGGGTGACCTACAACTGGTCGATCGACGGTATTGACGGCTTCGTACGTGCGGATCATCTCTACGAGAGCAACGTGCAGGTGACGGAGAACATCTCAACCGCGATCGCCAACCGCTCGGTCAGCACGATCAATGCCAGTATCGGCATGAATATCAGCGATTGGGAAGTCTTGGTCTGGGGGCGCAACCTCAACAATGACAACTATTTGTTGAGCGCCTTCCCGTCGGTCGCACAGACGGGTAGCTTCTCGGGCTACACGAACCAGCCGCGCACCTACGGGATCACGCTGCGTAAGTCGTTCTAAGCGACCCGCAGCCATAGCCTGATAAAAGGGCGATGGGGTGACCCATCGCCCTTTTTTTTATCCTGTTTCTTGGTTGAGACTCAGTGAAATCAACACTCAGTGAAATTAAGGATCACCGCGTCGCCTGCGCGGCGACCCGCGGATTCATCACCCGAAACCATAAGGGTGGCAGCAACGCTAACAAAACCATCGCCGGGTAGCCCCCAGGTAATTGCGGCGCACCCGGAACGCTGTGCAGCGTCTGGTAAGGTCGACTGCCGTTCATATGATGATCTGTGTGTCGCGGTAATTCGAACAATAAAATCCGACTGAGCTGATGATCACTATTCCAGGAATGATGCGCTCTCACGGGCTCCACACGCCCGCTTGCGTCTTTGTTTCGGCGTAAGCCGTAATGCTCAACGTAATTAACGACCTCTAGCAGGGTCACCGCGATGAGTGCGATCGACACCGCCGTCAACAACCCCGCAAGACCCCAAAATACGCCAACGAGCAGAAGCCAAGCGCCTTGCAACACCACCATCCCGAGCATTTCGTTGTGATGACTGATGATAGGCAAAGATTTCTTACGTAGTCGCTCCACTTCCAACTGCCACGCGCTCGGCCACTGGCGAGCGATACTCGACACCACAAATCCGTATACCGTCTGCCCTAAACGCGCACTCGCGGGGTCCTCATCCGTCGCCACGCGTGCGTGATGCCCTCTGACATGCTCAATGGCAAAATGCATATAGAGCACAGACATCAAGAGTAGCTTGCCGAGCCAATATTCAAAATGTTGGCGCCGATGGACGAGCTCATGCGCCACCACAATCCCAAGCCCCCCTGCGGATAAGCCTACCGAGGCGACCCAGCCGACCTTGACCCACACAGGGGCGTCCGTTTCCATGGCAACCAACAAAGCAAAGATCAAACCGAACTGCACGGGTACGGCGAGATACAAGGGCAGATTAGCCACCCAGGATGTACGGTGTTCAATCAGCGCCTCAGGCGCGGGATTGGCGCGATCCGGCGCGAGCCACTGATCGATCGCAGGCACGAGCACGTAGATCGCAACGACGGTCCACCAGGCCCATAGCCCACCCCAATACAGCCCCAGCGCTGCCCCACTCGGAATCAGGAATGCCCAAAAATAACGCCCCATCCCGGAACTCTACACTGAGGAAGCCCTAAATCGCGAGCCTCACCGGTGACTTGAGCGCCCTCCCGCGAGCCAGTACCCTCTGGCCTATGAGTGACCCTCGAGCGACGAGTGCCCCCCATCGATGAGTGCAGCGCCCTCAGCGAATCAGCTACTGACCTGCGACGGGGAGACCCTCCTCTGTCGGCACTGGCCAGCGCCCAATCGAGGAGTCAGCGGCGTCGCGCGCGAGCCACGTACCTGGCTCCTCGTCCATGGTCTGGGTGAACATTCCGGTCGCTATATCGCATTGGCCGAGTGGCTGCAGGCATGCGGCGATACGGTCCACGCCTATGATCAACGCGGACATGGACTTTCGAGCGGCCCACGCGGCCATATCGCCCATCCTCTGCAACTGGTGGAGCAACTCGTCGAGGTCATCGAAAGTCTCGCGACTCCGATCCACCTTTTTGGGCACAGTCTCGGTGGCTTAGTCGCCGCTTCGGCCGTATCGCGTGGTCTCATCCAGCCGCGTGCGCTCGTGCTCTCATCGCCCGCACTCGCGCTACCGCTGCGGACGTGGCAAAAATGGGCGGTCGCCCTGCTCCCCAAATTCGCCCCCGATCTGACGCTCGGCAATGGTCTCGATGCCGAGCAACTCTCCCACGACCCCAAGGTGGTGCAGGCTTATCGCGCCGATCCACTCGTACACGATCGCATCAGCGCGCGGCTCGGTCAGTTTTTGGCAACGGAAGGCGAACGGGTCCGTGCGCAGGCATCGAATTGGAGCCTACCCACTTTGCTCCTCTATGCAGGCGCTGATCGCCTCGTAGATCCAGCGGGTAGTCGTGAGTTTCAAACTCGAGCGCCCACCCGCTGCGTGCAAGCACGCGAGTTCGCTGACTTGCGTCACGAAATCTTCAATGAATTAGCACGCGAGGACGTGCTCACGGCCCTCGAAGACTGGCTCGCGGCCGCGGATTGAAGAGCACCCAAACAATCGCGGTAGCTAGCGCAATGACTCCCGTCAGCGCAATGATCCGTACGGGTGCGGATACGGTTTCGGCACCAAAATACATACCCGTCCCCGCCCACACGAGCACTGCGCCATAGACCACATCTCGCGTCAGGCTCGTCAGCCAGACGTACCAAGCGATCGCGAACGTCACCGTCGCAAGCGCCCAGTCGTCCATGGAAAGACCTAATGGATAGCGCCCCCAATCAAAGAATAGGGTGGCAATGTTGATCAAGGTTGCTGCGGTAATCCAACCAAAGTAGAGGCTAAATGGTGCATCAATGGTGAAATATTCACCCCAGGTGGAATTGGGTAGACGACGTAAGCGCAGAAAAATCACAATCAGCGTGGCCAAGATAAACAGCATCAAGAGCACGCTCAGTTCAACCTCGCGGTAATGCCAGGCAAAAATCCAGCCAGCATTTCCGATCGCGTTTAACAAATAGGGACCTTGAATCACTGCCGCTCGCTGTCGCGCCCGAGGGTTACCTCGCAGCGCCGTGAGGCTATACGCAATAAGCCCCGTATAAATCAGACCCCAGATCGAAAAGACCCAGCCAGGGGGCGTAAATCCCGTGGGATACAGATCGGATAGTTCGCCGGTGGAAATACCATTGATCGGCAAAATGCTGGCAGCGGCATTGACCGCCAACACCACCAAGGTCGCAAGCAACGGTGCATATCGGTGCTGCATTCCTCAACCTCCTCGTCGACGGGAGGCGTCTTGAGCCGCCTCAGGGAATCGCGTCAAAAGACGGCACTGCGGTGGGCGTGGCCGTGCCTGTCTCACTCAAAGATTCATTACCCAGCTGTTCAGCGCTGTTGTCACCCCAAAGATAGGTCACGCCATCGGCGGCAATCGCACCCGCAAACACGCGGCCACCGACATCGAGTGCAATACCCTGACTCACGACCGCGACGGGACCCAGGCTTGAGCGTGCGGTCGTGCCGCCATCTCCGAGTGATCCACTGGTGTTCGCGCCTGCGCTCTGCAGCAAGCCATCGGCACCAAGCACCAACGTAATGTCATCACCTGTGGCCACATCGACCACATCCGCGACCACTGCGGTCGGTACACCCATGTCTGTTTCTACCGACGCACCGAGGGCGAGCGCACCCGCACCATTCTCACCCCAAAGATAAAGTACGCCGCGCGCGGAAATAGCAGCCGATTGGTCACCACCCGCGCGAATGCGCACGATCTCGCCAAGCTCCGTGGCGGTCGGCACGAGGGCGGGTTTGAAAATCCCGTCACCGAGCTGCCCCGAGCCGTTATCACCCCAACTCCACAGCGAGCCATCACTACGCAAAGCCAAGACATGCGCACGGCCCGCGGCCACTCGCGTCACTTGGTCGATACCCTCGACCTCGACGGGAACCACTGAGGCTTGGCGACTGCCGTCACCGAGCTGGCCAATGGAATTAGAACCCCAGGTAAAGACGCGACCATCATTAAGGACTGCGACCGAGAAGTTCAAACCCGCGGCAATCGCGACGACCGGCGCCTCCAAGCTGACGACGGCAGGGCTCGATCGGCTCGACAAATCACCGAGTCCCAATTGGCCCGCATCATTCGCGCCCCAAGACACCACATCGCCATTGTCGAGTAGCGCCAGCGCATGAAAACCGCCCGCGGCGATGGCTGTGGCCGTACGACCTTCTGGCAACGTCGCGATCGCTATGCTCGCTGATGGATTGCCAAAATTCCCATCGCCGCCTTGTCCTTCGGCACGATAGCCCCAGCTTGCGATCTGCCCATCGCTACGACGGACTAGTGTGAAACTACCGACCGTTGCCGAAGTCTTTGACAAGGCAATTTGTGCGTTGGCGTCACTGAGCGCGCGAATATTTTCATTGATCACTTGAAGCGTCGCCGCGTCGCTGGTCACTTCGCCGCGCGCGTTCGTCACCACGACCGACCAGGTCGAGCCCTGCTCAGCCGCCGTCACCGCCGACACGGCTAACACGGGCTGAGTCGCACCCGCGACCGCGACACCATCGCGTAACCACTGGTACTGAAGCTCGCCCCCAATCGCCCGAACCCCAAAAATCACGTCATCGCCGATAGCGACTGACTGCGAGACCGGTTGCACCGATAACTGTGGCGAACCGACCACCGTTAGCAACGCACCCTCAGACACAGCAAAGCCACCGGGATTAATCACGAGCGCCCGAAAAATCGCGCCATCATCGGTTGCTGCAGCGGTGAGCGTGTAACTGGCGGCCGTTGCGCCCCCGATGGGTGTTTCATCGCGATACCACTGGTAGGTTAGCTGCTCACCCTCACCTTCCACCGTGAAGGTGACCGAGGCCCCCTCTGCCACACTCGCCGACTGCGGCTGTGAGGTGATGCTGGGACCTGGTTTGACGGTCAAGATCGCCGCCGCACTGGTGGTGCTACCCGATTCATTGCTCACGGTTACGGTGAAACTGGCCCCGTCATCCTCGAGCGTGACCGGATCTGTGATGTAGCGCGCCGAGGTCGCACCGGCAATCGTGACGCCGTTACGTGCCCACTGAAAGCTCAAAACCGGGGCGCCCGACACCCCCACATCGAACGTGGCTCGCTGTCCGACGAATACTTCGCGGTTCTTCGGCTGATCGCTGATGGTCGGCTCTGCGGGACCGGATCCGGATAAACACGCAGTCAGCAACAACGGCGAGAGCACTGAGAGAAGGGCCCAGCGCATCCGGCGCAGCGAAGTCAGCATTTTCATGTGCCGCATTCTAGCCCAACCACCGGGCTGAATCAGGTTCCAGCGCAGCCGCACCACCCACTGGGCCCAGTCTTGAAGGCTCATCCCTGTGGCGAGCGATCGCCGACGTATTATGCTCTGGGTATGAAACGCTCCTTACCCACCCTCATCGCCCTCGTTCTCTGTGCGCTCATGGACGCGGCGCGCCCCGCGGCGGCCGATGGCCTTTTGCGCGCGGCACTCATTGTCAGTGATGCCGAACGCTCCGTCGCGTTCTATCGGGTGCTGGGCTTTGAGATCGAAATGGATCAGGCCAACCCAAGGCAACCCGAGGGGAATTTCTTTCCCTTAAACGTACCGGCCACGGCGGTGCGTTTAGTCATCATGGCGCATCGCGATGAGGTGGGCGGCAAAATCGGCTTAGTCGAATTTGCCTCGCCCACCCCCACCGAGGCTCGGCGCGACCCGACCACGGTGGGCATCGGCGACGTGGTGCTTGTTTTTGATACCGCCGATGCCGATGCGAGCCATGCCGACTTACAAGCGATCAATGCGCAAATCCTTGAGCCCCCGCAAACTTATCGATCAAAGAAAACGGCAGCCGATGGTAGAGCACTCTTTGGTAAAGTCTTCCATGCACGAGATCCGGACGGTTACCTCATTGAGCTCCTACAAGCACCACGCTGAGGATCATCATGCAACGCATCACCATTTCCATTGATGACGAGTTAGCCAACGCTTTTGATCGATATATCGATGAGCGCGGCTACGGCAATCGGAGTGAAGCGGTTCGTGACTTAATTCGCGATCGGCTTGACGATCCCGCCAATGAGCCGAGCGCCACTCATCACTGTGTGGCGAGTCTGTCCTACGTCTATGATCATCATGAACGCGCCCTCGCAGAACGTATGGCTGCAGCCCAACACGCACAGCATGATTTAACCGTTGCCTCCATGCATGTGCACTTAGATCATCACAATTGCCTTGAAACCGTGGTGCTACAAGGCGCCACAGTAGCGGTACGCGAGTTCGCGGCACAGCTGACAGCCACCCCAGGTGTTCGCCATGGGGCTTTAAATTTAGTCGGTGTAGAAACAGCCGAACGTCACTCGCATGGGCGAGATCACGGCCAAACCTCACATCGCCATCTGAAGCCCAAGTATTAGCCGGCTGCCACGGCAACGAGGCGCGTTCTGCGAGACTTAAGCATGGCGGATGGGTATCCTACGGGCGCTCGCAACTCCGCCTGGCTTTGCTAACGAGTCACCCTATGATTGACTTACTCAAAACCTTGACACGTCCCGTGCTCGCAGCCGCGTTGTTGCTCATTGGAGTAAGTTCGCCGAGCATGGCCTCGGCCGCTGCCGTTAGCTTGCCTGAGCTTCCTTACGCCCACGATGCGCTCTCATCGGCGATCGACGAGAACACCATGCGCATCCATCATGGCCGGCACCATCAGCGTTACGTTAATAACCTCAATCGCGTGATCGAAGCGGACGCGAGTCCGCAAGGTCAAAGTCTGCAGTCCTTGCCGGCGAACGCGTCTACACGCTCAAGCGCTATTCATAATAACGGCGGCGACCATTGGAACCATTCCCTCTTTTGGCAGTCCATGGCGAAAGCAGCTGAAACAGGTACTCTGTCAGCGACCTTGATGGCGGTAATCGAGCGGGACTTTGACTCCATGGATGACTTTAAAAACCCCGTTTCGTACGACAGGTCTCGGTCGATTTGCCTCAGGATGGAGTTGGTTGATCGTCAATGCAGAAGGCAAACTGCAAGTCACATCGACGGTCAATCAGGACAATCCTTTGATGGATGTCGTGGACGTGCGCAGCACGCCGTTACTGGGTAATGACGTCTGGGAGCACGCTTATTATCTACCCTATCAAAATCGACGCGGCTATCTGGACGCCTGGTGGCAGGTCGTTGACTGGCAAGTGGTATCGTACCGCTTTGCAACAGCGACTCGCTGATCGTCACAATCCACTTGCCGTAGGGGGCCTGCGAGCTTAATGAAACACACGGTCTCTTTGAGTCTGTTTCTAGCGCTTCTGTGGTGGGTACTGTCGGGCTACCCCAAACCCTTGTTGCTGGGCCTCGGTGCCGTCACCGTGATATTTACCGTATGGCTCGCGCACCGGCTCGATGTCATCGACCATGAAAGTCACCCCATCCACTTTTCTTGGCCGCTGCTACGATTTTGGACTCGCTTGCTCGTTGAAATCGCCCGCTCTAGTATCCAGGTTCTGGGTCAAATATTGCGCGGCCAAAGCGCGATCCAGCCAAAATTCTTGCATGTCAAAACCCAGCAGCACAGCGCTCTCGGGCGTGTCATTCTCGGTAATGCGATCACATTGACGCCCGGCACGGTCACGGTGCTCACCAACGGCGGCGAATTTGTGGTACACGCGCTCTCCAAAGAATCGGCTAAGAGCGTAGAAGACGGCGAGCTCGATGCCCTAATTCCTCAAGATGTAGAAGGAGAACGCGTATGACGCTGCTTGCGATTGCCGCGGCGATACTTATCTCCATGATGCTCGCACTCGTGCGGGCGATGTTAGGCCCCTCCGTCTTTGATCGCATCCTCGCAGTCAATAGTTTTGGTACCAAGACTGTCTTACTGATCGCCTTGCTGGCGACGCTTGCGGGACGAGCAGATTATCTGGATATCGCACTGCTTTATGCACTGCTCAATTTCATTGGCACAGTCGCCTTATTGCGATATAGCGAGTCGCTGCATCGGCGGGCCGGTCAAGCGCCCACTCGTGAGGCTATATGAGCGGACTCGAGAGCACCGGCTCCACCACGGCCGATCTCATCGCAGGCGCCTTGATGGCACTCGGTGCGCTATTGGTACTACTAGGCAGTATCGGCATTAACCGCTTCCCACACTTTTACTCTCGCCTACACGCCGCGGGCGTGATCGATACCCTGGCATCCGGAGTGTTCCTACTAGGCGTGGGCGTATTCTTTGGTGTAGGCCTTGTCAGTGTTAAGTTATTACTTATTTTTGTCTTTTTGTTATTTACGAGCCCCACCGCTTGTCACGCACTGGCTCGCGCAGCCTTCATTAGCGGCCTGCGCGATGACTCACGCCGCGCCGATGCGAACACTAGTGAAGCGATCATCACCAAGGCAGACAACGCATGATCTCCGAAGTGATTGATGTCGCACTGCTGGCGATGCTTTGGATCATCTCCTTACAAGTGATTTTCACCCGTAGCGAATTGACCGCCATTATGGTCTTTGGCGCATTCAGTTTGATCTGTGCAGGACTTTTTCTGGCGATGGGAGCCGCCGATGTGGCCTTTACGGAGGCGGCCGTGGGTGCAGGCGTTTCAACCCTACTCATGCTGAACGCGCTGCGTCGCTGCGGCACCGATCGCTGTAACAGTTCGCGTCGGGGTGTCATAGATATTCGCGCACTAGCTCTCACTGGCGTAACCGGTGCAGCACTCATTTGGGGGACTCGCGATCTACCGGGCGTGGGTCTAGCGGATAATCCCGTGCACTTGCATGTCGCTCCGCGCTATCTACAAGCCTCTTTCGATGAAATCGGGATCCCGAACGTTGTCACCAGTGTGTTAGCGAGCTATCGCGGCTTTGACACCTTTGGTGAAGTGGTTGTGGTGTTCACCGCAGGACTCGGCGTGTGGTTGATCTTAGGCTCAGGAAAACGCAACGACGGTAAGGCAGACGAAGATGAGTGACGATATTATTCTAAGAATTGTTGGTAAATTTTTGATTCCGTTGGTGGTAGTTTTTGCACTGTATGTGCAGTTTCATGGCGAGTATGGGCCAGGCGGCGGTTTTCAAGCCGGAGTGATCCTAGGCGCCGCATTAATTTTGTATCGTCTGCTATTTGGTGATGCCGCGGCACGTAAAGCCGTTTCCCCACGATGGCTGCGCTTGCAGGCGGCTGTAGGCGTACTTTTGTATGGGGGGACAGGCGTTGCAGGCATACTACTCCAAGGTCAGTTTCTAGAATATAACGTTCTATTGACGGACCCAATCAATGGTCAACATCTGGGAATTATTTTGATTGAGCTCGGCGTACTGTTGACAGTTTCGGCAACTATCACGGCGCTCGCCTACACATTTTCGGCGGATTCCGAGGAGCACCTGAGTGATCCGCAGGTCGACGCCTCATCGCAGTCTGATCAGCTACGATCTTAAGGGACAATAATCGGTATGGATTCCCAATTATATAACTATTGGTTAGTCATCCTATTGATGATGACTGGTCTCTACGCGCTGATTGCTCGGGGCAATCTTATCCGCAAAATTATCGGACTAAACATATTCCAAGTTTCGGTATTCATGCTGTATATCAGTGCGGGATTTATCAGAGAGGGCGCTGCTCCCATACTATCGCCAAATGTTGATGTTTATTCTAATCCGTTGCCGCATGTCCTAATCCTCACAGCGATTGTAGTGAGCGTTGCCACGACCGCCCTAGGTCTTGCGTTAGTAATTCGAATAAAAGCAGCATTTGGGTCGATTGACGACGATACGCTCAGTTACTCGTCAGGTGACTCCGCGACTGAGCTCAGTATCAAAACCCAAAAATCGTCACAGTAATTTTAAAAGACCCGCATGATCGCTCAGCACGCTCAAATCTTAGTTGTCATATTACCACTACTCTGCGCTCCACTCGTACTTTTACTAGGTAAGAGCAGAATAGCTGTATGGTTTACGGTAGGTGTGCTGTCGGTTAATGCCCTACTGACATGGTGGCTTCTGTTACAAGTTTTAACGATCGGAACTCTACGCTATAGCCTCGGTAACTGGCCTGCGCCGTGGGGTATCGAATATCGATTAGATCCGTTGGGGGCGTTGTTACAGGTCATGATCGCGTCGATAGCGGCAGTCATGGCGCCATTTCTTCGGAAGCTTCTTGCCGAAGAAATAGGTTCAAGTAGGCAATATGCGGCACTCGTTGCATTCATACTGTTGACGGCTGGCCTGCTTGGTATTGTTGCCACTGGTGACGCCTTCAATGTTTTCGTCTTTTTGGAAATTTCATCGCTTTCCACCTATGCGCTAATCGCTAT
This sequence comes from Gammaproteobacteria bacterium, assembly GCA_009926865.1. Lineage (GTDB taxonomy): Bacteria > Pseudomonadota > Gammaproteobacteria > Steroidobacterales > Steroidobacteraceae > UBA964. Next base: position 17,496 of record RFOD01000011.1, on the reverse strand, counting down.
TGCGGACAAAAGAGATGCTCTGCTAGCGTCTTTTCGCTACCTAATAGTTGGTACGATTGGAGCGACATTTTTTTTGATTGGAATCGGCCTTGTTTATATCCTAACCGGAACTTTGAACATGGATGATCTGGCTGTCCGCCTGCCAGAAGTAAGCCATACCAACACTACCCAAATTGCATTGATTTTCGTAACTATCGGTATCGCGATTAAGGCAGCGATCTGGCCTCTTCACGCTTGGCTTATTCCCTGTTACTCCTACGCTCCACGGGGAATAGTTGCGTTTCTGGCGGCACTTTCGACAAAGGTAGCCCTTTACGCCTTAGCGCGGTTTTTATTTGGTGTTTTCCCGTTAGCAGATATGCCAATCGGTTCAGTTCTGCTAGAGATATTGCAATTACTGGCTATCGCAGCGATGCTGATTGGATCGGCTGCTGCCATCGCACACAGCAATGTCCGCGCGGTTTTAGCCTACTCGAGTGTCGCACAGATCGGGTACATCACTCTCGGGCTCGCCCTAGCCACTTCAGCGGGTGTGACGGCCGCCATCATCCATATGTTCAATCACGCGTTTATTAAGGGATCGCTCTTTATGTGTATTGCTATTCTAGCGACGGGCTCCGGGAAGCATACGCTAGAATCTTTGAAAGGATTGGGACATCGAATGCCCATTGTCGGTATCGCGTTACTGATTGGGGGATTTAGTCTTGTAGGAGTTCCGCTAACGTCTGGCTTTATCAGTAAATGGTTTTTAATCACTGCGTTAGTTCAAGCGGAGAAGTGGATATGGATAGTTGCCGTTCTACTGTCCTCTGTGATGTCGATAATTTATGTTTGGAAAATAGTCGAAGCGGTCTTTGACAAGTCTGACGACAAACAAGTGCGTTCATATGATCTCTCGGTAGATATCCCCATCGTACTGCTGGCAGCTGTTAGCTTGTATATTGGCATTAATTCAAGCGCGCTTGTCTCGACGGCAGAGCAAGCAAGTAAATGGCTCTTGGGAATGCCTTGATGGACGCTTCGTCGGGGCTAGGACTAATTCTATCGACACCATTCATCGGCGCATCGCTGATGATCCTGGTACGTCGTGCGCCAGTACTGAGAGACGCCGTAACGATGATCACATCGGTCTCGTTATTTATCTTAGTAGCGATGCTTCCATCAAACTCAGACGGAGCCGTATTCGTACTGGCCGAACCCATCTCGGGACTGCCTATTAGCTTTGGCACTGAACCTTTTGGTAAGCTTTTTGCCTTTATAGCTAGTGGCTTATGGATAGTTACTTCAATATATTCTATTGGATATTTAGGACAAAAGACTGACCCTAATAAAACTCGCTACTTCGTGTGCTTCGCCTTGTCGCTCGGAAGTACCATGGGTATAGCGTTTGCAGCAAACCTTTTTACGCTATTCATATTCTATGAAGCGCTCACCCTGGTCACATATCCATTAGTTGCGCACTATGGAACGCCCGAGTCACGTAACGGTGCTCGTAAATACCTCCAGATACTCCTCGGCTCATCCATCGCCCTGTTTGTCCCTGGCATTATCATTGTCTACCTTTTTGCTGGGACCCTAGATTTTCAGGAAGGTGGTGTTCTTAACGGTAAACTTGACCCAGCGTTTACTATCCCGCTACTGCTGATGTTTCTTTACGGAGTTGCCAAATCTGCAGTCATGCCAGTGCACAGCTGGCTACCGAGCGCGATGGTCGCACCAGCACCAGTCTCAGCGTTGCTCCATGCCGTAGCCGTGGTCAAGGCTGGCGTGTTCACAATCACAAAAATAATTGCATTCATATTCGGGTGGGAAATGCTCGCCAGTTCGCCTGGCGCCAATCTGCCACTTTACATAGCTGGTTTTACCGTTATCGCTGCATCGGTACACGCTCTACAGCAGGACAATATAAAGAGCATGCTGGCGTATTCCACGATCGCGCAGCTGTCGTATGTAGTTATGGCTGCTTCGCTGTTTTTACCAATTGGTGGTTTAGCTGCGGCTCTACATATCGCCGCACACGCTGTCGCTAAAATCACACTCTTCTTTGATATATTTAAAGAGCGGCTATACCTTGATTTCGCAACTTAACGGTATTGGTCGTAACATGCCTCTGACGCTTCTCGCGTTCACGATTGCCGCAGCCAGCATGATCGGCCTGCCACCCACCGCGGGCTTTTTTTCCAAATGGTTTCTCTTACAAGCGGCGTTCACCACGGAGTCATATTTCACCGTAGGGGTGATCACTATTTCTACCGCCCTTAACGCCGCATACTTCCTGCCAATCCTCTATCGAGCATTTTTTAAAGCTCCAAATGAAGACCAAAAATCTTTTGGTGAGGCGCCTTGGCCTGTTCTGGCGGCACTACTATTTACGGCAGCACTGTCAATAACCTTCCTAGCTTATGGGAATGCGATCATGGAACTCGAAGCACCTATTTTTGGAAGTATTTTTAATAAATATGACTGAAATCAACAAACAACCTGCTGCCACAGGTTCGGACAACCACAAACGCCACTCCGATACTCCACTGTGGCCTCTTCGCGAAGGAGAACGATTGCCAACGTTATTTTGGATAATACTTAGTGTGTTGTTATTGTTGACCTTAGTGTCGAACCTGATCGTTCATATTCATGGATATTTCGACTTCGATGGCCTGATTGGCTTCTATGCGGCTTTCGGCTTTATTTCGTGTTTAGCGATGGTGGTGGTCGCCAAAATTCTCGGTTTGCTTCTAAAAAAACCCGAAAACTACTATAACGCAGATGAATGAGAGCATGATGCAAGATCACATCTCTTCGATGCCGGCGTTGTGGATGCTCTTAGGGGCTGCACTCATCGCGGTTCTACCAAACAGGTGGCGGATCATTCCGGCCATCGTCCTCCCGTCAATCACATTGTGGTGCATTTGGTTCTCTACAGGTGACTCGTGGCAAACCACAGTAATGGGGTATTCATTGGCGCCGTTTCAATCGGATTCAGTGAGACAAATCTTTGGGACTGCCTTTGTAATTGCCGCCATGTTGTCCCTAGTTTTTGGGGTAACTATAGCCAGCAAGACTGAATCCAGTGCAAGTATGGGGTATGCCGGGAGCGCTATTGGCGTGGCATTCGCAGGCGACTTCCTCACTTTTTTCGTCTTTTGGGAAATGCTCGCTGTCTTCTCCACCATCATTATCTGGGATGGACGCACGCAGGCTGCCAGGGCAGCTGGCTTTAGGTATGCGTTATTGCATTTCATGGGGGGAGTGGTCTTGTTAGCCGGTATTGCCGGCTTAGCAACCCAAGGAGATTTAATAATCCGCCCACTTCCTCTCGAGAGTTTAAGCGCTTGGTTGATTTTTATTGGGGTACTGATCAACGCTGGTGCACCACCGTTCAGCGCTTGGGTGGCGGATGCTTATCCAGAGGCAACTCCATCAGGGTCGGTAGTGCTATCTGCATTCACTACAAAGTCCGCTGTGCTAGCGCTGATTCTTCTATTCCCTGGTGAGAGTGTTCTGATCAGCATTGGACTGGTCATGATATTTTACGGAATAATTTACGCGTTACTTGAGAATGATGTTCGTCGAATTCTTTGCTATTCGATAGTTAACCAAGTTGGGTTTATGGTGTGTGCTGTTGGTATTGGCACAGACCTTGCCCTAAACGGCGCAGTAGCCCACGCTTTTACACACATAATATATAAAGCGCTCTTGTTAATGAGTGCGGGAGCAGTGATCGCTCAAACGGGTCTTCGGAAATGTACGGATCTTGGTGGCCTCGCGCGCTCGATGCCCCTTACTGCGACTTTTGGGATTATCGGGGCTTTGGCGATTTCTGCGTTCCCGTTTACATCAGGGTTTGTTAGCAAATCATTAACTAGTCAGGCAGCGATAGACGCTCAACTGCTGGCGGTGTGGCTAGCCTTGACGGCAGCATCCGCTGGAGTATTTTTGCATGCTGGCATTAAGTTTCCTTGGTTCGTCTTTTTTCAGAAAGATTCCGGGCTCCGACCAAGCGACCCACATCTCAGTATGAAGCTGGCAATGGGAGTATTGGCTACGTTGTGCATCGGGATTGGCTGTGCACCACAGCTTCTTTACCCCTATCTTCCCTACACCGTGACGTACGTACCCTACACGACAGAGCACCTTGTCAGTCAGTTGCAGCTTCTTTTGTTTTCGGGGCTCGCATTCTTTTTGACACTGCCACTCATGCGACGCACATTGACTTTAACATTGGATTTCGATTGGTTTTATCGAGTCCCGCTTTTTCGATTAAGTCAACTGATAAGAGAAAGTGTTGCCCAACATGGATCAACTTTTCGACTGGCATCTCATACCGTTATTCAGTCGAAAGCCCGCGTATATGTTGACAAAATCTTCGCTAGCGTCATGCTCGGAGGACGGTCGCACGCAGGATCGACTGTGGCAATTGTGACAAGTGCCTTATTAATTATTGTTATTATTAGTTTCGTAGCTTTTCGATAGTAATTTCTATTCTTAAATGATCAAAAGAAGAGTTTTTGTTGCGGCGAGTCTGATCGCTCCCTTGTATTCATCAGCCGCTTGGGCACAGCGTTCACGTAGCGAGACAAAGATATTGCGTCGCATTGTGGCGAGTGAACTGACTTCACTTGACCCTCAACGACCCACCGGACAAGTGACCTCCGAGATGGCCGCTGAACTCTTTGCAGGCCTCACCGTGACTAATACTGCGGGTAAAGTGGTCCCCGGTTGTGCAAGCAAGTGGACGACAAGCGCGGATGGCCTTACCTGGACGTTCACGCTGCGTAAAAATCTCTCTTGGTCAGATGGGCGCGTGATCACGGCCAGAGATTTTGTCTTCACGCTACAGAGATATCTCGCGCCGGACACGGGTGCACCGCAAGCGGTACGAATGGACTCCATTGTGAATGGACGCGACGTTCGCTTTGGTCGTAAACCCCCCGAAGCACTCGGGGTCTCGGCGCCGCGTGCTGATACGCTGATCATTAAGCTTGCCCATCCGGATGTGGAACTCCCGCTCAATCTCGTCTCGGCCTATTGCATTCCTCAACATGTTGTAGAGAAACACGGCCGCGAATGGTCAAAGCCCGACATCATTGTCAGCAATGGCCCCTACAAAATGGCTGCTTGGGCACCAGGCGGTAAAGATATCAAGCTACGCCGTAATCCCAATTATTTTGATGTCGATCAAGTCGCGATCGAAGAAGTGGAATGGATGACGGGTTACGACGACGGTACACGCCTACGCCTCTTTAAGCTTGGCGAGGTGGATGTCGCGAGTATTGAGGATATGGGGAACCTCGCCTCCGCGAAGCGCGAACTGTCTGCTCGGCTGCGTAGCTCCCCCGAATGCGCCCTCGGCGCGATCGGGATTAACCTCGAGCGTAAGCCGCTCGATGACGTTCGGGTGCGACGGGCTCTCAGCCTCGCTCTTGATCGAAAAATCATTGCCAATCGCGTTCGCGGATTAGGTGAGCAACCCTGGGAGGCGGTCCTGCCGCCCGGCATCGACGGTTACCCTAAACTTAAACAGCCCGAACACGCTAACTGGTCGATGCCCCAAAGAGTTCAAGCGGCGCGTGAACTCCTGCAGGCTGCGCTCGGTACCCGAACGCGCCTCAAACTCGGCATCGGTTTTCCGTCAAGTGCAGTGGGCCGCAAGCTCTACCTCGGCGTCGGTGCGATGTGGAAAGCCGTTGGTGTCGATCTGGAGCTGCTACAAATCGATGGCCGCGCGTACTCGGCCGCCATCCAGCGCGGTGACTACGATCTCTACAGTTACGCGTCGTTTGCGATCGTACCGTCCGCTTCGGTGTTCCTCGATCGCTTTGTCTCAGATTCCAGTGTGAACGTCGCGCGTTATAAAAATCCTGCCTACGACAAAATCTTTAACTCTGCAGAGCGACAACTCACAGTGGCTGAGCGCTTTGCCGCCTACGGCCAAGCCGAGTCTCTCTTGTTGCGTGATGTACCGCTGATTCCGCTCTGGGCGGGTGTCTCGAATCGCCTCGTGTCAGCGCGCGTACAAGGCTGGATCGATCACCCGAGCCACTCGCACCCTTCGCAATATTTACGCTTGGCCTGAGCCAATGGCCGCATAGCACCCATCATGAAGCGCGCCTACAATGGCGCCCTCATGACCGACCCCCACGCTTTGCGCCGCGCTCAGTGGCAGATTCATCTTTGCGTCCTGCTTTGGGGGTTCACGGCCATTCTCGGCAAACTGATCAGTCTGCCCGCCTTGGCTTTAGTGGTCTGGCGCATGGGGCTCGTGTCGCTCGTGCTCGCCGGGTGGCCACAAGCGTGGCGGGGATTACGGGCTCTACCGCGTCGACGGCTCGTTAGCTATGCCTTGATTGGTTGTCTCGTCGCACTACATTGGTTCACGTTTTACGCCGCGATCAAGCTATCGAACGCGTCCGTGGCGGTGGCTTGCATGGCGCTCGGTGCCATCTTTACCGCCCTCTTGGAGCCCCTCATCACCCGCGCGCCACACCGTCGACATGAGCTGCTGCTCGGCCTGCTCGCAATTCCCGGCGTGTGGTTGCTCGTAGGGGGCGTGCCACTTGAGATGCGAGCGGGCATCGCGGTCGGTACGCTCTCCGCCGCGCTGGCCGCAACCTTCACCGCGCTCAACAAGCGCTATGTGAACGAAGCGCCAGCCGAATCGGTCACCCTCTTTGAAATGACGATCGGCGGCATTTTTTTGATCTTACTCGGCAGTCTGACTTTCGGCGCTGAGCAAACGCTAGTGATCCCCTCACAAGCCGATTTGCTGTGGCTGATCGTGCTCGCCATCGCCTGCACCGCGATCCCTTTTGTCCTCTCACTCCATGCCCTGCGTCATTTAAGCGCGTTCAGCGCTCAGCTCGCCATTAATCTCGAGCCGGTGTATGCAATTATTTTGGCGGCACTATGGCTCGGCGAATATCAGCAGCTGAGCACGCAGTTCTATCTCGGCGCAGCCGCGATTTTGTTGGTGGTCTTCCTACAGCCGCGCCTGGGACCTCAGACATCCTCTCGCGTCGACCCGTCACGCATAGACCCCTCACGCAAATAGCGCTCATGCCAAGACCATGCCTCGGAAACGAGCACCGGCGCCTGATGCCCGCTCTTCACCCGTTGCGCACGCTCAAAGTATTCTTGTAGTGCAGGTCGATAATCCGGATGCGCACACCGAGCGATAATGAGCTCCGCGCGTTGACGCAAAGATAATCCGCGTAGATCCGCCAAGCCCTGCTCGGTCACCACCACTTGCACGTCTTGGCTAATATGATCGACATGCGAGACATGCGGCACGATGGTTGAAATCGCGCCCTGCTTCGCAGTAGAAGGCGCCGTAAAAATAGACAGTCGTGCATTGCGAGCGAAATCGCCAGACCCGCCAATCCCATTTTGGATCCGCGAACCCATGACATGGGTGGAATTCACATTTCCCAAGATATCGCACTCGAGCATGCCATTCATGGCGATCACGCCGAGCCGACGTACGATTTCCGGGTGATTACTAATCTCTTGCGGGCGCAAGATCACCCGCGACTGTAAGGTTTCGATGTTGGCGCGAAAGCGCTCCATCCCCTCGGCGCTTAAGCCGAGCGCAGTCGCCGAGGCGGCTAGCATTCTGCCCTGCAATAAAAGCTCGAGCATGCTGTCTTGCAGTACTTCGGTATACGCGTAAAGCCCCTCAAACTTTGAGCGCGAGAGCCCTCCCAAAACCGCATTGGCCACATTACCCACCCCTGATTGGAGGGGCAGCAGTTGCGCAGGCAGCCGGCCATTCGCGACCTCATGCTCAAAGAATTCCAGTAAATAGCCTGCGATCAATTGCGCTCGTTCATCGGGCGCTGTGAAACTTGTGCATCGGTCTGCCATATCCGTCTCGACAATGGCCCAGACCTTATCGAGATCGCAGCGCAACCAGGGCTCCCCGATGCGATCTGCGGCATGCACGAGCGGTATCGGCTGCGAGTGCGGCGGGTCCCTAAGATCGCGATAGATATCGTGCATCCCGAGTAGTCGCTCATCCTGCCAATGATTGACCTCGAGAATCACGCCGTGCGCCGCCTCGAGAAAACTGCGGTTATTGCCTAAAGAACTACTCGGGACCAGCCGACCTTCCTCATCGATCGCCGCGACTTCAATGATCGCGACATCAAGCGGACCTAGGAATCCACCTCGCACCATGGGCGCGACCTGACTGAGATGCAGATCAAGATAGTCGATATCGCCACAATTGATCTTTTCGCGCGCGATGGGATCGGAGTTGTAGGGCATGCGAAAGGACACGGCATCCGCTTCTGCCAACGCCCCATCAACCTCAGGTCCCGTTGAGGCACCCGTCAATACCCGCACCGAAAACGGCTGACCGCTCGCATGCAGCGCCTTAGCGCGCGCGGCCAAGGCCAAAGGTACCGCCTTGGGGTAACCCGACCCGGTAAAGCCACTGAGTCCGAGGGTCGCTCCCGAGGCGATTCGCGCAGCCGCCTCGTCGGCGGTGCTGCGCTTAGCCGCCCAACTCGGGTGCCGAATACGAGCGCTTATCGCCCGAGTGGCGGCAGCTCGGCGCTCGCCCGACACGTCGCTGTCACTTCGGCGTGGCTCAGATTGATGACGTCCGCTTTCGCGGCTGCCTCGACTTCATACATAGGCGCCTCGCCATCCATGGGTTGGAGCATCAAACGCAAGCGATCGTGCATCCCACGACCTTCAGCATCGGGCATGGAAGCCCGTAGCAATCGCAGTCGTAACGGCCCCGTCTCAGCGGCGACCTCTTGGTTCGCGCCCCGATCGTGCGCATGCCACGCTCGCGTACCGCTACGATCCGTCACCGAGCATTGGTAGCCGCGGGTTCGACCCATCTTGATGTGCGTGCGATCACTTCGGCCGACAAATTGATGGCCTGCCATCAAATTGATGTCGTAATCCCAATGATCATCGGCACTCAGTGTCCATTCAGCATCGGCAAAGAATTCCACGTCGGTGTCGCCCACCTTGTAGCTACACGTTCCCGGACCGCCCACTCGGCCCTCTTCAATCTTGGCATCGAGCACGCCGACAATCTGTGCGCCATCGCGCCGCCAAAGAAAATCACACTTGAGCGCCGCAGCATCACGCATCTGCACCGTTGGCCATAACTCGGGCTTTTCATGCAAGTTAACGGCTGCCGCCGGATCGAGTGGCATTTGTCCGTTAATGACCACCACATCGCGCTCTTCATCAATCCACACTTTGTAGAGGATCTGACTGCGGTGCATCATGGGGCCATCGCGACCGCCTACATTAATCTGCCCGTAAAACACCACCTCACCAATCTGCGGTGCATCAATTCGCGCAAAGGTGCGATGCCAATGGGCGTGCTCCCCTTCTGCAGGCGTGTATACGCGACGCTCGAAATGCACTTGCGGATAGTTATCCCAAGCACCGGGTAACCAAGCGATGAGGTCATCCATAATCGACTCAAGCTCGGGCCGCGTAAATTCATAGGCCGGTGCCGCCGCCGCTGATGGATAAGTCACTGGTGTCAGAAAAGAGACTGCCGTCAGGGCCGAAACGAGACCGACCATCGACATCGTGGTTTTCTTCATGAGTGTCCCCCGTGTAAAGTCCGCAACAAGATACCCAACTTCAAGGGGGAAGCGCACGTGTATCTACCCTCCCCGGCCATTGCGCCGACCCACGAGGCAATCGCACGGTTTATGACCGCCGCGCGCGAGGCTTTGCCAACCGAGTCACTACCCGACGAGCGAGTCGAAATTCGCTGGATCGGGCTCGATGAGGCGAGTACCGAGCAAATATTTGAACTCATTCGCACGGGGGATAAGGTCGGCACCTTCACCTTGCCGTGGATTGTAGAGCGCACCCAAACGCCGACTCCCTCGGTGGGCCAGTTACTACTGCTCATTGATATACACGGCCGCCCCGTGCTGCTCACCCGTGTGGTCCGGGTGGATGAGGCGGTTTTCGGTCACGTGCGCGCAGAGCACACCCGGATCGATGGGACACCCGTACGCGATCCAGCCGTCTGGGTGCCCCTACACACCGCTTACTGGAATCAGCATCTCGCGCCCTTCAGACTCACGGTGAGCCCCGAGATGCCATTTTGGATAGAGGAGTTTGAACTGCTATACGACGCCGATCAGGCGGGCTAGATTCGCAGGGTCTTTTCGCACCCCTTTCCCACAGAGGATCAGGACGGAGGTAACGTATGACGGCAGCCACACAGACCGGGGGCAAACCCGGCGGCCTCAAAGGCAAGCTGATTTCCTGGATCATGAAGAAGATGATGGCCTCGGCGGGCTCCGGCGGCGGACCGCCTCCCTTTGTCAAAGCCATGTTAGCGGGCGGCTCAAAGAGTATGGCCGAAATGCTCGCGACCTCAAGCGGTTTTGAAGGGCGAGAAAAAATGCTGGGGACGGCGGTCTCCGTCGCGATCCGTACCCTTAACGACACCGCACCTTACCCACATGACATGAACGATGCCTTGGTCAAAATGCATCTCGGCTCGGTGCAGTTCGCCAAAAATCAGGGCGTCGTGAACGAGTATGTCACGCACGACATCAAAACGATGGCGCCGATGCTGCAACGCCTCAAAGGTATGATCGATAGCACGGGCGAAAAAGAAATTGCACTGGCCGGAATCTTTGATCGTACGACCTGCTTGTACCAACTGTGCATGGATCTACACAGCGAACCGGGTAAGCGAAGTTTCACCTTCCCCTACAGCAAAGTCTTAGCGCTATCGAGAGCCGCGGGTGAGTACGATCTCACTGACCAAGAAGTCCACGAGATGTGGCTCAAGCCTCGAATCCTAGGTTATGCCGATGCGCTAGGCGTCAATTTACAGGTCTCGGACATCGGCGCCGATAACCGCGTCACCGTTTCTTTGGCTGCCTAGTTTTCGCCTGTCGCCTCACCCACGTCGCGTCACCCACGTCGCCCCAAGACTCTCGATCATCCGCATGGACGATCGAAGTCCTCGGGGAGCGGCGGTTAAGATCAGTCGCCGTGACGATATTTACGTCCGTCGCGATCACGATGTCGGCCATCAAGCTCGCGATACTCGCGATACCCGCGATCGGAGTAACGATGATCGTCATATCGTCGGCTGTGGTAGGCGCGATCGCGCTGCACGTACACGTAACTCACACCCACGCTCGGGAAAACTAGGCGCGTATCCCGATACACAGGCGGCGTACTGTAGACTGTCGTCGCCGGGTAAACGCGGGTGGTCGAATAAACAGGCGTGGCTGGATAAATCGTTGTATCGACGGGCGCGACCACATTCGGCGCCGTCACGACGGGCGGCGACACGGTGCTCGAGCGCAGGGGCGAAATCTCTAGCGCCAAAGACTCACCCGGATCGTGATCAAGTTGCGTGCGATATTGTTTTCCGCCCCACTCGTAGACGACGTCATAGGCGGCAACACGATTCTCGATCACTTGCTCGGTCACGCAACGCCGAGTGGTGATGACCCGGGTCGCGGGCGCAGGCTCCAAGCGATCCCCAATCACGGCACCGCCCACGGCTCCCACCGTCGTGGCCAGCACCCGGCCGGAACCGTCACCGACCTGATGCCCAAGCACGCCACCGGCGATGGCACCGACTAAGGCACCCGCTCCAGATTTAGGTGGCTGGACTGTGGTGGCTTGATCCCGACACGCTTCGCGCGGCACGAGCACCTGCTCAAGTACAGGGGTCCGCGAGATCACCTTGGCGTATTCGACAGCCGACCAGGCGGTCATCGTGGATAGCAGCCCGAGGCTGACTCCGATCACTCGCGATACATTCTTTGCCGTTCGGTTCATGACGCATCCTCCGTTCATGACACTAGGCGAAGCGCGATCTGCGCCTCGCGGGATCGACTCACCTTCAGAGTAGCAAGCAAGATCCTCAATGCAAGCCTGATTGACCGTTCTTGACGATTCTTGACGCCCGTGACGTTTTCCTGCGCACGAAGTGTTCGCCTGCCATCGGCTAGCGTAGCTTGCATGCAATCGACTCTCCGCTTAAATCTTGCGCACCCACTGACCCTTCTCTGCCTGCTCAGCGCTTTTAACTTGAGCGCCTGCGCGATCTCGGGCGACTCTGGCTCAGGACGACCTGCAACGGCCATCAGCACCAGCGTCTCGCTGAAGCTTTCGAGTCGCCCGCGCCTACAGGTCATCCCGGGCTTTGGCGTGTACTACGGTGTCGATATTCCCAGTGGCTATTTTTTCTTTGATCGTCACTATTGGGTATTTGAACACGATGCGTGGTACCGGGCGCGCTTTTACAACGGCCCCTGGCGCAGGATGCCCGATCATCGCGTCCCCGATCGCCTCTGGCGACTTCCACCCCCTCATCGCCCACCCAATATCCGTCCTCGAAAACCCTAATCTATGGCTCACAAGAAAATCAGCTTTCATGCTGAGGCACGGGCCAAAGTGTTACGTGGCGCAGCCCAACTCGCTGATGCTGTGCGCATCACGCTTGGACCTAAATCCAAATCTGTCCTCATCCAACGACGCTGGGGAACACCGCTCGTCTGTAACGATGGCGTGACGATTGCCAAAGAATTTGACCTACCAGATCCTGAAGAAAATCTCGGTGCGCAGATGCTCCGTCAGGCTGCGGAAAAGACGGGCAACTTAGTGGGAGATGGCACGAGCACTGCAACTCTACTGGCGCACGCTATTCTCGCTGATGGGATTCGTAACGTCACCGCAGGCGCAAGCGCTATCGATCTGAAACGCGGCCTTGACCAAGGGCTTAAAGCCGTGGTCGCGGCACTGCAAGCCTCCTCTCGTCCGGTTAAAACACGCCTCGAAAAATCACAGGTTGCGACGATCTCCGCGCACAACGATCTCAGCATCGGTGATCTGGTCGCCGATGCCATGGAGCGCGTTGGCGATGAAGGCGTCATTACCGTGGAAGAATCCAAAACCACGGATACCACCCTGGAAGTGGTACAGGGCCTACAGTTCGATCGGGGCTATGTATCCCCCTATTTCGTCACACAAAGTGAAACGATGGAAGCGGCACTCGAAGATGCCGCTATCTTGCTGACCGATCGAAAAATAAATGTCCTCAAAGATTTACTGCCAATCCTAGAGCAAGTCGCCAAATCCGGTCGCCCCTTACTGATTATTGCCGATGACTTTGAGGGCGAAGCCTTGGCGACCTTAATCGTCAATCAAATACGTGGGATCTTGAAAAGTGTCGCGGTCAAAGCACCAGGATTTGGTGATCGGCGAAAAGCGTTGCTTGAGGACATGGCGGTGCTGACCGGAAGCACGCTCATCGCAACCGAACTTGGCCATAAGCTCGAAGACGTGACCCCAGAGATGCTCGGCCGCGCGACGCGCGTGGTTGTCGATCGCGAACACACGACGCTGGTGGGCGGTGCAGGACAGAAAGACGCGATTCAGGCGCGGATCGCTCAACTACGACATGAACTCGAGAAAGCGAGCAGCGACTACGATCGTGAAAAACTGCAGGAGCGTATCGGCAAACTCTCCGGTGGCGTCGCCTTGATCCGTTGCGGTGCCGCCTCCGAAGCGGAGATGAAAGCGCGCCGTGATGCGCTCGACGATGCCATTAATGCGACCAAAGCCGCCGTCGCCGAGGGCATCGTCCCCGGTGGTGGGCTCGCTTTGCTGCGCTGCGTCGATGCCTTACAGGCTCTGGAATCGACAAGCTCAGGCGATGAGCTGACCGGCCTGCGCTGTCTACAGCGCGCCCTCGAAGCACCTGCTCGGCAAATCGCCGAAAACTCGGCAGTCGATGCGGGAGTCGTCGCCACCCGACTCAAAGAATCCACAGGCGCGCTGGGCTACGATGCCGCCCAGCAACGCTATGTGGATTTATTTGAAGCCGGTATTGTGGATCCCACTAAAGTCGTACGGATCGCACTCGAGAACGCCGTATCGGTGGCCAGCACCCTCTTACTGATGGAGGCCACCCTGACAGAGCTCCCCGAGCCCGCTCACTCAGGAGCCGTCTCAGATGCAGGTTCCGCCGCCTTGAGCTGATTCAACAAAGACTCCGCCAACACCGCGGGATAATAATCGAGACGCGTCTTGCGCGCGGTCTCCACGAACTCAATGAGTTCTTCACGCGTCTGGCTGAGCTCGCAGCCCTCAAATCGACCCGCGAGCACATAGGCGGGAAAACCCAGTTGGCCGGCCAATCGACCGTAGAGCGCCGACTCACGGATCAGTTCGCCTGCGCGACAGGCATTCTTTGGTGCGGAATACGCACCCTCCAGATAGAGGTAGCCGGTCACAAAAATAGCCTGCGGATAGCCTGCTGAAACTGCTTGTTCGATGATAGGCAAGGCCTCGGTGACTCGGCCGTTGTACGTCAGTGCGCGTGCTAATTGATACTGCAAGCGCGGGTTCTGCGGATCCTGCGCAAGATCCGTGCGGCAGGCCTGAATCGCAGCAGGCAGATCCATGGCACGCGTACCAATCCCTGGCACCACCTTATTCGGATCGTCGGAATGACCCGCTAAACGATCGCATTCGGTCACTTCTTGCGAATAACGTGAGGCATCAAAAGACTTCCATTCGAGCGTGGTGACGTCCGCGAACGCGTGCCCCGTCCCAAATACGACAAATGTGCCGACTAAGGACCCCAAGATCTGTGTTTTCATGACAACTTCCTTTCAATTCACCCTTCAACTCGCAGTCATCGACTGCACCCTGGCAGCGATATCCTGCCTAACCGACCGAAACCTGACCCCTCGATCATAAAAAGCCTGTTTCCGCTTGGCCTCAGCGCCTATTATTCCATTTCGGACACACCTGCCATCCTCGGCTCGTCCGATCCAAACCATAACAGGGTGCGCACACAGAAGGGGAGACGCAACATGGCCGTATCTGATCACGTCGATTTGCCGAAATTCATCGAGGGCGTTAAGCGCCGCAACCCGGGCCAACCAGAATTTGTCCAAGCGGTGCAAGAAGTTGCACAGGATATTTTCGAGTTCATTGCCGATAAGCCGAAGTATCACGAGTATCAAATTCTACGTCGCATCGCTGAACCAGATCGGGTCGTCTCCTTCCGCGTGTGCTGGGAAGATGACAAAGGCAATATTCGTGTGCAACGCGGCTGGCGCGTGCAGAACAATAACGCCATTGGACCGTACAAGGGTGGTATCCGCTTTCATCCCAGCGTGACAGAGAGCGTGCTTAAGTTTCTCGCCTTTGAACAAACTTTCAAAAACGCGCTCACGGGGCTACCGATGGGCGGTGGCAAGGGCGGCGCTAACTTCAACCCCAAGGGCAAATCAGACCACGAGGTCATGCGTTTTTGCCAAAGCTTGATGACCGAGCTGTATCGGCATATCGGTGCGGATGTCGATGTACCCGCAGGCGACATTGGCGTCGGTGCGCGCGAGATTGGTTACATGTTCGGCCAGTACAAGCGCATCACCAATGAATTCACCGGCGTACTAACTGGCAAAGGCCTTGAGTTCGGCGGCTCGCTGATTCGCACTGAAGCCACGGGCTACGGTTGTGTGTATTTCCTTGAGAATATGCTCAAACATATCAAGCAGGATGTCGCGGGCAAGAAAGCAGTCATCTCAGGCTCGGGTAATGTCGCCACCCACGCGGCCGAAAAGATCGTTCAGCTGGGCGGTACCGTACTGACGCTGTCTGACTCGGAAGGCTTCATTCACGATCCCGATGGGTTCACGCTCGAGAAGATCAATTGGGTCAAAGAACTCAAGAATCGTCGTCGTGGGCGGATCTCGGAATACGCCAAAGAGTTCAAAAATGCGAAGTTCTACGGTGAGGGCGCGCGCCCCTGGGGTATCGCGTGCGATGTGGCTCTGCCCTGCGCCACCCAGAACGAACTCCAAGCTGCAGACGCGAAGAAGCTACTCGCCAATGGCTGTAAGGCTGTCAGCGAGGGCGCCAACATGCCGACCGACTTGGAAGCTACGCATCTCTTTAAGGAAGCGGGCATTCTCTTTGCACCGGGCAAGGCCGCCAACGCAGGCGGTGTTGCGGTATCGGGTTTGGAGATGAGTCAGAACTCTGCGCGTATTTCCTGGAAAGAAGACGATCTGCAAAAACTTCTCCAAGACATCATGCGCGGGATTCATGATCGTTGCGCTGAATACGGCGGCAAGGCGGGTACGGATCATATTGATTACGTACGTGGCGCCAATATCGCAGGCTTCAAGAAAGTGGCGGATGCGATGCTCGCCTTCGGCGTCGTCTGATCCCACGCGGCACTGTGCCAACAAAAACCCCGGCAGGCACACCCTGCCGGGGTTTTTATTTGGTCAAAAAAAGCGGCATTACTCAGCGTCGACGAATCACCAGATTACGGATCTCGGTCATGTCTTCCATGGCAAAGCGGACGCCTTCGCGACCAAGCCCTGAATCTTTGACACCCCCATAAGGCATATGATCCACTCGCCAGCTCGGCACATCCCCGATCACCACACCGCCCACATCAAGCACATCCCAAGCACGCAGCATGTAATCAAGACGATTCGTAAAGATCCCGGCTTGTAAACCAAAGCGCGAATCATTCACGGATCGCAATGCATCTTCAAAATGCTCAAAGCTCGACATCACCGCGACCGGCCCAAACGCCTCTTCAGTGACGAGCTTGGTATCGGCGGGGACGTTCTCAAGTAAGGTCGCCGCCAACATCGCTCCCTCGCGCGCACCGCCGCATAGCAAGCTTGCGCCGCGATCCGTCGCCTCTTGGACCCAGCTCTCAAGACGCGCAGCCTCACGAACATCGATCATCGGCCCGATAAACGTCTGCTCTTCCCGCGGATCGCCCATCGGGAGCGCCGCCACCTTCGCAGCGAGCTTCGCCTTGAGTGATTCGTAGATCGATGTGTGAGCAATGATACGCTGGACACTGATACACGACTGCCCAGACTGGTAATACGCACCAAAGATAATGCGCTCGACGGCATCATCGAGATCCGCATCATCACAGACAATGACCGCGGCATTGCCACCGAGCTCCAAGACCACTTTCTTACGACCGGCTTTGGCTTTGAGCGCCCAACCCACATCCGGTGACCCGGTAAAGGACAAGAGCTTCAAACGATCATCCGTGGTGAACAGATCCGCCCCATCCCGAGCCGCAGGCAAGATCGAGAACGCACCCTTCGGCAAATCCGTCTCAGCCAAAATCTCTCCCATGATGAGTGCGCCCAACGGCGTGCGTGACGCAGGCTTCAACACGAAGGGACATCCCACTGCTAACGCAGGCGCCACCTTGTGAGCGGCAAGGTTCAGCGGGAAGTTAAACGGCGAGATGAATGAGCACGGACCGATCGGCACTCGTCGCCACATACCTTGATAGCCTTTGGCACGTGGACTGATATCGAGCGGCTGAACTTCACCGGTCATACGCACTGACTCGCCGGCTGCAATGTGAAAGGTATCGATCAAACGACCCACTTCACCGCGCGCATCCCTGATGGGCTTACCCGCTTCGATACAGAGCGCATAGGCGAGCTCCTCTGCCCGCTCTCGAAAGCGCCGCACGCA
>RFOD01000002.1 GCA_009926865.1 Gammaproteobacteria bacterium | reverse complement strand
GGGGTTTTTGGCGCTCTGCTGAATATACGGCTGCCAAAAAACTTCGTGAAGGCAAAGGAATATTTTTTGTCACAGTACTTGAGGGACTGCCTGGAACTTGACACGTTGTTGTCACAAATTCGGAGCAATCTTCCCACGAACTTGCACCTTGATCGGCATGGACCGCCCGCTTATGTATCACAAGCCTACCCCTGAATATTTTGGATCCATTTTGTCGCGTCGCCTATCGCGGCGAGGCTTTATGGCAGCAGGTGCAACCGCCACAGCAGGCGTGACCCTATTCGGGTTAACTGAACTCGCCAATGCCCGCACGAGTACGGAGTCCGGTTCAAGTATCTCAAAAGCGGTCTTGCAGGCGATCTCGCCGAACAAGCTCGATTTAGTCAGCTTGTCTCCGGGCTTGCGCCAGCAAGTGTTGATCGGCGCGGGTGATGCGCTATTCGAGAACGTACCGAGTCTGACCGCTCAGGATTTGCGTTCATTAGCGTGGCTCAACCCTCAAAGCGCGGAAAACCAGCTCCGACAGTTCGGCACCAATAATGACGCGTTAGCTTTCTTCGCTAAACCGGATGATCCCGATACGGGTGTCCTATGCGTCAATCATGAATATGTCCAAGCCGAACTCGTTTTTGCAGGGCTCCCCGAGTCAGGGCGAGATCGGGCGCGTAATCGTGAAAGCTGGATCAAAGATCATCCGAGTGCGGTCAACTGGATGCAACACGCGCATGGTGTCAGCGTACTCGAACTCAAAAAGTCCTCTAAAGGGTGGCACGTACAAAAAGGCGCACCGCTCACTCGTCGTATCACTGCGCTGACACCCATGGACGTGCACGGTCCTGCCCGCGGTCATGATTTGATGAAAACGAAAGCGGATCCCGCAGGGGTGCGAGTGCTTGGCACTTTTGCCAACTGTGCGGGCGGCAAAACCCCGTGGGGCACTTACTTAACGGCCGAAGAAAATATTGACGATTATTTTGGGTATGCCAAGACTTGGGCGCAGAGTAGTGATGATGAGCGCTGCAAAGAGGCGCATCGCCGCTTTCCCATGCGGGAGCGCACCGCCTACGGTTGGGATTACCTAGATTCTCGTTTTGATCTTCGCCAAGAGTCGCAAGAACCTTTTCGTCATGGCTGGATTGTAGAAATTGATCCGCTGGATCCTTCGTCCACTCCGAAGAAGCGAACAGCGCTTGGGCGTTTTTCACATGAGGGGGCAAATACCATTGTCTGTCGCGACGGCCGAGTTGCCGCCTACATGGGCGATGACGACAAATTTGAATACGTCTACAAATTTGTCACGAGAGACTCATACGACCCCAACGACCGTGAGGCCAATCGCGATTTGCTCGACCACGGCACCTTATATGTTGCGCGGTTTGACGCCTCTGGCGAAGGAGAGTGGTTACCTTTAGTGCACGATGAGTCAGGCCCGCTCAACAGTGGAAACGGCTTCGCTGATCAAGGTGAAGTAGTCATCAAGTGCCGTGCAGCTGCGGACATACTCGGTGCGACACCCATGGATCGCCCTGAGGACGTTGAGCCGAACCCAGTGACGGGTCGAGTCTATATGGCGCTTACCAAAAATGGTGATCGCAAGGCAGAGCAAAAAATATTCAATGGTCGCGAGATCAATCTAGGCCCTGATGCAGCGAACCCACGCAATGACAATGATTACGGTCATATCATTGAATTGATCGAAGATAGCGATGATGCGGCCAGTACCCGATTTCGTTGGGAGTTATTTTTATTGGCGGGCGACCCACGACGCGAAGACAGTCGGTTTTTCACTCACCAAGAGGAAATCACCGCGGGTAACATTCGCCCTCAAGATGTGTACTACGCCGGGTTTGCCGATGCTTCAGCGGTCAGCCCCATCGCCTGCCCGGATAATCTTGGCTTCGATCCCACGGGGCGTTTGTGGGTTGTGACCGATTCCGACGGGGACCTCATCGCCAACGACGGCTGTTTTGTGGTGCCCACGACAGGACCTGATCGCGGAAAGTTAGTCCAGGTTGTCAGCGCCCCCATCGGTGCTGAAGTCTGCGGCTGTGAGTTCACTCCAGATGGTAAAACTCTCTTTCTATCGATCCAACATCCAGGATCAGGGGGCACGGTGGATGCGCCCGTGAGTCATTGGCCTGACGGAGAGGGCTTACCCGCGCGCTCCGCCATCATCGCGATCAGTCGCGAAAACGACGAGCCGCTTTAAGATCGCAGTTGAGAACGTACAATGCGAGGCATGACATTACCTCGCACCCAAAGCCAGTACCAACTGCGCAAGCAAGCCCAAGGCTATCGTCTTGAACTCGTAAACGATGTGCCTGTTCGTGCTCCCGGCGCGAATGAAGTGGTCCTCAAAGTAGGGGCCACCTCGATTAATCGTCGCGATGTGATGATTCGTCGAGGCTTTTATCCCACAGGGGATCGCGATCGGGTCGTCCCTCTGTCAGACGGTGCGGGAGAAGTCGTCGCAACGGGCGCAGCCGTCACACGATTCAAAGAAGGTGATCGCGCCGCTGCGATCTTTTTCCAGAATTGGTGGCAAGGTCGACCGACCGCCACGACCGGCGCCTCCGCTTTAGGTGGTGCGATTGACGGCATGTTGAGCCAATACGTCACTCTAGATGAGAACGGGCTGGTGCCCGTTCCCGCTTCGCTATCTTTGGAGGAGGCGGCCACCCTACCCTGTGCCGCCGTCACCGCCTGGAACGGGCTGGTAAGTCGCGGCGAGATGCGAAAGGGAGATCGCGTGCTTTTGTTGGGAACAGGCGGCGTCTCTGTCTTCGGGCTGCAGTTCGCGGTTGCCGCGGGTGCTCAGGCTTTCATTACCAGCTCCAGTGACGACAAACTCGAGCGCGCACTCAAATTAGGGGCGGCGGGAACCCTCAACTACGTCACAACCCCTGAATGGGCAGACTCCATCCGCCAGATGAGTCAAGGTGGTATCGAGCAGGTTCTTGAGGTGGGCGGTACGAATACCCTACCGCAATCTTTGGCCGTACTCGCGCCAGGCGGACACATCGCTATTATTGGCGGACTCTCCGGCTTCGGGGGGCAAATTCCAGCTGCGTCTTTGATTGCTAATGCGACAGCGATCTCGGGTATTTTCGTGGGCTCGCGCGCGCATTTTGAGGCGATGAATGCTTTTATTGAAACGCATCGCATCAAACCGGTCATTGATGCCGTCATTGATTACGCAAATGCGGATGACGCCTATGCACTCATGGAATCCAGCCGCCATTTTGGAAAAATTGTGATTCGTCATTGATGTCTCATGGGCGCCTTGCGCACATTTTTTGAAGAGATACGCGCCCAGAAGGAAGATCTGGTCGCGGCGTGGATCATTCGTACCGAGGGCTCAACGTATCGGAAATCCGGTGCGCTCATGCTCTTCAGTCGAGAGAAGCGCGTCGGGCTACTCAGCGGTGGCTGTCTCGAAGGAGATCTCCACGAGCATGCGCGTCAACTCTTAGACGCGCCGCCGAACACCCCCCCTCTTAGTATTCATCGCTATGACAGCCGCGGTAGTGACGATCCCGTTTGGGGGCTGGGTTTAGGCTGTGAAGGACTGATGGAAGTGCTTCTACTTCGCTGCTCAGCGAAGACGCACTATCAGCCCTTGCAACATATCTTTGAAGCAACTGCGCAGCAGCGCAGAATTACCTGCCATATCAATCTAAAAACAGGAGAATGTTCTGATTCCGAATCTGACGTGTCTCTTCCACGACAGACTGACTATGGCGTCGTACACGCGGCCACCCAAGTATTCAGTGTTCATGTGAGGCCGCCGCCACAGCTTTTGATTTGCGGTGCCGGCCCTGATGTGGATGCTGTGATCTTCTTTGCCGAAAAGCTTGGCTGGCACTTGACTGTGGTGGATCACCGCCCCGCGTACGTAGAGGCGCATCGATTCGGCTCCACCGCGAAAATAGTCGCTCTTGAGTCTCCCGCAGATTTAGCGGAGCAACTGCCGCTCCATGACTTCTCAGCGGCACTCGTTATGAGCCACCATCTACTCGCGGATACCGATTATTTGAACGCTTTGGCAGATACTCATATTCCGTATGTCGGGTTACTGGGACCTGCGGCGCGACGTGCGCGTTTGATGAGCGCGCTCGGTGCGCAAGCGCCCAAACTCGAAAGCCGGCTCCGTGCGCCCGTGGGTCTCGATATCGGCGCACGGTCTGCTGAAGAAATATTAGCGATCGTTGCTGAAATTCAAGCGAGCTTACAAGGACGTGAAGCGCGCTCGTTCACCACGGCAACTGCTCACCCGTATATAAAATAAGTTCTGCGCTTTGATCTAAGTTTTTGATGTGACCCATCACTGCACTGACGCTTTGTGGGGCATCGATGACACCGGGTCCCTCATAGCCACTATTTCGTAACAAGCGAGTATCGACCATACCCGGTGCGAGAATGCCGACTTTGACACCGCGATCACGCAGATCTGCTTGCAAGCTGCGCATCGCCATATTTACGCCAGCTTTACTGATGCGATAAAAATAAAGATTACCGAATCGTACGGTGTTAGTCATTGAGGAAAGACCGCTAGTGATGACTACGATCTTTTTTTGCTCACTCGCTAACACTTGCGGCAAAAATTCTCGCGCCATAACAAGTGGAGCGAACGTATTTGTTTTTAAAACCTCTTCGAAGGTTTGATAATCGAGACGGTCCAGAGACTGCTCGGCTCGACCGCCCAACCAACCTGCATTATTGAGCAAGACATCAATCCGCTCATCTTTCCAAGTGACTGATAAATGTTTAATTGCGATCTCATTTGTCACATCCAGCGCAGCGATCACCACGGAAGTATGCTCGGCAGCGAGCGCTTGTAACTCCGGTGCACTCGCAAGATCACGCGCTGTGGCGAGTACCCGCCAACCCGCCAGAGCGTATTGACGCACAAACTCTAACCCTAAGCCCCGATTGGCACCTGTCACAAGTATGGTTGGCATATCAGCTCCTTGGTTTCGTTCGGCGAGTTGGCTCAGCCTGCAAAGGGTCTTCCGGCCAATAATGCTTCGGATAACGACCGCGCATATCTTTACGGACCTCATGGTACGCGTTACACCAAAAGCTGGCTAAGTCCCGCGTGACTTGCAAAGGTCGACTCGCTGGAGAGAGTAATTTGAATGTGATGGGGAGTACGCCCCCCGCAATACGCGGCGTAGACGCAAGCCCGAAAACTTCCTGCATGCGCATGGCCGCAGCCGGCGCAAGTTCATCGAGATAGTCGATACGGACCCGTGTGCCGGTGGGCAATGCCAAATACTCTGGCATCAATTGCTGCAGGACACGTTCACGCTCCATACCGAGACGATATTTGAGCGCCTGCAATAGCGGGATTTGAGGGAAGTGACTTCGTCGGCTGACACCCTCTATCCATGGCGATAACCACTGCTCTAATTCATCTTTCAGAGATATCAAAGAAAACGTTGGCCAGTCCCTCGCTACTTCGTTATTTTGCACTCGCAAAAGTTCAATACGGGCGCAAAGCTGCCGCGATTCGTCCGTCCACGGCAGACAATCCAACCCCATCGTACGAATAGCTTCTAGTACTAAGGCCGCACGTTGGCCAGCACTCGCCTCAATAGATCGTCTACTCAAAACTAAACTTCCGAGCTCGCGTTGTTCGCGCGCAATGACTGCTTCGTCTTGCGACGACCATACGACTTGGCGTGTCGTCTGCACCTGAGCGGATAAAGCCTTCTCGATATCATTTTCACTCACGCCAATTGCAAGACGAATAACGGCTTCACGCTCGCGATCCGTCACTTCCAGCGCGATCAGATAAGGAGCGCCTGATAGCGCGTCGGGTCGCGCGAGGGTCGCGCCGCGACCGTTGGCTAATAAATAACGTCCGCGGGCCTCTGGGCGTTGTTGCGCAATGCGATCGGCGAATCCGCTCGCCAGTAAAACCGCTGCTTCATCGGTGTCACGCAAGCAATCACCGAGACTGACAGGTTTGGCTCTTGGCTCGAGTAGTCGATAGAGCTGCCGCGCCTGCTGCTCGATTCGGCGCCACAAGCCTGAGTTATCAAGTCCTTTAAAATCCTGGCGACAAAGAATTTGCAATCGAGTCAATATATCAATGTCGGACTCAGAGATTTCGTCTTGATGTCTGACCGCGGATCGCAAGGGATCTCGTTCACTCAAGAGAGCCGCTAGGGCTGCGCCGAGTAGAGCACATCCTCGCTGCTTAGCCTCCTGTAACACACGACCTAGACGCGGATGTACAGGTAAGCGTGCGACCGACCGACCTAGTGCAGTCATTTGACCTGATGAATCGGTGATTGCTAATTGCTGCAGTAGCGTAGTCGCAGTACCCCACATGGCCTTGGGGGGTGGATCGAGCCAACGTAGGCGCTCGATCGTGCAACCCCATTGGGCAAGCTCAAGCGCGACACCAGTAAGGTCGGCCTCTAAAATTTCGGCCGGCGTGTGCTCAGCGAGACTTCGATCGACTCCCGCACTCCACAAGCGGTAACAAACGCCCGGCGCCAGTCGGCCTGCACGACCTGCACGCTGGATTGCCGCGCTACGAGAAATTCGAACGGTATCGAGTCGACTCATACCCGTAGCGGGATCGAACCGTGACCGACGCACTAATCCGCTATCGATCACCACGCGTACACCCGGCAGGGTCAAGCTTGTTTCAGCAATATTGGTCGCCAAGATGACATGGCGTCTCCCTAGGGGCGCTGATGTCAGCGCCGCATCTTGCTCATTCGCCGATAGCTCGCCATAAAGCGGCAATACGCGAACCTGCGGCGGTACGTCCTGCCAAGCCATGGTGACGCGGCGGATTTCGGCAGCGCCAGGGAGAAAGACCAGAATATCTCCTTCTGTCTCGGCAAGCGCCCGCCGCAGGCAGTGCAAAATAGCGTGGGGCAAACCGTCTTCGGGCATCAAGGGCCAACCGTCGCCCACATATCGATGCTCAACCGGAAAGAGTCGACCGTCCGCTTGAACACGCGCCACAGAGTCCAAAAATTTGACGAGTGAGTCTGAATCGAGTGTCGCCGACATCAATAGGATTTTGAGATTCGTCTCAAGCGCCGATCGCGCATCGAGTAGTAAAGCCAACCCCAAATCCGACTGAAGATTACGTTCGTGAAATTCGTCAAAGATCACCAACCCAACACCCTCTAGTTCAGGGTCCTCCTGCAACCAGCGGGTCAAAACGCCCTCTGTGATGACCTCGATACGCGTGTTGGGTCCTACCCGTGTATCGAGTCGCATGCGATATCCCACGGTCTCGCCGATATTTTCATTGAGACTACGCGCCATCCGTTCAGCCACTGCGCGCGCCGCTAAACGGCGCGGCTCAAGCATCAGGATTCGTCGATCACCTAGCCAAGGCTCGTGTAGCAAGGCTAGCGGCACCACGGTGCTCTTACCCGCGCCAGGCGGCGCTTCAAGCATCAAGCACGACGTTTGAATGCGAATTCAGAGCCGACCGTAGGCCAGATAACACCCCTACCACCGGTAAGGTGGCATCGAATAGCGGCTGAGAGGGGCGCTGAACAGACGTCATCACACGCTCATCATGACGGGCTAACTCTCACTGGGTGGATTCTCGAGGCGATACGACTTGGCAGAATGGTTGTGCATTGTATGCAATCGAGCCATGCGAACTCTCAAACGCGTCGGACTCGGGCTCATCGGTGTGCTGCTTTCAATCTGGGGGCTGGCGATGCTCTGGGCGTATTGGCCGGGGGAGCCCGAATTACCGGTCGACACACTCCTTAGCGCGGAAGATCGTCTGGTCACCGTCAATGGCTTGCGCTTGCGGTATCGCGAATGGGGACAAGCGGCGCCTGAGAAGCCCAGCATCCTATTGCTACACGGTTTCGCCAATTCTTTACAAAGTTTTCGTGAGCTCGCCCCTCGTCTCGAAGATTGCTGTCACGTGATCGCCATCGATATGCCAGGGTTCGGGCTGTCGGACAAACCCGTCGACTACGATTATCACAATGGCCCTCAAGCTGAAACATTGATCGCCGCGACACAGGCGCTTGGACTCAAAAATGTCGTCTATGCAGGGCATTCGCTGGGAGGCGCCGTCGCGCTACAAGCAGCGGTGAAAGATCCTTCGGCCGCAGCACTCATCTTAATGAATCCGGGGATCTTAACGACGGGTGTCCCCAAAATTGTCCAGATCACCGTACCGCCGTTACCGCGCATGTCTGCTAAGTTATTTGCGAGTCGAGAATTCCGTGGCAACTTTCTGCGTAAGTCCTACATCAGGCCAGACATCGTTACCGAGCAGGTCATTGATGACGTGATGCTCGGTGCCCAAGCAGACGGCTACATGCAGGGTATGACCTCGCTAATGGCACAGTATGCGGAGGGCGAAGAAATCACGCTCGCCACTCAGGTTAACGTACCGACGCTGATTCCCTGGGGCAATGCTGATCGCAATAAAGCGCCCAGCGAGGCCGATACGCTCCAAAACCTGATCTCGGGATCACGCTTAGTACGCTTTGACTCTGCCGGTCACTACGTACATGAGGAGGCTCCCGAAGAGGTTGCACGCGCGATAATCGATTGGCTATCAACTCTACCCATCGGTGAGTAGCACTAGTCTGAGTGCTTAGGAAGCTTGATGATCGCGAATACAAAGATCACCCACGCTGCCATCAAAGAAACACCCCCAAAGGGCGCAACCATCCCAAAAAATCGAGGCGCACCGAAGGTCAAGGCATAAATACTACCTGAAAACAACAATAAGCCGACTAAGATCAGCCGCCCGGACCACCGTAGCTGATGACTGTCCGGGTATAGCCGTTGCAAAAGCCCAATCCCTAACAAACCGAGCGCATGAAAAAACTGATACGTCACTCCAATCTCAAAGCTCTCAAACCGCGCCGCCGGTAAGACGGGCTTTAAGGCATGAGTGCCGAATGCGCCAAGCGCCGTCGCTGTCGCTAATAAGAACCCAGCCCACATCAATGAATAGCGACTCACCGCAGGTATCACGGTCTACCTCTCTTACGCGTATGCTGAGTTTTAAAAGGCGTGCCACTTGCACCGCGATGCTTTCGTACATCCGCACGCCGTCGCTGACCCTCCACCATTTGCCCCGTTCCCGCCGGCTGCCAAGCCGGGATTAATTGATGCTTACCGGGACCAATCAAATCCGCGCGTCCCATACGGCGTAAAGCCTCGCGCAGTAGAGGCCAGTTATTCGCATCGTGATATCGCAAGAATGCTTTGTGCAGCCGACGTACTTTTAGACCGCGTGGAATCGCGACGTTTTCGCTATCGCGCGCGACTCGGCGTAAGGGGTTTTTCCCTGAATGATACATTGCCGTCGCCGTTGCCATCGGTGAAGGCAAGAACGCCTGCACTTGATCAGCTCGGAAGCCGTTACGCTTCAGCCAAAGTGCCAGTTCGACCATATCTTCATCGGTCGTCCCCGGATGAGCGGCGATGAAGTAAGGAATCAAATATTGTTGCTTGCCTGCTTCGCGCGAGTAGCGATCAAATAGCTCCTTGAACCGATCGTAAGTCCCGATTCCGGGCTTCATCATCTTAGAAAGTGGACCCTCACTGATCGCCTCAGGGGCGATTTTCAGATACCCCCCCACATGATGCTGAGCTAATTCTTTCACATACTCGGGCGATTCGATCGCCAAGTCATAGCGGACCCCTGAAGCAATTAATATTTTTTTGATTCCTGGCAAAGCCCGCGCCTTACGATAGAGCTCAATCAGTGGCGTATGGTCCGTATTGAGGTTGGGGCAAATCCCTGGGTATACGCACGATGGGCGACGGCATGCCCGTTCGATCTCACGACTCTTACACGCGAGTCGATACATATTGGCTGTGGGGCCGCCTAAATCAGAAATCACCCCCGTAAAGCCCGGCACGGTGTCGCGGATAGTGGCGATTTCCCTTAACACCGAATCTTCTGATCGGCTTTGAATGATCCGCCCTTCATGCTCAGTGATTGAACAAAACGTGCAACCGCCAAAACAGCCGCGCTGAATAGCGATTGAAAACCGAATCATCTTATAAGCTGGAATCTCGGCGTCACCATAGGCCGGATGCGGCCGACGCTGATAAGGGAGCTCATACACTTGATCCATTTCTTTGGTTGACAGGGGAATCGGCGGCGGATTAAGCCAAATATCCACTTTTCCATGTCGCTGGACTAAGGCGCGGGCGTTTCCAGGATTCGCCTCCAAATGCAAAATACGCGAGGCGTGTGCGTACATCACAGGATCGTCCACCACCTGCTCGAAAGCGGGCAGACGAATGACGCTGCGTTCGCGATCTGCATTGCGGACTCGCCGAGTGAAACGTACGACTTGTTCATTGACCCCACCGGCGGGGGGAGACTGCTCACGTGTCGTGTCACGACGCGTACCACCGTTGTCTTCCATCGCATACGGATCAATCGGCGGGTTCAAGGCGCCTGGCGTATCAAGATGTGTTGAATCAATTTCCACATATCCCGTCACCGGCGCACGGCGTATAAAAGCGGTGCCCCGTAAATCCGTAATCGCGGAAATCGGCTCACCCGCGGCCAGTCGATGCGCGATGGTTACGATTTGTCGCTCCGCGTTACCAAAGACCAGTAAGTCCGCCTTGGCATCTAACAAGACAGACCGACGAACTTTTTCTGACCAATAGTCGAAGTGCGCGATCCGGCGCAGGCTGGCTTCGATCCCGCCCAACACGATCGGCACATCTGCAAAGGCTTCTCTCGCCCGCTGCGCATAGACAATCACGGCCCGATCAGGCCGACGCCCCCCTTCACCGCCAGGGGTATAAGCATCATCACTACGAATACGCCGATCGCTCGTGTAGCGATTGACCATCGAATCCATGTTGCCCGCGGTAATACCAAAAAAAAGATTCGGTCGGCCTAGTGCAGCAAAGGGCTTTGAGCTCTGCCAGTCTGGCTGCGCAATAATCCCAACCCGAAATCCTTGGGCTTCGAGTAATCGGCCGACAATTGCCATCCCGAAACTCGGGTGATCCACGTAGGCATCCCCTGTTACGAGAATCACATCGCAACTATCCCAACCGAGTGCGTCCATCTCCGCGCGAGACATCGGCAAGAAAGGCGCGACGCCGAAACGGGCCGCCCAATATTTGCGATAACTGAAAATCGAGCTGACCTCAGACTCAGGTCGTGGGGTTGTGGATGCTGAAGCAGATTGCATAACGTGAATTACACCAAAAGTACGCGATCCTGTCCTTGCTGAGTGGCATCCGCGATCGCTTGCTTGGAAGCTTGCTTGACAGGTATCAGCCAACTGCCTAGCTTCAATGCATGACCCAAAACGCCTTTCCTGATCTCAGCTTCCTTCGCAACGAAGGTTTTCTTGATCGTGATCGAGCCGCTCACATCCTGCGAACTGAGAATCTAGATGCCATGATCGTGGCTGAGGGGCGTAATGTCTTTCATGCTACGCAGTTTTTTCCGCTATTAGAACGCATGAGCTTGGACGCAAGCGCGCTCGCTGTCGTCCCAGCAGACCCCAAACAGCCTGTCGCCCTCATTATTCCCGCGTTTTCGTACTATTACATTCAGGCTGATGATGGGCTACCGCCCGGGGTTGAGCCTTTCGTCTTCACGAGCCCCACCGATTTAACCCCGAAGCTCTATCGTCTTGATGGACTCGGCGTCACCGATCGTGAGCAACGTCGGCGACAAGCCGTTAGCGCTGCAGCTCCCTATTCTCCCCACATGCAAGCTGCGCTCGAGCGGGCATTAACCCAGCTGGGTTTATCCGGAGCCCAATTGCGGCTGGGCTACGACCACCCCTCTCTGCCTGCTCTGATCGAAGGTGCGCGCCCTCTCGCGACCGCCGTCTTGAGCGAAGACACCCCACGCCGCTTTCGTCTCATCCGGACGCCTGCCGAAATCCGCATGATGCGACTGGCTTCCAAAGCCAATGTGGAGGCGGCTCTGTCCACCGTGCAGGCCGCTCGTAGCCTAGGAAGCCTACGGGCGATTCGCCAGCGCTTTTATGCAGAGGTAGCCGCACGCGGTAACGTGCCCGTATTTATGGTGGTCAATGGCTCATCCTCTGAAGCCTACGATGAGCCGCTACGTGAAGGCAGTGCGTTTTTAATCGATTGTGTGAGCCATCTACGACAATTTCATGGTGATTATGGTCGAACGGTATTCGTCGGTGAGACATCAGCGCGTATGCAGCGTTGTACCCGCGCGATGTCAAAAGTTTGGCAAGCACTACAGGATCAACTTAAGCCTGGGCTTCGATTCTCTGAAGTCTCGGCTTTGGGCGAACGCCTTCTCAAAGAAATTGATCCAGATGTACCGATGATTTTCAATCCACACAGCGTGGGGTTGGCCCACACCGACCAACCTCGCTATGAGATAGATGGCCGCCGTGCAGATCATATACTCCAAGAAAATATGATCCTGTCGATCGACTGCCCGCTATTTGAGACAGGACTTGGTGGAACCGCCCATCTTGAAGATCTCGTTCTGATTACATCAAACGGGGCAGAGACCATACATGAAGCAGGTCCTGCAACCTTGATGATTTAGCGATTTAGATAGGGATTTCGGCAGGGTTATAGGACATCAACCCTAACGATTCGGCACTCACGTGGCGTCCTGGGCGAAAGTTTTCGTCGTTACCTGAGTGGTAATTCAACGCCGTTTTCCGAGATTCCAACATCACCCAGTTGGCGCGCTGCAAACGCGCCTCCTCATAGCGACGTAAAGCCTCCGACACGGAAGAGGCCGCAGCAAAGGCTCGGGCAAGCACCATACCGTCCTCAATCCCCATCGCAGCACCCTGCCCCAAAAATGGCAGCATCGGATGCGCGGCGTCACCGATTAACGTGACGGCCCCACGGGTCCACTCAGGTAGTGGCTCGCGATCAAAGAGTGCCCATTTGAATAGTCCGTGCTCGGGAGTTGAACGGATGATCGTACGAACATCCGGGTACCAGTCTGCATATTCTTCGAGCATTTCTTGTACATCCGCTCGAATCGACCAGCCCTCCTCACGCCAATCTTGACGCTCGGTCAAACCCACGAAATTGACCCACCGACCACCGCGCACCAGATATCGCGTGAAGCTTCGATGTGGCCCCGTCGATAAGCAGGAAGTCGGCTCAATGACGCCATCCGGCAAAGCCTCAAATGGGACGAGGCCCCGATACGCGACATAACCTGTGAATCGCGGACGCTCAGCACCAAATAATTGAGTACGCACTCGTGAGCGCACCCCGTCGGCCCCAATCATCACATCAGCTGAAGCGGTATGTCCCTGCGCAAACTTCAGCCTTACACCCTCTTTGCCCTGCTCGAAGTCGGTAAGGCTATGGGCTGTGCGAATCGCACCGGGATCACATTCTTCGACCTGTGCCGCCAACGCCTGATGTAAATCGGCACGGTGCACTTGGTAGTAGGCCGCGCCATACTTCTCGCGCATCTCATTACCGCGCGAGATCTCCACCAACAGTTCGCCGGTGCGCCAATGTTTGACGCCGCCACGATCGGGACGCATGCCGATCTCTTCCAGTACGCTCTCAAGACCGAGTGCATTCAGTACATGCGTGGCGTTAGGCGTGACCGTGAGTCCCGCTCCCACTTCACCGAGCACCTCGGCCTGCTCAAAGACCACGGGACGAAAACCCATTAACTGTAAAGCTCTTGCAGCGGTCAACCCCGCGATTCCAGCCCCAATGATGGCAATCTGTAACTCTCGCATGACACCCACGGTGCGCCCTTTCGTCGAAGCTGGCAGCAAACTCCCGTTTCACGATCCGCATCGTGGCCGTGAATCATGGCGCGTGACCACGCTGCGGCAGCCATCCGATCGTCACTGACCATCCCGCGACGATAGGGTGCCGGTGTAGGATGCGGGCACATGAAACGCACCGGCTTATCAAGGAACGATGCCGGCGGACCGATCGATCAGGATTCGATCATTGTCCGCGGAGCTCGCCAAAACAATCTACGTGGTCTCGATCTCGATATTCCGACTCGACAATTAGTCGTCGTGACGGGGGTCTCGGGGTCGGGTAAATCCTCGTTGGTCTTC
The DNA here is from genome assembly GCA_009926865.1 of Gammaproteobacteria bacterium. Taxonomy (GTDB): domain Bacteria; phylum Pseudomonadota; class Gammaproteobacteria; order Steroidobacterales; family Steroidobacteraceae; genus UBA964. The sequence continues at coordinate 103,821 of RFOD01000002.1, read as the reverse complement.
GATACGCTCTATGCCGAGGGACAGCGACGTTACGTGGAAACGTTTTCGCCCTATGCACGGCAATTCCTTGATCGTATGGATAAGCCAGCGGTTGATCGTATTGAAGGCATTCCACCGGCCATTGCCATTGATCAAACCAATCCTGTTCGTACCTCGCGCTCGACCGTCGGCACGATGACAGAACTCAACGATCACTTGAAATTGCTGTTTGCGCGTACCGCCGCCCTGTACTGCAAAAAATGTGCAGCCCCGGTGCAGCGCGATACACCCCAAGGGATTTGCCAAAATCTCCTGCAAACCACCGCCGATGATTCCCCCACTCGCGTAATCATCTGCTTTTTCGTTGATGTTCCAAAGAATTTTTCACGCAAAGAAGTGGAATCACTACTGACGCGTCAGGGCTACACGCGCATCAAGCAGGTCGGAAAAAATCGACTCGAAGTCATACAAGACCGTCTACGTCTAGATCCTTCACAGAAATCACGTCTAACCGAAGCGGTAGAAACGGCCTTGACTCGCGGTCGTGGCCGTATGCACGCCCACTTTGTTTCCGCGGCTGATGCTGAAATCATTGAAAACACCCGTCATTACTCGAGCGGGTTACATTGTGCACCCTGTGATATCTCTTATCGCGAGCCGAGTTCGAGTTCGTTTTCGTTTAACTCCCCCGCTGGGGCCTGTGAAGCCTGCCGAGGCTTTGGACGAATCATCGGCGTCGACTACGGACTCGTGATCCCTGATACGCGAAAAACACTCCGCGAAGGCGCTATTCGTCCTTGGCAAACCGATGCGTATCGCGAATGCCAACAGGACCTTCAGCGCCTCGCACGTAAGCGCGGTATCCCGCTCGATACCCCCTGGTGCGAACTTGATGAAAAGTCTAAGCAGTGGGTGATCGAGGGCGAAGGCGAGTGGGCGAAAAATGTCTGGTACGGCGTACGACGATTTTTCACTTGGCTCGAAAGTAAAGCGTACAAGATGCACATTCGGGTACTGCTCTCTAAATACCGAGCCTATACCCCGTGCACGGTTTGTCATGGCGCCCGTTTAAACAGCGAGTCTTTACTCTGGCGACTCGGCGATACTCCCCTCGCCTCAAGCGTGCTCGGCAGCCGTCCGCGCTTCAAGCCAGCGGACACGGAATGGACCGATAAGCAGCTCGCTACCTTACCCGGGCTATGTGTACACGACTTGATGCTGTTGCCCATCTCTCATGCACGCGATTTCTTTGATCGACTCTCTTTTCCGGGGAATCTCGATCAAGCAACCGAGCTATTACTGGGTGAGATCCGCAGCCGCTTTGCTTTTCTTGAGCAGGTAGGACTCGGTTATCTCACGCTCGATCGACAGTCGCGTACTTTGTCAGGGGGCGAGGTACAACGCATCAATCTCACCACGGCTTTGGGTACCTCATTGGTGAATACGTTGTTCGTGCTGGATGAGCCCTCCATCGGGTTACACCCACGTGACATGCAGCGAGTGATTGACGTCATGCACCGTCTGCGTAATGCCGGAAACTCGCTAATTGTGGTGGAACATGACCCACAAATCATGCAGCAGGCTGACCTATTGATTGATGTGGGCCCTGGCGCAGGGGAGCATGGCGGACAAATCGTGGCGCTCGGTAAGCCCGAAGAAATCCGCCAACACAAAAGCTCACTGACTGGCGAATATTTAAGCGGTCGCAGACGTGTCGAGCTCCCCGCAAGTAATCACGATGATTCTCAAAAAACCCATGAGTGGATGGAACTGGCAGGCGCCCAACAACACAATCTAAAGGACATCAGTATTCGCTTCCCGCTCAACCGATTGGTTTGCCTAACTGGCGTATCAGGCTCCGGCAAATCCACGGTGCTACAGGACATTCTTTATCCTGCACTCTTAAAATTCTTTGGCCGTCCTAGCGAAGCACCGGGAGAACATCGTCATCTACGCGGCATAGAGTCGTTGACGGATGTTGTGTTTGTCGACCAAACCCCCATCGGTCGTACCACCCGCTCAAATCCAGCAAGCTATGTTGGAGCCTTTGACGTCTTACGTGACAAGTTTTCTAAACTTTCCCAATCCAAAGAGCGTGGTTATACCGCCGGAACCTTTAGCTTCAACTCAGGAACGGGGCGTTGTCCGAGTTGCAGTGGCAGCGGGTTTGAGCATGTCGAAATGCAGTTCCTATCCGATGTGTATCTGCGCTGTGGCGACTGTGACGGTCGTCGCTATCGCGCCGAGACGCTCGAGATCCGCCACCCGGGCCCCGACGGCCGCGAAGCGAGTATCGCCGATGTGTTGGATATGACGGTAACCGAGGCCTGTGCCTTTTTTGCCAATTCGCCAGAGGTTGCCGCACGATTAACCCCTCTTCTTGATGTCGGTCTCGATTACTTACGCTTAGGTCAACCGGTACCGACGCTATCCGGTGGTGAAGCCCAACGACTCAAACTGGCCGGACACCTCGCAGAATCAGCGCAACGCTCGGCGGGGCTTAAACTATTTTTGTTTGACGAGCCCACAACAGGACTCCATTTCGAAGATATTGGTAAATTACTCAAAGCCTTTCGTAAGCTGATTGACGCCGGTCATTCGCTGATCGTCATTGAGCACAATCTCGACGTGATTGCTGCGGCGCAATGGTTAATTGATCTTGGCCCAGAAGGCGGCGATCAGGGCGGTGAAATCGTCGTGACCGGAACCCCTGCTGATGTCATGGCGCATCCGACATCGCACACTGGAGCGGCACTACGCACACACTTGGATTCGAGCACGCGTAACTTTAAGAAACTAAAAAATAATCGGCTAAGAATCTCAGAGCCGACGCAAAGCCTCGCAGTGCGTAGAGAGTCGCACGCGAGCGGAGCGATTCGCATCCTAAACGCGCGCGAACACAATCTTAAACAGATCAATGTAGAGCTGCCCCGCGGCGCCTTCAACGTCATTACGGGAGTGTCGGGTTCCGGAAAGTCGACACTCGCCTTCGACATCATTTTTAATGAGGGACAACGACGCTATTTAGAATCTTTGAATGCCTATGCTCGGCAATTTGTTCAACCCGCAGCCAAACCGGAAGTTGATTCTATTCGCGGAATTCCACCGACGGTCGCTATTGAACAGCGCACCAGTCGCGGTGGCCGTAAAAGTACCGTTGCCACCCTCACCGAGATCTACCACTTTCTTCGCTTGCTGTACGTCAAGCTCGGCGTTCAGTACTGCCCATCATGCGCGGTACCTATCGAACCACAGTCGCCCGATGCCATCGTCGCCAAAATTCTCCGGCAGTATCGCGGGCAAACAGTGGATCTACTCGCGCCGCTCATTGTTGCGCGGAAAGGACTTTATACGGATCTCGCTAAATGGGCAGCAAGCAAAGGTTATCGTGAGCTGCGCGTGGACGGCCAACGTATTCCCGTGAAGCCCTGGCCACGGCTTGATCGTTTTAAAGAACACTCCATTGAACTTCCGGTTGCACGGCTAGGCATTTCAGCGCGTGGTGAAAAAGATCTGCACAGCAAACTACTCGAAGCTTTGCAGTACGGGAAAGGGGTCGTACAAGTACTCCCGAGTGACGGATCTCAAGCCAAAGTGTTCTCGACCAAGAGAGCCTGCCCAGGTTGTGGTCAAAGTTTTTCAGAGCTGGATCCGCGCCTCTTCTCTTTCAATTCGAAGCAAGGTTGGTGTGATGACTGCTATGGGACGGGTGAGCAGCTGACAGACTTTGACGCGGAGCAATCCGGCGAAGAGCGCGTGTGGATTGACGCGGATCCGAGTGCAGACATATGTGGCACCTGTCACGGCGCTCGCCTGAACCCCGTCGCACGAGCTGTTAAGTTTAAAGACACTTCAATCAGCGAATTTACCTGTCAGTCCGTGGACGAAGCCACTAAACACATTAAACGCTGGCGCCTAAGCGGCCGTGAACAAGCGATTGCGCGAGATGTCTTGAACGAGATCAATGGCAGACTGTCATTTTTACAGCGGGTGGGTCTTGGCTATCTACAGCTTGACCGAGCCGCACCAACCCTCTCGGGTGGTGAATCACAAAGAATTCGATTAGCAGCGCAACTGGGCTCTAATCTGCGCGGTGTCTGCTATGTCCTCGATGAACCTACGATCGGGCTACATCCGCGCGACAATCGGATATTACTAGACGCGTTGAGCGACTTGGCAGCGCATCACAATACTTTGGTAGTAGTCGAACACGATGAAGACACGATCCGACGTGCGGATCATGTGATTGATCTCGGACCCGGCGCGGGTGTACGCGGCGGAAGTATCGTCGGCGAGGGGACGATTCAAGACCTGCTTGCAAATCCAGGATCCATCACAGGACGCTACCTGCGCGAACCGGTGCCTCACAGCAATACACCGCGCCGACCCACATCTCGCACGGCGCTATCCTTATGGGTTCGTCACGCCAAGCTACATAACTTGAACGACTTGGAAGTCCGTATTCCCTTACAGCGTTTGGTGATCATCACCGGTGTATCGGGGTCTGGAAAGTCTACGCTCGCTCGAGATGTGCTGTACGCAAGTGCTCGTGCCGCGACATCGGGTGATCGACGCCTGACTGGCTGTCGTGCACTCGATGGTATCGAACATATCGATCGGGTACTGGAGGTGGATCAGACACCTATCGGCAAAACGCCTCGCTCGTGCCCAGCTACTTACGTCGGTATCTGGGATGACATTCGGAAAATCTTTGTGGGCACGCCTGAAAGCCGCATACGCGGCTATACCGCGGGACGGTTTTCTTTTAATACGGCAGGGGGTCGCTGCGCAGCTTGCGAAGGTCAGGGCATGCAGACCATCGAGATGAGCTTTCTGCCGGACGTCAAATTGCCGTGCGATGTTTGCAAAGGCCAACGCTTCAATGAAGAAACGCTGAGTATTCGTTATCGTGAAAGGAGTATTGGCGACGTGCTCGCGATGAACATGGAGGATGCCGTCGAGTTTTTCGAAGCGCACACGAGCGTGCGTCATGTTTTGCAGCTTCTCTGCGATGTCGGCTTGGGTTATCTGACCCTAGGGCAGCCCAGCCCCACCCTCTCAGGGGGTGAGGCGCAACGTATCAAGTTGGTCACAGAGCTCGCAAAAGTGCGGCCTGATTTGCGCGCTCCGCTCCGTAGTAGAGCGAAACACACTCTGTATGTACTCGATGAGCCTACAGTCGGCTTACATATGGCAGACGTGGAAAAACTCATCGGCGTACTGCATCGCCTGGTGGATGCCGGGAACACCGTGGTGGTAGTCGAGCACGATCTCGATATTATTGCCGAAGCCGATTGGGTTATTGACATGGGACCCGAGGCCGGCGCGGGTGGCGGACGGATCGTCGCACAAGGGGCTCCTCAGAAAATGGCGCTTCGACCAGGGCGCTCGCACACAGGGGCCGCACTGAAACAATTCATGACAGATCGCGGGATACTTAACTCATGACGCATGATTTGATTTGCTGGAAATGCGGTCACTCTCTGGCGGTGAGAACTCTTCCGCTGAGTCGGCGAGATGACTGTCCAGCTTGTCATGCGGAGCTGCATGTGTGTCGCATGTGTGTTGAGTTTGATCCGGCTGTGGCCGATCAATGCCGAGAACCCACAGCCGATACTGTTAATCAAAAAGATCGCGCAAATTTTTGTGATCACTTTCGCCCGAAGGCTAATGCATGGCAGGGCCAAGACGGGTCGCAAGCTGAAGCGGCGCGAGCTGAACTTGAAAAGCTCTTTGGAAAATGAGCCTTGATCAATGAAAAATTTTTTCCAAACGCGACTCTTAGCGCCGCTCCTAGCGCTACTGAAGCAAGGGCTATCACCTCGAGAACTGGCGCTATGTATTGCTCTGGGTGCGGGCATTGGACTCTTTCCGGTACTCGGTGTTTCTACACCACTGCTCACTATCATCGCGCTCGCGCGTAAGCTCAATCTGGCCGCGATCCAGCTCGTAAGCTACGCCATGTCGCCAGTCCAACTGGTGCTGATCATCCCTTTTATGCGACTCGGCGAATGGGCGATCGGCGCCACGCCGCAGCCAATGACGATCGCTGCGGGCATGGAAATTCTGGCGACAGGTATTCTTGAGGCGATTATTACGCTCTGGGACGCCATCATTCATGCCACCCTCGGGTGGTTGATTTTGGGGCCGTTGGCAATTTATGTAACCTACCGAGTCTTGATCCCCCTACTTGAACGCGCCTCACAATCTCTGCGCAAGGCTGACGAACTATGACCTCATCAGACGCTCCCTCCTTATCCATGCGCTGGCTAGAAGCTGATCGAATCCCGGACTGGCTGATTCGCCATCGCATTCGCGCCCTGTTGGCACAACGACTAAGGGAGGAAGACCGCGGTGACCCCGAGGTTCAGCAGGCACACCTGATGCGGATGGTGCAGCAGTTACGCTCAAGCCCGATCGCTATCCATACTGAAGCGGCCAATGAGCAGCACTACGAAGTGCCTACAGAATTCTATCTCGCCGTCCTCGGCAAACACCTGAAATACTCAAGCTGCTACTACGACAGTTTCGACATCTCGCAGGCAGCGGCTAACCTAGAGGCTGCCGAGGCGCGTATGTTGGCGCTCACTTGCGAGCGTGCGCAGATACGCGATGGGGATCGCATTTTGGAGCTAGGCTGTGGGTGGGGGTCATTGTCGCTATGGATGGCAAGCCATTTTCCCCAGTCAAAAATCACGGTCGTCTCAAATTCACGCACACAAAAAGCTCATATTGACGCCCAGGCGCTAGCCCGCGGACTGACCAACCTCGAGGTCATTACCTGCGATGTCAACCAGCTGCAATTCCAGCCAGGCACACTGTTTGACCGCGTCGTGTCAGTCGAAATGTTTGAACACATGCGCAACTATCAAACATTACTCGCAAATATCGCCTCTTGGATGGCGCCGAGTGCGACGCTCTTTGTACATATTTTTACCCATCACCGGTTTGCCTACACCTTCGAGATCAGGGATGAGTCGGATTGGATGGCAAAATACTTTTTCACGGGCGGCATCATGCCGAGCGATGACTTACTGCATTATTTTCAACAGGATCTGCGGCTTATGGATCACTGGCAGGTGGATGGCCGTCACTACCAATTGACCTCTGAGGCCTGGCTCGCCAACATGGACGCCCAGCGCGAGAAACTTTGGCCCATTTTGACGCAAGCTTATGGCAGCGATCAGACGACGCGCTGGTGGGTATATTGGCGTGTATTTTTCATGTCGTGCGCGGAACTTTTCGGTTATCGAGAGGGGCGTGAATGGTTGGTTTCCCACTATCTGTTCCAAAAACCTTGAGACAACTCTCGCTTATCACGCCGGTAAATATGTGGCCGACGCGAGTGTCATGGTGGAGTGCCGTCACGATAGCGGGAGTCTTGCTCCTGTGTGCTCCGGCTTTGCGAGCGCAAGAGACGAACCGGGCCGAGACGTTCCAATCTTTTAAACGTGCGCTCGACAATCAGGATCTCGGAGCTGCGGAACGATTAGCAAAATCATTGGTAGAGCTAACCGAGTTGGAATTCGGCGCTGATTCTCGTGAACTGGTCAATCCGCTCACCAACTGGGGGACAGTCGCCTTCCGAGAGGGGCGATTTCCTGAAGCAGAAACTCGCTATCAGCAAGCAATCAAATTATTGGAAGGCCAACGCTCGGGTGCCGATCGTTTACTGATCCGTCCTTTGCATGGTTTGGGTGAAACCTGGTTGGCCACCGGCCGCGCAACCGAAGCGGTCGTCGTGCTACGTCGCGCCGTAGATCTATCACGAAATCTCGATGGTCTTTACAACTTTGACCAGCTCGATTTAGTGGACGCATTGATCGAAGGATATGTGGCACTCGGCCAAACAAGTGAAGCAGAGCGTGAACATCAGTTTGCCTATCGCACCGCAGAGACTACTTATGGCAAAAATGATCTACGCTTAATCGAGCCGCTTGATCGATACGCGCGCTGGTACGAAAGCATTGGGCGTTACAGTACTGCGCGTGGACTCCATGCGCGCGCGCTGCAACTCGCCGAGCAGCTAGCTAATGAGCAAGCCTTAGTCGGTGTTCCAGCTTTACGAGGCCTGGCACGGACTTGGTTCCTAGAGGCTGTCTATGGCCCTGAAGTAGAGTCACAATCGACTGCGCCCCAGATCGCAGAGGGAGCCGGGCTAATTTCACAACAGCCCAGCAATCGATTTAATAGCGATGGCGAAAGAGCCCTGCAATACGCTTTAGAGATAGCCAAAGAAAGGGCTCCCGAAAACTATCGTGTACAAGGTGAGCTGCTAACGGAACTCGGTGACTGGTACCTCGTCAGTGGTAACAGAAAAGCGACGGATACCTACGCGGAAGCTTGGCAGACCTTAGAAAAATCCGGCGAAGAAGCGCTCGCGCCACTCAAAGCTCCGCGACTTTTAGTTTATCGACCACCGCCTCTGTCGACAGCCCGTCTACAGCCTGATAATCCCGAGGATTACAGTTTACGTACCGTCGAGTTACGCTGTTCGGTGGATACAAACGGCAAAGTCATGGATGCACAATTAGTCGACGAGCAAGCCACTCTGCCGGAAGCAACGGCCCGCTCGGTGGTGTTCGCGTTGCGTCGAGCACGCTATGCGCCACGTCTAGAAGCGGGATTACCTGTCACGACCTCAGATGTGTCGTTTAACGAGTCGTTGTGGCTGCGGGTGTCCAAGTCGGATCCACCCGCCGCGACACCCTGATCGGTACCGCCTCAATCTGTGCTGCAGCGGCCGCCAAAGATTCCGCTTCGTTCAGAGCTTCGAGCGGCTTATCACTAAGTAGACGCTCAGTCAGAGGTAACTCTGAAAATTGGGTCAAAAACCGCGCGGCTGCATCGCGCATCGCTGCCTGCGTAGCCTGTTCGATCGGAGGACCTGAGCTCAGCCCTGCGGCAAAGCTCGTTCCGTAACCCGTCAAACTCAAAACATCGTGTACCTGCCCTGCTGAATTGAATACATTGATTCGATAACGAATCGTGACAGCGACATACTCGCCCCCCGTTTCGCGCGCAGTCGCGAAAGAGTATTGCTCAATCAGGGGCTCCATGATCACCGGCACACGCTCTAGCTCTGCCGCACGTACTTCTTCTAGGGAGCTGAACTCACGTAGACCCGCAAATAGACTGCGAAAAACCTCTCGAGCAAGGCTTTGATGTCCGGCACCGAGCTCAACGGCCCACTCAACACCCGCTCGGGTCTCGGTATGACGGAAGCTACGCTGCTCAGGTGTCAACAATAAGCCAACTTCAACTGGAACAGGCTGAACTAACGCCCGGGGTAGCGCAGGCTCCGGTGCGATCTGCACTGCCCCGCAGCCCGTCAGCGACAGCATGAGTCCAAGCACCCACGGCGCCCGCCCTACTAATGAGATCAATCTTCGCCGCCCACGCACGTGCTAATGCCTCCAATATTCATGGTCATCCGACAGCGTTTGACATTGGTCAAGCCCACAAACGTGCCGTCATGGCGCTCACACATTGCCCGCATTAAGGCAGCAAAACGAATATTTGTAAACGGCGTCATACCTGGCGCCTCGGGAAATCCGATGGCATGAATCCGTACCCGCCGAGTGCCACTTGAATCGGGTCGATTAACGCGATCAACGGCATCGAGCGCCGCCTGAATACTCTCTCCCGTGAACTCATCACCCAGAACATAAACGCTAATACGCCGATCAGAAGACCAATAATTTCGAATGACTGTTTCGATACCATCAGCTGGATTGGAGTCACTAAATGCCCGCCAGCTACGCATCCGCTGGACAATTTCATCGCGTATACGACTTGAATCCGTCAACCAACGTCCACGCGTGCCGGCAAAGAGCTCACGGCCATTATCGTCAACAATTTGTAGACCTTTCAGCCGAGGATAAATATCGAGAATTTCACGCATGACTTCCATCGCCGTTTCCCAATACCCCCCCTGCATACTCCCTGAGGTATCGATGAGAAAAATGACGTAGTCGCTATCGACCGGGATACCACCGACCGCCTCTGTAGAAATTCTCCGTCGAGTCACTGACGCTTGCTGCAAACGCTTACGTTCTGCCTGCAAATCTTCCAGTGCAGATAACAATTCAGTCTCGACGATATTGCTAACAGCCGCGTCCTGTTTTGAGTTCTCAAATTTTCCTCGAATACTTTGCATCTCACCCGATGCCCTCGCGAGATTGCGGCGTTCCCGTATCAGAAGATCCACACGCCCTTGCAGTTCCCTCTCTAATCGCTCTGAATCACCGCGAATAGCAAAGATTTCTTCCTGTAAACGCTTGAGCTGTAGTTCTAAATTTTCACGCGATCGCTCAATCACAAGCGGCTGACCAAACTCCGATAGCACTAACAAAAGAATAATCGCTCCAAAGCCACAACAAATGACGTCTAGGAAAGACAAGCTAAAACTTTCGGCATCTCGACGTTTCAAGCGCATGAGGCTATGACCTATCCTGGAACTCGCGACTCATGGCCAATCCGGCGAGGGCATGACAAAGGCCCCCCGAGTTTCCCGAGCGAGCGACCAAAACCGGTGCGGGGCTGGTACGTCACCTTTCATCGGCAAAAGAATTACGTCGATCGGAATATTTCGGTTAAGCCCCCGAACCGCTTCGTCAAAAAGGCGCGCTCGCTGCCCGGCATCCACAAATCGTCTCAATGCGGGCGGTGTCGCGCCCTGCGTAGGTAACCCATCGGTGATTAAAACAATCTGATCGGGCGGCATGGGCAAACTCTTAGTCGCCTGCAGAGCATTAATTAAGCTAGTCCCGCCTTCAGGCTTCAAATCGAATATTGCCGTCAGCGCCTTTTCTCGCAGCGCCAGATCTTTTGCAGGCAACCAATCGCCCGCAGTCTCTGGCAATAGCGCTCTCACATCAGTATTAAACACATAGATCTGAAACTCCGCCCTATCCGGTATTTCATTGATCAACCAGCTGCCAATTTGTAGCGCGCGTTGCCACTTTACCGCCGATTGTTGATCGGACGCAGACATGTTTCGCAGACGCAAAATATTGACGAGATCCGCATCGAGCATGCTGGATGATCTGTCGAGCAATACGAGAATCCGCTTACCCTTCAATGTCAGACCCGTGATATACCGCCGGCTCGCCCGTGAGCGCCCCGCGCCTGCCCGTTCTGCGCTTGGCGTTTGAACAGATGCACTAGCTTCCAATCGGCGCGTGCTCTCCTCAAGTGCTTGCACATCGGCCTTAAGTTGCTCGATGCGTTCACGCTTGGCTAAGGTTGAGGCGTCATAAATGAAGGCCTCCTCTCGTCGTCGCTGCAACGCTTCGATGAGTTGGGTAGCGCGCGATGCTGCGGACACTGTCTCGGATTCAGTTTTCTCGAGTGTATTTCGTAGTAGAACTAGATTCTTGGCACCGCGTAGCACTTCTTCTTCCAGTAGCGAGACCTGTGCTGCCAGATCCTCCGCCTGCCGCGTACGCTCAACACCGCTTTGCGCGCTGATGATGGTGTAGAAAAGAATGACGGCGCCAAATCCGCAGCAGATCACATCCAAAAACGACAGACTGAAAACCTCAACCCGGCGCTTAGCCATCATTGTCACTCACAGTGATCAGATTCAGCTCAACACCTAGATCACCCACGCGCACTCGATCTCCTGCCGCCAGTCGCTGCCGACCACGGACTCGTTCATCATTGATCCACGTACCATAACGACTGTGATCAATCAGCACCCATTCGTCGTCCAGCCTTGTCAACGTACAATGATCACGTGATATGCCTGCTACACCTTGAGGCAATACCACCGTGCAGTCAGCGCCTCGACCCACTCGCATCGACGTCATCAGCTGCCAAACGCGACTTCCATAAAGAAGGTGAGTCGGCGCGCGATACTCACTGGATTCAGCGTTAAACGACTTGATTTCCCTTTCAGCAAAGGGCGCTAACTCGACCTGCCGATATAACGTGACCGCGTCATCCTCGCGTGGTGGAAGTACACAGCGCGCAGCCGCACGCGCAATGATCGATTCATCAAATAGATAAGCTGCTGATCCGGACAGCGCCGCGACATACTCGCGAGCGCCTGGCGTGTGGCCTAGCCAGTCAGGGAGGAGTAGATAGTCGCGTGTCCCAGGTAGTCGAGTGTCCAGCACCAAAGTTCGGATTTTTTTGAAGATAGGCTCTGTTGCATTGATGAACTCACCCAAGCTGATCGTCAGTTCGATTGACTTACCGAGCGCCGTCATGCTGATGGTGACAGAACCTTCTTCCATCGCCTGCTTTAGCCAATCAAGCAAATGGGTCGCCAGATACTCCTCGTCTTTTACATCGTGCAGTGGATCGAAACGGCTTTGCCGAATCATACGATCTGCAATGCACTGCAGACAGGCGCGACGGATATCTATCAGTCCGCAACCCTCTCCGACGGAAAATGCGGCACGACGATACCGACCCTCCGTCTCTACAATGCGAGTCACTAATGCACTATGACGTAGGAATTGCAGGACGAGTCCTACCCCTTTAAAACCCACCGCACCCGCCACCAATGCGGCCGAGTCCATGAACGCTGTAAGTGACAAGCCTTCACGATCCAGAGTAGATAGTAGCTCCGCCAATCGGTCGGGGGTCTCGTGAGCGGTCGTTGCCAAAGAAAACTGAGCGTCGGGAAAGCCTGCGCTATGCCATTGCTTGGCGATCTGCAAACCTCGTTGATCAAGACCCGCATCCAACTCCGCACGCAGGGTCTGTGATCCGTCCGCTGCAGACAGAATCAGTTGCTGCTCATTGAGAAAACCGCCAATCATTAGCCACGCGCTTGCAGATTACGGATGACTTTTTGATCGAGCCACGTCTCGGTATCGAGCACTCGACGCTCCTGAGCTTGCTGCAGCTGTTGCATCAAAAACATCAGAAGAATTGATAACAATAGCGCAATTAAGGTCGAATTGAACGCAACGCCTAAGCCCTCGGTCACACCAGAGATATCGCCCGTGACGGCTTTATGCGCCTGGGATAGCGCATCGCCAATGCCGCGTACCGTACCAATGAAACCAATCGCGGGAATCGCCCAAGCGATATACCGCAACAATGCCAAATCAGAATCTAGACGTTCCGCCTCTGACTGACAGATCCCGTGCGCTACTGTTGAAGCGTCTTGAACATTACGCGTAGCACCAAATCTCGCCAGTGCCCCAAGCAATGCACGCGGCACCAATAAGCCTCGAGTATCGATCGGTAATGACTCGACCTGACGCATGTATTCCCGAGTGTCTTCGGGCAAAATCTTGACGCCGTCTGGCAAGCGTAGCAATTCCGACTCCAGTACCTCCGCTTCCCGGCGTTGCTGTATCGCCTTGAAGGCCATAATGGCCAAGGCCCATAACATCAGCGTAATCGTGGCCTGCTGCTCATAATCTTTGATAACCACATATATGGAACGGTCTGCGACGTACTCAGGGTCCTCCGCCATACGCTCGCGGTCAATTTTGAGCGTCATTTCAGCAACAGGCCGTATGTGCAAAATGTAGACCGAGTGCACAAATACGGCGGCAATCAATAATGCCGCCACAATAAAGACGAATTCGCTGGGCAACTTTTTCATATATCCACCGGAAAGCTAATATTGTTATCCGCCGACTCACGAAATTCAGGTGCGTCCGCCTCTCGCTCTGTCTGCGGCAAAACACGGCGCGACACCACCTCTTCTTCGTTGGTCTCGGTCCCAACGGGCTCCGCATTCTGCGCGACGACACCGCGCAACATCACAAGTACCACGAGCCAACAAATGATTGCCGTCAACGCAGTCGCGACAATCATGCGCCAACCCGTGGCTTGCGACAGACGACTACTGGCTTTTAGGGTAGACACGTCAGAACTCACTCTTCTGCATAGCGCGCAATACGAAACCCCACGTCATCAGCGGGGCGATCGCGCCCGTCCCGCCACGCCGCACGTAAGTCGGCAAATTGACTCGTTCGCCAATTAGCTCCTTTGATCACTCGTAAGCGAGTGTCTATGGTCGGCCCGATCGGATCCAAGGGCTCCCCTTCAGGCACCGTTGCGTACGCGTCATGCACCCACTCTGACACGTTACCTAATAAATCGTACAAACCTCTCGTGTTAGCCGGATGCTGTGCGCTGGGCGCCACCACAACATACTCATCACGCCATCCTGAGAGGGTCCTCGATAAATCGGCTGCAGCCTCCTCGCCCGCAAGATTCGCCGTTGCGATAGGTGGCGGCAATTGCATGCCCCAGGGATAGCGACGAACTGGCGCGGCGTCCGGTTCAACTCGAGTGACAAATTCCCATTCCGCCTCAGTGGGTAACCGGAAACCTGTGTTAACGGGTTGCACCAAAGTCCAACGACCCTCCTTTTTAGTGTATGCGGGTGTGAGCCCGTTTTGCGCCGATAACCAATTGCAGTATTCGACTGCATCCTCCCAGCTAATACCCGTCACCGACTGCGAATCCAGATCGAGGCTGCGTTTACCAATGAACCCCGATGCGTGATCTGCACGAAAACGACGAAACTCGCCGTTACTTATTTCTCGCGTCCCCATATAAAAGGGCCGCTGCAGCGTGACGCGCCGTTGCCACTCATTTGAGCGACGTCCCTGCTCGCGTCGAGCGCTACCCATCGTAAAACTACCCCCTTGTATCAAACGCAGCACCGGCCCCTGAACTAAGCTCACCTGTGGCGCGGGGGGCTGCCAATCAGCTGATCGCCCCTCAGGTACAAGCCGATAGGTCACTTGTCGCGCAACGCCTGACGACAAATCCACGCTTAAGGACTGTTCGGTAAAGCCCTGCTGGCGAATACTCAACTGTGCTCGGCGCGCCGGCAGTTCCACCTCCAGCGGCGAAACCCCCAACTTACGTCCTGCCAAGAAAATCTCTGCTCCGATGGGCTCACCCTCAACCGTCAATGTCACTCGACGTACGTCTAGGTTAAGTTGCAAAGTTTGACGTTCGGCCGGCATCGGTCGAACCCGCCGCTCAACTTGTGAATATCCTTGCTCACCCACCGTAATCTGATGCTCCATCTGAGGTGTGAGCGTGACCTCCAGAGGCGTCCGACCGCGAAATACACCGTTGACAGTGACCGACGCGCCCGATGGGCGAGAGCTTATTTGCCAGATCGCATCTGGCTCCCCCAAAGATAACGGGCCGATTGTTTGAACGACTCCCGCTTCCACCAAAACCGCTCCACGCCAAGACTTCGCTTCGGGTGCCGCCACTTCCAATCGATGAAGCCCAGCCGGCAATTGCACTTCAGCGGGTAATGGGATGGGGTCCTGCCCCTCAATGATCAGAGTCGCCGCCGCACGGTCGGTCTGCACTTGCACGGTTCCCCAGGATGGACGAAGGGGTACCGAGATAACTTGACGCACCCCAAACCCCTCAACTTCCAACTGCCGAATTTCGTCAAAATATTTATCTGCTCGAATGGTCAGCGTTCTCATGCCTTGCAGTATTTCCAAGTCTCCAGGCACTTTACCTGTGCGCGCGCCGTCCACAAAGACTTCAGCTGCGACACCCGCGGTATCGACTTCCACAATCCCGGGTAGGGGCTCCAACCGCAGCTGTAAACTCATGGGCTCATCTGGCTTGATCGACACCCGTTGTTGGAGCGATGAATAACCCTTTGCAGACGCAAGAATTGTCCGCTCACCTGGCATCAAAAATAGCGTATTGCCAGATGTCCAGCCTAAGCCCGAGCCCCCCACCGAAGCTGTCGTTGGATCGACTACGAACGTCACTGGCTGCAAGCGCCCCAAAATCGTAACAACCAGTAACAAGATGGCAACCAGGCCGAACAAAGACCCCCAAACAAATTTCCGATTGACTCGATAACCTGTATCGTCTGAGGGTATTGATTTAGAAAACTCACGCGGCGCAGCGGAAATACGCTCCTCGGCTTGCTCATCGTATTGAAGCAAAGAAACGGGCGCTGAAGGCGCCAAGGTCGCGTTACCCTCTGGATGATCAATAAGCAATTCCAAATCCGTCTCGAGTAGACGAACTCGTAGTACTGCATCACCGATCCGTAACACATCCTCGGTCTGCAACTGATAACGCCAGTCCCTCTGTAACGGCACGCCGTTTAGATTTGCACCATCGGCGGTGATCAGAATGAACCACCCCTCAGAATCTCTATCAATGATTAATTCCCGATCTGTCTCATCATCCGGAATGCGTACATCACAGTCCGTTGCAGACCCCACACGGATCGGCGCCGATAGCGCCCTATCACCCATCGGCTCAAAGATAAAAATCTGGTCGCGAGTCACGTCACCGACTCCGAGCATCTAACATCAATCACGGGCGTAGACTCGCCCGGCATCAGAGAAAACTCTAGACGGACATCACGAAACCCCGCCCGAGTACCAATCGCCACATAACGCCCAGGTTGTAACTCAAGTTCTCTGCGTTCAAAGACGCCGAGCGAACCTACCCTTTGGATGCGCACTTCTGTCATTCCATCTGACTCAATGACGGTTCTAATTCGCTGCGCAAAGCGCTCTAACTCTGTCTCTAAAGCCGCACGTTGACGCTCCAGCACAGGCGCACCGCCCTTTTTGAGCCATACGTCTGATTGAGCAATGAGTCGCTGCGCTTCTCTGCGCACATCGGGGGAAACCAAACGAGCAGGCTCACCGATCAAGGCATTAAATCTTTGCTCGACAAGGGCTCGCGAAGCCACGCGCTCCCGACCCGTACGTGCAAATACCAAACTGGGATCTTGCGCCAAGACCTGCTCGTAGCGACGCAAAGCCTCACCCCAGCGTTCAGCCTGCTCGAGCGCGAGAATACGCTCGCGCTCACCCTCCAGGGCGCGCCTTTCAACCCCCGCCGATAACTGCGCGCGTACGGCTGCGAGCTCCGGCGCTAAGGGGCGTAGCGCGGCTGCGCGTTGTAATGCCGATTCAACGGCCGGAAAATCACCCGCCCGCAATTCGGCGAGCGCTTCACCAATCGCTTGACCAAATTGATCGTTACCTAAGCTTAAACTCGCTTGCTGCAAGCCATCTTTAGCACGACGATTACCGGCATCGACCCGCAAAACTTGCTCAAATAAAGTTAAGGCCTGTAGCGCTTGCCCTGCCAGTAGTGCCGACTCCGCCTGGGCGAGCACGGGCAAGACAGCAGCGAGCGCTGAGACACGCTCCAGACCCTCGAGCGCTTGAGAATCGGTAGGCTCAATTTGGCGCACCAGATCAAAGTTTTGTCTCGCCAGCTCAAGCTGCCCAAGATCTAGCGCTGCCACAGCATCTTGCAATCGAGTGGCCTTAATTACTGGGATGTCAACTTCGACACGCTCGAGTCGACGAGTGGCTACGGCAATCCGATCAAGAGCAATCTCCCAATCTCGGTCATCGGCCGCTTCCTTGGCTAAGCGACCCAAAGATTTACCACTGGCAAATACTTCACCACCCCAGACGCCGGCTGCACGCCGCTCAAGCTCTTCGAGCTTAGCGAGATAAGCATCCTCGAGCGTGGCGTAACGTACCGATGGCGCGAGGGTCGCGCCGGCGCCCTCTGCGGAGTCCGACACTACACTCGATGAGGTCGTAGCATCATCAAGCCCAGCCGCTTCGCGCGCAGCAGACAAAGCTTTTGTCAGCTGTGCGCTTTGCTGTTGCGTCAATTGAGGCAAAACCCACCAAAGACCGCCGAGCAGCAACCCGGCGACGACACCGACACCAATCCACCGCCGACTTTTTCTGGAGTCGCCCGCGAGCTCAGCGACTCGCGCCTCATCACGATTTGGCGTGACGGCGATAACCTGTGATATGTCGAATACGTCGGAGTCAGCACTGAGTACAGGGCTTACTGTACCGCTCTCATCGCATTCCAAGCATTCAAGCACTTCAGCCATATTTGAAGGTCGAGCGCTTGGCTCAGAAGCCAACAAACGTATGACCAAAGATTTCAAATGCTCGGGAGTCGGATGAACGCAATGTAACGGAGGCAATGACGGGAACTGACTCGGATCCGGTCGCTCAGGAAAATACGGGGGGTAACCGGTCATCCATTCATGCAGCAATGCACCGAATCCGTAAAGGTCGTCTGCAATGCTGACTGGCTGTTCGCGTAGGCGAGCGGGACTTGCGCTGAATGGAGAGCCGCTAAGCGGCGCTACCTCGCCACAAGCGGTGGTCGATTCGAAATCTGCGAGCAACGCATCGCCACGGAAGTCCAGTAAGACATTGCTTGACTTGAGATCGCCGTGTACCCAACCACGCTGATGCAAATGCGCTAGGGCACGCGCCACATCAATGGCAACCGCACGCCATTGGCGCCAAGCCTTGCCTCGTAAGCGACTCGCGTTGCCTGCGGCCAGCTGCATTGGTAGTACACAAACTTCATGATCACGAACTGGCTCGTCAATCCTCAGCACTCGCTCGTGATCGAGTCGTAAACGTACGGCATATTGCCGAAGCATCAGTCTCCATTGTTCATCGGCTCGCGGGTTATCACGGACGATGCATTTAATGGCCACCTGGACGGAGCGCTGCTCATCCAGCGCCTGCCAAATCGACCAGTCGTCTGCGGCGTAAAGTATTTCGAGCAACACGAAGCGGTCGCAGAGTCTTTGCCCCTTCTCGAACAAGGAAAACTCCATCAGCGCTCCAGCGTCGGCTACGGTGCTGGCGTTGCAGCGGACTCGGGCAACGTTTCTTCTCGATAGATCGCCGCCAGCAATCGACGCCACTCTCGGTATTGCTCTTCAGCAGTACCCGTCAATTTGAGTGTTCGCCCTTCGACTTCCACCACCTGCCCGGCAACCTCTGCCTCAAAACTATCAGCTAACTCACGCACTTCTTGTGCCGCAATTTTGGCATCAGAGAATTTTTTTATACCGGACATAACGGCCGCCGTCCCACCAATCACCCCAGCAGTCCGTACCGCATCGTCTATACGCCGGCAGTTGTAATCCATGGACGAGCAATTACTCCCCACAAAAATACTACCCAAGACAGCGGCTGCACCCAATACTGTACGGGTCATCGCCTGATTTCGAGCCTTATCCGCCTTCTCAATCGCTTCGCGACTAGTACGACGAAATGACCCATAAGACTCAAACAACTGATCCGAAAACTCTTGGTTATAGCCATCCAAGGTATCGATGACACTGGCATCTCGCTCTCGAATAGCTCGAATTCTTAGCAAGGCTGGATCATCTGCTGCTGGCAAACGCACGAGAGACCACTGACCACCTTCGCTCGCCTGTATGTAGCCTGAAAACGAAGCAGGATCTAAATCCCCTGCGAAACGTAATTCTGCGATCTGGCGAACCTCGCGTCGCTGCGTAGCACTTAACTGCTGACGCGCCGCCAGTAAATCGTCGGCAATCTGTACATAAATATTTTGAAAAGGATCGCGGGCCTTGAGGGCAGCTTCGGTTTTATAGGAACCCAAATCTGCGTCGGCCTGATAGGGCTTGTCGTCAATCCAAACTCGCCCCGACGCATCACGTGCCGATACTCGCAAGGCGAGCTCCGAGCCTGTTGATTCGATGATCCGCCCAGTCACCACGACGTCCACATAATTGACACTTGGCGGCACAACCCGAACCGCGCCCCATTGGCCCGTGTTTTCTAAGGTTTCTTTGAGTCTTACCGCAAGTAGACGAGACTCGGCGCGCCTAACCTCGGGATAAATCCGTCTTTTTTCAAGCTCTTGCTCATCGTCGAGTAAGGCTTTCGGTACTCCCGAATCAAAATCAACGACCGCAACATCAAGCAGCTCGGCTTGCGCAATCATCTGCGTCGCTTGTACCGCCTGTAGCTTCGGTTGTGGCCGAACCTCATTCACCACACAACCCGTCAGGATCAGAAAACCAAGCGCCAAAAGCGTCAGTTTAGACACGCTGGCACTCAGCTCTTCTTGATGAATCCCGAGAAAATTTTTGATGGCATCATCCCTGTGCATTGCGCTTGTACTCAATGTATTCCTGCCACAGCTTCTCTTTGAGCTCCGGATCTGTTTCTTGCTCGGCTGCTCGCCTCAGTCTACGTGCAACAATGTCATCATCATCGCCAGAGGGAATACCCCGATCTGGCGCCCCACTGCCCGCGCCTACGGCGCCGCGGTCTCGAGCGCCGCCCGCAGCGCCGCCCGAGCCGCGCGCGCCTCCGGCAACCGTAGACTGACGGCGATCTCGCTCTGAGCGAAGATCGCCAGACCGGCCGCCACTGCCACGGCCCTCATCTCCGATCTCATCGCCGCGAGTACTGGCAGCACTCGCCGTGCGCGCATCACGCTCGGCAGCCGTACGCCGTTGCTCATCTTCCAGTGTCGAGTCAAAGTCGTTTAAAGATTCATCTAATTTTCGAGCGAGCGCTCGCTTTCGCTCATCGGCTGTCATAGCAGGTTCTTCGGAGATACCACCTTCGGCTGACGCGTCAGCCGACGCTTCAGCCGTATCGGTCGAGCCAACCGCTCCCGCTGTGGTGGCCGCATCATCCACATCGCTCCCGCCGGCCTCATCATCGTTACCCATGTCACCGTTGCCCGTGCTGGGTGCCGGCGACCCCGTCGTCGGCACACTAGGCATCTCTCCTGCGCCACCGCCACCGGAACCACCCGTCGTCGGCACACTGGGCATATCTCCTGCGCCACCGCCACCGGAGCCACCCGTCGTCGGCACGCTAGGCGCGCCACCGCCTCCACCGCCACCGGCTGTCGGCGGCGATGCACAAGCGCCCAAGGCGATCAGGGCTAACAGCAGACATCCCGCGAACATCCACTTCATTGAGCTGACCCCCCGGAAGCACCCCCTGTGAAAAAGCTATGCAGTTGATCTGCGAGTCGATCGCAAGCGGTTCCTTCCACTCGAGCAATAAACGGCAAGGGCACCACCGCGCCGACAATTGCGGAGGTTCCCGTGACACTCGTTCCGACGCTACCGGCGCTTCGCGCGCGCTGTAAATCCCATATGGTGGCTTCGTAGTCGGTCTCTTTTTCCCACCAACCGAACCCGATACAACCTGCCGCCCCCGGCGCGGCTCCACACGCCAGACTGCCACCGCCATCGAGCCGTCGCGTCCCACCGTCCAACCATACGAGATAACGCACGCCTGACGCCGCGATCCGCTCCCCCACATCCGGTTTGTTCAAGAGCTCGGTGACCGCTTCAGGCCGAGCCGGAGCCGTCGCCGGCTCAAACCATGGAAACAAATCATCCACAAACCGATTGTTATCGTGCACGACGATATTCTCGGAGGCCTGATCCAAACCTTTGCCAACACAATCCATAAAATCGTCGTCAGCACCCGCGCCTTCAATTTGAGGTTTGGCCAAAATGACCACCGCCTCGCCCGCCGCGATCTGGGTTGGCAACTCACGCGACTCTTCGATAACCGCGCTCATGCAGCCGGCCAGCGACACGGTCGCAGCAAGGATGGTGACTCGACAAGCCTTGCGCATAGGAAGCCCTCTCATGCGATGCGTCGAGTATGCCACGCACCCACGATAAGAGAATGACCCCTGACGCCACACGGGAGTTCCCAAGTGACTCACCCTAGGAGATTTGGGTGATGGTCCTTAGTCGTCGCGCGCGGTAGCCGGATCTGGAAAGCGATCGAGCACACGCAGCTGCGGAAAGAGGCGTAGATAGGCACCGACGACCCCAAGACAGAGCACGCCACCCACCACCACCGCAGGCACCGCACCCCACCAACGCGCGGTGAGCCCCGACTCGAATTCGCCGAGCTCATTGGATGCGCCGATAAACAAGGCGTTGACGGCGCTCACCCGCCCGCGAATCGCATCAGGCGTCTCAAGCTGCACCAATAGATGTCGAACAAACACCGACACCATGTCGCCCACCCCTAGCAGAAATAAGGCGGCGCAAGACAGCCAAAACGAGGTGGATAAACCAAAGACGATAGTGGCGACACCGAACAAGGCCACCCCCCCGAACATCCAACTTCCAGCGTGCCGCGCAATCGGCCTTCGTGCTAGCCATATCGCCGTCACAGCGGCCCCGACGCCCGGCGCTGTACGTAAGATACCGAGCCCTTCAGGACCTACGTGCAGCACGTCAGCGGCAAACACCGGAAGTAGCGCGGTTGCGCCACCAAATAAAACAGCAAATAAATCAAGCGAGATCGCACCGAGCACTGGTTTTTTTTGCCATACGAAACGCAGACCTTCAAAAATGGTCCGCCAACCTGTGTCATTGGCTACCCGCTTCGCTCGCACAGGCTTAACCCGGATCATCAAAAAAATTACCGTCATTAACATCAGAGCCGCAATGGTGTACACCAGCAGCGCACCGAACCCACCCGCCATGGGCAAGCCACCATTCAGACTACCTGCGTATACCGACATCATCGGTAACTCGCCGAGCGCATAAAGGACACCGCCGATCGAGGGCCCTGCAATCACCGCAACCTGAAACAAGCTCGAGTTAAAGGCGACCGCAGCTGGCAAAACCGAGTTTGGTACGAGATTGATAATCATGGCCTGACTCGATGGCATCCATAACGCTCGGCCCGCGCCGAATAACGCCATTGCCAAAAAAACGGGCCATACCGTTTGACTGCCTGAAAGCGTGAAACTAATTAAAATGATCGCGCAAATCGTCTCAATGATGTACGCACCAATAATTATCAAACGCCGATCCGTTCGATCCGCCCATTGACCACTCGGAAGAACAAGTGCAAAGAACGGCAAAAATTGCGCGAGACCCACCAACCCCAAATCCAGCGGATCGCCGGTAATGGAGTAGACCTGCCAACCCACCGCGACACCCAACATCTGCCAGGCGATGGTGCCGAAGAAGCGACCCCAGACATAACGACGAAAATCGGCATGCAATAAAGCCGCACGAACGCCCGTCGCCGAGGCATCGGTATCATCAGACGCTGAAGATGTCATCCTGCGTGTGGCCCGACTCGCCAAAGGCACAATCTGATCGGGTGGCCAGTGGTAACGTTAGAAGCGGTCATTAGGTAAGGGTATTCTCGCATGAGCACAACCGGTATCACCCGTCATTTTGCCACCATCCGCCAAGGTCGCTTTGGTGCGCGCCAGGTGCACTACCGACGCACGGGTTCAGGCCCCGTCGTGATTTGCTTTCATCAATCCCCGATGTCCTCGCGCGACATGATCAGCACCATGGAACGCTGGCAGACCCACTTCACATGCATTGCCCCCGACTCACCGGGCTTTGGCTTGTCCGACCCACTTGGCGTTGAGCAAGCCGACATGTCCGACTTCGCCGACGCCGCCATCGAGTTCATGGACGCGATTGGTGTCGAACGTGCTGCCGTCTATGGCTTTCATACAGGCGCCATGATCAGCGGTGCCATTGCAGCGGCTTACCCCGAACGGATTGTGTGTGCGGCGGCCAATGGCTACGTCATGCTCACGGAACCCGAGCGCGCAGACATCGTGCGCCATTACCTTCCTGCATTGGAGCCTAAGTGGGATGGCAGTCATCTGACTTGGCTGTGGGCCAGGATGCGAGAGCAAACGATCTTTTTCCCGTGGTATCGCAAATCGCTCGCCGACCGAATGAGCATTGATGTCCCCTCAGCCGAGGCCCTACACGCGGGCCTCCTAGATTTCATGCGTTCTGGTGATCACTATCGCGTCGGATATCGGGCGGCTTTCACCATGCGCTCAGATCAAACGCTGCGTGAACTTCGCGTACCCACACTGATTACAGCCGCCGCAACCGATGTCTTATCAACTCAATTAGATCGGATTCAACATCGCTCTGACTGCGTGACTGTGAAGGTCGGTGGCAGCATGGAAGAGACTCTAGATCTTTGTCGCGACTTCATCCTGCAACACGCACCGCCTGCCGCGCCCGCCATTACGGCACCGAAGGCCATACCCGGCCGGATGTGGAGCGATTATGTGGAGATCCCGGGTGGTCAGTTGCGCTTGCAACGTAATGACGAAGGCTCAGGCACACCCATTCTCGTCCTCCATGACGCCGCGGGATCAAGCGATATCGTTCGACCTCTCGCAAGCGGATTTATTGGCAAGCAACCGGTGATTGCGCTCAATCTTCCCGGTCATGGCGAATCAGATAACACTCTCGTAGGCGGCGAAATCAATGTCACGGCCTATGCGCAGGCGGTCTCACAAGCACTCGATTCCTTGCAAATCAAAGAAATCGACTTTATCGGCACATGGGGTGGCGGATTAGTTGGTCTTGAGCTTGCTCTGCAGAGACCTCAACGAATTCGCCGACTAATCATGGCGGATGTCCTGTATTTTGATGATGCTTTACGTACGGAGCTTTTGGAGAATTACACGCCTGATATCCAGCCTGTATGGTATGGCGGGCATCTACTACAGGCTTGGTACCTTATGCGCGATCAAGGCTTGTTCTGGCCGTGGTACCGACGCACGCGCGCTGGCATTATTCGTGCTGAGCCCTATGTTGACCCTGTCATGGTGAATGCCAGAGTGCTCGAGCTATTTCGTTCAGAAGGCATGTGGCGCAAGGCCTACCACGCTCACTTCTCCTACCCCATTAAAGATAAGTTAGCTCAACTGCAACGATCCGTAGAATTTGCGGCCCCCTCGTGGGATCCCCAGCTTGAGCACTCTCAGCAAGCGGCTCGGGAGGTGACTAACGCTACATTCGTGGCTTTACCCAACGATATGCGTGAT
Source organism: Gammaproteobacteria bacterium (assembly GCA_009926865.1). Taxonomy (GTDB): domain Bacteria; phylum Pseudomonadota; class Gammaproteobacteria; order Steroidobacterales; family Steroidobacteraceae; genus UBA964. The sequence continues at coordinate 79,230 of RFOD01000002.1, read as the reverse complement.
TGGGCTGATGCGCTACTCAAGACAGGTGTTGATTGATTTCAGAGTAAATGCCCTGCGGATCAAACATCGACATTGAGCGCAGGTGAATCACGCTTGAGCCATCATGCGAAGGCACCGACCAATCCGTCGGCGGCTGGCAGATGGTCGCTCCACCTGCGACCGCACGCGTGTGTGCGCCCTGCACATCATCCGTCTGGATTACGAGAATCGGCTCGCCCATGCGGACTTTACTACGCGCTTGTAATACCCCCGTATCGAAGGGCGGCTCGAGATATTGCAGAAAACCGAGCATACCGATCAACGGATCCTCAGCTTTCAACATCACCAGTTTGACAGGTTCATCTTTGGGCCCCACAGGCGGAAAACCCGCCCGTGCCACAAGCTCGTGGTCGTAGAACCGAGTCCAACCGAAAACAGTCTCATAGAAACGCGCGGACGCTTCAGCGTCCGCAACGATAAAAGTTGTTCTACGCAGAATGGATGTCATGTTGTTCGCCCTCCTCGGCGGCTGCCCGTTTTTCGGACAACCATTCACGCCAAATCGCCATCAGCACAGCCAAAATCACCGGGCCAATGAAGAGCCCGACCAACCCGAAGGCAGCGAGACCCCCTAAGACTCCAAATAAAACCAACAAAAACGGTATACGCGATGCGCCACTAATCACTAACGGTCGAACAATGTTGTCCACCCAACTGACCGCCGTGGCTCCCCAGAGAAATAGACCGATCGCTGCGACCGTCTGACCAGTCAATAGCAACCAGAGGCTAGCGCCGATCCACATAAAGGGCACAACGAAAGGAATCAAACCCACCATGAAAGTGAGCGCGGCAAATAGCAAAGGCGCGGGGAGCCCCGAGACCCAATAACCGATGCCCGCTAACGTCCCTTGCGCTAGCGCTGCGAGGACAATGCCATACACAACCCCTTTGACGGTGCTACCGATTGCATCCACGTAATGCTTAACACGCTCATCACCAAAGAATTGTTGCAACATGCGCGTAACCTGCGCCGCCACGCGTTCGCCATCCACAAACATGAAATAGAGCGTAACCATCGACAAACCCAGCTTGACGATATTGCGGCCCACACCGCCCATGATGTCGGTCATTTGCCCAGAGTATTGATTTAGTAATTCGCGAATCTCGGCGTTGATTAAGTTCGGATCCCGCTCTATTTCTGCGACAAAATCTACAATCTTCGGACCTAAGTAGGGAATCTGACCCACGAAATCGGGAAGTTGGAAGCGGTAATAGCGGGCCGATTTCGCGGACCAATGGCATCGCCTCTGCCCGCACCAAAAATACAAACCAAACAATCGGTAAGATAATGGCCGCGCTCAATAATAGCGTCATCAGGAGCGCAGCGACGGATCGCCGCCCCTTCATGAGCACAACGAGCCTTTGATTCAACGGCCAACACACATAAGCCAAAATCGTCGCCCAAATGACAGGCACAACAAATGGCTTCAGGATCATTACAGCCAGCAATACCAAGGCCGCCAGTAACGTGGCAACGATTAACCGCTTGAGCCACTTCGCTTCCGCTAAATCTTCTAACAGCATTACAGAGACCCTACATCAAGCGCTATGGCTGTGAGCGCTAAAAGACTGCAAACGGCGAATGTTAATACACGGCGTAACTGCACATAATCAGCGGGCAGAAATTCAGTGCAATATCGGCGCTCGTACAACCAAAAAAAACCGAGACCCGCGATGAGAATGGAATAGCCCTGAATACCGCCAAGCCAAAGACCCAGCAAAGCGACCGCCGACGGGGTAATAGCTGTGAGGACTGATTTGGGCTGCCAAGCACACGCGCCGGCGACCGCAAGTCCCCAATGCACCGCACCCACAAACGTCAAAATAATCGCACCCCAACTCAGCCCTAATTGTTCAGCATAAGCACGAGTCTCAGCCGCAGACCAGCTTGCGACGCCTCCTGCGTTAGCACTAAGCGCTAACGCCAAGCTCGCCACAAATGGCAATAGACCTAAATAGCCTGCGGCGCGAGACTCTTGACTCATCAGCGCTGATTTAACTCTCGTTCGAGTAGATCTGCCAAGAGACCCTGATAGTAGTCACCACCGAACTGCTTACGCGCCGCCGCGATGAAACCCTGCATCTCGGCTTTGTCTTTAGCTACGCCGCAATCATCAAATAAACCGGTAACAACATACTGTACAAAACCAAGCTGACCTGCCAGTCGACCTTCCAGCGCAGCTCGGCGAATCAGCTCAGCGCCGAGACACACATCTTTTGGCTGCTGGTTGATGCCATAGAGCGACATGTAGCCCACCACAAATAAAGACTGCGGGTAACCGGCTTTCACGGCTGCTTGTCGATTGGCTAGACCCTCGGCGCCACGACCGCTATACCCGAGGGTGCGCCCCAACAAATAGTTCAGGCGAGGGTTTGTTGGATCATTGGCCACGGCTTGCTGACACGCCTCGATAGCCTTTGGTAAATCAATCTTAGATCTCGACATCCCTGGCGCAACACGATTCGGATCATCCGGATGCGATGCCATTCGATCGCACTCGGTCACCTCACGTGAGTGAGAATTCGGGTCATACCGAAAGCCCTCTTCCGGTAGCTCGCCCGTCCAACCACTCGCCCCACTCTGCGCGGCTCCGACGGAAGACACTCCCAAAGCCAATACGCCGGCCGCTGCCAGAGCACACATGGATTTACGAATCATGGTCATCCCCCTTACTATGAAATTCCGTTACTTCGTCTAGCCGAGTGTAGCGGAGCCTTAAACGCTCGCTACATCTGATCGCTGTTCTTGTCGCTGTTCTTGTCGCTCTATCCAGTCGGCAAATCTCTGCGCCATTACAATCGGTGCTTCGTGGTGCAACATGTGACCGACGCCCTCAAAGTCTGCCACCTCTGCATGACGAAAACATTGAATAAAGCGTTCCAAGTCGCCATCTGCCTCGAGTCGTCGCCGATACTCCGATTCCGCACCGAGAGCAATCAATACGGGCGCTACGACGTTTCGCCAACACGCCTCAGCTTCCTCACGGCGATAAAGCACTGGATTAATTAGCCGGTGCCACGGATCAAAATGTAACGCCAAGCGGCCATCTACAGGATTCGCCCGCATCCAAGCGTTGGCCACGTAGTTCGCGATCGGTACCGACAGCCGTGGGTTGCGTCGTAGCAAAGCGGCAGCCAAAGTCGATACAGACTCGCGCTTCGACGGACGCGGGCCCGCGCGAACCTGATCGAGCCAGTCGCGGTATCGCTGCGGAGCCAAATCTGATGAGGTACGTTGTAATCCAAATCCCTCCAATGAAATCAACCACCGAATGCGCTCTGGTCGTACCCCTGCATACGAACCTGCGATATTGCCGCCCATACTATGACCAATGACACGTACTGGCTCGTTCGGCATCAATGTCTGAAGAAGGGCATCGAGATCCGCTAGATAATCGACGAACCAGTAAGGGCCGTCTTGCCAATCACTACCACCAAACCCACGCCAATCCAAAGCCACGAATTGCCACCGGCGGGGCATTGCATCAATCAAGAATTGAAAGGTATCTGAGCAATCTTGGAAGCCGTGCAATAACACTACCGTCGGTGCTGTACTTGGGGACGATGAATCGTGCCACCGAAGAAGACGATGCTTAACCCCTCGTAATTCAAGGTGGAATTCGGTGGGCTGCCATTGGATTTTATACGGTTCGCTCATCGATCGAACAGCGGTTTCGCTACCTTGAGTTTACGCGCTCAAAAATCGTTGATAGGCGGGGTTATCGGTCTCTTCAACCCACGGATATTGCAGCGCTACCAAATGCTGTAAGAATTCTGCGTGACTCTCTGCCGCGATCTGAATACCCGCTAAGACACGGCCTGCGTCTGAACCATGGTTACGATAGTGGAACAGGGATATATTCCACCGACTTCCGATTGCTTGTAAAAACTTTAGCAGTGCCCCGGGTCGCTCCGGGAATTCAAACCGAAATAATCGTTCGTCGACCAGTCCCGCTAAACGTCCGCCCACCATATAACGCACGTGTAACTTGGCGAGCTCATTATCCGTTAGATCTGTGACCGCAAACCCTGCTTGTTCCAAGGCTTTCATGACCTCGTCACGTTCCTCCCAGCCCCGCCGCAACGCAAACCCTAAAAATATCTCCGCGAAATCACCCGCACCCAAACGATAGTTGAACTCTGTTACTTGCCGCGCGCCAAGCGCTTGGCAAAGTTGCAAAAAACTACCTGGCTTCTCAGGGATTTTGACGGCGAAAAGCGCTTCTCGCTCACCGCCCAAGTCCGCGCGTTCTGCAACGTGACGCAGACGATCAAAATTCATATTCGCACCGCAATTAATCGCGACGAGCCGCTGATCATTAATATTCTCTCGAGCGATATATTTTTTGATGGCGGCGATAGCCATCGCGCCCGAGGGCTCAACGATTGACCGAGTGTCTTCAAAAATATCTTGTATGCCCGCACAAATTTCGTCGGTGCTGACCAGGATCATCTCATCGACCAAATCACGGCATAACGCGAAAGTTTCGACGCCGACCTTCTTGACCGCGACCCCGTCCGCAAAAATTCCGACTTTTTGCAAGGTGATACGTTCACCCTGGCGTAGTGAGTCATGCATCGCGGTGGAGTCTTCCGCGTTCACGCCAATGATCCGGACATGAGGATGGACATACTTCAGATAGGCGGCGATGCCAGCAATCAAGCCCCCACCCCCGACGGGCACGAACACCGCGTGCATGTCGCCTCCCGTTTGGCGGGATAGTTCCATTCCGATCGTACCTTGCCCGGCGATCACATCGGGATCGTCGAACGGATGTACAAAAGTCAGGTCGCGCTCCTCTGCCAATTCGGAGGCATGGGCAAATGCGGCATCGTAATCATCGCCTTCCAAAAGCACCTGTCCGCCGAGCGCCACCACGGCTTGAACTTTGATCTCGGGCGTGGTGACGGGCATGACAATCACCGCTGAGAGGCCCCGTGCTCGCGCCGCCAATGCGACGCCCTGAGCATGATTTCCGGCAGATGCGCAAATGACCCCGCGCGCGGCGTCCTGCTTAGATAATTGCGAAATTTTGTTATACGCGCCGCGTAGCTTGAACGAAAAGACACTTTGCATATCTTCTCGCTTCAACCATATTGAATTATTGACTCGACGCGAAAGTCTTGGCGCGAGCTCAAGAGGCGACTCGATCGCCACATCATAAACGCGCGCGCGCAAGATACGTTCTATGTACGGAGACAGCTCACGCACGCTCATCTTGTCACTCACGGGTCGGGCGTCGCCTTAACCATCTCGCGTCCGAAGACGCCGAACACGCGCTGGACGAATGCATCACGCTCAGCTTTGGATCGCTCCGCTTCTTCAGGGCTCGGGGTATACGCTTCGATCAGCTCAGGAGTCACCATCCCCTTTTCAGCCAGCAATCGCTCGACGATGCGCATACGCTCTCGTTGTACCCAAAGCTCAGCGCCCAACTCGAGCGTCACTGCAATCAAGTTATCGATCACAGGGTTGTCAAAAAAGGCGGGCTGCGGCGCTGGCTTCGGGGCTTGCGTATGAGTCGTGGTGTCCGTCATGCGACAAAGCATAACTCAGGGGGTCAAGCGGATATACTGTGCGCTGCTTTACTGATCACTGCGCGACGATATCGATACCCCTACGCATGCAACACGTCTGGATTCTGACTCTCGCCCAGGCCTTTGCTGCATGTGGCACGATTATTCTGGTGTCGTTTGGTGGCATTGTTGGCACGCGCATCGCACCTGAACCCGCCCTTGCAACGCTGCCGCTATCCATGTCGATCCTGGGATTGGCAGCGACGTCCTTACCCGCATCACTTCTGATGCAACGCATTGGACGGAAACGGGCGTTCATCGCCAGTGCATTAATCGCTGCGATTGGTGCCTTACTGTGCGCTTATAGTATCGCACACGGCTATTTCATAGGTTTGTGCTTTGCCGCGTTTTTCATTGGCGCCAACATGGCCTTTGTACACCAGTACCGCTTCGCAGCGATGGAGTTTGTGAGCGAAAGGGATGCAGGCAAAGCGGTCTCGACTGTCATGATTGGGACGCTCGCCGCTGCCATTATTGGCCCAACATTAGGTCAACGTGCGAGCCACCTTGGTGATTGGCAGGAATTCACAGGCTCCTTTGTCATCCTTTCGGGAATTTGTATCGCAGCGGCTGCAGTACTGTCACGACTACCGACAGACTCCCCCAGTCAGACGCCTTCACCGATGACGGACGCGAAGTCAAGCACCCTCGCCTCAACAACGGCGGTGGATCAGGGACGCAGCCTACGTGAGATTTTGTGTGATAGACGCTATCGACTCGCCGTCATGGGCGGACTCGCATCCTATGCTGTGATGAGTTTCATCATGACAGCCACGCCCCTTAGCATGCATGTGCATGATGGTTTTAGTAGTGCACAAACGACGACCGTGATTACCGCTCACTTACTGGGTATGTATCTCCCCTCCCTGGTCAGCCCCTTAATCGTACGAATGCTCGGTATTCGCAATATGATGTTGCTCGGTATCGCCGCTAACGTCGCTTGCGTCGCCATCTGCGCTTGGGTGGGCCATGATTTCATACATTATTTTTGGGCGCTGGTATTACTGGGGGTGGGCTGGAATCTAATGTTCGTGGCAGCGACCACTCAACTGGGTAGTACCTATCGCCCAGAAGAACGCTTTCGAGCACAGGGGTTCAATGATTTTGCGGTGTTTGGCTGCCAAGCTGCAGCCTCCCTACTAGCCGGAACCGCAATTGAAACGCTCGGCTGGGAGATTCTTAATCTGATAACCCTACCGCTCTTGCTCTTTGTTTTCTGGATGACCCTGACTCATCGCCCACACACTAGAGGAACCTCCTCATGAATTTATATGGCCACCTAGTTTCCCCCTATGTTGCTCGCGTCGTTTTGGCGGCTGAACTCAAAGGAATTTCTTTGGAACCACAGCCTATACCAGGCGGAGATTTAAAATCACCGGAATTCCTTGCGCTGAACCCCATGGGAAAAATGCCGGCGCTCAAAGTGGGCGATGACTGCATCGCCGAATCCATGGTCATTATGGATTATCTGGAAGAGGCGCATCCTACGCCCTCGCTGCTCTCTCAAGATCCGCTCCTACGCGCCAAAGCCCGCCTCTTGGGACGTATTGTTGATCTTTACGTGATGGCAGCAACACGCCCTCTATTTGCTGGCCTAGATCCCACTAAACGTAATGAGACAGAGGTCGCGGCAGGCAAAGACGCTTATTTGAAAGCGTTATCCCAACTTGAGCACTTCATGGGCAGTGGACCGTTCGCGTTGGGCTCGACGCTAGGCTATGCCGATTGCGCAATGCTCCCCTGCCTACAACTGATGAGCATCATTGCTAGTCGATATGATATTGCCGACCCCTACGCCGATCTGCCCAAACTGTCGGCTTGGTGGCACCACCTGCAAAGCACTCAGCCGACTCAAGCTTTTATTGAGCGCTATCAGACAGCCGTATTTAGCTTTTTCCAGAGCCGCCGCTGATGCACGCCTGGCAAGTTGAGCGTTTCGGCGGACCCGAGGTCATGCGCTGGGTATCCATGGACGATCCGCAGCCTGGCCCTGGCCAGTTAAGGGTCCGCGTGCATGCCTCAGGAATCAACTTTGCTGAGACGCGTATGCGTGCCGGTACCTACTCAGGTCAAGAACTCCCGTTCTTAATGGGTATGGAATCAGCGGGTGTCATCGAAGCGATCGGCTCAAATGTCGCTGGCTTTGCGGTCGGCGACAGAGTCTTCGGGCGAGCTCGAGGCTCGCATGCTACGCATGTATTATTTGATGCAGCGCATAGCCTCCCGATGCCAGCCAATATGAGCTTTGTCGAAGCCGCGGCGATACCAGTCGGCTGGTTGACCGCCTGGCACGCGTTGATGACGGTCGCTAAAGCACGCGCTGGAGAAAAAGTTTTAATTGAGGCTGTGGCAAGCAGCGTGGGTAGTGCTGCGCTGCAAATTGCCAAATGGCAAGGCTGCTGGGTGGCAGGAACTGCGAGTCGACAAGATAAGTGTGAGCGCGCCCTCGAAGCGGGTGCTGATGCCACCTACAACTACAAAGAATCAGACCTCATCTCAGCAGTACACGCGGATACACACGGTCATGGTATCGATATCGGGCTTATGACCATTGGCGAAGAAACCGCAGAAGCGTTGTTTGGCGCCATGGCCGCTGAAGGCCGAATCGTGATGTACGGTAGTACGGGCGGACGCAAGGTGTGTTTCAGTCTCAACATCGGTATGCGAAATCTACAATTGATGGCGATGAGTATTTCATCTAGCGCTTTATTCATGCCGATTACCATGAAAAGTTTTCGCGAAGTGGCACTACCACTGTTTGCCTCAGGTCACTTCAAAGCAGTTGTCGATCAAACACTCCCGATGAGCGAATTAGTGAGAGCCCATCAGATGGTGGACGAGCGACGTCACTTTGGGAAAGTGGTGCTCGTTAACGATTAAGTTGAGTGATTGAACGCGATGATTACTTTGCCTTCACGGTCTTCGCCGCAGCGAGCAGCGTGCTCGCAGGCTTTAACAATATCTTCGAGAGGATAAACGGCCGCGATCTTAGCCACTAACTCGCCCTCTGACATCAACTTAGCAAGCTCAGCGTACAAGGCTTTGACTGCCTCAGGCGTACGTTGTCGGAATTGCCGGACGAAGCTTAGGCCATGTAGTGTGATGCCCTGGCGGAACATCAAATAAAAATCGATTTCACATCGTTGATTTGTCATCGACCCATACGAAATCAAGGGACTACTCTCGGCCAAACATTCAGCCAAACGCTGAGTCGCTGGTCCAGAGACGGCATCTATTCCCAACTTGATGGGCGCGTGATGCGTAGCCTCAGCGACTCGTCGCGCAAGATCTTCACCGTCAAGTAACACCACATCGCCACCTAACGCCAATAACTCATCGATAAGCTCTACGCGCCGCACGACATTCACTGTGTGAATCCCTCGGAGACTAGCCAATCGAATTAAATAGCGTCCGCAGCTCGAATTCGCGGCGTTCTGAATCAACCAATCACCCGGCTGTAATGATGCGAAGTCCTCCAACATCACAGCCGCAGTGGGTCCGTTAACGGTCAGCAAACTCAGCTGCAAGGCATCGCCTGCGGGCGCAGGCAAACAGGTAGCAGCCTTGCAGCGCAGTTCTTCGCAAAAAGTTCCAGAGCCCAAAGGCGGAAATACCCGATCGCCGATCTGCCATTGAGATACCGCTGAGCCCACCCGCACGATATTCCCAATCCCCTCAAAGCCGGGCGTACGGGGCAATGGAAAGCGAAACGTATCGACGCCTTCAATGGTACGGAGATCGGCGATATGCATGGCGGCCGCCTCCATACGCACGATCACTTCATCGGCAGCCGGGGTCTCTGAGGCGTGCTCTTGCAACAGCAAGACATCACGAGCCCTGCCGTATGTCTCATGGATTACCCGTCTTGGCATATCGTCAAAGAATTCCGCGCTCGATCATGCGCGCAATGGCATCAGCCTGTCGTTGTTGGAAATAACTACGATCGGGAATGATGACTTTATCACCCTGCAACAAACCATTTGCACGGCGCAAATCCGCCTCACCAAAATGCGCAAAGAGCTCGAGCGCCTGTCGCGAGAGCATATTACCCATCGCCGGCCGTCGTCGGTATGCACGCAATCCCGCCATATCCAAAGAAGCACTCGCGACAGATGACTCGCCCACCCCGGCGACCACCATCTGCTGCCCTTGATAATCGATGATGTCCGAGAAACCGTTACTTGAATCAATGGGGACGTCAATACCATGCAAACTTGCGTTATTCGCTGACACCACATACGCCAAATTTTCGAGCGCACGTGCGCGTCGCGCAATTTGTTTGATCGTTAATTTTGGCGAAGCAACCTCGCTGGTCGAGTGAAGAAAAACCTCGGCACCACGAATGGCATGTGCACGAGCAATTTCAGGATAGAGGATTTCTTCGGAAGCAATCGCTGCGAGCTTACCGATCGGCGTCACCGCGACCGGAAACACGGCCTCTAAGCCGTAGATGTCGAGGTACTTGTCCCACACGTCGTGCGGAGTCGGTGCGAAAATCGAGATCAAGCGTCGATAGCGCAGAATACGCTCGCCATTCGGGGCAAACACCCAACACGCCTGAAAATAGAGTCCCGGAAAATGAGGGTCCAGCTCATAGCCGTTACCCGCCAGATAGACGGCATGCTTTTCGGCAAGGCGGGCCAGCTCATCGTACTCAGGACCATCAAGCGCCAACGCCGCCTTATCGGCCCACTCTGGAATAGCTTCGCCCCAAGGTGGCCCAGTGAGGATGTATTCAGGCAACACCACCAACCGCAAATCAGCACCAATCCAGCGACGCGCGCCCCCGATCGCCGAGTCAATACGACGCAACGAGCGCTGCATGCGCTGTGCTGCTGACGCACGGTCCGAATCCACATGCACCCCGTCACAGTCGATCTGCAACGCCAATGCCACATATCGATCAAGTAATTCGCTCATGGGATCCTAGTGTAGCGATCAATCGGCAAGAGGGGGCAAGCGAGTCTCCGCGATATCACTCCAAGTTTGCAGATCGGTGATCTGCCCCTGACTCACTAAAAAGCGATCGCACCATCGCACCGACTCGAAGGTCGTGCCATCTTGCCAATTTCCGCTCAGATGTCCCCGTGCGTACACCGCAACCCCACCTGGAGCCTCACAGGCTTCAAACGCTTCGACCTGCTTACGAATGCCCGCGTACCGCTTGGACGCAAAGACTAGGAACTCTTCGAAACGAGAAAATCGATGGCCACCGGAAATACTGATAGTCATCGGCGATCCCATCAGCGCCATCGCTTTCTCTGACTGCCCTTGATGTACCGCATCAAACCATTGACGTACGAGGTCGATCGCGCTGGCCCGCTCCGTCCGCGCTGCACCCACTACGATCCCCGCGTCTCGATAAGACATGACTCGTACACTACCTTGTAGCCATCACCGTACCGCACGCAGTATGCACTTAACCAATGGCCTCCGGTAAGAGGATCGCTTAGCCTCTACGCCTATGAAGATTGCGATCATCGGATCGGGTAGCCAAAGCCCCACGCTGCCTCCCCATCTACGAGAGTTAGCTCGTCCGGGTGTCGAACTCGCATTGGTTCAACCTCGCTTATCGCTCTTTGCCTTTACCGCTTATGAGCGACTATTGGTCGATGTCGGGTATGTTGATGCCTGTCAACAAGCTGCTGCCGAGGGGGCCGACGCCATTGTCATCAATTCCTTCGCAGATTATGGAATCGATGCGGCGCGCGCCGTGGTGGATGTGCCCGTTTATGGCGCGGGTGAGTCAGCTCTAGCGGAAGCAGCCGATCAAGGCCTCTTTGGCATCGTGACCGTCTGGCCGGCTTCGATGGGCTTTCTATATACCGAGCGGCTACGCAGTTTGCGACTTGAGGCCCGATGTGTCGCACTACATCACGTGCAAAACGAAGACGAACTGGAGCGTCTTGCAGACGAAACAGGCGTCATGCAGCGCATGGCACGACAAGAATCCGACATCATCCGAACCTTACAAGCGTCCGGCGAAAAACTGATGCAGCAAGGCGCAAACAGTATCGTTCTTGGCTGTACCTGCATGGGGCCTATCGGACTCGAGCTTCAAAAATTAGCTCGTGTCCCTGTAATCGAAGGTTCGGTCGCGGCTGTGCGCGCCGCTATCGCAGGTAAAAGCCAGCCGATGTCCAAAGATTGTCGCACCCACCAGCCAAATCTCATCCCTGATTTGATTGAACGCGGGGTAACACTACCGTCGCTACCCCAAACTGGTGATTGCCCAGTCTGCATTTCAACGGAGAGTGAGCCATGAAGAACACCCATGCCTACAGCTGGATCTTGGTAGTGACTGCTGCGATTTCTTTGAATTACACCTCTGCCAAAGAGCCCGACCTGACTCAAACGGCGCCTGAAACACTGTCTGCAGAAAAAATGTGGTCGCTTGGCAGACTGAGCGATGCGGTCATTTCACCGAATGGCGAGATTGCTGTGGTGAGTGTCACCCAATATGACGCGCAATCCAACGCGACGCTCACCGATCTTTGGCGCATCCCTGTCGCTGGCGGAGCGGCCGAGCCCCTCACCTCAGATCCCGCTGCAGAAAAAAATCCGCGCTTCAGCCCTAATGGACGGTATTTAGCCTTTGTCGCACAGCGAGATGACGATGAGGCGCCTCAACTCTACGTGTTACCGATGACCGGTGGCGAGGCGCGCCGTCTAACCGATATTCCAACTGGTGTCGAGGCACCCAGATGGTTTAACGATGGCGATCGAATTGCTTTTGTCTCCAGCATCTGGCCCGATCTCGTTCGCTGGGAAGATCAAGCGGCACGGCTGGAAGAGCGTAAAGAGCCCAAGATGACGGCGCGAGTCTGGGATAAGGCGCCCATCAGCTACTGGGATCATTTCCTTGACGACCGACAACCGCATATTTTTTGGACAGATCTCAACGGCCGCGAACCCACAGCCGTCACTCGACTCAGCGGTTTTCATTTACCCAAAACCTCTTACTCCGACACGTCTTATGACATTTCACCGGATGGCGATGAAATCACCTTTGTCGCCGATGTCGACCTTAGTGGCGTTGATCCCAATCTCGACTTGATCGCAACTGCCAGTTGCGGCTGCAAACCGGCCGTGCGACTGACGGCTGATAACCCTGCGGACGATGACACACCACGCTACAGCCCAGATGGGCGCTGGCTTGCGTACTCCGCCCAGTCGCTCAAAGGGTTTTATGCTGATCGACGACGTTTAAAACTGCACTCTCGCACCCTCAACCGTGACTCCATTGATTTATCTTTGGACTGGGATCGATCAGTCGGCGAACCGATCTGGCGCGCTGACTCAACTGCCCTATTCAGTACGATCGATGATGCGGCAACTCAGCGCGTCTACCGATTTGATCTACAAAGACCTGGCAAACCCGCCCCGATTACCCAACAATCGAGTTTCGGGTCACTTTCGATCGCTAAAATACCCGGACCTGCACCAACTGCTGTTGCCCTTCGTCAAAGTTTTTCTGAACCCCCTACGCTCGTCCGCTTGGATCTGCGGTCTGGACGCAGTGAGGCGCTCAGTTCCTTCAACGACGCGGCGCTCTCAACCGTCAAAATGGGCGCGGTGGAAAGTGTCAACTACGCAGGCTCAGGCGAGCATCCTGTACAGATGTGGGTGATTTACCCACCGGGCTTCGATCCACAAAAAAAGTATCCGCTCTTCCTCCTTTTACATGGCGGCCCACACAACGCCATTCAAGACGCAGTACAGTGGCGCTGGAATGCACAAGTATTCGCGAGTTGGGGTTATGTCGTCGCTTGGCATAACTTTCATGGCTCCAGCGGCTTTGGACAATCATTTGCTGACTCGATCAACCCAGATTGGGTCAGCAAGCCCTACGAGGATACGTTGCGTGCTGCACAATATTTTGCAGCGAAAGATTTCATTGATCCCGAGCGGATGGTAGCGGGTGGCGGTAGTTACGGGGGGTTTTTAGCGAGCACTCTACTCGGAAGACCACACCCTTTTAAGGCGCTGATTGCTCATGCTGCGGTGTACAACCTGTACACCCAAATTGGCGCCGACTATGGCGGGGAGAAAGCGCGCTTTTTCGAGTTCTGGCAACGACCACAGGAGTTTGCTCGCTACTCCCCACACACCCAAGCGGCAAACTTTAATACCCCGACCTTAGTGATCCACGGACAGAACGATCTGCGCGTCCCCGTGAATCATGGATTTGAGCTCTTCAACACCTTACAAAAACGCGGTGTTGAGTCTAAGCTCATCTATTATCCGGATGAAAATCATTGGATTCTCAGTCCGCAAAACTCGATATTCTGGTATCAGACCGTACGAGATTGGATCGAGCGCTTCGCACCGCCCGAGGTACCGTAAGCGCCGAAGAGGAGAAAGTCATGATGAAAGCAATCAAGTGGATCCTAAAAGGCCTGCTAACCTTGGTGGTCGCCCTTGGCCTTCTAGTTGCTTCCTACGTGTTTTGGTTTAGTGGCTCGAGCCACGAGGCTCGTTCAAACTATGAGTCTCCGCAAGGCAACATTTTAGTCTTTGGTGGCACTCGAGCCACTGGACTAGGTATCGTTCGGCAGTTAGTGGCCAAAGGCGAGGATGTGACCGTAGCCGTTCGCGCTACCTCTGATACCCGCGAACTCGAAGCTCTGGGAGTCACAACTGTTGTGGCGGATGCTCTCAACGCCGAGGAAGTCCGCACCGCGTTTCAAGCCGGCAACTTTGCTACAGTGATCTCGACGCTCGGCACCACCCGCGGAGATCAAGCCAAACGGCCCGATTACATTGGCAATCGAAATGTGATTGATGCGGCCGTCGAGGCAGGGACTCAACGGTTCATCTTCATTACCGTAGTCGGAGCGGGAGACTCCTACGATGCCGCTCCATTACCGGCCCGAAACTTCCTACGCGAAGTCATCACACTCAAAACTCAAGCAGAAGATCATTTGCGGGCAAGCGGCCTTGACTACACGATCATCCGTCCGGGCGGCCTCACCGATCGACAAGCCAGCGGCACCGCTGTACTTGCCGAAGATCCGCAGGCATTCAGCTACATCGCACGTACAGATTTGGCGAACTTAGCGGTTGAGGCGCTCGGCAATCCGGCGACGATTGGCAAAACCTACGCTGCGTATGACCCGAGCCGCCGCACGATGTGGGGCATGTATAGCGACTAAAGGCCGCCCTTTTTCTCAAAGCATCTAAAAGAATAAGGTGGCGGCCGTTACGAGGGTCGCGATTACCACGGTAATTCGCTGCCGTCGTAGACCCAATATCGGCCAGCCTTGGATGCATCGAGACCCGCAATCACTCGGCGCATGCCGGCTGCACTCTCTACAGCATCGATATCCGCATTGGGGCCACCCATATCCGTACGTACCCAACCTGGATGCAAGGCGGTCGCGATGATGCCGTGACTGCGGGCTAAGTCGATGGCCATCGAGCGCATGATGGCATTAACCGCCGATTTGCTCGCCCGATACGCGTACAAACCCCCAATTGTATTTTTTTCGATCGAGCCCAAAATACTGCTCAAAGTAATGAGCTTTTTTTGATCGGAACGAGCGACATGCTCTACAAAGGTTTCGGCCATTTTCATGGGACCCATGACATTGAGACGAAACACCTGCGCCCAATCCTCGTAGTCTGAATCGCCAAACCGACCAAACTGCTTACCCTCTTCAGCAAAGCTACGGCGACCCATCGTGCCCGCCGAGTTAATCAACACGTCGATCGATTCACCGGCCAACTCAGATCCGAGACGCTCGATGGAGGAATGATCCTCGACATCCAGCGCGTGAATGCTAATACGGCCGGCGGCACTGTCAGCCAGCGCTTGCAGAGCGGTCGCACTCGACGGCGCACGTACGCAAGCTAAAATCCGCCATCCCTCTGGTGCCTCTGCATACTGCCGAGTCAACTCGAGCCCTAGGCCGCGCGATGCGCCGGTCACCAATACTGTCGGCATGACATAACCTCTTGCTGCACGTTCTGGTAAAAGCCTGCCCCCTCACTCACGCTATTCGCGTGGACGAGGGCAAGTTCGCAATCTACCCTTGTCTACTCCAGCCGCCAAATCAAAAGCCCTGATGCCGCACCCAAGCTCTTATCGCAAACTGATCATCCAGCAGCTCACCGGTGATTTTCGCAACTCCACCCATATCGTGGAACAAGCCTGGCAAGATCCCGCCGCCGGAGAAGTCATCGTGCGTAATCACTATGCCGGCTGTAATGCTATTTTCGACAAGAATCTTTGTCGAAATGCCATCCGCTACGTTGACGTCCAACCACCCTTTGACATGGGGATCGAGGCGGTCGGTGAGGTTGTGGCGGTCGGCGCCGGGGTTACTCGACTCGCAGCTGGCGATACCGTCGCGGTCAGCCGACTCGGCAATGGTTATAGAGAGTATCAACGGGTCGAGGCATCTAAACCGCTCAAGATCCGCGAAGCGAGCCCGGAAATTCTCGCGCTTATTCCAAGCGGCATTTCGGCCATGGTCGGCTTAGAGCGTATCGGCGAAGTACGTCCGGGTGACACGGTGGCGGTGTCGGCAGCCGCCGGGGGGCTCGGACATTTTGTTGTGCAGCTGGCGAAGCTACGTGGCTGTCACGTTATTGCGCTGACGGGTAGCGAAGAAAAACGTGCGCTACTGAGTCAGCTCGGCGCTGACCGAGTCATCAATTACAAGCAAGATAATCTACGAGATATTCTCGCCAAGGAATATCCGGATGGCCTCGATGTGGCCTACGATTCGGCAGGCGGCGAAATCTTTGATATTTTCGTTGATCACCTAGCCATGCGCGGCCGACTTGTCATAAGTGGTCATACATCGGACTTCGACAAACCCGTAGAGAATATTCCGCATCCTCGCATGTACCGAAAGCTTTATTGGAAGTCCGCATCGATTCGTGGCTTTCAAAATCAAAGCTTCCCCGAGTTCTTTGATGAAGCGGCTGAACGTATTTTAGATCTATACTATCGCGGCCGTCTTCAGGCTTGGGTGGAGCCCCAGACTTTTGATGGGCTCGAGCAAGTTTCGGACGCAGTAGAGTTTTTACTCAGCGGACGTAACACCGGCAAGGTCGTTATTAAGCTCTGCTGATAGATTAAGAGCCGAGTCAGGTCTATAGCCTTTCGGGTTGTGGTCAATCTACTTATGGACTGAGACTGACATCAATCAGCTTGTACGCTCAGTGCATCCTCAGCCCAAGCTAAGGCTTCAAGATAAGCTTCGCGCAAATCAGCAGGTGAAGCGAGCTCGCTCTGATCGACAATATCCCACTGCCCACTCTCATAAGCCTCGACCAAAGATAAGATATCGCCGATCTCACCTTCGCGGTGTAGCAATGCAGCGCGGACGGGCTCCGCGAGCTTAAGGTCACGAATAGCCGTAGCAATCGGCTCCCCAAGCAAAGCATCCAGATGAGACAGCATGCCAGTGATAAATAAGGCGCCTATTTCAATTTCTGTGCCGCGACGCAGGCTCTCGCACATCCTCGCCCGAAGCAAGACGTTACCCAATAACCAGGGTGGTCGATCTCTATAGGCAGCCAAGACCAGCATCGAACATAAGCGCAGCAACTTATCGCGACCCAATAAATTGATGCCGTGCGAAATCGAGGTGACTTCCACATCAAAAGAATAGTACGAAGAATTTAAGATCCTCAAAATACGATGGACCAAATCAAGGTCCCGCGAAACTAGCGAGACAATCTGGCCAATCGAATAATCCGGCGATTGCAGGGCAGCCAAGACTTCGAGACGAGAGTTCTTTGGGGCGGCAGAACCACGGGTGGGGAATGCCTCGGGTTGCTGCAAAAAAGTTCCGTGAAAGCCACGAAACCCCATATCCCGACAAACATTGAACTGGGCGATGTCCGACAGGTTGTCTGCAATCAGATAGGTGCGGTGCTCACGTAAATGCCGAACGGTATCCACATAATCCGCTGGATTACGATCCGTCATGTCTAATCGGATCATCTGGCATAGCGAGAAAATGCCAGGGTGTGCTTGGAGCGCGTAGTCAATGGGCAGTCGAGCCGCCAGACGAAAACCCTCGGCGCGCCAGATAGCTAAGTTTTCCAGCAACGCTGAATCACCCACTTCGTCTGGGACGATATCGGCCGCTAAGTTGAGGACGGTCTGATCAGGCGGGAGCGGCCAACTGAAGCCGTCGCGAGCGAGCTCTAGTGGTAAGGCGAAGTGCGCCGTCGCTCGACCCACCAAGCGCTCGAGTCCAATCTCGGTCACCGCAGCAAGAACGACTCGTGCCGCACTCGCCGTCGCACTTAGGGACTCACTGGGCGCCTCCCCCGCGACACCATGAATCAGCTCGTAGGCTAAGACCCGCTGTTGGCGGTCAAAGATGGGCTGTCGAACGACGTGGATCTCGTCTTGAGGCAAACGACTCAAGCGAGATGACACCAACTGAGGGGCAAGACTCATGACCCCACACCAGTGTTTTGTCTTGGAAATTCAGTTGCTAACTCAGGCATCCGCGAACTCATCTCACGATAGTGCGCGCACCCTATTCGTTTCGAAATGGGCTCAGGTGCGATATGAATCCAGTTTGGATACATATTTGTTGTGAATTCGCAACATGGTCGGGCCTGCTGCAACACAATCTGCCCTTCCGCCCCATTTGTTTGATAAATTCGATGGTGTCGGTTTGTGCGTAGGACGCAGGGAGCCGTATCAAGGATTCACACACTCATGGGGATCGTTTCATGCCGAAGAATCGTCTGTTGCATCTCGCTGTCATCGCCGCATTGCCAGTTAGTGGCTATGCTCAAAATCAGGCAGGTGGCCTAGAAGAAATCGTTGTCACCGCGGAACGTCGCGAAGCGTCGCTCCAAACCGTGCCGGTACCTGTGACAGCCATCACGGCCGAAGCACTCGAGGATAAACAAGTTACCGAAGCGCGTGATCTCGCGCGGTTTGCGCCCTCATTGAAGATGTTCAATAACATCACGACGCCGACTAACCTGTCACCGTCGCTGCGTGGTTCGTTGCAGCAGGATGCGTCACTGGTAGTCGCTGAATCACCGTTTGGTATTTATGTTGATGATGTCTATCTCGCCCGCTTAAACGGTAACAACATTACTTTGGCGGATATTGAGCGCGTTGAAGTTCTGCGCGGCCCGCAGGGCACACTGTACGGCCGTAACACGCTCGCAGGTGCCATCAAATTTATGTCCCGTAATCCGGGCGAAGAGAGCTGGTTAAACGCCAGCGCAGGCGCCGGTAACTTTGACCAATACCGCATCAGCTTCAGCGCGGGTGGTCCGATCGGTAGTGACGGCTGGGCAGGGTCTTTCTCTGCATTTAAATCCTACAAAGGGCCTCAGTTCTACAGCGTTCATCCGACCAAAGACGAGGCGACGGGCAAAGAGCGTAACTGGGCCATGCGTGGCAAGCTGCGTTACACCGGCATCGAAAATCTGGATGTCACGCTGACCGTCTCGCACGCCGATGCGCTGAACGATGGTGGTCAGCTGATCCCAGCGCAAACCCCCAACGTCGCGGCGAATCGACAGTTCACCTCGGACGATCTTGTTCCGCAGTTTGGTAACTATGCGCTGAACACGCCAGAGCTCGATCGCCCGAATGGCCTTCGTAACTACCCGATTGGCACCACTAAGCAAACCATTGGTTCTTTGAACATTGGGTATGACTTTGGCGATATGGTGCTGCGCTCGATCACGGGCTATGTCAAAACTAAGGACTACTTCACCAACGACTTCAGCGGCAATGGCAATATTGAAGCTTCCAACGAAGCCGATGCCGAACAGTTCAGCCAGGAGCTGCAACTGTCGGGGTCTGGTATGGACGGCAAGCTGAATTATTTGGTGGGTGTGTATCTATTCCGTGAAGAAGCGACCCAGGCTTTCGCTTGGAACTCTTACTTCCCAGGTGTGTTTCCCATCCTGCCTATCTCGCAGAGCTTGTTGAACATCGATACGTCATCGATCTCTGCGTTTACCCAGTTTGATTATCAAGTCAGCGACGCGCTGAAACTCACGCTGGGTTATCGCTATACGGAAGATGACAAAGACTTCCGTATGAACTTTGCCGGTGTGACACCGCTGCCTTTTGTTCCAGCGACAGGCTTAGTGGAACACTTAAACACTTACTCGGAAGGCACCGGTCGGTTTGGATTGGATTACACCGTCCCGACTGAAAGTGAAAACATTGATCGCTTGCTGCTCTACGTCTCGGCGGCCCAGGGCTTCAAGTCCGGCGGCTACAACGGCATCGCGATTTTCAATTTTAACGACGCGTTGTCGCCCTACACACCGGAAAACAACACCACGTACGAGCTCGGCATGAAGTCGGACTTGTTCAACAATCGTCTGCGTGTGAATGCCAACTACTTCATCTCGAATACGGATGATCTAACGCTGAACGCGCAAGTCATTGTTGACGGTCTTGCCACCTTCCCGGTCACCAATGCGGGTAAGGCTGAGGTCAAGGGCTTAGAGTTCGAAATCACGGCAGTCCCCACCGACGGTCTGACGCTGTTCTTAAGCGGCACAGGCCTGATGGATGGCAGCTTCAAGTCGCTCAACCCGACCAGCGCGCCTGCGAATTCTTTGGCCAGCTACGGGGTCTCTCCTGTGGTGCCGCAGACACCTGATTTCTCCGTTAACTTCGGCTTTGACTACAGCTTCGACACAGCACTGGGTGAAATGACTGTCGGTGCGGACTGGTTCCAAACCGATGACTACATCACCTCAGCAACGCAAGAATTCAAAGTCAAAGCACACGGCATTGGCAATGCTTTCATCGCATTGCAGCTCAGCGACAGCTTGTCGGTGCGCGGTGCCGTAAAGAACTTCACGGATAAATACGTCCTACAGACCGGTTCCCGTGGATTCCTGGGTGGGTTCATTCCGACTCGCCCGCGTGAATACATGTTCACCGTCAACTACAGCATGAACTAAAACACCATCGCTGTAGGATCGCCGCCCTGGCGGCGGCCTAAAACGAAGGCCCGGAGTTCAAATGAACTTCGGGCCTTTTTCTTGATCAGAGCACATCCGATATCGGCACTGATCTTGGATCGTCATTATCTTTTATATTTATTAACGAAGCAGAGCTGCCGCAGTCTCACCCGCCAAGCGACCAAAAGTCGTCGCTGTCAACAAACCATTACCTGCCATATATCCCCAGCTCGACGGTCCAGAGATCCCGCGCGCAGCGCCGCCCCCTGCGAACAGATTAGGCAGCGCAACACCATCCTCACGTAGTACGCGGCCACTCGCATCCACTGCGAGTCCCCCTTGGGTATGAAACAGGGCGCCTGTCACCTTGACTGCAAAATAAGGTGCGCATAGTTCAGGTTTACCCGTGAAGTCTCGGCCAAAGCGATCAGCCTGCTCACCGCGTACACATTGCGCCACCGCATCTGTGGTGCGTTGTAGTCCCTGCGGGTCGATACCACACAGCGCCGCGAGCTCTGCGATCGACTGGGCTTGTATCAAGGCCCGTGCCTCGACCGCGTCCCGATAATCATCGAATTCCAACATCAGCTCGTGCAATCGCTGATCGTAGATATCCCAGGCGACATGCCCCGGTTGGGCTACGACATCGACGGCTTGCTCAGAATAGCCACGAGCCTCATTCGAGAAACGCTCGCCCGCGACATTGACTTGAAAGCCACCCTCCATGATCAGCGGCCAAAGAATTGGGATGCCGCGCCCAGCAGCTAACCCACCATGGCCTTGATAGCTATGAATATCACGCACGGCGGCACCGAGCGCTAAACCCCAACGGATAGCATCGCCTTTATTGCCCGGATGGCCAAAGAAAGTAGCGCCTTCGATCTCAGGGATATATTCCCGAACCATCTCCGTATTGCCCGCAAATCCACAGCACGCCAGCATCAGCGCATCACACGACAAATCCTCATGCGATCCATCAGGGCGCAGTACACGTACTCCACGAACTCGTTGGTCAGCGGCATCGGCAAATAGGTCGGTCACCAGCGCCTCAGTGAGCACATCGATACCACGACGCTCTACCGCCGCGGACAAAGAGCCCATCAACTCTGAGCCCGTGCGATTGGGCGACCCATGCATCCGCTTGACGCTATGTCCGGGATACAAAAAACTATCAACCAAAGAAAGGGGCACCTGATGATCATCTACCATCCACTCGATGGTACGAGCCGATGCCTGCGCGAGTGCTAAGGCGATCTGTTCGTCCGTCTGCCCCTTCGCTTTGCTCACGATGTCTTGAGCAAATAACTCAGGGGAGTCCTCAATTCCTTTTTCGCGCTGCATGCGCGTACCCGCAGCCGGTATTAATCCGGTAGACATGGCTGTGGTGCCGAGCGCTGAACTATCGCGCTCGAGGACCAAAACGTCGGTGCCAGCTTGTTGCGCCGCCAAGGCTGCCGTCAATCCGCACCCTCCACCGCCCACCACCAGCAGCGGTATGTGACCTGCAAAGTCAGCCGAACGAGGATCCAACAAGTTAGCGGGCATATGAGAGTGCGTCATAGTGGCTGAGGATTGTAGGCCGTCGGAGCCTGCTTCATGACGGGTGACCATAGGGCAGCGTCCTTCGCGCGGCCACTGACCGGTCGGCCGGTACGACGAGTCTAGAGACATCTCAAGCAAGCTTTAGCATCGCTGCCAAAACGAGGTTGCCCTCAGGGGGTCGTCAATGAGTATCGAATCAGGGCTGAGCACAGCAACAAAAGATTTTCTGGTGCGCTCACACGGTCACTTTATCAATGGTCAGTGGGTCGCCTCGGACTCAGGCGAGACCTTTGCTGTTCATAATCCAGCGAATGGCGAAGTGATTGCGCACTGCGCAGCGGGCGGCGAAGCGGAGATTGATCGAGCTGTGAAGGCCGCTCGCGCAGCGTTCGAAGGACCTTGGTCGCGATTCACCAGCGCACAGCGCAGCCGCGTGTTGTGGAAAATCGCCGATCTCATCGAACAAAATTTTCAACAACTCTGCGAACTCGAAATCCTCGATAACGGACTCCCCACGCCGCTGGCGCAATATGTATGCGGTATGGTCGTGCCTGAGTTTTTCCGCTACTACGCAGGCTGGCCGACCAAGATTGAGGGCGCGACGATCCCAGCATCCCCTCAGGGAAAACTCCCCGGGCAGGTCTTCTCCTATACTTTGCGTGAGCCCATTGGCGTTGTCGGGGCGATCACCCCTTGGAACTCACCACTCCCCATGGTGATGCTGAAAATCGCACCAACCTTGGCAACAGGTTGCACGCTCGTTCTAAAACCTGCGGAACTCACGCCGCTGACCGCAATGCGCTTGGCGGAATTGTGCGCAGAGGCGGGCGTGCCCGATGGCGTTATCAATATCGTCAACGGCTTTGGGGACACAGCGGGCGCCGCACTCGCTGCACACCCCAGTGTCGACAAAATCGCCTTCACAGGTTCCACCGAAGTAGGTAGGAAGATCATTCATGCCGCAGCAGGTAACCTAAAAAAAGTCACCTTAGAGCTCGGCGGAAAGTCTCCCGTTGTTATCTTTGATGATGCCAAGCTTGAAGAAGCGATCCCAGGCGCCGCGCGTGCCTGTTTTTTTCTTCAAGGTCAAAACTGCATGGCAGGTACGCGTCTATTTGTACATGAGTACGTACATGACCAGGTCGTTGAAGGGATCGCTGCGGCGGCTCGCGCCATGAAAATCGGACCTGGGTTGGATCCAAGTTCGGAATTTGGCCCTCTTATTTCGGCTGAGCAACGAAATCGCGTAGCAAGCTACGTCGAAGCTGGTCTAATAGAGGGGGCAGAGCTCGCCTGCGGAGGGAAAGCACTATCGTCACCCGGTTATTTCTATGAGCCAACGATACTGACCCAGACTCAACCGGACATGACACCTGTCTGCAACGAAATTTTTGGCCCAGTGCTTTGTGTACAGCGCTTCGGCGATGATGATCTTGATGATGTCGTGAAAGCGGCGAATTCAACAATCTATGGGCTATCGGGAAGCGTCTGGACGCGGGATCTCGGTACGGCGATGCAGATGGTCCGTCGTATTGACTCAGGTCAAGTGAGCGTCAATATGCATGCGGCTATCGACCCTGCTATGCCTTTTGGCGGTAATAAACAATCTGGCTGGGGTCGGGAGTTTGGTAAAGAAGGGCTCGAGCCCTATCTCAAGACAAAAGGAATTTCGATCACCTGGTAGTGCTAGAAATACCAGGCATCGGTGACGAAGCCTGGATATCGTCTAACCACCGACGATATTCCGGCGAACCGCGAAGTAAGTACCCCGTAGCCTCACGAAGTGCGTCCACCTGAGAGCGCTCTATCGTAAACGAGGTCGGCAGTGTCGCAAGATAGCTCCATTCGGGATGTCCCAGCAGCGAAGATAACTCGACCTCTATGAAATAGAGCGAGTCGATCCGATCATGACCTAGTCGATTTGATAATTGCTCGCGTAGCGCCGCCTTACTGGCTGCTGTGTATCGATCAACCGGAACGGTTCCCATCAACCGGAGCATGTCAAAAAACCCCGGTGGCTCTGCATTGGAGCCGATCCGCTCAGCCTGCGAATCCCCTGCGTTCACCATCAGCACGACCAATTTTTGCGGCATATCCTGACGCATACGACCTGCTTCAGGGTCCAATAATGCATCAAGGATAGCGCCGACACCGAGATTATCGCTTAGGGCCCCATCCACTAGGTGCAGATGACGATAGCGATTGGGATCCGCCCGCAACATTCGCGACACTGCGAGCTGATAGCGAGGCGAGCTGTGATCACTACTCGATACGACCTCTTGAACCCAAGCTGGCAAATGATATCCACATTCGCCCGCACGACTACGTAGCGTGACAGGCGTGATCAGGGCCGGCACAGCGGATGAGGCTGTCACCGCTCGACTGATCGACCAGTCACCAAGATTAAGACATACGCGATCGAACTCATCCTGAGTAAATTCAAATCGTGTCGCTGCGCCGATATCAGTTGCATTGACAATCAAAAATGGCCGTTTTCCCGATTGATCTAAATCTTGATAGCGAGCATTACCAAATAACTTGCTATCAAAAAATTCAGCTAAGATATCCGACCGACTGAAATGCTTATCCGTCAATCGCCACCAGTTCTGTGGGCTCAAAAGTAGCCGCTTGCGCAGAGCAGAATTAATATCTCTATATAGGTAGCGATCTGCAAAATCCTCAAACATCTGATCGCCATACAAGACGTAGTAGGCGGCAGGCACAGCCCCACCCGAGACAGCAGAAATAACATCGACCGTTTCGATGAGAGATTTCGCATGTAGACCCTTTGCCGGGTTAGCCGTGTGTGGATGGCTCGGTAGCATCTCTTGGGCCAGCTGCTCAAGTACGCCATAAGCCATTACTGATGCCCGCATGCCACCACCGGAAAAACTCAAGATAACGAGCATGCCATCATCAGGTCGTCGCAATAGAATCGATGACGCGCGATACCCACTCTGAGTATCGATCGATTCCAAGGTCGAGCCAAAATCAGAGCGTGGTGAAAGTGCGCATCCTGTAGTAAGCAACGCAGTGCAGATCAGCGTCCACAGCGAACGATACGACTGAGCGATGGTCACGAGATGACTAATCTGTTTGCTGGTCCTGCCCTGCTTAGCGGGGGACCACTCGCGATAAATAATCAGCTATCCCATTCACATCTGTTTGCTCGAGATCAGATAACCACTTGTCATGGGTTGCGGATAATTGGGGCCGACGACCCTCTGCAATATCCCATAGCTGGCGACGTAGGTAGTCATAGTGCTGAGCGGCTAAACGAGGGATTCGGGCGGTGGAGGATCCATCACCCGAGGCGCCATGACAGCTCGCACACTGCAAAATGAATGTCCATGAGCCACGCTGTAGATGCTCCCCTGGACCGTAGCCCACCTGATCAACTCTCGGTAGCTGGCTCACGTATACCGCGACGTCCGCGAGATCCTGTAAGGACTCAAATTTTTTGAGCTCCACCACGTGCTCCATTCGTAGATCCCAACGTAGCGCGTGGCGATAATCCACCAACTGCTTGAGCACGACGGAGCGATGCTGTCGTGCGATAACGGGCGCGTTGCCATCGGACTGTCCCGCGCCATCGACACCATGACAGGCGGCACAGGTTGCGAACAAGGAGCGTCCCCGCTCGGGATCGCCCGATAACTGCAGAGCCGCTTCCAACTCAACACGAGCCGTCTCGCGAACTTCACGTTCATCCGCCGAAAAGACCGCTGGGGAACCGATACTGGTGATGATCACCGTCGCTAAGACCGTCTGCCTGAGCAAGCGATTAGCAATATTTGACATGAGCACTACCAGACCCCCGTATTTGGCATCGATACCCAAGGCTCTTTTGGAGCCAACGCCGAACCCTGCTGCAAAAGCTCGATCGAAATGCCATCAGGAGATCGAACAAAGGCCATACGTCCGTCACGTGGTGGCCGTAAAATCTCGACCCCGTGTGCTTGGAGACGCTCACACTGTGCATATATGTCGGGCACGGCGTAGGCGATATGGCCAAAATTGCGCCCGCCCGAGTAGGACTCAGGGTCCCAGTTGTAGGTGAGCTCTACCTGCGCTGAATGATCTCCTGATGCCGCCAGAAACACCAAGGTGAAACGACCTTGTGGAGACTCTTTGCGGGACAGTTCTTCCAGACCGAGCGCATCACGATAAAATCTCAGGGAGACATCGAGGTCGGATACTCTGACCATGGTGTGTAAATATTTCATTGGCTAAGTATAGGGCTCCAGATTGATACCCACCGATTCCACCGTTGAATGGCAGGCGATTATCACCAGTTTGAGCGTCGCGGCGCGTTCGCTCGCTTTTACTTTACCGCTGGCCATTCTGCTCGGCTGGGTGCTAGCACGCAAACGCTTCGCGGGACTCGCCATCCTTGACGCCTTGGTGCATGCGCCTCTGGTGCTGCCGCCCGTCGTGGTCGGATATGCCCTGCTACTTACCTTGGGCGTTCAAAGCCCGATCGGCCAATGGTTAGATCAAGTGCTGGGTGTGCGCCTAGTGTTCACCGCTGAAGGCGCCGCCTTGGCTGCTGGTATTGTGGCGCTACCCATCATGGTGCGCAGTATCAGACTCTCGCTAGAAAATATTGACCCGCGGCTTGAGAGAGCGGCGGCGAGTCTAGGCGCTGACCCGTGGGATCGCTTTCGCTCAATCACCCTACCGCTAACCTTACCAGGGGTGTTGTCTGCGGCCATCTTAGGCTTTGCAATTAGCTTAGGCGAATTTGGCGCGGTCATCACGTTTGCTGCCAATGTCCCGGGTGAAACACAAACCCTTGCGCTCGCCATTTATAGCGCCCTACAGATACCCGGCGGCGAAGCGCTCGCTTTAAGACTGGCGATGATTTCTTTGTTTATTGCCATGCTCGCGCTACTGGCAGCGGAGTGGTTAGGCCGGCGAGCGCAGCGCTGGCATGGTAAGGCCTCCACATGATCACCGCGGCACCAACTCATGGCTGATCTGCCTTTGCTATCCATCGATGTCTCGATCGCCCGCGAGTCGTTTTTATTGGAATGTCGTCTAGACATCCATGGCAAGTGCACTGCAATCTTTGGGCCGTCGGGAGCAGGCAAATCGACTCTACTTGACTTAATTAACGGAAATCTGTCGCCTGATCGCGGCATCATCAAATTAGGTAAAGAGATACTCGTTGATACAAGCACTCAAGCTTTTAAGGCCCCCTATCAGCGCCAGATAGGTTGGGTACCACAAGATGCTCTCTTGTTCCCACACCTAAACGTGATTGATAACTTGTTGTTTGGACATCGACGACGACGTGATTCATCGCATTCGAGCCCATCCCCGCATCAAGTCATTGGGGTTCTCGGTTTGGATCGTCTGCTCGCTCGCTGGCCGCGTGAATTATCGGGTGGCGAGAAACAACGGGTTGCATTGGGCCGAGCATTACTGTCCAACTCAAAACTTTTACTATTGGATGAGCCGCTCGCATCGTTAGATGCGAAGAAGCGTAGTGAAATTCTGGATCTTTTGGATGAAATCAAACATGAATTTAATATTCCGATTGTGCATGTAACACACAGTCTTGCCGAGGTGATGCGTCTTGCCGATCAACTGGTATTAATTGATCAAGGAAAAATTAAAGCGGCGGGCAGTATTGAGTCTTTGATGGGTAAAGCGGACACACCCATGTTGTCTGACCGTCGTGATGCAGGCAGCTTGTTAAAACTGAATGACTTGACGCTGGTCGAGGGCCGCCCAGCTGTGGGTTTACTGGAAGGGCAGTCACTGTTCTTGCCTCTGCAGGCGGGTGAGTGGAGGCTCCCTGCTCGCGCCCTACCACTACGGGTCTATGTGCCTGCGCACGAAGTGATTTTGGCGCTCGAGCCGCCAAACGGTTTATCCGTCCGTAATAAACTTGCCTGCCGTATCGAGCGCCTAATTCCTCAGACATCACAAACGATGCTCGTCGAACTCGCGATTGGTCAGCAACGACTGCTCGCCTCGGTCACAACGGCAGCCAGTGAAGAGCTCGGGTTACGTGCTGACTTACCCGTGTACGCGTTGATTAAATCGCTGTCACTGGATGTTCCTGCTGGCCGTAATCTACTTTCGGACTCAGAACATTTGTGATGGGCCAGGGCTCTCTGGATCAGTCACTGCATGCCGAGCTTTAATGAAGTCACCAGTAATCATTGCATCATAAGATTGACCCGGCCCAACCATGGGATATACCCCAGCGTCTGGGTCAATGATCACCTCAAGAAATGCAGGACCCTTAAATTCAATAAAGTCCTTGATGACCTTTGGCACATCAGATTTTTTGTCGAGGCGGACTGCAAACTCGAAACCATCAGCCTGCGCTGTCTTGATGAAATCTTTTTTGTGTAGGGACTTATCGCTCGCAGATAGCCGACCTTTGAAAAAAAGCTTCTGCCACTGCTTAACCATCCCATCGCCAAAGTTATTCAGCACCACAACTTTGATGGGTAAGTTATAGGTGGTCACCGTCTCAAGCTCACCGATGTTCATACGAATCGACGCATCACCGTCTATATCAATAACCAAGGCATCGGGATTCGCAAATTGAGCGCCCACTGCAGCGGGCAGACCAAAACCCATCGTCCCCATTGAGCCAGACGTCAACCACAGCCGTGGCCGACGAAAATCAAAGTACTGAGCCGCCCACATCTGATGCTGGCCGACCCCGGTTGCGATGATGGCTTCGCCTTGGGTTTGTCGATTGATTTCTTCGATTACATAGTAAGGCTGAATCAACTCACTATCGCGGTCATAGTTCATCGCATATTCGGTACGCAGTTGTTCAGTTTCACGATGCCACGCACTGAAATCGGCTTGGAACCCGGTGCGCTCAGCATAATCGCTCAATGTGGCGATGGCTGCGCGTAATTCTCCGACATGACTCCAATCGACTCGCTTAACCTTATTTATCTCTGCACGATCGATATCCATATGTGCAATTTTTTTGGCATTCGGCGCAAACTTATCAGGTACACCAGCGACTCGATCGTCAAAGCGTGCTCCAATAGCAATTAACATGTCGCAGTCATCGACCGCATAATTAGCGAACGCCGCGCCATGCATGCCTAACATCCGCATGGCCAGAGTGTGGGTTGTGTCAAACGCGCCAATGCCCATCAACGTAGTGACAACTGGGATTTGAAGGCGTGTCGCGAATGCGGTGAGCTCGGCAGCCGCATCCCCATTAATGACGCCACCCCCCGCATAGATCAACGGGCGCTTGACTTGCCTCAGCATCCCAAAGAATTCTGCCGCCTCATCATCCTCGATACCGGCATGGGTTGTGGCAAACAAACGCTTGCGATAACCCGGGATCGGCAAAAGCCCTTCGCTACGGAAAACCCCGGTCCAATTTTGAACATCTTTTGGTACATCCACCACGACGGGCCCAGGCCGACCCGTACGGGCGATTTCAAAAGCTGTACGCACGGTCGCTTCAAGTTTTTCCGGGTCGGTGACCAAAAAAATATGCTTGGCAACGGCACCCATGAGTGCTGGGACAGGTGCTTCCTGAAAAGCATCGGTACCAATCACAGCGGTGGGTACTTGTCCGCAGATGACAACCATGGGGATCGAGTCCGCCATAGAGTCACGCACCGGAGTTACGGTATTAGTCGCGCCCGGACCCGATGTCACCAAGCACACACCGACTCGACCACTCGCACGTGCATAACCTGCCGCCATAAAACCGGCACCTTGTTCATTGGCGGGGACAATAAGTGGCATCTGCGGGTGACCGGCGCTCGCACAGGCCTGATTGTGCAAAAACACCGCATCATAGGTTGGCAGAATCGCGCCGCCTGAGTAACCAAAGATCGCGGTCGTCCCCTCATCGGCGAGCACCTGCACAATCATTTCAGCGCCAGTCATAGTCTGCCCAGCGCGAGGATGTGTGGAACGATGAGCGGCTAGCGAACGATCATTTGACTCAGACACGGCGAACACCACTGAAAAAACTGGCTTTGAGAGCCCATCAGACTATCAGTTCGAGGCATGCATGCAATATGCTGTGTGGCGAATCATGAGACACATCATCGCCATACACTTGCAAAACGAGGCGGGGGCACTCACGCGTGTTGCCGGTTTGTTCTCCACGCGGGGATACAACATCGAATCCTTATCGGTCGCGGCAACTAATGATCCGACCGTCTCACGCATCACATTGGTCACGCGTGGGTCGGACTCTGTGATCCAGCAGATCTTGAGTCAGCTGAATAAGCTCATTGATATTGTCACTGTCGAAGATCTCACCCAAGGGGGGCACATTGAACGAGAGCTTGTATTGTTGCGCTTAAAAGTGCGCCCCGAACAAGCGGATGCCGTACGTGGCTATGTAGTTCGAGCAGGTGGACGAGTGTTGGATCCCGCAACCGAAGGTTTTGTCGTTGAATTAACCGCGAATGAAGCAGAGGTCGACCGGTTCATCCATGATCTCGGCAAAGGCGCAGAATTGCGTGAGGTCGTGCGCAGTGGCGCGCTCGGTATCAGCCGCGCAAATCGCGCGCGAGTCGCTGCGCCGTCTTAAGCACCGTTCTTCTGAGCTCCCTTAGTCGCCCTGCGGCCGACCCTGAGCGCCGGGCAACATCTGCGCCAAGGTCGCATCTCGGCGTACGAAGTGGTGCCACAATGCTGCGGTGGCATGTATCGCGACGACCCCAAACATAATCCAAGCCCCCCAAATATGCGCAGGCTGTAATACATATGCCCAATCGATATTCTTGGGCAACCAAACGGGCAGCTCAAACAGGCCGAAGAAAAATGTGCGCCCGCCGTAGGTCATAGAGGCCATCCAACCAAGTAGCGGTACGACAAGCATCGCTAAGTACAAAAAATGATGGCTGGCTTTTGATGCCATATGTTGACTCGGCGTGATGCCGACTGCCGCAGGTGGTCGAGTCTGAACTCGATTCCAAACAAAACGAAAGGCCACTAAAAACAATACGATCAAGCCGATTGACTTATGTTGCTTAAGTAAAAAACTGTACTCGGCACGGACGATTGGATCTTCTGTATCCCCCAGGTTAACCATGTAGTACATCAGCGCTGCTGTACCGAACATACAAAATGCCATAAACCAATGAAAAAACTTTGATAGGCCACTCCAACTCACTGCACCCTGACGGCGCGCGATCGAAACACCAAGCGGCCGCGAAACGAGAATCCAGATGAGCGCAATGCTCGCAGGCCAGACAAACAAGAGGATCTGCCAAAGCTGCTTGAACCCGGTCAGCCCACCGATTTCCAAAGCCACCACACCCGCCACCGGCGCCGCTAGAACCGACAACAGAATTAGTGCTTTTTTCATGAACCTCCCGTTGATATCAAAATAAATCTATACCAAAAATACTAATTTCGCAGCCGCCTCGGCAATTTGAGCAGGGATCGCAACCTTAGTCCGAGTTTTTGCGTCCACATATACATGTACAAAGCGACCTTCGGCTGCGGCTTGCTGCGCATCGCGGCGAAAAACGCCTAGTCGATACTGAATACTGCTTTGACCAATATGCGTGACCGCCAAACCGATCTCCAGCGTTTCAGGAAATGAAACCGACTCAAAGAACTGACATCCCGTCTCGACTACTACGCCAATCGCACTCATTTCTCGAATATCAATGCCCGTTGTGTCGATCAAATATCCATTGACAGCAGTATCAAAATATTCGTAGTAAACGACGTTATTAACATGACCATACACATCGTTATCTCGCCAACGCGTGGATACTGGACGAAACGCCTTGAACTGCTCGCGCCCAGGCGATGGAGCTTTCTTACTCATTTCAAGTCATCCTCTCATCACTAGCCAAATGACGTCGAGGCCGCTACACGGGAGTATCGCTTCACAGACATTGCCAGATGACCTCCCAAGGCTTAGCGTCATAGGGTCTAACCCAACACAGGTTTTATGGTCATGAAGACCCGCGCTGCCATTTTGCACCAGATCGGTGCTGCAAAGCCCTACGCCGAGTCCCGCCCGCTAGAGATAGCGGAAGTCGATCTGGATCCGCCCGGCCCTGGCGAAGTACTGCTCAAGATGCGCGCGGCGGGCTTATGTCACTCGGATTTGTCAGTGATTGATGGTAATCGACCCCGTCCGGTCCCCATGGTACTTGGACACGAAGGCGCGGGTATCGTCGAAGAACTCGGGCCCGGCGTGAAATCCTTGTCTGTTGGGGATCATGTCGTCACGGCGTTTGTACCAAGCTGTGGGCACTGTCGGCCCTGCCTCGAGGGTCGTCCCGCTTTATGCGAGCCAGCACTCGCTACGAATACCGCAGGGACGTTATTGAGTGGCGCTCGTCGTCTGCATCGAGACGGTCAGAAGTTGCACCATCATCTTGGGGTATCGGCTTTTGCAGAGTATGCCGTCGTCTCCGAGCAGTCGCTGGTACGCGTGGATCGTAGTCTTGATTTCGCACAAGCGGCCGTATTCGGGTGCGCGGTCATTACAGGCACCGGCGCCGTCATCAATACGGCTGATGTGGCGGCTGAGAAGAGCGTAGCCGTCATCGGACTCGGCGGCGTAGGGATGGCCGCATTGCTCGGCGCTCAAATGCGAGGCGCCTCGCCTCTGATCGCTGTCGACCTGTCGCCGTCGAAGCTTGAGCTAGCGCGAAAACTGGGCGCGACGCATGTCTTCGATGCGACCAACCCCGATATTGTCAAAGAAATACGTGAGGCGTCACAGGGCGGCGTCGATTACGCGTTTGAAATGGCAGGCTCTGCACAGGCGATGACGCTCGCCTATCAAATCACCCGGCGCGGCGGCACCACCGTGACCGCAGGACTCCCCCACCCACAAACTGTTTTTTCGGTACCGCAGACTGGGTTAGTCGCAGAGGAACGAACCATCAAAGGTAGTTATCTTGGCAGTTGCGTACCCTCCAGGGATATCCCGCGATACATTGAGTGGTTCCAAGAAGGGCGCCTACCCGTTGATCAATTATTAGCTGAAACTTTGAGCCTAGAGGATATCAACGCGGGATTTGATCGGTTAGCCAGCGGCGCCACGTTGCGACAAACCGTGATTCTTTAGATCGCCACCTGCCCTGCGTCGTAGTCATAGAGCGTGCGTAACTCGGCCATGCCTGCCGCCAGTGCCTGCACTTGAGTCGAAGGTTCATCTGCAAAATATAAGTCGGCGCGGCTGCGCGACATCTGCAAAGCGTGGGTGACACGCGAAAGACGCGCTTGCTCGTACCGACTTAAAGCCTCCTGCGGATCGTTCGCGAGAGCGGCGGCACGACCGAGAACGACCGCATCTTCTAAAGCCATGACTGCACCTTGCCCCGTAAAAGGAGGCATCGCATGGGCGGCATCGCCCAACAGAGTCACCCGGCCTTGGATCCAAGTGACTAAAGGATCGCGATCAAAGAGCCCCCATTTAAACAAGCGGTCAACCGGCGTGAGTCTTAGTAAAGCGAGCGTGTGCTCTTCAAAATCGGCAAATTCCGTCAGCAACTCATCCAAGGTTGAGGGTACCGACCAACCTTCCTCCACCCACGCGGCTCGTTTGGCCACCGCAACGAAATTCACCCAGCTACCTCTACGCAGCGGATAACGCATCAACATCCGCCTCGGACCTACCGTCATACACAGTGGGGGATCCAGTAGTGCCGGCGGGACCTGATCGCCAGGAATCAAGCCACGCCAAGCGACATAGCCTGTGAAGTTAGGCTGATCTGCCCCAAAGATTTGTTGACGAGTACGCGAGTGGATGCCATCCGCTCCGACTAACCAATCAGCCGCATGCTCCGAGCCATCGGTCAAACTAAATTGCACTCCATGGCCGGATGTCTGTAAGTCAGTGAGCCCCGCGCCTGTTCGCAAGCAGTGAGGGTCGAGCTCCAAGATGGCCGATAGCAAGGCTGAATGGAGATCGGCGCGATGCACATGGAATAACGGGATCCCATATCGCGACTCGCTCTGATCTTGTGGCAGTGCCACCAATTGCTCACCCGTCGCAAAATGTCGGATTGCCCCAGCGGGCGGCCGATTACCCACTTTCTCCAGATCACTCGCTAATCCCAATGCACGCAGCGCCTTTCCGGCATTTGGCGTGATACTAAGCCCTGCACCTACCTCACCTAGGGTATCGACCAGCTCAAAAATCTGGACGCGCTGCCCCGCGCGCAATAATGCCAACGCAGCGGCTAAGCCCCCAATTCCGGCGCCAATAATCGCCACGTTTGACTGTTGCATAAAAATCTCTCTTACAGCGGAATCATGGCGTAAGCGGTACGCGAGTCGGCAAAGAAATAGCACATAGATCGACATGACCTGCGGGCTGGAGGTACCACGAGTCGCGACGATTACGACGGCTTTCCACGAAGCGGTCAAATATCGGTCGCGTGGTTTTCAGCACTTGGATAAGCGGTCGCTCCTCTACCGGTAACTGACTGGCCTGCCGAATTGAGAGAATGGAGATACGTTCCTCTACTCTTTCATAAAAGCCGAGCGGACCACTTCCGCGTGGTAAAGCCGATAAGAGTTCCATGCCAGAGAGAATGCGACCGACGACAGTGATGTTTTGATCTAGTTGCCGCGGTGCGTGACCAATCACCGCATACAGTTCTGCACCATTCCCTGAGTCTGCCGCATTATCTCTACCGACACCCACCGTGCCGTAGCAGTGAGCCAGCCAAGCGGTACCTGTTTCCGGATCTAGTGCGGCCGGAAACTCTTCCGCCCAGCCCACTTTCTTGGCATACAGATCGCCGTCCGATAGATATCGCCAATTCAAGGTGGATGAGTCCGTAAGCGTAAATTCTGGTGCAAGTGAGCGCTCAGCGTCACCTAAATCGCGGGTGTTGTCTGGGTCTCCCCACTGCACCACAAAATTATCTTGAACGCGATTAATAGTCAGTCCATCGAACCACTTCTGCTGGACTAGCTTCAAAATATTATGGACATGCTTCGGTGCAAATTCAGGCGCAAGCTCAATGATGACAGGACCAGCTGCTAACTTCATCACTAGTAGGTGATCGGCATTAGGCACTCGCCAATCGGCATCTGTCGTCATCGATAAGGCTTCGCTCGTTGTGGACGGTGCGCGCTCGGCTTTCATCACGCCTACATCCGGCACTTGGTCCTTACCCTCTGCGTTAAGTAGTCGATCTCGCATTGAAAAATCATTGATGGTTACACGATACATCATGTCGGGAAAAATATCCGTGGCGAACGCTGTACTGAAATAACGACATCGATCTGGCGTCACTCGCGCGATGAGCGCATCTTCGCCTCCCAAAGACCAATGAATTTCACAGCCTTCCGGAAAGGAGGGTAAAGTAGCGAGATCGAGTTCAGCCAACTCTGACGCAACAGCTTCTGCTAAGGATGAGTGCGATGCGACAGAGCGTGTCTCAGCTGGGAGTAACCACACCCGAGTTTTGACCGATGACGCATCCATTACCACCACATAGAGCTTACGTTGGAATATTCGAGTGGCTTCGGGAGGCCCTACGGCGATTTCATGGTAATACACCTCTTCGCCGAGACTTGACGCCGGCACGCGTACGATTTGATGGCGCAAGCGCTGGGGTGAATCGGACGCTGCAGCTTCAGGGCCCGGGATAGCGCCCTCAAATTCGCCGGGCAGCCAACGGCGTACTCGTTCAATGACATCCTGGGTGTTACTCCGTTCGGCCTCTGCCGCCACTGCGAGCGCAGGCACGAGGATCGCCATGACCACAAACGCACGTGTAGCCAGCCAACGCCCGAACGGAGCGTAAAAATTGAACACCGTGATCATGTATCACCTCCCCCGCGAAATTCTGATCAGGGATTCTAGCGCGTGTTGTACTCCTCTAAACTCAGCAGCATGAGCATTGATGAACGTCGAAAAAAGCTCGCTGGCGCCCTTTCCTCGTCACTCGCTGCGGGGAAACCCACTGCCATACGCGTCAGTCGCGCTACGCAAGGACGAGGTGGCAAGGGCGTCACCGTGATCAGCGGCTTGCCGTTACCAATGAGCCAGCTGGAACACCTTGCGAAAGAACTCAAACAACGATGTGGCTCAGGAGGTCGTGTAGTTGACGGCCATATTGAAATTCAAGGAGAACATCGCGATACGCTCGTAGCTGAACTGGCCAAGCGAGGCTTCACCGCCAAGCGCGCAGGCGGCTAGCGCGCGAGCTTGGCTGCCAAGGCATCGAGCTCGGCCCATCGCTCCCAAGCCTGACTAATCTCTTGCTCCAGCGCCTGCAAGGCCTGAAGCCCGTCACGGATCACTTGTTCATCTTGTGCATAAAACTCGGGTGTCGACACTTCGGCCGTTAAGCTCAGCTTGCGCGTCTCTAAGGACTCTAATCGTTGCGGCAATTCCTCAAACTCGCGCTGCTCTTTATAGCTCATGCGTTGAGGGCGCGAACGAGGCGCAGACTCAGACGATGTTGCTCGGTCGCTCGCGGAAGTTATATTTCTTTTTGAGTCGCGAGCGTTTTTGATATCGGTAGATGTCGTCGCAGCGCTCTGCTGTGCTTTCCATTGACGCCAATCTGACCAGCCACCGACAAACTCTTGCACGTGGCCTTGACCTTCAAGCACCAAAAGACTGCTCACGACACGATCTAAGAATGCGCGATCATGGCTTACCAAAAGAAGGGTTCCGGAAAACTCCGCGATTTTCTCTTCGAGCAGCTCAAGTGTTTCAATATCTAAATCATTAGTGGGTTCATCGAGTACGAGCAGATTTGCTGGCCGTGCGAAAATTCGTGCCAATAACAACCGGTTTCGTTCACCACCTGACAGCGCTGACGCAGGTGTTCTAAATTGCTCTGGACGAAAGAGAAAATCTCGCAACCAACTTGATAGATGACGCCTATTCGAACCCTCGCCAATATATTCATTACCGTCGTTGACGTTATCGAATACAGTGGCATCTAGGTCGAGTTGCTCGCGTTGCTGATCGTAGTAGGCAAGTTCGATAGAGTGCGCGCGTCGTATCGACCCATGATCTGGCTCTAGCTCGCCTAAAAGGAGTTTGATAAGGGAGCTTTTTCCCTGACCGTTCGCGCCGACGATGCCGATACGGTCACCGCGCTGCACGCGTAAACTGAAATTATCAATGATCTGAGATTGTCCACGCTTCAAACTGACTTTATCGAGCTCGAAGACCATTTTGCTTGATCGCTCGGACTCAAATAACTCAATCTTTGCCGCACCTGCACGAGTTCGCCGCTGACGTCGTTCTTCACGCATTTTTTCAAGTGCTCGCACTCGCCCCTCATTACGCGTGCGACGGGCTTCAACGCCTTTACGGATCCAAACTTCCTCTGCCGACCATTTCTTTTCAAATTCAGCAATTTCTTTGGCCTCGTTTTCAAGCTGCAAGGCTTTTCGCTTCAGATACTCATCATAATTTCCAGGCCAGAGACTCAATTGACCCCGATCCAGCTCAGCTATGCGTGTGGCAAGACGATTTACAAAATATCGATCGTGGCTCACGAAGAGTAAGGCACCCTTGAAATCGAGCATCGTCGATTCCAGCCATTCGATCGCTTCAATGTCCAGATGATTAGTCGGTTCATCTAAGAGCAAGATATCGGGCTCGCAAGCAAGTGCACGCGCCAGCAGAACTCGCCGTCGCCATCCACCCGACAGCGAAGCGAAAGACCAGCCAGGATCTAATTTAAGCCTCGATAAGAGCGCGTGTACTCGGTATTCGGGCACCTCAAAATCGGAGTTAACGCTGCTCTCGATGACCTGATTAAGACAACGGCCGGCCATCACTACATCACCTACCGATGCGTCGGTGGCCTCATCGAGATCCTGCACTAGCATGGAAAGTTTCGCACCTGGCCTCACCCAGCAGCGGCCGTCATCAGGTGAGGTTTGACCCTGAGCGACTTTCAGTAGCGATGATTTGCCTTCGCCGTTTCGGCCGACGATACAGACCCGTTCGCGTTCTTCAACCTGTAGCGAAACTCGATCGAGTAGTGGCTTGGCTCCGAACGCCAAAGAAATTTGATCAAGACGTAAGAGCACTCAAGCATCTCGCGTATCAAGCGCGATGCCGTGATCACGCATCCACAGACAACATTCGGCGAACGCAGCACGCGCATCCACATCGCGATAGGAAGCGCGATAGTCGGCATGGAAGCCATGCCCCGCCTCGGGATACACCACAAACCGTGATGCGCGAGCTGCTACCGATACGCCCTCCTGTTCAAGCGCGCGCCGCATTTGCTGAACATCCTGCAAAGGGATCCCGCGATCGAGCCCGCCATAGAGCCCAAGGACGGGGGCCTTTAGGTCTGCCGCGAGATCTACGGGGTGTTGCGGCTGCAGTTCGGTCGCCGTACCCGTTAATCGCCCATACCAAGCCACCGCCGCTCGGATGGCAGGTTGGTGCGCGGCATAGAGCCAGCTGATGCGCCCTCCCCAACAAAATCCAGTAATCGCTACGGCATCGGTCGCCCCCTGCGATCTCGCCCAGCTTATCGTGGCATCAAGATCTGCCATGACTTGGGCGTCTGGGACGCGCGATACGATGTCCCGCATGAGTTGGCTAATATCTCCTACCTGCGAAGGATCACCCTGACGCACAAAGAGCTCTGGCGCCACAGCGAGAACGCCGCGACGGGCGAAACGTCGGCATACGTCACGGATATGCTCGTGAACACCAAAAATTTCTTGTACCACGATGACAAGCGGCCAAGCCTCGCCCTGTTCAGGCCGCGCCCAGTAGGCAGGTAAAGCGATATCGCCTACCGGGATTTCACTCTCACCCTGCGCAAGACCCTCGCTCGAAGTGGTGAGCGTCGTCGCACTCACGGGCAAAACAGCCGCAGCAAAACCGGATGCTAAAGAGCCTGCGACGAAGTGTCGTCGATCCATTGCGCTCATGATAGAACCCTCAGCTACTGTGCAGTCAAAGAAATATGCACTTCATTACGACGCATAAACCACGGCATGAATGGCGCGTCATAACGGGCAATGATGGCCGGAGCGGTAGGAGCTACTGAAATGCCGCGTGTACGCAGCGCGTCTCTGAGCATCCGCTCATTTTCGCGAAAGTTGTCCTCCGTCCAGCGACCACTGTAGCGCCAAACAGCCACGCGCCGAGCATTGACTTGGCGAATCTTGACGCGAGGGTCGAGTGGTTGCGGCACCGTCTCCAAAGTGTACTGCCGTGGCACAATGAACCCCACTCGATACATATCTTCGGTTTTAACCTGTTCCACGGGAGCGGTCATCACAATGCGCTCCCCCTCCGTCACCGATTGCTCCACGGGTGCCGTCATCGAAATACGTTGCTGGCTCACGTTAGCACCGCTGATATAACGGAACAGTCGGCCAAAGGCGACATTACCAGCGTCCATAAATCCCGCCTGAACCTCTGTCTCGGCAATCAAATAAGTCGGATACTCACGCACCTCAAAGGCCTGATCCGATTCAATCACCTGATAGTCTGGAATCTCGATTGCCAAGGCAACAGCCCCTATCGCTACCAAAAAAAAGGCATAAATGGCGGCGAGCCAAACCCGGCCACGACTTGCGCCTTCAAGGTATGCAGCACTCGTCACACGATCTCAAACAAGGCAGCAGCGCCCATGCCACCACCAATACACATCGTCGTTACAACACGCTTAGCCCCAAGGCGTTTGCCAGCTAGCAAGGCGTGACCCACTAATCTTTGGCCACTCATCCCGTATGGATGACCCACTGCGATCGCTCCACCATCGATATTTAAGCGCTCATCAGGAATACCTAATCGGTCTCGACAATAAAGCACCTGTACAGCGAATGCTTCATTCAACTCCCACAGACCCACATCATCGATACCGATACCGGTACGCTGTAAGAGCTTCGGAATGGCGTACACCGGTCCAATCCCCATTTCATCGGGTTCGCACCCTGCCACCGCAAACCCTCGGAATATTCCAAGAGGTTGGACGCCTTGACGCGCCGCTTCCTTCGCACTCATGACCACACAGGCGCCTGCACCGTCTGAAAACTGACTGGCATTACCTGCAGCGATGGATCCACCTGGGCTCGCCGACTTGATACGCGCGACCGCCTCATACGTGGTGCCTTCCCGCAAACCCTCATCGCGCGAGACAGTCACTTCGCGGGTATACAGCTTTCCGCCCGCCGATTGATCAACGCCCGCCATGCGCACAGTAATCGGCACAATTTCATCTTTGAAATGACCCGCTGCATCTGCCGCACAGGCTCTTTGCTGGCTACGCGCGCCGTATTCGTCCTGCCGTTCACGAGAAATCCCGTAGCGCTCGGCGACGGTCTCGGCGGTTTGCAACATTGAATGATAAATACCGGGTTTTTTTTCTTTGAGCCATGACTCCATAGCCATGTGCATATTGACTTCGAGCTGGACACATGAAATCGACTCAAGTCCACCGGCTACATACACATCTCCTTCACCAGCCAGTATGCGCTGTGCTGCTAGGGCAATACTCTGTAGACCCGACGAGCAAAATCGATTAACCGTCATACCTGAAACGGTGACCGGTAGCTCGGCACGCAACGCGATCTGGCGTGCAATGTTATTACCGGTCGCGCCCTCGGGTAGTGCACAGCCCATCACCACATCTTCGACGGTCTGCGGATCAATTCCCGCTCGCTCTACGGCCGCTCTCACCACATGCGCACCCAGCGTTGCGCCATGCGTCATATTGAATGAGCCACGCCAACTTTTGGCTAGCGCGGTACGCGCTGTCGAGGCAATGACCACCTCATCGCTAGCACCACGCATCATGCTGCACCTCCATCAAACCCGTGTCCCGCCGCGATACATTGCTGCAAGAGGTCGGCAGGCTGCCAAAATGCCTCATCGGCACTCGGTAAAGTGGCAAACTCACGCATGCGTCTTGCCACTTCATACAGCGAGCGAGATTCAGCGTAATGCATTGGGCCTCCGCGCCAGATGGGGAAGCCATATCCCGTCAAATAAACTAGATCGATGTCGGAAGCTCGCTGTGCAATACCCTCTTGCAAAATCTTCGCTCCTTCATTGACCAAAGAGAAAACGAGACGATCGACAATTTCTGCATCATCTAAAGATCGAGTGCTAACGCCACTTGCTGTGCGTTGCTCTGCAATCAGTTTTTCGACGACCTCCGAGACATGCGCATGGCGATCACCGAGTCGGTAGTCATACCAACCGGCTCCTGTCTTCTGACCGAATCGACCTAACTCACACAGGCGATCTGCGATCAGAGAGGTACGCGTCAGTTTACCCTCTGCTAATTGGCGCTTACGGATATGCCAACCAATATCGTTACCCGCCAAATCGCTCATGCGAAATGGCCCCATTGCAAAGCCGAACTTTTCGATGGCTGCATCGATCTGCTGCGGACTCGCCCCTTCCTCCAACATGGCCAGAGCTTGCGCCGAATATTGATTGATCATTCGGTTGCCAATGAAGCCGTCGCAGACACCTGATACCACCGCAGTCTTCCGAATTTTCTTAGCGAGCGCCATGGCCGTTGCCAGCACCTGTAGGCTCGTCTTTTTTCCTCGGACGACTTCCAGCAGTTTCATGACGTTGGCGGGACTGAAGAAGTGCAGACCAATGACATCCTCAGCTCTTTTAGTCGTTGCAGCGATTTCATCAATATCGAGTGTGGACGTATTCGTTGCCAGTATCGCGCCCTCGCGCATAACCGAATCGAGCTGAGAAAACACGGATTTTTTGATTGCCATGTCCTCAAAGACCGCTTCAATCACTAAATCCACATCACTAATCTGGGCGTAATCGAGCACGGGTACTAGGTTCTTGGCCATCCCTTGTGCTTTGTCTGCTGTGAGCTTTCCTTTTTTGACTCGGCCTTCAAAATACTTTTGAATTCTCTCCACACCACGATCGAGCGCCTCTTGATTGACTTCCAGCAAACGAGTTTCGATCCCCGCGGTCAAGAAATTAATAGCAATTCCCGTACCCATCGTGCCGGCGCCGATGATCGCGACTTTTTCAAACGCGCTCGGTTTGATGTCGGGTGATAAGTCTTTGATGCGCGCAGCAGCTCGGTCAGCAAAGAAAATATGTCTTAGCGATGCAGAGACAGGATCAACCAATAGACCCCGGAACAGACGATTCTCTTCCTCTAGACCCGCGGCGAAACCGTGTTGGGCTCCATATTCCACCGCATCGACGATCGCGGCAGGTGCTGGATACGGCTTAAAAGCGGTCTTAACGGTATTCCGAGCAAACTGACAGAGCGCTTGAAGGTCTAGCTCGCGGATTTTGAGATCTCGTGCGCGCGGCAATCGGCTACCGGCTTGGTGAGCAGCAGCCGACTGCTTGGCGACGGCGATCGCCGTATCGAGTAAGTCATGGTCCACCACCGCATCGAGTAGGGGAGAACCTTGAAACATTTTCGCAGGGAGGGGTTCGCCCGAGAGCATGATATTGAGCGCGTTTTCGATACCGATGAGTCTTGGCAATCGCTGAGTGCCACCCGCACCCGGCAGCAAGCCTAGCTTGACTTCAGGGAGCCCAAGGCGAGCACCACTTTGCGCGACGCGATGATGACAACTCATGGCAAGCTCGAGCCCACCACCTAGTGCCACCCCTTCAATTGCGGCAACCACCGGCTTTCCAAGACTCTCAATCGTCGCATTCAGCGTGGGTAAACCTGGGCCTCGCGACATCGCGGAAGTTCCAAATTCTTTGATATCCGCACCTGCGCAAAAAGTTGCATTAGCGCCAATCAGTACAACCGCTGCTACTTTGTCATCTCGTTTGGCTCGCTCTAGCGCCTCCACTAAAGCGGACCGAAGTCCGTGACCCAAACTGTTAACGGGTGGCGATGCAAAAGCGATCACCGCAACCTCTTGCTGGAGGGAATAGTCTAATGACGTCATGACTCTGACCTTCTCGTGTTCGGATCTCTCAACGACAACGACTCAACGGTTTTGCAGGCCACCCGTGAGTACGATTCGCATCGCCTGCTCAACGGAAAGATCCGTCGGCTGCAAGCGTTCTCGTGGCAAATATAGGGTATACCCACCGATTTGATAGCTCATGGGCAAATAGACGGCCACCAAAGAATTGTCTTCTATCATACCGGGCAAACTCGCGGCCTCTTGGGTCACAAACCCAATCACTCGACCCGGACCGACATCGACGAGCACCACTCGTTGTAGCTCACCCCCACCATCGCCCACGCGAACGAGGCTAGTGAGATCACGAATCGCCCCGTAGACCGTCTTTAAGACCGGCACGCGCAATAACAAGCGCTCACCAAACTCGATCAAGCGTCGAACTAAATAGGCGTTCACCAAAAGACCCACGACCAGCAGCACGAGCACTCCGGCGATCACGCCCATACCGGGCCAATAGTAGGCCTCAGAGACCAACATTTTGAGGGGTACTGAGAGCAAACTCTCGGTGGTCACACCCAGCCAATACGCGAAATAGAGGGTCAAACTGATGGGCAAGATGGTCAGTAGCCCTTTCAGCAACGTGCTGCTCAGCTGTTTCATGAATAAGGCCCCGCGCCAAGATGGAGAGGACCGAGTATACCGAGGGTCGCCGCGACAAAGGTCGCGGTAACTCGCTTAGCGGTTTCGATGCATGAGCCGACCGGAGATCTGGGCCCGCGGCGTCACACGGATCTCAGTGTACGTGACATCGGCCATCAAATGAGCGCCGGTGTGGACCTCGAGCTCACGACAGCTTGCCGACCCAGAGAATCGCCCCTTCACCACCAGTGAATCGCAGATCACAGTCCCATCACAGCGGCCGGTCGGACCAATAATCAAGCGCGCCGCCCGGATATCACCGCTGAATTGTCCGTCAAGATCCAGCTGCCCCTCAAATTGGATTGCACCCTCGGCCGTAAAGCCGGGACCAAAGTAGGCGGGGCGACCTCGTGCCGGCGCCGGGGCAG
This sequence comes from Gammaproteobacteria bacterium, assembly GCA_009926865.1. Lineage (GTDB taxonomy): Bacteria > Pseudomonadota > Gammaproteobacteria > Steroidobacterales > Steroidobacteraceae > UBA964. Next base: position 35,278 of record RFOD01000002.1, on the reverse strand, counting down.
GGGGTGCCGGCAACACCTCTGTCTCTAATTCAGCCGTCGCGGGAGGCGTGTTATCGCGTCGTTTACCGAACATCGACCAACCTCACGGTGCAGCCGATGGATCGGTTGGGTCCGATAAGGATGAAGCTACTGCGTCGCGGCTTCGCTCATCACCGAGCGCTTCTGCTGCAGGCGCCGCTGCTGCCGTCTCCGGCAGCGCCGCTTCGCATACCATCTCGCCTTGTACGATGCCCCCTCGCTCGATATCAATCGAGCGGTAAACAACTTTGCCCTCCAAGCGACCCGTCGAACGCAGAGTCACGTGTTCGGCGGCCTCAAGATGCTGCCCCATGACACCGCGAATGTCGGCTTTCGCGACTTTAGCGCTCCCCGTGACGCACCCTGAAGCCCCGACGAAGAGCTCGCGCGCCTCGATAGTGCCATCCACCACACCATCGACGAAGATGGCGCCAGGCAAAGTAATTTCGCCTGATATGGTGACCCCCTCACCGACAAATAAACACCCTTTGGTGTCTTTGGTGTGATCAATCATGCTGCGCAACCCCCCGCATCTTGTGTCATGGTAGCCAACTTCGGATTATCGTCCTCGTCAGACCTGCCCATCACTGGGCAACGGGGTTAGACTGATCCGCAGTGGAACGGTCAACTTGGGGAACCCAGCCGATATGTTTCGTCGAGATAAAAAAGGTAAACCGTGCGCGCTCGCCACTTTGATTGGGGCTGGGACGCTTGTGGATGGCAACTTAACCTATTCGGGCGGCATTCACATTGACGGCACAGTGCTCGGTGATTTGGCACCTGAAAACCCTGACGAACCCTCGCAGGTTTGGATCGGAGAGAAGGGGATCGTCAAAGGTTCTGTGCGCGGTACGGATGTCATCGTGCATGGCTCGGTCGACGGCGATATCTTTGCTCTGCAACGCGTGACGATCGGCGCCAAGGCTCGTGTGGCGGGCGATGTGTGTTATTCAGAACTCGCGGTGGATGGCTGCAATTCAGTGATGGGTCGGTTTATCCCCAATCGGCTGCTCGAAGAATCAGTGGGCGAACTAGAAAACGAACGCAGCAGCAACAAATCCGTCAAACGCTATCAGGATATGGTGCAAATGCTGCGCCGACCGCGCGTGTAATCTCAGTCGATAGGTTGATGGCTCAGACGGCCGCGGATATGAGAATCCGCTGCAACCCGGATGCGGCCATAGGCCACATCCGCCAAGATGATGGCACCCGTCGCTACCTCGAGCTCTTCGCAGACCGCCTTACCGGTGAAACGCCCACGCACGACCAAAGATTTGCAGCGCAAATCGGCTTCACAGTCTCCTGTCTTACCGATAGTCAAACTTTTCACCGACATCGTGCCTTTGAAACGCCCATCAAGCTGCAAAGGCCCATCAAATCGGATCGACCCTTCGCATTCAAAACCCTCTGAGATCACGCCCAACCGATTACGAGACGCCTCATCCGCGGCAGAAAGGGGTTTTCGACTCAGGTCGTTCATGACTGGGGGCTCCAAAGACTGACGCGTGGATTCAGACTGCTGGGATTCGCTGGACGCGTCGTTCCGGCGTTTACCAAACATGGGTCACCAATGAAATCGGATTCAAGAACTAGGCGTGGAACCGGTTGATACATCGTCCGATTCCGTCAAGGGTACAGACGCCGGGGATACGAGTGCGGGCGCAGGCTCGATCGGCTCATCGACGCACACCAGCTGACCCTCAATCACGCCGCCGCGCTCAATCTCAAGCGATCGATAGGTCACGTTACCTTGCAATCGCGCGCTGGCTCTCACCGTAATATGCTCGTGGATTTCGATGGCATCGCCTACGGCGCCGCGGATGTCCGCCTTGGATGCGCTGACGGTGCCATTGACTTGACCTGTGACACCAACGAAGACTTCGTTGGCTCGGATCTGACCGTTGATGACGCCGTCTACAAATACTGCACCCGGCAGGGCCACTTCACCATTGATCGTGACGCCCTCTCCGACAAAGAGACATCCTTTGGAATCCTTGCTGTCCATGACGGCCGCCTGTGAACCTTTATGTTTATGCGCAGACACTACCATATTGGATCAGTTTTAAGGACGCAACTTGCACTGCAGTTTGCATACTCCCGTGCATGCGAAGCCTCTTGCGACGAAATAAAATCAAGACGGTTATTGGGGCGAATACCGTCATTCACGGCAGCTTACGCTTCGCCCAAGGCGCCCACATCGCGGGGACCGTATTGGGGCATGTGACCCCCACCCAACCCCAGCGGCGCTCGACGCTTTCCGTGGATCATTCCGCGGTAATCCACGGTGCGGTTAGAGCGACCGACATCGAACTGCACGGGTGCGTACATGGCGACGTCGGGGCACAACAGTCTCTCGTGCTCGGCGCTGACGCTGAGGTCTTCGGGCAGCTCACCTACGAAGACATCACCATCGAGCCAGTCGAGCCTCGCACAACCTCGCCCGAATCGACACCAGCCACCCCTTCCCCGGCACTCGATCCTCGGTTTCAGGGCATCCTGCGGATCTTGCGCGAACCCTGGCGCAGCTCAGCCTGACCCCATAATCGAAGTCGTTATTTTTGAGCCAACAGGATCTTCCAATAGCTATCGGCAGAGTACAGCTGCTGCTCCTTTTCACGTCGAACTGAATAATCAAGACACTCAACGGCCTCTGACGAGAAGCCCGCCTTACATGCCAAGTCCGCCAATCTGGCCTCGGTCATGAACTGACCGAATGTCTCGTTATTGTTCCAGCTCTCCCAGTTATACAAAAACTGCTCGAGTACTGTGCGGCCACGAGGGACCTCAAGGTGCAACATGAGACCGCCTGGCCGTAGAATTCGATGGCACTCTCGCAAAATATGATTGAGTGCGGATTTTGATGTTTCGTGCAACATGATATGGGAGATCACTAGATCAAAACTTGAATCTTCGAAATGAGTGCACTCTGCATTTTGTTGACTAAAGTGAACTGGAATATCCCATGCTTCAGCACGCGCATGCGCATATCTTAACTGCGGCGCGGCTACGTCGATCGCCTCGACTCGCGATCGCGGAAATGCTTTTGCCCAAGGGAGTGTGCTATTACCAATAGCACAGCCCATATCCAGTATTTTGCGCGGCTGACGGTCTGGATATTGCTCGCAAAAAAACCCTACTAAGAGTTCACCTAAATATTCATTGCGCGGGCCCATGCTACCATTCGAGTAAATATTGAGGGCCATGTCATAGATCACGCCTGCACTGACGTCATCCTCAATAAATTCACTATGGTACCCACCGGGCTGTAGATGGATATCGACCGCCGTGTGATAGCGAGGCACCACCAAGCTCGGATCCAACTTAAGTGAGCCTTTAGTCTTAGGCTTGGCTGATTTTGCTTTTCGGTTTAACGTACTCGCAGCGCGCTCGACCGGATCGATGACCGACTCCCACATGAGCTCCTGACTACAACGCTGCATCGCACTCCAAAACTGGTAGTAACCGTCTTGTTCCATCGCAGCGCGAACGTCATTGAAGTGCTGTGGAGAGCGCCCATGGCGACGGCGAAAACTCGGTTCAATACGGCGCTCATAGACCGCGTAATTTCCCGGCACCACACGACTGGCCAAATGACCGCGTAGCTGCGTGACAAATAGCTGGCGCTCACGTTCATCATGAGTACTTTCGGCCAACATAGTGTGGAGTTCTAACTTGCTCATGACCCGAGTGTCACGGAACCGGTAAAGGCCGGTCAAGCATGGATGTAAGAAGCGTTGTTCTCGCGCGAGAAAAAGGCAATGTGTTTTCGCAGACTCTCGAGCACAAAGGACTGAGCGTCAGGGTGTAGGGACTCAATCTCTTTTAATAACGCGAGTATTTCCCGACTCGGCGAGTGACTGGCTCGTGCGATTAAAGCTTCCGGTGAAATCTCTAACGCCGAGGCAATTTTTTCGAGCCGCGCTAACGAGGGCTGATGATGTCCTCGCTCGATACGCGAGATACTATCAGGTTGTGTCTTGATCAGCGTTGCAAGCTGCGCCTGCGTCATACCGAGGCGCCGACGTTGCTGACGAATGGCCTCTCCCATCATCGACTGACTTAATTTCTTTGAATTGGTGATTTTTGACATCAAGATTATTACGAAAAAAATTGGAACGATTTCACTGATCTAAAGCCAGATCCGGCTTTTTCTCGCATACACATACTGATATGAGATTGTCAGTAAAAGTGAATGGCTCTGCACTAGACAAATTACGCCTATTTTTCGTCTAAAAAACGCAAATATTTTGCAAGACTTAAAGGATTACTATGCGCAGCCCCTACAAACTGGCAGTCTCGTCCATCGCTAGGCAGAGATGGCGCAATGACCGACCAATTCACTGAGTTAACGGGACCCGCCTCAGCGCTCATAAAGCACTTATCGGCTATGACTCAAGATACGGATACATTGACGCTTGACGAAGCGGAAAATCGTTGGCGATTGATCGTGGCAGCCTTTGATGTACCGGAGTCACGCCATCTACCGTTACCTGTGATTGAGAGCTACGTTTTGCTGATGACGCCTGCGAGCTATCCAGCCGTCCCGCTAAGTTATCAAGATCGACTCAATATATTGGGTCGATCGTTACTCAGGGTAGTAGCAATCAAAGAGCCTGCTGCAGCAAGGCTCGAAATTGTTCGAGGGTCCTCTTGCCCTGAATACGCTGAATGATTTGACCGTCGCGGCCGATTACGTAAGTGGTGGGCACCACTTCATTCCATGCAGGATCAATAACCCGTGTCAACTCATCAAGGTCGGGCCCCTGACGGGCATAGGTGAGAAATTGCGGGAAGTAGCGTTGGCGAAAACGCTCAACTTCCGCTGCGCCGGGTGTTGGCTCATCCACCGCAATACCCATTAAGGCCACACCTTGGTCAGCGTAATCGCGTTGCAGAGTAAGCAAATCCGGTATTTCTCTCAAACAAGGCACGCACCATGTTGCCCAAACGTTCACCACTAATACCTGGCCTTTATATTTGTCGAGCTCAGACTTAAACGCGGTCGTACTCAAAGTCGAGGCAGGTGGGACAGCGGCATCCCTCGCATACGCCAAACCCGACATCCCTGTGGTAACACAGAGCAATATCAACCAGCGACTGCTCAAAGACCACACCGCTCTGATCATGTTGTTGGCGCCGATAAGGTCATCATCATGATGCGGCTATTTTCTTGCCACGCCACTTGATAGCTGCCGTCTGGCCGCGCGGTCACTACTGGTGCACGCGCAGAACCCGGTGAATTGATAGTCTGTATGTCGCCTACGGCGTTACCCTCTAAATCAAAGAATTGATAATAAATCGCCCAAGTGCTGGTCGTCTTCGCATGCCAGACGAGCGCGACATTTTTGCCGTTAGTCGCTATTGCTGGAGCGTCCGACACAGAGGCTTGCGGGTGAACTAGGCCTCGCGAGGCAAACTGCTCACCTCCATCTTGTGATACCGAAAAAATGACACCGGGTGTCGACTCACCACCACTATGAACAGCAGAGAAAACATGCTGACCTGATCGGGTGATCACTGTTGGTTTAAGTGGACAGCCTTCGATCTGCCAAGCTGCGCCGCCGATGTCGTGACGCTCCGAACCCATTCCTTTTTGCGCTAAACGCATGACGGTCGCAGCACGAAAGTTATTAGGATCAACCGCTCGCGACCCAATGAGCACTGAACCGGCTCCACCATCAATCGCCATCACCTGACAACACGGGCAGACGCCTGAATCAATGAGTTGTTGCTCACCGTCAAAAGTGGCGCCCGAGTCGCGTGATCGATTGATGTAGAGCGCACCCGAATTACTGTTTGGCGCCATGTGACGAGTATCGATCCAGGTGACGACGACCGATCCATCATCCAACGCGGCAATGGAGCCAAACGCGGCTGCACTGACAAACCCCCCATGAATCACATCGCTCAAATCTTGGTCCGTCAAAGTCGAGAGTCGTCGCGGCGATTCAAAGGTCTGTCCCCCATCTAGCGAACGGGTGTAGTGCGTCGTCAACGCCGTCTTACCCAATTTGGGATGCGGGTCGTTCGCGGCATAACTGACATGCCATGCTCCATCGGGCGTCCCGACAATCCTCGGTCGACTGACAGCCTGACCCCAAACCGCTCCGGCTGAGGCGTTCACCTTGACGGGCTCACCAAAATGTTCGCCGCCGTCGCGCGAGATCGCCACATAAAGGTCTGTTAAAGCGATATGGCGATCTTGGCTGGCATGTTGGCTATGCCCTGAATGGCCGCCTTGATCTCCCGGAGCCGCAACCGGCGCAGACATCGGCGATCGATCGACCCACAAAAGAGCCAGCTGACCGTCGGCATTGACCGCAAGATCCGCTGCGAGTGCTTGATGTGAGGGCGGCGTAACCGCTGTCGGCTGCTCAAACTCGGCTGAAACACCGATACCCGCTATGCAACTGAATAATAAAGCTGACCACATGCGGCACGATTGCATCGCTTCACCCCGTTTTGTGTCTCCTGAGCACAAACTACACAACGAGCGGACAAAAGATGCAAGCGCATCACCCCGCGGCTATCCATTTTTGCCAGAAATTTATTGCCAGTAGATCGGTGCTACTAAGCGGTACCTGTCGCTTACGTACCCTCAAGGTATTCATCATTCCGGGTGTCGTTGCAGGTGCAACTGCATACGCTCGGGGTAAGGGTTGGCAACGGGCTGTGATGCGGTATCGAGTCTCAGCAGATAGGGTTGATCGAAGCGGTTCGCTGGCCAAAAATCAGGCGCCGTATCTGAGTTAGGGTTCCCAGTCTTGGCAAAGCGTGTCCAGTAACCGCGAAGGACTTCGCCCATACGAATATCCTGAGCTTTCGCCTGCTCACCGCGCCACGCTGTACCGAAGACTCGGGAGGTCTCCGAACAATGGTAGGCGCCTGGATTCATCCCCCGCTGATCCTCATTGATATAAGCATATTCGTATAGATAGCTAGGCTGACCCGCCCGCGTCATCTGCGCGGTCAAGAAATAGGCGGTTGACAAAAATAAGCTGTCACCAAAGAAAACATCTTTTAACTGAGTAGGCTCGTCGATGCCATAAGCTTTCTGTGCTGCGCTCATACCCACTTTTCCCAAAATCAAATTCAAAGGCAGGTTATAGGGTCTAATAAGACTGGCCTCATACGTCGCCGCACCAGACATTAACGGCACCCTCATCTGCTCGCCGCGAGCAAAGATCCGCGCCGGATCGTCAGCAATCAAATCTCCATCCACGATAGGCTGCATGGAAAAGTCTTTTTGTGGATAGGAAAGTACCTGCTCGGCAGTCAACCCCCTTAATTTCTCGACTACGGTTGATGCATGGCGTGTGGATTCATCCCCTTGCAAGTCACCGTTAACAACCGCATCACTCAACCCAAAATATGTCGCGAACTTAAGTCCATCCTCCTCAAGCGTAGGAAACATCCCCACCGCCTTTGCTAAACGACGCTCACCTTCCGGCACAATAGATCCGCTTTGGGCTATCGCGCGCGAAAACAAACCCATCGATTTTCGGGAAGCCATCAGAAAATCAACAGACACGCCGCCTGCAGAGCATCCAAAAATAGTAACGTTTGAGGGGTCACCACCAAACGATAAGATATTCTTTTGAACCCACTTGAGTGCAGCGACCTGATCCATCAACGCATAGTTACCAAGGGGCTCTCCCGCTTGTAATACTGAGAGCGCTGGATGCGCAAAGCGCCCGAATCGATCCAATCGATAATTGATCGTGACGAGTATTACGCCCTCGCGTGTCAGCGCCTGACCGTCAAAAGCGGGGTCCATCGCGCTACCCCAACGAAAGCTCCCACCATGAATCCAAACCATCACAGGTAAAGGCGTTGCCGATCTTTTTTCTGGCACAAAGACGTTCAAATAAAGACAGTCTTCTGAGGTCCCCTTTGGAAATCGGTCCCAACCTGGAGTTTGCTCTTGTGCACAGGCTGCGCCCATTTCTTGAGCGCTACGGATACCCTCCCAAGAATCCGCAGGCTGTGGCACTCTCCAGCGTAATTCGCCAATGGGAGGCTTCGCGAAGGGCAGGTTATAGAACACCTGCATTCCGTCTCGGATCACCCCCTGAATGGACCCCTGCTCAATGGCGAGCACTGGGGCCGCGGGTCCCGCCCAAGCCAATGACGTCAACAAACCCAGCACGCTGGAGACGCGAGCGCATTGTCGTAACGATAGAACCACGGTAACCCCCGCTTATGGAACCGGCTTTTTTAACCACCGGTGATTACAGTCTACTGAGTCTTAGACCGTAATTCAGTGATCGGACCGGTTAGCGGCAGGGTGAACGACGCTAGCGACTCTGTCGCCGTGACGATCTCGGCGGTCGACGTCTCGAGCGGGCACCCGCGTTCGGGTGAGAAGGTCTACCAGGCATGGGGCGTCGTGGGTTTGTGGCAGGTTTTACCGCAGGTTTAGCCCTGGGCTCAGCCGCGGGTGCTGGCGTAGACGATGGCGCCGATGACGTACTGATCGCAAACTTAGGTAGGGGCGCGATAGTAATAGACTGGGCCATCGTTCTTTCGATATCGCGTAACAAACGCGCCTCATCAGGCGCAACCAATGAAACAGCTCGACCCGTCGCCCCAGCACGTGCGGTCCGACCGATGCGATGTACATAGTCCTCCGGCACATTGGGGAGCTCGTAATTCACAACTTGAGGTAATTCTTTGATATCGAGACCGCGCGAGGCTACCTCGGTCGCCACCAAAGCGGCAACACGGCCTGTCTTGAAATCCTCAAGCGCCCGCACGCGTGCCGCCTGGCTCTTATTGCCGTGAATAGCCGTAGCACGAATCCCTGCATTATCGAGCTGCTGTGCAAGTCGATTCGCACCGTGTTTCGTCCGAGTAAACACTAAAGCCTGATACCAAGAGCCCTCATCTTCAGCGCCGTGCTGGAATAAGTGGATCAATAAATGTCGCTTATCATCTTTGGCAACACGAAATGCTAATTGATGCACTCGTTGCGCCGTGGTGTTACGCGGCGCCACATCGACAGTAATCGGGTTTAGCAAAATACGCTCTGCTAGTTGTCGAATCTCTTCGGAGTAGGTGGCTGAAAACATCAGCGACTGCCGCTCTTTCGGTAACAACTTGATAATCCGCTTAATGGCGTGGATAAAACCCATGTCCAACATACGATCGGCTTCATCAAGCACAAGCGTCTCTATCTCAGACAAGTCCGCTTCGCCCTGCTCTACCAAATCCAGTAAGCGTCCCGGCGTGGCAATCACCATGTCACAGCCACGACGTAATGACTGAATTTGCGGCTTTTCACTCACACCACCAAAGATTACAACACTGCGGATATTTTTGAACTTTCCGTACTGTTTGGCGTTATCCGCGATTTGAGCAGTCAGTTCCCGAGTCGGACTCAAGACAAGCACTCGGGGTAATGCCTCTTTGGCGGCACCTAGTCGCTGCAGTATGGGTAATACAAAAGCAGCCGTCTTACCGGTACCCGTTTGTGCCCCTGCCAGCACATCACGACCCGTTAGAACGGCTGGAATCGCTTTTTGTTGAATCGGAGTCGGGGTGTCATAGCCTTTTTCAGCGATGGCGCGCAGCAGCTCGGTCTCGAGGCCGAGATCAGAAAAATTCATAGTGATGAGCCTTGTGTGTCATAAGGCTCGCAACACGGATAACTCCGCAGCGGTCAGGAACGAGCCGGATATCAGGAGGCGCTGACCGCGCAACCCTAAATCAAGGCGCGGAGTCTACTACAGAGTCGGGAGGCGCTGACCGCGCAACCCTAAATCAAGGCGCGGAGTCTACTACAGAGTCGCACGTATCAGTCGGTAAAATCGGCGTCAGTCTTTAAAGAAAGGCTCCACCACCCCTTTACGGGTAATCGTTAGAGACTTACCGCGACGATCCACAGTCTTGCCAAGCGCGGTGCGGATCCAGCCACCGGAGACGCAATATTCTTCAACGTTGGTGAATTCGACGCCATCAAGGCGAATACCGATGCTACGCTCAAGGAGCGCTTCATCGTAGTAGCGGCTATCAGGGTCGACGCATAAGCGGTCGGGTAACGTAGGTTCGGGTTTGATTTCGCTCATGGTCTTAATGATAACGCGGCAAGGACTACGTCGCTAAGCACACTTTCCTGCGGATACGGCTTAGTGCGACGGGTGTAATCCCAAGATAACGCGCGATGTCTTTTTGCTTGATGCTGGTGACAATCTTTGGGGCCTCACGTAACAGAGCGTGGTAACGACCTTCAGCAGAAAGGGTCAGCAAATCTCGTTCTCTCTGCTCCTTTTGTCGACCGTAAATCAGCAGACGATCCATCACATCCCCGGCGAGCTCTAGGTTGGTCCGCGCAGCCCCATATAAAAGACTAAAATTTAGTTTGAGTACCACGCTATGTTCCAAGGCAATCAAGTCGAAGGTGCTCTTCTCATGCCAGTGTGCAGACGAAAGACTACCAATGAGTTCCCCCGGAAACACAAAAGACTTGATCATTTCTGTACCAGCGTCGGAGAGGTAGGTGGCTTTTAGTATTCCGTCCTGGAGTACAAATATCGACTCCTCTGGCTCTCCTCGTCTGAAAACAAAGCGTCCTTTTTTTTACCTCTAACCTCTGTCCATGCTTTGCTAAAAACTCGTCAAATCGCATAACAATTAACCTAAGTTAATGCGGAAAGTTCGTTTCGCGAGCATCATCGAAGACTTATGCGCGAGGAGTAGCACCAAATGAAAGCGGTATTGACACATTCAGGTCGAACCTTACTTGCTTTGTATTTTATATTCCCAGGAGTTATGAAATTCGTCGACTGGGATCGACATGTCGCCCTGATGGAACTGCATAACATGGTGATGATACCGGTGCTGCTCGCTTCAGCGGGTCTCATCCAGATTGCCGCTGGTCTTTGCCTTTTGATGAACAAGCAAGTCGTCGTCTCGGCACTCGCTCTTGCAGGCATGGTCCTGATGATCAACTTTAACCTACATGACTTCTGGAACACTTACGAAGGCGTTGACACTCGGCACGAGACACAAAACTTTGTTAAGAACCTAGGTATCTTTGCGGGGCTCTTACTGATCGCTGCCATGAACATGACGCAACCTTCTAACGACGAGGCGCGCGAATAGCCGGGTTTGAGGAAAAACCTATGCCCTACAACTTTCATAAATTCGGTGCAGTGACCGACCTACAGCAGTAGCTTCTAGAAGCCCGGTGCAAGTCGCTAGTTTTAAAGGGCCTAGCGCGATAACTGGGGCGATAGACGATACGATTCCACACTCTCCCCGCCCAGTCGGCACCGTTTCAGAATCGAGTACTGAATCGTGAAATCCCGCAGAGAACGAAAGATTCCACCGAGAAGAAAGTGGAGCGGGCGATGGGAATCGAACCCACGTTAGTAGCTTGGGAAGCTACAGTTCTACCATTGAACTACGCCCGCAGCCGTCTGGCTAAGTGTAGGCACTCCCGACTCAGCTCGCAACGGCGTGGCGGCTATGCCGAAGGCACTCAAGAGTCTGGGGGTGCCTGCTCGTCATCACGCAACTCAGCGAATCGAATTACGCTAAACATCAAGATGACCGACACGATGAAATCGCCCGCGCTCGTGTAGTAGAGCCAAATATCCGTCGAAAAATGCTCCGCGACGAAGTAGTTAAGCCCCGCCATCACGAGCCCAAGGGTCGCCATCCCAAACGCTAACCTCTGGGTACTGACCGGCGATGGCATATACCGCGCCAGGCGACGCCCAAAGTAGCCCCCTCGATTGAACACGGCATCTGAGAACATCAACGAAGCGACTAAAAGCCCAAGATAGGTACTTTTCATCTTGACGATGGAATCGTCATCGAACACCAAGGAAAAGCCTGCTGACACCAAAAGCATGGCTACACCAAACATGGCAAGCCCGCCTAGCAAATCCACCTTAACAAAGCGCTGCGCCACCACCACCCCAAGACCCGCAATCGCGGTAATGACGGCGGCGGTCGCCAAATGATCCGTCACTTTAGCGATGATGAAAAACAGAGCGCCCAAAGAAATGTCGGTATATATGGAATACTTATTTCGTTGCCATTTTTCTGAAGCCGCTTTCATTTCTGCAGCGCGTTTCTCGGCAGCCGCCGCGGCTATGGCGTCGTCGTCAGGTGATGTGGTCATCGCACCCACCGATCGGAACTACTTGCCTGTATGACTCTCATACACCCACTCTCCATTGGACACGCTCGGATACCGGCTGCGCACAGACTGATAAACCCACTGCTTCATGACTTGACCGCCAGCGGGATCGTCTCACTTACTTTATCGCGAGTAAGCCGCGCTGCGATTGCGGGAAATTGGTGCCGATGAACACAGTAGTGCAAGAAGCTCGCCGTGACCCCACCGCTTTCACGTAGCATCTCATGACTGAGTTGGGCGCCGATTTTTTCCATTGCCTTTTGCGAGCGCGTATTTTGCTTCCCTACGTGAAACCATACCGTCTCAACGAACTGAAAAGCGTGTCTGAGCATCAACAACTTGAGTTCAGCATTATAGCGACCGCCCCAAAATGGGCGCGTCAAAAACGTGTAGCCGATCACGATATCCTGCGAGTCCAAGCGATGATCATAGTAGCTGGATACACCGATAACGGCTTCGCTTAATTGATCTGTAACCAGCAGCGCTCCGCCGAGACCCGTTAATCGCTCAAAGAGCGCATCAAAGATCTCGCGCTGCCATCGGAGCGGCTCCGGATGTTGCGCCCAAATCAATGGATCCGATGCAGCGCGGTAGAGCGGCTCATAGTCAGCGCGGACGAGTGGGCGCAAGCTTAAGTTGTCGCCCACCAGTCGCGGCTGTAAATCAAAGATCACTGCAGCGCAGCTTCCAATCCTTGCGTGAACGCAGCGCCCGTCGGTACCTTGGCGGAAGACGCTTTTACCGTGTTGCCAATCGGCTCAGCTCGACCCCCTAGGCAGGTCGCCAAAAAATTCTCGGTGACGGCATTAAAAGCAATATTGTTCTCGGGCCGCGCAAAACCGTGACCTTCGTCTGGGAACAAGACGTAAGTGACCGGGATACCCTTCTCATTCATGGCCGAGACAATTTGATCCGACTCCGCCTGTTTGACTCGAGGATCGTTCGCACCTTGACCTATCAAAAGTGGCTTTACGATATTACCGGCCTTATAGAGCGGCGAGCGCTCCTTGAGTAGCGCCAGTCCCTCCTCCGTATTGGGATTACCCATACGCTGATGGAACTGCTCAATCACCGCGGTCCAATAAGGCGGGATGGTTTGTAGCAGCGTCTCAAGATTAGACGGGCCTACAATATCGACGCCACAAGCAAAGACCTCAGGCGTGAAGGTGAGCCCTGCGAGGGTCGCGTAGCCACCATAAGAGCCGCCCATAATGGCGATCTGATCCGGCTGTGCAATATTTTCTTTGATAGCCCAATTGACTGCATCAATCAGATCGTCGTGCATTCTCCGACCCCATTCGAGATCGGCCGCGGAAATAAAGGCCTTACCAAAGCCCGTAGAGCCGCGGAAGTTCACCGATAAGACGGCATAGCCACGATTAGCGAGCCATTGGTGATAGGCGTTATACCCGTAGTTATCACGGGCCCATGGCCCCCCATGAACAAGCAATACCATGGGTACGGGCTTGGCGGGGCGCTGCGGCACGTCGGCCTTATCGCCGGGTGGCAAGGTGACGTACGCGGTCATCACGAGCCCATCACGAGCGGTAATTTCCACAGGGTGCATGGACTGTAGCGGAGCACCTTCTAACTCGGGGCGAGAGACATATAAGCGCTGCAGAGTTTTTTGGACTCGATCAAATAAATGTACCTCGGGCGAGGCGACTACGGGATCCACGGCCACCGTCCAAAGTCGGTCATCATCTGTGCGCGATGTGACGCTGACGTCACCCGACAAAGAGGACGATAGCCAAGCAAGATCGGACCCGATTGCGGGATCAAGGGCGGTCCACTCCTCGCGAAGATAGGTCACAGCGTAGGCTTCAACGACACCCGTCTTCGGATTAGTTAGCGCATTGCTGACATCAGCGCGATCGGCGGCACCAATCACTTTGGTCGCGCCACTTGCCACATCTTGGGCGACGAGCGCAGCGGTATCACGCCCACGACTATCAATCCAATAAAGCGTGTTCCCGTTAGTGGTAAAACCCACTGGCTGGGTCGTCAGAGAATCTTCTAGCGTCGTTGAAGCAAAGGCGTTGTCGGCGACTTGATTATTTTTGACCTCGAAAAAATCGAACCCGCCCTCGGCGTTGGGCCGTAAAGCCATCCGCAAGGCCAAATTCGCATCGGCGACGAATCCCGCATAGCCATCGCCACGGATAATTTCGGTCAACTTGCCCGTCGCAAGCTCGAGGCTATGTACGTCGTGCCAACGCGCATCACGATTATTGAGACCCACCAAAATGCGATCTTTGAGTAGAGGAGAACTTGCGATCAGTTGAACGCGAGTATTCTCAAATGGTGTGAGCGTGCGCTCCTCGCCACTGGCAATCTCTATACCGTATAGAAGGAAATTCTCATCCCCACCTTTGTCCTGAATGTAGAGCACCATCGAACTGTCGGGCGCCCAGAATTGCTGTCGAATCGGACGGTCTCTTGAGTCCGTCAGCGGCTTGGCCTGATCGAGATCACTGACAGGCGCCACCCAAATGTTGAGTACTCCTTCGCGGGGCGCGAGCCACGAGAGCCAACGGCCGTCGGGAGACAAAGCCGCCGCCGCACGACTTGGGTTGCCGAATAGTTTGCTGCGCTCAATCAATGGCGCTGCGGCATCGGCCGCCTGTGCCGCGGAAACGCTCGTCGTATTCATCGCAAAAAATACTCCAATGACCCAGGGTGCCAGGGCTTTAAGTGACATAAACTCCCTCTTAGGTGTTATGTTTAACTACAACACTATAACACAAACCATCTGACGCGCTGCGTGCTACCGTGCGCGCGCATGAAAACAAAAACTGAAATCGTCAACAACTGGTTACCCCGCTATACCGGCACGCGCCTGGAACAGTTTGGTCAGCACATATTGCTCACCAACTTCGGACACTATCTCGAGGCATTCGCGGCGAGCACGGGCGCCGAGATTCTAGGCCAAGACCGTCCGATGCCCAATGCCACGGCCGATGGCATCACCATGATCAACTTTGGTATGGGTAGTGCGAATGCGGCGACGGTGATGGATCTATTGTCGGCCGTCTCGCCTAAAGCCGTATTACTACTTGGAAAATGCGGTGGGTTGAAGAAAAAAAATCAGGTCGGGGATCTCGTCTTACCCATCGCCGCTATTCGGGGCGAGGGGACCTCCGGAGATTATCTACGACCTGAGGTACCCGCCTTGCCGGCCTTTAGCCTGCAACGGGCGGTTTCGACCATGATTCGTGATCTCGGCTTTGATTATTGGACCGGGACGGTTTACACCACTAATCGTCGAGTGTGGGAGCACGACGACAAGTTCAAAGAATATCTACGAGAAACTCGGGCCATGGCGATCGACATGGAGACCGCGACGATTTTTGCCGCAGGCTTCGCCAATCGTATTCCCTCTGGCGCCTTATTACTCGTCAGCGACCAACCGATGGTTCCGGAAGGCGTCAAAACCGAGGACTCGGACAAACGCGTTACCAGCGAATTTGTCGATGCTCACATCCGCATTGGTATCGAAGCGTTACGACTGATTCGACGACATGGAAAGAGTGTCAAACACTTGAGGTTCGACGAATAAGAGAGAAGGGGCGTGACATCGCCCCCTACTTTTCCACCGGCCTCAGGCGAATACTTTTGCCCAAAAGGCTTTCATGTCTTCCCAAGATTGACGATCCGTTTTCTCATCGTACGCTAAGGGTAAGTTGTACTTCTTACCCTTATCCGTCGCCTCGGGGTTGGTGAACCCGTGCTTCGCACCGGGATAGGAGTTGAACTGATAGTCCACTCCCAAAGACTCCATTTCTTTGCGGAAATTAGCCTGATCCTCAGCCGGGACCATGCCATCGGCTTCACCGTGACAAATGAGCACCGCTGGCTTGAATTCGCCGGGCTGCGCCTCGATTGCACGAGTCAAAGCCCCGTGGAAGCTGGCGACACCCTTGAGATCAATCCCCATGCGCCCCATGTGCAGAGACAGCGCGCCACCCAAGCAGTAACCCATCGCACCGATCCGCTCGGGATCCACCTCGGGATGCTCGCGCAGCCGCTCATACGCCGCACGCAAACGTTCGCCCAATGCGGGTACATCTTGAAATAGCCCGCCCATCAATTGACCCGCTTCGGCCGCATCGGCAGCTTCACGCCCACCGCCGTAAACGTCTGTAGCCATCGCGACAAACCCTAATCCTGCCAACTCGCGGGCACGACGGCGCAGGTAATCATTGAGACCCCACCACTCCGGCAACACGATCAGTCCAGGACGTTTGCCCGGTTTTTCGGGATCGTAAGCGACGTAGCTGGCGAGATCGCGACCTCCCGCGGTGTACTGAACGATCTCGGTGTGCAAGTTGTTGGGCATGGCGATAGGTCCGTTGCTGAATTCCTGACGGGTGCGAACTTTCTCAGGCGTGGGGGCCATAATGCAAGTCCCGTACGGATTGAGCGCCGGGTGCCGGCTATTTAAAAACCTCATGAGCACTGAGTTGCAAAACGAACACAATTTACCCCCCACGTCCGCTGCAGAGGCACACCACCGGCGTATCCGTAGCTTCGTCAGACGCGCAGGCAGGATTACCGTCGCCCAAGAGCGCGCTCTGCAAGAGGCCTGGCCAAACTATGGCGTGGAAATAACATCCGGTTCGACACCTGATTCGCCACCCGATGCGATCTGCAATTCGTCTAACAAAAAAGTGCTTGATCTACTTCAAATCTTTGGACGTCGCGCCCCCAGAGTGTTGGAAATCGGTTTTGGTAACGGCGATACGCTGTTACACGGCGCACTAAGTCGACCCGCTGTTGATTTTCTAGGGATTGAAGTCCACCGCGCTGGAGTTGGGCACCTACTGCACAACGTGGCCGAGCGAAAACTAACGAACGTAAAGGTTATCTGTTATGACGCGGTGGAGGTGCTGGAACAGCACTTACCCCCTGATTCGCTTGATGAGGTCTGGGTGTTGTTTCCAGATCCGTGGCACAAAGCCCGACACCACAAGCGCCGATTAATTCAGGCACCTTTCGTCGAATTACTGGTCTCTCGCATCAAAGCAGGGGGCACTTTACATCTAGCCACCGACTGGCAGGCCTACGCTGAGCAAATGTTAGAGGTCCTGACGGCGAATCCGCAGCTCAAAAACTGTGCGCAGGACGACTCAGGTTTCACCACTCGCCCCACTTGGCGCCCACTCACTCGCTTTGAGCGGCGCGGGCAACGCCTAGGGCATAGCGTCTGGGATTTACATTTCGAGCGAATCAACTCAGCGCAAAGCTAGCCCGAATTCCATCGACCACGAATTGCACTGCCAAGGCGCCCAAGATCACCCCGAGTAAGCGATTGGCCACATTAGTGCCCGTCGCCCCCAAGAGTCGCATTAAAGGGCCAGCCGCTAACATCATTACCAAAGAAATTAGTAAGACGAGCAAGGCTCCGGCCAGCAACGCGCCAAACAGCCACGGCTCCTCGCGTACTTTGACAGGGCCAAACCACAGCAAAATCGTCGTCAAAGCACCGGGGCCTGACATAAACGGGAAAGCCAACGGAAACACCGAGATGTCAGCGCGGCGCCGACTTTCGACTTGCTCATCGGTTGAGGTACGCGTCCCGGACTCGCGAGCGAAGACCATCTCCAGCGCGACCAAAAAGAGCAGCAAGCCGCCGAAGATGCGAAAGCTATCAATACTGATACCCATCGCCGAAAGAAACGCGGCACCACTTAACGCAAAACCGATGGTGATGAGTGTCGCGACGATGACCGATTTGATCGCCATCCGCTGTCGGTACTGGGAAGTGGCTCCCTCGGTCAGACTGGCAAACACGGGCACCAGCGAGATAGGCTCAACCACCAGAAAAAAGACGACAAAGAATTTAAGAAACGACTCCACCATAGCGCACCATCAACCCGAATTTGCGGGGCGCGCGATTCTGATCGTTTTGTCCAGAATTTGCACGGGTAATTGCGTGAGCTGACGGCCTGGGCACGGACCTGCCACACAGCGACCTTGATCCAGATCAAACAATGCGCCATGCGAACGACACTGAATCCACTGCCGATCGCTACTGAGAAAATCATGCTCGCGAAGCTCTAAGCGATGTCCGGCATGGGGGCAGCGATTGACGAATGCTCGAATATCCCCCGAGTGGGTGCGTACAACTAACCCTCGTAATGGCCAGTCTCCTCCGCCGAGCACAAAACCCCTGCTCCCGGTCGCCTGCAGGTCCGTCAGTTGGCAAACCGCCACAAACTCGGGCGCGCTAGCCATCTATCGCGCAGCTCAAGCGGTCAGTGAGAGGGCTGCCGAGCATCGATTGCATCAATCCGCGCGCGCTGCCACCACACCATCACGAGCCCAGGTAGGGCGGTAAAGAACGTCAGTACGTAGAAATTTGCCCAGCCAATCTCATCTGACAAAAATCCCGCGGGAGCGCCGAGTAAGTTGCGCGGTAAAACCGCAATGGCTGACAACAACGCGTACTGGAAGGCGCTGAAACGGATATCACACAATCCCATAATGAAAACCACCAGCGCCGTGTTACCCATGGCACCGACGAAATTATCAACAAATACGGCGACAGCCATAACTGTCAGATCGTGTCCGACAACCGCAACGACAAAGTATCCAAGGTTCGCGAGCGCCTGCAAAAACCCAAACCATAGCAAAGCGCGTAGCAGCCCAAGTTTCACCAGCCACAAGCCACCAATAATTGCACCCGTGACACTCGCAAGTAGCATGAGAGTTTTAGTGACAGCACCGATCTCGGTTTTAGTAAACCCAACGTCCATCAAAAATGGCGTGAATAACTTCAGGGCAAACGCATCACCCACTTTGTAGAGCACTAACGCCAGTAATAGCCATAACATGCCCTCGCCCGCCAACAATTGACGTAATGGATCTTTGACTGCCGCGGCTAAGCTCGCGGGGGGCGGTGCAAGGTTACGCGGCTCTTGTGCCGCCAAAGTGACTAAGGTCATCGCTAACATGACGCCCGCCATACAAAGATAGGTCAGGCGCCAACCCCACAGATCAGCCAAAATCAAGGCACCGGAGAAGGCAAACCAACTGGCGGCGCGATAACCCAAGTTCGCAGCCGTTGCCGCAGGGCCCCGCTCCTCAGCCGTGACCACGTCCGTCCGCCAGGCATCAATCACGATATCTTGTGAAGCGGATAAGACGGCGACCGCGATCGCGAGTACTGCAAAAGGAACTAAGCCTCGTTCCGGGCCGTGCCAAGCCATCAGAGCGAGTACCGCTGCCAACAATACCTGGCACAGCAATATCCAGCCCCGTCGCCGACCCAACCACGGTAGGGAGTAGCGATCCATCACTGGAGCCCACAATACTTTGGCGGTATACGCCAATCCAATCAAAGATAAGGCTCCAATTGTAGTATTAGATAGCCCAGAATCTTTAAACCATGCCTGTAGCGTGGCGTCCGTCAGGTTATAAGGCAGCCCGGAGGCGAGCCCCATGAACAACACGGCGGCAAGACGCGGGTTAGCTAATACCTCGCGCAGCGACATCTAGAGCCGGTAGTCCATGATGAGCGGGGCGTGATCCGAAAAACGGCTTGATTTATGTATGTACGCATGCTGCGCAGTCCCGGCCAAACCCTGACTAACGATCTGGTAATCAATTCTCCAGCCTACGTTCTTGGCCCAAGCCTGCCCGCGATTGGACCACCAAGTGTATTGATCGGGCTCTTCATTCACCTCACGAAAGGCATCGATATAACCTACGCCGCCCAACAATTCATCCATCCAGGCGCGCTCTTCGGGCAGGAAGCCAGAGTTTTTTTGATTAGACTTCCAGTTGCGTAAATCGATCGGCTTATGAGCGATGTTCCAATCACCACAAAGAATATACGGCTGCCGACGACGGCCCAACTTTCGTAAATGCGGCATGAACGCTTCCAAAAAACGGAACTTGGAAGCTTGTCGCTCAGGCCCCGATGAGCCGGACGGCAGGTAGAGCGAGACGACCGCCACATCCTTCAATCGAACTTCGAGATAACGCCCCTCACGATCGAACTCGTCCACACCGAAGCCACGGATCACATCGCGCGGCGTCTCGCGGCAATAAACGGCGGTACCGGAATAGCCAGGACGCTCGGCATCGAACATGAAGCGGTGATAGCCCGGCATCTCGACGTCATGCCCAGCCAGCTGAGCCTCTTGCGCTTTGGTCTCCTGCAGGCAAACCACATCGGCATTTTGCGCACGCAACCACTCGAACGCCCCCTTCGAGGCGGCCGAGCGAATGCCATTCAGGTTCAGAGTGATGACCCGCACCGCGATATGATAGCGACATGCACTCCTACCAACGCAGCTTCCTCGATCTGGCTCTCGCACGCGACGCGCTGCGATTTGGTCAATTCACGCTGAAATCGGGCCGCGAAAGCCCGTATTTTTTCAATGCAGGCGCATTTAATGACGGCGCCTCATTAGCCACGCTCGGCCGCTGTTACGCGGCGGCCTTGCAGCAGTCGGGCCTGGAGTACGACATGCTATTTGGGCCAGCGTATAAAGGCATTCCACTCGTGGCAGCCACCGCCGCCGCTCTCGCAGAACACGAGGATCGCAATGTGCCTTGGTGCTTTAACCGCAAGGAAGCCAAAGCTCATGGTGAAGGGGGTTGGGTCGTCGGACATGGGCTCGGCGGAAAAGTGGTGATCGTGGATGATGTGATCACTGCCGGTACCGCAATTCGCGAATCCATCGAACTCATCCGCTCCGCGGGGGCAGAACCCGTGGGTGTGTTACTGGCCGTCGATCGTCAGGAGCGTGGCCAGAGCGCCCAATCCGCTGTGCAGGAAGTGGAAGCCCAGTTTGGCTTGCGCTGCATTAGCTTGCTCACGCTCTCGGCGTTAATCGAACTCATGGCTGAAATTGATTCCTCGCAGTTGGCTGCCTTGCACGCCTATCGTGAGCGTTACGGCGTTAGCAAGTGACCACCTCACAGCTGTCCCCTGAAGCGGCTCCAACGGAGCCTGCTGGGCCCGGTGCTGCGTTGTTACTGCTGATCGCCGCCGCGAGCGCGTTAGGACCCATCTCCACGCTGATGATGATTCCGGCCTTACCGGAAATCCGTGATGTGTTTGGTTCAACAAACGCGGCTTCACAAGCGATCGTGAGCGTGTTCCTCATAACGTTTGCGGCGGGGATTCCTCTAGCAGGCCCTCTCTCCGATCGTTACGGTCGTCGGCCACTCGTCATGTGGGGTCTTGTCATCTTTATCGTTGGGACCATCCTCGCCACATTCGCTCCCACGCTCGAAATCCTGATCATCGCGCGCGCCATTCAGGCCATTGGCTGTGCAGCGAATACCACGGTGGCCCGCGCCATGCTCGGGGACATCTATACCGATTGGCGCTTGGCTCGGGCACTCGCCAATCTCACGTTAGTCATGATGATTGGGACCTCGGTCTCACCGTATCTGGGCGGCGTATTGACCGAGTCGTTTAGCTGGCATGCCCCCTTTGTTTTAATGTGGATTCTATCGGTCGCCATTCTTTTGGCCGCACTACGCAGCCTTCCTGAAACCCGTAATTTACAAGGCCGATCCTCAAACATGGCAGAGGTCGGGCGAGCATCTATGCAAGTGATGCGTAACCCAGGATTTCTAGGTTGCGTGATCGACGCAGGTGTCATTTACGCGCTGTATCTCGGCTTTATTTCTATTGCACCGTACATTTTGAGCGACACGCTAGGCATGCCTGCGACCGACTTCGGCGTATACATCCTCTTACTCTCCACGGGTTATTTCTTTGGCAATCTTTACGTCTCACGATTGAGAGGACACACCGCGCTCGAGCGAGTCGCACGCTTTGGCACTTGGCTACAGGCGGCTTCTGCCTGCATCGCGTTCGGCTTCGTGGTGCTGGGATTCACTCATCCGTTGTTTTGGTTTGGACCCATGTTACCGCTCGCGTTCGCGCAGGGACTCACTCTGCCCCACGTCACCGCTATGGCCGTGCGAATGGCGCCTGGATTTGCCGGTGTCGCTTCTGGAATGATTGGCTTTTCTCAACAGGCCATTGCCGCGCTCGCCGTCCAGGCCATGGGATTTGTGGCGACGGACACGCCCGTCCCCGTGATGGCGTTCTGCGCCACCTTGTCATTGATTTCACTGGCAGCCATGCTGCTGCTTACCCGTTTAGTGCATCCACAGGAGGCTGCGTGAGTTTATGCTCCATCAAGCTTTTGCGATCTGCTACCGCGCGCTATCTAGGTTATTCTTTGGCGTTCTTCTTGTCATTGTAGGTGGATCCATGATGACACCCGCCTCCGCTTCTGCTGCCACCCCGCCCAAAGCCGAACAACGCCCCTATACCGTACCGGCGGCGTTTGGAGAGCGCCAAGACCCTTGGTATTGGCTACGCGATGACTCTCGAGAAAACGCGCAGATGATCGCTTATCTCGAAGCAGAAAACGCCTATCTGCAAGCGGTGATGCAACCACAACAAGCACTACAAGAAACTTTGTATCAAGAGATCATCGGACGGCTTAAACAAGATGATGCAAGTGTGCCGTATCGCAAAAACGGCTACTGGTATTACCAACGCTACGAAACAGGCAAGCAGTACCCGATCTATGCCCGCCGCAAGGGTGATCTGGATGCGCCAGAAGAAATCCTGATAGATGGCAATCAACGCGCCGAGGGCCACGATTTTTATCAACTCGCTAATATCGAAATCAGCCCAGACGGTCGCTGGGCGGCGATTGCCGAAGACACGGTCGGTCGTCGTCAATACGAAGTACGGATCAAAGATCTCTTTGCTGGTCGCTTCTTACCGGACGCGCTCGAAAACGTAGAGCCAGACTTGGCCTGGGCCAATGATAACAAGAGCCTCTTATACATCCGCAAAGACCCGCAGACCCTGTTAGGAAATCGCGTCTATCGGCATCAACGCGGAGCCGCCGTCACCGATGATGTACTCGTCTATGAGCAAGCTGATGACAGTTTCTATATGGGGGTCGAAAAATCGAAGTCCGATCGCTTTATTTACATCGTGTCGCAAAGCACGGTGTCATCCGAATACCTGTATGCCAATGCAGACGATGCTGAACTGAAATTTCAGGTAGTGGTAACGCGTGAACGTGATCACGAGTATCAGCTGGAGGAGCTTGACGACCGATTCATCATTCGTACGAACTGGCAAGCTAAAAACTTCAGAATCGTCGAAGTACCGATCGCCGAGGCTGCAGATCGCAGCGCTTGGCGCGATGTGATCGCACATCGTGCCGACGCTTTCATTGATAGCTTTGATACGTTTAATGGGTTTCTTGCGATTTCTGAACGTTCAGGTGGACTACAAAAAATTCGTATCAAACATTGGGAAGGGTCAGACTTTTTACTTGATGCACAAGATGCTGCGTTTACCATGGCGCTTGGCACTAACCCTGAGCAAGACACTCCTATACTGCGCTATGTGTATACCTCACCGACTACGCCTGCGACCACCTTTGATTACGATATCCGCTCTGGCGGTCGAGTCGAATTAAAGCGTGAACCGGTTTTAGGTGATTTTGATAGTCAGAACTATCGCGCTGAATTTCGCTTTGTTACCGCGCGCGATGGCACGCAAGTACCGCTCACACTGCTATACCGACAAGGCACACCCTTAGATGGCACGGCACCCGTTTATCAGTATGCGTACGGCGCGTATGGTATTTCGAGTAATCCTACATTTCGCTCTCCGATCTTATCGCTCGTGGATCGGGGGTTCATCTACGCGATCGCACATGTCCGTGGCGGGCAGGAAATGGGCCGCGAGTGGTACGAACAAGGGAAACTCAAAAATAAAATCAATACATTCACCGATTTCATTGATGTCACTCGGTATCTCGTGAAGGAAAAAATTGCGGATCCTAAGCGCATCTTCGGCATGGGCGGCAGCGCGGGCGGATTACTCATTGGCGCGGTTGCCAATATGGCGCCGTCAGAGTATCGCGGCTTAATCGCCCACGTCCCGTTTGTCGACGTCGTTACCACCATGCTCGATGAAAGTATTCCACTTACGACCAATGAATTTGACGAATGGGGAAACCCTAGCGTGGATCCAGAGGCCTATCGTTACATGTTGTCCTATTCACCCTACGACAACGTTAGTCGCCAAGACTATCCTGCCATGCTAGTCACGAGTGGGCTCTGGGATAGCCAGGTTCAATATTTTGAGCCCACCAAATGGGTCGCTAGATTGCGCCACCTCAAAACCGATCAAAACCCTCTACTGCTGCGCACTAACATGGAAGCTGGGCATGGCGGCAAATCTGGCCGCTTCGAACGCTATCGTGAGATAGCCGAAGAATATGCGTTTGTATTGTGGCAGGCGGGGCTGAGAGCGCACTAATGGCTTTAGCGCTCGGGCGATTTCACGAGATTAGTCTCTCGACGCGGTCGCTCGACGAATCCCTCGATTTTTATGGAACCCTGGGATTTCAACGAGGAGAGATCGAGACGGTCTGGCCACACCCCTATGCAGTCCTACGTAATGGGCCGCTATGGCTGGGTCTACATGAATACCGTTTTCCGTCGCCTTCGGTCACCTGCGTCAGAGAGGATCTGATTGAGGCGTTAGAGGCTTTTCGTGACAGCGGGGCCGTCATCGCGTTTGCAAAAACAGGACCCGACTGCTTCAATGAATTTGGCTTACGCGATCCGGCGGGACACATGATCACGTTGCTAGAACGTCCGACACATCAGTTATCGTCTGAGGTATCGCATGCCACGGATCACGGATCTCTCGGCGAGCCACTCGCCTTTAGCCTGCCCTCCGCGGCCTGCGAGATCAGTAGCGGCTTTTGGCAAGCGATTGGCGCTCGGCCCCATGATCAGTCGATAAAGGGAATACCCGCTTTGCTCCACGATGCCGCAGGTCTCCCCTTGGCCATCCACGATGAGACTTGGTTTCCTTCGCCAGCGTTGTTATTTCAGCGCGCGGGGTTACCGGAAAAACTGGTACTGGAGTCTCCCGAAGGTCTCGCGCTGATCGTACTACCGAGTGACTCATAACGCGGTTAGCCGCTGACGCAGCGCAGCGACCAGTCTTTCTAACGCAGGCGGATGTTGCGCAAGAAAAAGCGACGGCTCAATGAGCTCAAGCTCCATCACACGCAGTTCGCCCTGCGCATCGCGCGCGACGTCTACGCGTGCATAGAGCATCTGCGAGCGCAGCGATTCAGGAATCGCCACTTTGAGCGCGGCCTCTCCCAATGCGCGCTCCTCCAGAGTGACCGGCAGCGCCGCCGACACCTGCTCGCTATCGGTGGCAAAGCGCGGACTCTTACGAACCGCGTGCGTGAACTCCCCATCGATCCACACCAAGGCGCGCTCACCCTCCCCCTCGACAGACGAAAGATACGGCTGAATGAGCATGTCGCGGGCTTCGACGCTCTCGCGCCAAACCGATTCGGCGTCTGGATCTTCAGCTCGTAAGCGATAGGTCGAATATGAGCCCGCTCCGACTGCAGGCTTGATCACGACCTCATGCCAAGCTGTTTCCGCCAAAGATTGCTTCAGTGTTACTGAGCATCCCCGAGTCTGCAAAATCGTGGGGGTGGAAGGGACCCCGGCTTGAGACAGGCCTAGTAGATAGCGTTTGTGTAGGTTGGCCTGCATCACCGGCCAAGGATTCCAGACGATGGTCTGCTCGCTAATCGTTTGTAGCCAATCGGTGAATTCATTGAGCCGATGAATATAATCCCAAGTCGATCGAATTAAGACTGGAGGAACTGATTCAGCAGACTCCAAAGACGCTATCGCGCAGTCATGCCAAACCAACATTTGAGCGTCAATACCGACTGCCTGACACGCACGTAGCAGTAAGTCCTCGTCAGGGTCAGGCTCTGGCAAGGGCCGGCAGGTAGCAATGAAAAGACGGTCCATGTACTGATACGGATTATTAGCTTATGTGTTTCGAGGTCGTGTCCATAGCAGGTAAAGACCAAAACACATGATCGACAGATTAACGACTCCAATCAGGAAAAAAGGCGAACCTTTGCCCGCCATGTCGTACAACCAACCGCCGATGGAAGTCGTAAATAGGATGCCGAGCGAGGCAAATATACCCGCTACACCAAAGACCGCACCGCGTACATCCTGCGGCGCCTCCTGCCCTAAGACCGTTTGACTGGCGATGATGGCGCATATTTGGCCCATCCCAAGCAAAATAGCCACCCAGATGATCCATTCACTGGCCGGGTCGCCAACAAAGCCGCCAGCGATATAGCCAATTCCGGCAATCGCCATCGCCACCACACCCGCGGTAATCCGATTCATCTTATCGAGCACAAGGCCAAAGAAAATGGCGAATAGCAAGCCTGCGGTGTTGGCTGTGACATAAGGTCGGGTCGCTGCCGAGACGGCTGCAGCTACGGTCTCGCCATTGGCGATCGCGGTTTGCTGTAAGCGTGCACTGAAGAACGTACCAATCACAATACGATCTGCGAACGAAACAAACTGCAACATATAGGCAAACCAGATCCGAGGGTTTGCTCGGGCGGCATCGATCCCGGTTTTGAGTAATACAGAAATAGGTTCGCGTTCACCGATCTGGCTTGGCGTCCCGCGCTTTAAGCCGAGCCAACAAATGAGCCCCGTCACCAAACACAGTAACGCGGCAAAACCTAGGGTCACACGACCCGCGAGCGCCGCATCCATCCCCCCTTCAGCGAGACGCTGTGGAACACGGCCCAATAATAACACCGCGAGCGTTGCACCTAGGCCTTGGCAGAACCCGGTGATGCCTACAAACAGTCCACGAGATTCTTCTTTGGGGGTGTCAGCGAGCACCGTCGCCAACATACAACCGACCGCTGCCACTCCAACCGAGAAAAAAAGCGCACAAGCTAATAATTGAGGCAACGTCTGCGCGAGAGGGTATAGAAAAAAGCCTGCAGCCAACCAAAGAAAACCTAGGGTATAGACAGGCCGACGACCAATTTTGTCAGATAAGGCGCCAAACGGTGCCACTAACAACAACGAGACCAACTCATTACTGAACCCTAGCAATCCGAGTACACGGCCCTGCTCATCCTGTGGCACCTTCAAATTGGCATTCAGTAAATACGGCTGAATGAAACTGACAAACGCCAACATGCCGATCGTGATGAACGCCGCGAACAGATAGGTGCGCGCATTCCAACGCGTATATCCCGGCGCCAAATGGACGGGTCCCAGCTTGATAGTGGCCGTGCTGTCAGTCATAAGATCGTCCGCCTCCGCCGCCTATGAATCGCGCCCGCGTAATTGTGAGTGTCCTGCTCGCGTTATCGGTGCATCCTATGCCCGAGTCCACCAACAGGTCGATAGTCTTGCGCGGGAGCACGCCAAAAATGAACCTAAATACCGGCCACTTTCGGATCGATATCGTGCCCGAGACCCCCGATGTCCCGTTAGCCTTTGCTGAATTCCTGCCTAACTCAACGCCCGAGCAACTGGCCGCTGAGGCACATTGGCTACGCCCCCGTTACGCAAGTGCTGATCTGGCTCACGGCCTGCTGAGCTTTCACAGCTATCTTTTGCGCTCACCGACTCAGACCGTGCTGATCGATACCTGTATGGGTAACGATAAAGAGCGCGGGGGTCATCCCATGTTTCATCGCCTCCAAACCCCTTGGCTTTCACGTCTAGCGGCCTTAGGAGTACAGCCAGAGGACGTGGACTATGTTCTTTGCACACATCTACATGGCGATCATGTGGGATGGAACACCTGTCTGCGTGATGGCCAATGGGTCCCCACGTTTCCTCGCGCCCGCTACGTCTTCTCAAAAGTAGAATATGAGGATCGTCGAGCGGCGTTCGAGGCGGATCCCTCCGCAGGCTTCGGTGTTTTTGCCGATAGCATCTTGCCCGTCATGCGTTCGGGACAGGCCTTGCTCGTGGACTCCGATTTCGAGCTCGGCGGCCTCTTACGACTCGAGTCGGCCGCCGGACACACGCCTGGCAACGTCATCGTGCATCTCGATCACTCGAGCGCCGCGAACATTTCACCGGTGATTTTTAGCGGTGATGTCTTACATCATCCCGTGCAGGTGAAGTACCCAGAATGGTCATCCGCTTTTTGCGAGGACCCAAGAGCATCCGCCTACTATCGGCAAGCGTTCGTTGAGCGCTACGCCGATTCAGAGTGCTGGATTCTACCGGCCCATTTCCCGCACCCCTCAGCGGGACAAATCATCCGAGCGGGCGGGTGTCTCCACTGGCATGCTCCCAGCGGGTAATCAGCACGATAACGATTAACGACAGCAAAAAACCAGGTAGCAATTCATATATTTGAAAAATCTCACCGAGGCTCGACATGCGAGGCCAAAGAATGACCGTAACACCCCCAGTGAGGATTCCCGCTAGGGCAGCATTACGCGTCATACCGGGGAGATATAAGGACAAAATTACGGCGGGCCCGAACGCCGCACCAAAACCGGCCCAAGCCCACGCCACCAGATCGAGCACGCGACTCCCTGGATCCCACGCGATCCATAAAGCGCAGGCGGCAATCCCAAGGACTGCCAAACGACCAAATTGAAGTAGCTGCTTAGGGGTCGCGGCGGGCTTTAATATCGCATAAAAATCTTTGGAGAGCGCTGACGAGGCGACTAATAACTGTGCCGACGCCGTGCTCATAATCGCCGCCATGACCCCGGCAAGGCAAATTCCAGCCAGTGTGGGGCTCAAAAACGCGCTTGCCATTTCGATGAAGATTTTCTCAGTATCCGCACCTTGTAAGTTAACCGGGTACACAAGTCGCCCGCTCAAACCCACCAACACGGAGGCGACGAGAACAATCACCA
Organism: Gammaproteobacteria bacterium; assembly: GCA_009926865.1. GTDB lineage: Bacteria > Pseudomonadota > Gammaproteobacteria > Steroidobacterales > Steroidobacteraceae > UBA964. The sequence goes on along the minus strand of RFOD01000002.1, from coordinate 6,349 downwards.
CCCAATACATTGCAACCTGACGTGCTACACGCAGATGTGCAGCCGAGCGTGCCGCCATGAAACGGGCAAGGATATGCGGCTGCCCCGCGTATCCAAGACCCCATGCCAGCAAAGATAAAATTCCTATCCACCCGAGGCGCTCCCCGCCCTCCGCTGCGAATGGGTCCAGGAGAGACGCGTCAAGCGCCTCAAGTCCAGCAAAGGTCTCCGATAGCCCACCGCTCATTGAAATGCCAACAGCCGCCACCCACACCAAGGCAAAAAACATGAGACTCCCCTGCAAAACATCTGACCAGCTGACCGCAAGGAATCCGCCTAAAAAGACATAGGCCAGCATGACAGTGCTGCCCAGTAAGAGCGCTTCGTGATAGCTCAACGCAAACACAGACTCAAATAATCTACCTGCAGCCACAAAGCCTGAGCTCGTGTAAAAAACAAAAAATACCAAAATAAAACTTGCGGATAGTATGCGTAAAGCATGCCCTGTATCGGAAAATCGGTTTTCGAAATAATCGGGTAGCGTCAAAGAATCAGATAGACGCTCTGTCGCTTCGCGAAGGGGTGCCGCTACCCAACGCCAGTTAGCCCAAGTGCCGAGCACTAAACCTATTAATAACCAAACACCGTCAAACCCTGAGGCATACGCAAGCCCCGGTAAGCCCAATAGCAACCAGCCGCTCATGTCCGTTGCTTGTGCGCTGAGCGCGGTCACCCAGCTGCCCAAACTGCGCCCGCCGAGAATGTAATCCCCGAGCGTGTGTGTGCGCCGCCAGGCAATAACCCCGAGCACCAGACAAACACCCATGTACAAAAACATGGTTAACACACGAACGTCTTGATCACTCATGCGATGACCCCTCTCGATAGTCGACCCTTCAGAGGCGCCCGAGCAAATGGGAGCCGAAGTAACGATCAAAAAATTGAGCGAGGGCTCGCCGACTATCAGGTTCATCTAAAGTCGGCGTATGTCCCCGTCGTGCAATCGTTGCCGTCTCGAGTGTGGGACGCAGGCTTTGCATACGTTGCAGAGTGTGTAGCGACAAGAGATCCGACAGCTCCCCTCGCAACGCCAGCATGGGCTTATCCCCCTGCGCGAGATACGTCTCCCAGAAATCAGGGATTACTCCTCCCGACTCACGCATGGCCCGACCAATCAACGGATCCATATCACGCTCAATCACACCAGGACTTTGCTCGCGGCAAAGACGCCGCGCAAAACGTAGCCAGTCATCATCCTCATAGTCGGGCATCGCAGCGCCATGTCCCGCGGCAAGCTGTCTGGCGGCTTGCGACCAACTCTGTGCCGTCGGCGCTGTACCCACCGTACGCGCGATGCGTTCTAGCCCGGTCGGGTCTAACTCTGGACCAATATCATTGAGCACCAATCCCGCAATACGCGGGGCTTCGCTGCGCCCTAAACATAATCCAATTAACCCTCCGAGGGAGGTGCCGATCACGATGACTTCAGGTATTGCCAGCGCCTGTAATAAGGCACGGATATCCTCCAGATAAACCTCGAGTCGGTAACGTTGCCAAGCTGGATCGCGATCTGAGTGCCCACGCCCACGCAAGTCCGCGGCGAATACGCGAAAATCACTCGCTAACCACGGCGCCAAAGATTCGAAGTCACGACTGTTACGAGTCATCCCCGCAAGGCACAGTATTGGCGGACATGCCAACGGTTTTCCTGTACAATAGATTGTTAAACCATCTTGGAGTCGAATGTAGTGCGGCGTCATCGCACACTCATGCATATCCAATGAGCCAGGACATTGTGTCGTTCGAGATCATTTTGCAAATAACATTGCAGGATCACGAAACGCTTTAAATTCGAGCGCATTTCCTGCTGGGTCCAACAAAAACATGGTGGCTTGCTCCCCTACCTCGCCGGCAAAACGAATGCCGGGCTCAATCACAAAAGCCCAATCGGCTGCGCGTAAGCGGTCGGCCAAGTGCTGCCAATCGTCCCAAGGCAAGACCACCCCGAAATGGGGCACGGGAACCTCTTTGCCATCAACTTGATTATGGTGCACGACACCGGATTTATGCTGCGGATCTAAATGCACGACAAGTTGGTGGCCAAAAAAATTGAAATCAATCCATTCCTTACTACTCCGGCCTTCCAAACAGCCGAAAATCTGTCCATAAAAATGTCGTGCGCGAGCTAGGTCATTGACTGGCACAGCCAAATGGAAGGGAGGAATCATCGACGCCCCAATATTTTTGGCAGGATTCTCTGGAAGCTCTTCGGCATTAATCGCTTCAGCCGCCATAGCCAAAGATATTTTTCAGGGTAAACGCAATGGGTATCACCGCGCGCTGCCGCCCACAGAATCGCCTCTGCCACCTGCTCTGCTGAGGTATCCGCCTGCTCTACAAGCTTACGCGCAGAGCTCAAGGTCTTTTCTGATCCTCGAGCCGTTTCCATCAAGCGAGTCACAAAAAAACCGGGCATCGCAACCAATACTTTGACACCGTAGGCCGCATATTCCTGCATTAAAGACTCACTCAAGGCCACGACGGCAGCTTTGGAGGCGTTATAAGCGGACATATGGCTGCCGGTACAAAAGCTTGCCGCGCTCGCAATATTGATAATAAGCCCTCCTGGACCGCGCGCCATATGTCGAATCACAGCGCGTGATGCATTAGCAACACCAAGCACATTGATATCCATCACCCATCGCCAGTCCTGTTCAGTGCTACTGTGAAATGGCCCCGCCCAGGCGACGCCTGCGCAGTTCACCGCGACATCGATTCCACCAGCCTCGCGGACGGCCTCATCGATCGCCTGCTCAAGCGCAAGACTTTCACGCACATCGCCTTCGACCGTCGTCACCAGCGCCCCATCGCGCCGAAAGCGCTCGGCCACGACCGACAAGCGACTGAGATCGACGTCATTGAGAAATAGCTGCCAGCCCTCGCGAGCCAAGATCTCGGCGCAGGCGAGCCCGAGACCGCTCGCTGCACCGGTGATAAAGGCGCGTTTGCGTGGATAGCGTTGGGATAAGTTACTCGCAGCAGCCGTCATGAGCGCCAAGAGTACACGCTCAGACACCCAGTCGTGTACGGACTTGATGCGCCTGCTCGCCGATTGCGTCCCGCTCATCGGCACTCAACCGCAGCAAGTTTTTCAGCTGTAATCCCATACGCGGATTCGTCCCTAAAGCCACCTGATGTCGCATTAGAAAATCCCAATAGAGTGTGGTGAATGGGCAGGCCTGCGCCCCCGTTGCCTGCTGCGGCCGATAGCGACAACTTCGACAGTAGTTACTCATACGATCGATATATCGGCCTGTTGCCACATAGGGCTTTGATGCCATCACGCCGCCATCGGCGTACTGAGACATGCCTAAGGTATTGGGCAACTCCACCCACTCGATGGCATCAACGTAGACCGCCAGATACCAAGCATGTACTGCCGTTGGCGATACCCCCAGTAGTAATGCGAATAAACCCGTCACCATTAATCTTTGGATATGGTGGGCATAGCCGTATTTGAGCGTCTGCTGGATGGTGTCGCGCAAGCACGCCATCTCGGTATCACCTGTCCAATAAAAAGATGGCAACTCACCGTTTGCTTGCAGGGCATTACGCCGCAAGTATTCCGGCATGAAGTGCCAATAGATGCCACGGACATACTCACGCCAACCTAGAATCTGACGAATGAAGCCCTCTGCTGCTGCGAGTGGCATCATCCCCGCGCGGTACGCTTGCTCGATCCGACTAATGACTTGTCGCGGATTAATGAGCTTAAGGTTAAGCGCCACAGACAGACGCGAGTGCCATAGCCAAGGCTCACCGCTCCAAATTGCATCTTGATACATGCCAAAACGCGCACCGCGATGGAATACAAAGTCCTCGAGAGCAGCCTGCGCTTGCTCGGGCGTTAACGGCCAGTCGAAGTGCTGTAATTGCCCGGGATGTGTCGGGAATTTTTGCTCAATCTCCTCTAGCACAGCCAAAGTTATTTTATCTGGGGCGAATGAGATGGGTGGCGATAAACCCAGCGCCGAAGGGCCCTCGCGACCGAAAGTTTGGCGATTTTCAGCATCGTAGTTCCACTGCCCACCCACTGGCGAGCCATCTGACTCAATCAAAACTCCGTATTTCTTTCTCATCTCACGATAAAAGAATTCCATTCTTAATTGCTTACGGCCCGCAGCATGCGATGCAAACTCGTCATGTGAGCAAAGAAAATGCCTATCACTGAGCATCTCAATCGAGCAAGGAATCTGATCCGCTACGAGCGAAAATTGCTGCCTGATACGCCACTCACCTGGCTCAACCAGCAGAACACAATGGGGCTTTAACTCATGAACGTCTTCGATCACCGTCTCTGAGATCTCAGCTTTCTGCTCGCTCAAGGAATGGTATCGGAGGCGCCAGCCCTCCGCCCTACGCGCGGCGGCAAAGTGGCGCATACCGGCAATAAAAACGGCTATCCGTGGCTTACTCGACCACACGTGAGTCGCCTCGCCCAGCGATTCACACATCCACAGCATGTCCTGACTCGGATCTGCATCTTTGAATAATTCGGAGTCAATGTTCAGCTGATCGCCCAATACCACAAGCAATCTGCGTACTGGGGACGACATCGATGGCGCGTTAGCCACCGCGTGAGAATGATTCATAGGCATTGATCATAGACTGGTCGCCAGGGACTGCGATCACTTTACCTCGTTGCGGCATCATGTCAGCGTGTGACGCAATGCGCGCCACGGCGCGTCTTAGATTCTCTTGGCCAGCTGGGGTAGTGGTTATGAAGGCTGTTTCGCGTCGCCATTTTCTGTCGAGTTCGGTGGGTCTGACGGCGGCTGCGCTCGCAGCAGCCGAACTGAAACTCAACCAAGCTCTCGCCCAACGCCCGCCCGGCGCGGGCGGACCGCCCCCTGGCGTGACCGGTGGCCCGCCGGGTTCGGGGGGGCCGCCGCCGTGGGCCACTGCACCAGCAAAACCCGCCGGTCCAGCACCAGAATGGGAGTTTGGGCCATTCGAAGACCTTCGTGATTGGCTAGCAGAGCTTGATCGGCGCGGTCTCGTCCTACGAGTCAGCGATGTAGATCAGGATGCCTACGAGGGCACGGCACTCATGTATCGCCTGATTGATCGATTCGGGATGTACTACGCACCTGTACTGGTGATGGAGAACGTCAAGATCGATGGTAAATGGCATCGTGGACCGATTATCACCAACCACTTTGGACACTGGGATACGGAATGTTTGAGCTTTGGTATCGAGCCGGTCGCGGGCGACTATGTCGCCACCTACCACAAAGCACTTAACCGTGTGCAAGCCTATCTCGACCGAGGTAGCGCGGGCGCATTCCCTACCGCTCCGTTCACCGAGGTGTCGCGCGAGCAGGCTCCCTGCAAAGAAATCATCCTGAAGGGTGACGAGATTGACCTCTATGCGTTTGCCTTCATTCAATCTAACCCCGCGGATTCGGCGCGCTACGTCAACACCGGCTCTGTATTCACGAATGATGCCGAGTTAGGTAAAAACTTTGGTACCTATCGTTGCGAGATCAAAGGGCCTCGTCTCTTGGGCGTAAATCCTGAAGAAGGGCAAGGCGCATGGAAGGCGTTCATGAAGGCGAAGGAACGCGGCGAAAAATCCGTCAAGGTCTCGATTGCTTTAGGTCAAGACCCCGTCACCTGGGTAGTCTCAAGCTCAAAGCTCAATCGTGCGGGTGCGGATGAACTCGAGGTGGTATCGGCGATCCGCGGGACACCCCTCAAAGTGGTCCGCTCCGAGACCAATGATCATCTCATTCCAGCCAACTCCGAAATCGTCATTGAAGGCGAAGTACCACTCGATCAAGACATGTTGCCGGAGGGCCCTTTCGGTGAAATGTATGGCTATATGGGTGCGCGTAAAAGCGAAAATTTTTGGATGAATGTAACCGCGATCACTCACCGTCGTGATCCCTGGATCGTCAATCAATTCACGGGAGTGACTCGCGGCTTCACGACGGCTCCGCTCGAGCAAATCGCAATGAATACGCTTAAGCGATTCATACCGAACGTGAAGGCGCTACATACACCCGTAGAAGCAACTGGACTGTGTTTCGTGAGCATCAAGAAGCAAAAGCCTGGTGAGGCGCTCGAGATTGGTAAACGCATCGCACAAATCGTAGGTATCGCCAAAGTGGTGATCATAGTCGACGATGACATCGAAGTCCTCGATCGAACTCAAGTCATGCATGCCATGGGCTCACGTTGGCAGCCTAATCCAGCAACGGCCATCATTGACGAATCACGTGGTATGCCCTTGGATCCCTCACTGACCAAACGACCTATGACCTCAAAGATTGTGATTGATGCCACCCGACAGTGGCCTGAAGAGGGC
>RFOD01000001.1 GCA_009926865.1 Gammaproteobacteria bacterium | reverse complement strand
ATGGCCCGTTGCAGGGCAGGGCCCGGAGGCGGTGAACTGCGAGTGACGAGCCAGGCTTGTGCACGCCCCGCGGGTGCTGGCACATCGAGGCAGCGCAGACTGTCGCGCACGACCGGTGAATGCGTCATGTCGCGCGGCAGGACGCAGAGGAGCTCAGAGCGCTGCAAACTTTGAATGAGCATTGAGATCGAGGCCGTGGTTAAGCGCACGCGCGGAACCTCACCTGTGTGCTCACGGAAAAACTGCTCAAACGCGGTACGTAGCGCAACGCTTTCGGTGAGGGCCCAAGGGTAGTCGAGGAGCGCACTCGGTTTGAGGTGTCGGCGTTGGGCAAGCGGATGATGGCGCGCTGCAAACACGCCCGTTTCGGCAGCAAACAGCGCTTGATAATGCAGTTCACGATCGCGAGGCTCGAGCGCGAGAACGAGCGCACAGTGCAAGGCGGCGCTTTCGAGTTTGTCGGCAAGCTCGTCATGTGTACCGGTGACAATACTCATGTCCACGCCGTCGCTTGCCGCGAGAAAACTCGCCGCCCAGTCCGGCGCCAAAGAATAATTGAAACTCGGCATGATGCCGATGCGTAATTGGCCTCGTTCTAGCCGGCGGGTCGCCCGCAACTCCTGCATCGCGCGATCGCGTTCGTTCAGGATCGCTCTTGCCCGCGGCAGTAGCTCATGACCGAACTCGCTGAGAATGACGCCTTTGCGACGACGTTCAAACAAGGGTAGCTCAATGCTCGCTTCCAGCGCTTGCAGACTACGCGTTAAGCCTGATTGCGTAATGCCGCAGCGTTCGGCGGCGCGTACGAGGCTGCCGGTCTCCGCGATCGCGATGAAGTGTCGTAATTGCTGAATGTCCATAGCTGGCTATGACTAAAACTCAAGAAAACACAATTTACTTGAATTTGACACCATTGTGTCAGGGTCCGAAGATCGGGGTTCAGGGGTTGTCAGGTACCGATGCGCGAGGGGGGTTATGACATTCTTGACTCGGTTGGACACGGCGCCCGGCGCGGTTTCACAAGTGGCGCTCGCTCAGCGTGGCCGAGCAGCGCTCGAGGGCTTGGGGTCGCTACAGCGGCATTCATCATCGTCGATTCGCGCGCGAGCGCGTGCCCAGTTTGAGCAGTTCGAGGTCCCATCACCACCCGCGCTCGATGCGGATCGGGCTGCTTGGCGCAATTGGTTACGAGAGGCGAGGGCGATCGCCGAACGCTCTCGCGCCTATCGCATTGAGCGATTTCATCAGCGCTTTGTCGCTGAGGAGATTTTTAATCGGGCGATCCCTGCAGTCGAAGATCGTCGTGCTTTGTTTGAAAAATTCTTTGAGTTACCGGAGGGTGAGCGACTCGGGTCGCTCGAGCTTGAGCCCGGTTTGGAGTGGCCTAAATATTACGGGCAGGTCGAGTGGCATCTCGAGCCGGGTGGCTGGGATGGCTATGACCTCTACGGCGCCGTGCTCGCTTTTGCGCTCGGTCCGTACGTCTTTCGGCATGGTGGGTATGCTGCGGTGGAGGTTGGCGACGATATTCTCGAGCAGCGTCAAGCTGCGCTGCGTCAGTTTCGCTCGCCACAGATCCATCGTCTTTATGAGCCGGGATGTGGCGGCTTTTCTACGATGGCGGCGGCTCATCGATTGCATCCAGCGGCCATCAAAGTCGCCAGTGATTTATCCCCACTTTTATTACGTGTCGGTCACGTGATGGCCGAGCGTAGCGCCGTGCCGGTTCAATTCAAACAACGCGATGCACGTGACACGGGCGAGTCGGATGACAGCTTTGATGCCGTCATCATGTACGCCCTCATGCATGAAATGACCCTGCCGATCGCTCAGGCGAGCTTTCGCGAGGCCTTGCGGATTCTTCAGCCGGGCGGCGAGCTCGTCATCTCCGATCCCCCTCCCTTTCGGGCGGTGTCGCCTTTTCAGGCGGTCGTGCTCGATTGGGAAACGCGGCACCGCGGTGAGCCCTTGTTCTCGGATGCCTGCGTGGCGAACTGGGCCAAAGAATTGCAGCAGGCGGGTTTTGTGGACGTTGAGGAGTATGCGCTTGGCGACCAAGGCTATCCCTACATTACTCGGGGACGTAAGGCGGCACGATGAGCGAATCCAGTTATCTGCAGGGTAGTGATGTCGAAGCGCTTGCGCGGATGCTCAACGCGCTACTCACCGAGCACTGGATCGTCTGTGATCGGATGGCGATCATGGAGCGTGTGTTGACCGAGCGTGGGTTGCTCGAGTCGGGTCAGCTTGATCGCTACGTACCGACTGGGGAATTTGCCGCAAGCCTTGAGGCTTTGCGTAACACGGTATTTGCGAAAGTGCTTGATGCGCCGTTTCTCAACGATACGCGCACGGTGGATCACTTAAAGTCCATGAAACCCTAACGTGTTTGATCGCGGCTGCATTCTCGAGCCTTCCAAGATCGTGCGTTGCGATGATGCGCGTGTGGGTGGCCCCGTAGTTCGCTGGAACGCCGATAAAAATCGTTGGTATCTTTGGTACTACGCGCGTTCACAGCGGTTTGCAGCGGGGTTGGCGCCAGCCTTCGGTACCGGCGCGATCGCTCTCGCAGACTCCGAAGACGGTACTCAATTTACTAGAGTAGAGGGCAAAGGTCGTGAGGCGGCGATCTTTGAACCTGCATCGGGATCGACCGAGGCGGATAGCGCTGCCTTTGATGCGCGTCATGTGGGTACGGGCGATGTTCTCCACTGGCGAGGCGCGTGGTGGATGGCCTATTTCGGGGGTAACGATGAGGCGCCCAAAGATTGTGCGCCGCTCTATGCTGAACGCGGCTACGTATTACGAATCGGGCTAGCCGTCAGCACGGATGGGGTGTCGTGGAACCGCGTGGGTGCGGGGGCCATCGCAGGTCCTGAGGGCGATGAGGTCTATGCGGGATTCCCCGGATTAGTGGATGACGGAGAGCGCTTAACGCTGCACTACACCGTGGTCGATCGACAGGGGCGTTATTACCGCACGCGCATGCTAAGCAGCATGGATGGCAAAGAGTGGCGTCGTACTCCCGAGCCTTTCTTTGAAGGTGAGCCCCCTTTGCACGAGACAGGTGGGGTCATTACCCGCGATATCGTGCCGTCTCCGCTCCCAGAGGTCGGGCGTTGGTGGATGGTCTACACCGCCCGCGATGGTCGGTCCGAAACCGGTGAGCGTCGTAGCATCGGCGTTGCCGTGAGCGATGATTTGATTCGTTGGCGTCGTCTATGGCGCGAGCCGGTGTTCACCCCGGGTATCCGCGGTGCGTGGGATAGCGCAGGGGTGGCGAACCCGCGCCTAGTGATCACTGAGCGTGAGTATCGGCTTTATTACTACGGCTGGTCGAATGACAGTTGCCTTGAGCATCCTCGGCGTGGCATCGGTTTGGCGATTGCATCGCGCGATCACGGTGTCGAGGGGCTACGGATGTGGCGGCGCGTTGAGGGATCGTTGTGAGCGCTTGCGCGTCAGAGCGTCGCAGCATGGGTGCGATAGAGTGCATCGATTTGCCGCAAGAGCGGCAAATGATCCGCGAGCGAGAGCGGAAAGTCGCCGCCCGCGAGCAACTCTTCGTTCGCCGCTTGCAGGATGCCAAGATGACCGGGCCCATAGATAAGCCCTGCTGGCACGGGGGGCGCGGGCGGAGGCGGTTCGATACCCTCTGCCCATTCAATCTCGGCGCCTCGCATCCGCAGTCGACCTTCTTTGGCTTCGATCTCCATCACGACGGGTCCTGCGCCGCGTTCGGCGGTCGCACTCAAGGTGAGGGTGGCGAGGACGGGGTGGCCCCCTGGGGTATGACGCGTGCAGAGCGCGAGTACGTCATCCACGCCTGCGCGTTGACCGGTCGAGTCAACGAGTTGCCCGTTGATATGTGCTGGCTCGCCAAAGAAATAACGCAGCAGGTCGAGGTAATGAATGCCGACCGTGCGCAAGAGGCCGCCGCCAGACAGCTTGGCCTCGGTATTCCATCCCGACATTCGACCGAGGGCGCCACGGATGCTGACGTTCACACACTGCAGCGCACCTTGTGCAATGTGTTGCTGCAACCAAATGCAATGCGGGTTCGCTCTTTGATTCAAGACTACGCCGAGCGGTGTGCGCTGACGTGTCGCGGCGGCCACCAGCGCTTCGGCGTCACTCGCCGAGCAGCCCGCCGGTTTTTCGCAGAGCACCGCAACGCCTGCCTCGAGCGCTTCGAGCGCGAGCTCGCGGTGCGTGTGGTGCGGGGTCGCAATAATCACGGCATCGGGTTTTGCGACCGACAAAGCCTGCGACAGGTTGCTGAACACCGACGTTCCTCGCGCTGTTTCGGCGGGGAGACTGAGCGAGCCAGCGGGTTCACGAGTGACGATGCCGCAGAGTTCGGCGTGATCAATGAGGTTAATCGCGGCGGCATGACAGCGACCCACGCGACCATAACCGACGATCAGCCAGCGCAAACGCCGCGAAGGCGACAACGTATTCTTTGGTCCTGTCATAGTCGACTCGAGCTCGATGAGCCATTATCCGCGCGATCTCGCGCGCGCCAAGCCTACCAGAGTCGAACGTTCAGCAAAGAGGAAGCTCCGGGGGGAGCGGGGGCAAATCGATGATTAAGCTGCAACAGATTTTGACTTTTGTCGCCGTCTATCAGGAGCGCTCATTCACAGCTGCCGCCGAGCGGATTCACGCGACGCAGTCAGGCGTGAGTATGCAAATCAAAGAACTGGAGGAGCGTGTTGGTGCGCGTTTATTTGAACGCTCACCGCGGGGTGTCGAGGCGACGGCCGCAGGCCGTAAACTTTATACGCATGCTTTGGAAGTCGTGCGACAAGTCGATGGCTTGCGTGAGGAAATGCGACTGATTCGCGGTGAATTCACAGGTCGGGTCAGTATGGGCGTGATGCCCACGTTCGCGCGATCCAGTCTGGCCGAGGTGCTCGCGCAGTTTGCGACCGAGTGGCCCTATGTCGATCTGCATGTGGTCGAGGACTACAGTGTTGAACTCATCGAGATGGTCAGCCGAGAGCAATTGGATTTTGCCATCGTGCCGCCCACCACAGACGCTGCGGGGATCCGAGCGACGTATATCGCACGGGATCGCGAATTTTTGGTGACCTCTACACAGACTGCATCTCGGCATTTAGAGCCCGTCAGTTTGCGTGATCTCGATCCGGTGAAACTCATTCGTCCGAGTGAGCGCAATGCGCGACGACGTAAGCTCGATCTATATTTCGAAACCTTGGGTGTTGAACCGGCAGCAACGATCGATATGGATTCGGTCATGGCCACGATCCATTTAGTCGAGCAGAGCGATTGGTGCGCAATTTTGCCAGGGACACTGTGTCAGGCCGATATCGATGGTCGGCTACGTAAGCTGCACCCCTTGATCGGTCCCGAGCTGACTCACGATTATGTGTTGATTACGCCAGCCACCGTGCAGATTTCACCTGCGGCGCGCGAGCTTGCAGATTCTTTGATGGCAGGCATTCGGAAAACCTGTGAGTCTTGGGAATCGCTTGCAAGTGTGCCTGAGCCGCGTTCAACGCTGCGTCTGGCGAGCGCCCAGCGCGGCTAGCGTCTCGGTTAGCGTCTTGGCGCGGCTAGCGACGTAGCAGACGTGCTTTGTCGCGCGACCAGTCGCGCTCTTTTTCTGTGGCCCGTTTGTCGTGTTGTTTTTTACCTTTGGCCAGCCCAATTCGCAGTTTAGCCTTACCCCGTTGCCAATAGAGCTCTAACGGAACGATCGTGTAGCCCTTGCGCTCGACCGCACCAACGAGATGCGCGATTTCGCTCCGGTTGAGCAAGAGTTTGCGCGTGCGTACGGGCTCAGCGTGTACATGCGAGGAAGTCGTGCTCAAAGGATTGATATGCGCGCCCAGCAAATAGACTTCAGCATCGCGCAGATAGACATAGGCTTCGGCGATATTCGCTTTCCCCGCTCGCAGCGATTTGACCTCCCAGCCTTGTAGTGAGAGGCCCGCCTCGTACCGCTCTTCAATGAAATAGTCGAAGCGGGCACGGCGATTTTCCGCAATGACGCGCGCCTCTGGCTTAGATTTGTCCGACTTGGATTTGGCGGTATTCATGAAGAGGACAGCGTTTGGGGTCGCCTGCAGGGGGGCTCTCGCGCATTCTAGCCTGAGCGTACCCCGGATGGTTGTCGCTCCTGCCGACTTGCCCGACAATGCGCCGATGCGCGAAGTGGTTCGGTCAGCACTGGTCTCGGTAGCGCCGGAGACCTTGTTTGGTTTGATTGCCGACGTAGAACGGTATCCTGAGTTTGTGCCAGGTTGTCGCTACGCGGCGATTGAGTCACAGCAGGGCGCAGAGGTGGTGGCGACGCTCGGCGTCGAGCGGGGCGCTTTGAATACGCGCTTTACCACACGTAATACCTTAGAGCCCCCGCACCGTTTACATATGCGGCTTGAGCGAGGGCCCTTTTCGTCTTTGGAGGGGGTGTGGTCGGTGCGTCCGGTGGGGGATATCGGTAGTGAGGTCACGCTGACTTTACGTTTTGAGTTCGCGAATCGACTCGCGGGCATGATGCTTGCGCCGATATTTGAAGAGACCGCGAAATCTTTGGTGGATGCCTTTGTGTTACGCGCCCGGCAGCTCGGTGCGTAGCGGGGAGGTCTGCCATGAGTGAGCGCTTCACGGTGCAATTTGCGACCGCCTCGCCCGACTGGCAGATCAGTCTACTGATCAAAGTAGAGAGGGGAGCCACCGTCGAAGATGTGCTGAAGCGAGCGCGTGTGCAATTACAGGCGCGAGAAGATGGCGCCGCACAGCGCGTTGGGGCGGAAGCGCCGTGGGTGGACGGTGTCTGCGGAGTATTCGGTGAAGTCTGCGCGCGTGAGCAGCGCGTGGAACCGGGGGACCGGATTGAGCTTTACTTACCGCTGCAGGCGGATCCCAAACTGGAACGTCGACGACGGGCGGAGGCCTCACAGACGGCCAAAGCGCGCAATCCGCTGACTACACGCTCTCGTCGCTAACTTCGGTCGACACGCCGTCGTTTTCGATACGAGCGACGGCATCACCCTCAAAGAATATGGTGAGCCGTTGCCGTTCCATCCCAGCCCCGCGGCCGAGATCAAGCGTGTAAAGATAGTCCCACCGATCGCGATCAAAGGCGTCGGGCAACATGGGGGTACCAAGCAAAAAGCGCACTTGAGAGCGAGTCATCCCCACTTTGACCTGTACGACTTGGCGGGCATCGAGGTAATTACCCTGTTGCACGGCCATGCGATACACGCAGGCACTCAGTAGCGGGAGCAGGGCACACAGCAGCGCCATACGACGAAAGCCTCGTCCGAGGGCGGTACGCGACACTGGAGCCTGAGTGGGATGTTGGACCATAATGTGCATTCTACTCTATCGAGCGGGTGATCACGTGGAAGGCAAGGACCTACGCAAAGCCGGCCTGAAAGTCACACTGCCGCGAATCAAGATTCTGGATATTCTCGAAAGCAGCGGCAATAGACACCTTTCGGCTGAGGATATCTATCGCAAATTGGTCGATCTTCGCGAGGACATTGGTCTTGCGACGGTTTATCGAGTGCTGACACAGTTCGAAGCGGCGGGGCTCGTCACTCGGCATCATTTCGCTAACGGCATGGCCGTCTTTGAGCTGAATGCGGGTGACCATCATGACCACATTCTCTGCGTGGACTGTGGTCACGTAGAAGAATTTATGGATGAGGGCATCGAAGAGCGTCAGCAGGCGGTGGCCAAGGTCCATGGCTTTAGCATTAGCGACCACGCGTTAGTGATTTACGGGCACTGCGAGAAGAAGAACTGCCCGCACCGCGCGCGCGACGAGGGCTGACTACGGTCTGGGCGCCCTCGGCCGCACCTAACATTTCGGCGGCATGTTCGCGGGTCGTTTGGGTGATATCGATGCCGCCGAGCATGCGAGCGATTTCCTCGATTCTTTCATCACCTGGTAGCGTACGGACCTCGGTGTGGGTGGTCTGCGAGCGTTGTATTTTTTGAACCTTGAAGTGCTGTTGGCCGAGCGCGGCGACCTGAGGCAGGTGGGTCACGCAGAGCACTTGGGCGTGTCGACCGAGCGCGGCGAGCTCGCGACCGACAATTTCAGCGACGGCGCCACCCACGCCCGCATCCACTTCATCAAAGATCATGCAGCCATGACGCATCGCTTTGGCGCTTCCCTCATGGTGGGCGAGGGCCACTTGTACAGCCAGCGATAGGCGCGATAGCTCGCCGCCTGAAGCGACCTTCGCGAGCGGGCGCAACGGTTGGCCTGTGTTGGCCGTGACCCAGTATTGGACATCCTCCAGACCTTGAGCCCGCGTACCCGTGTCGGTGGATGGGCTGAGCGCCACTTCAAAACGACCGCCTGCCATGCCAAGCGTTTGCATGCGTAAAGAGATGGCCTCTGAGAGCGCTGTAGCCGCTGTTTGACGCGCAGCCGAGAGGGAGCGCGCCTCTTTTCGCCAGTGCTCAAACGCCTGCCCAACCGCTTGGCGCTGAGCGGCCAAGGCGCCGCCGAGATCTTCAAGTGGGGCGAGCTCCGCTCGCAAGCGTTCAGCGACGTCAGGCAGCGCGTCTGCATCACAGCGATGTTTTCGCGCGAGTGACTCGATTAGAGCGAGACGTTGTTCGACGGTTTCTAGCCGAGCCGGATCCCCCTCAAGTGTTTCGAGGTATCGGGCGAGGGCTTGACTGCTGTCAGTGAGCCCGATGACCGCCTCTTCTAGCGCCGGTAAAAGCTCTGCCAAGCGTGTATCGAGTGGTGCCACGGCTCGCAACGCGTTGAGCGAACGCGACGCATAATCGCGCGCATTGCCCTGATCGCCCTCATAGAGGCCATCAAGCGCTTGGCGTGCAGAGTCGGCGAGGCGACTGACATTGGCTAAAACCTGCCGTTCGCTCGTGAGTGCCGCAGGCTCACCGGGAGCGAGTTGCAAGGATTCAAGTTCTTGGAGCTGAAAACTGAGGCGATCGATGTTCTCATCCCGATCATCAGCGCTTTGCTCGAGCGTCTGTAGCGCCTCGAGCGCGCGCAGATGCTGCTCATGCCGAGCGCGAACGCTCGCCGCGAGGTCTGTGCAGCCTGCGAAGCGATCCAGCAAATCACGCTGGGCCGCTGGGCGCATCAAAGATTGAAAATCATGCTGACCGTGAATATCGGCAAGCCATTGACCCGCTTCGCGCAAGGACTGCACCGTGACCGGTTGGCCATTGAGGAAGGCGCGGGATTTACCATCGCGGGATACCAAGCGCCGCACCAGCAGTTCATCGCTCGCCTCGATACCTTGTTGATCCAGCCATTCAATGAATGCAGGGTCAGAACCGGTAATGTCGAAGGTTGCGCTGATCTCCGCGCGTTCGCTGCCGGCGCGCACGACTTCAGCGCCTGCACGAGCGCCGATCACGAGTTGTAGCGCGTCAACCAGAATCGATTTCCCTGCACCCGTCTCGCCGGTGAGCACGGTGAGACCGCGCTGCCACGCGAGGTCCACTTCTTCGATGATGGCGAAGTGACGGATCAGAAGTTGCGTGAGCATGGGTCGGACGTAACGAGCGCAGTTAGTCGGCGTTATCGAAACTGCGTCGGCCCCAATTGAGCTTGCTACGCAGCAGTCGATAGTAATCGTAGCCTTGCGGATGCAATAAGGTAATACGACGCCCCTCGGAACTGATGAGCAGCCGATCGCCAGGGGTCATCCGACTGAGCAACCGACCATCACAGGTCACTTCCGCATGGGTTTCGGGACGCGCCACGAGCTCGAGCTCGACCCGTGAGCGCGCGCTGACTACGATGGGACGATCCGATAGGGTGTGTGGGCAGATCGGCGTGATCACCATCACTTCGAGCGAGGGCTCAATGATCGGACCACCACAGGAGAGCGCATAGGCGGTTGAGCCCGTCGCGCTCGCGACCACTAAGCCATCTCCCCCGTGACTATTGACGAAGTGGCCGTCGATCCGCGTGTCGTAATCAATCAATTGGCCGCTTTTACTGGTTTGTAGTACCACATCATTTAGGGCGAGTCCCCGCAACACCGCGTGATCCGCTTGACGATGTAGTTCCGCGCGCAGTAGTTGCCGTTCATCGCGTAAGCATTCACCCGCTAAAGCGGCCTCCACACCCGCGAGCATGTCATTGGGCATGATGTCCGTCAGAAACCCCAGCCGACCCCGATTGATGCCGAGTAATGGCGTGCCGCGTGGGGCCACGAGTCGGGCGGCGTAGAGCAGGGTGCCATCGCCACCGATCGCAATGACTAAATCCGCGTCCTGCGCGAGCGTATCGTCATCAACAAATTGCACCCCCTCCAAATCAAGCCGATTGCGCTCTTCCTCCGGGGCTAAGACCTCAAGACCCCGCGCGAGTAAATTTTCGGTCAGCATGCGCGCGCTTTCGCTAACGCGCTCATCGGCAAAACGGGTTATGAGAGCACAGCGGCGGATTTCCGACATGGCGTACCAGGTGGGTCAGGTAAAAGGTGTGGAGAGGGGATAAATTAGCGCGTTGTTTGAGAGTTCCTGTTTTATCATGCGCACGGTTCAGGCACCAATGCCTTACGCGGTGCTTGACGAGTTTCCTAAGCAGTCGGTAGCTTCAAACCCATGACCCAAGAGTACGATGAGCTGCTGAGCGAGCGAGCTAGGCAGTTACTGCGAGTGCTCGTTGCCAGCTACATACGCGATGGCCAGCCCGTCGGCTCGCGCGCGTTATCGCGTGACTCTGGCCTAAACCTCTCGTCGGCCACCATACGCAATGTCATGGCGGACTTGGAGGATCACGGGTTTGTGGTGTCACCGCACACCTCAGCGGGGCGCGTGCCCACCGATCGCGGTTACCGATTCTTTGTCGATACGCTGTTGCGCTCGCAGTCGCTCGATCTGGCAGGGGCGGGTGAGCTCGAAGGGTTTTTCGATCAGGGTCGAGATGAAGACTCTAAGTCCTTGGTGGCACACGCATCTCAGCTTTTATCTCGGGTCACACAGCTGGCGGGTGTGGTGACCGTGCCACGACCGCAACTGGCCTCGATCAGCCGGATCGAGTTTGTCTCGTTATCGGAAAATCGGGTGCTCGTGATTTTGGTGTTCGATGACCGGGAGGTGCAAAACCGTATCATCCACCTCTCGCGACAGCACACCGCCGAGGAGCTGCGCCGTGCGGCGCAGTATCTCAACCAGCAGCTGGTAGGACGAACGCTGGATCAGGCACGCAGCGAAATCCTGAGGCAATTGCAGCAGGATCGCGAGCATCTCAATACGCTGATGCTGGACGCCATCAGCATGGCTCAGCAAGTGACCCAGGGGCAGGCCGCCGGTGGGCTCGAGTACATCGTGGCCGGTGAGACGAACCTGATGGGTGCCGCGCAACTGACCAGCGTTGAGAAGCTCAAGCGCCTCTTTGAGGCCTTCAACGAGAAGCGGGACTTTCTCAGTTTGCTCGATCAGAGCTTACGGGCCGAAGGGGTGCAGATCTTCATCGGCAAGGAGTCGGGCTACCAGGTGCTTGATGATTGCAGCATCGTGACGGCGCCCTATGGTGGTGATGAGGGGATCTTGGGGGTCATTGGTGTCATTGGTCCCACTCGCATGGCCTACGAGCGGGTGATCCCCATTGTCGATATCACCGCGCGTCTGTTGGGCTCCGCCTTGAATTCTCGTCGCTAGCCCCCACTGTAGTCACTTGGGTGGATGGCGCAGGCCAAGAACTGCGCAAATAACTTAATTTAAATCAACGCTTTATAGTGGAGATCTCATATGAATTCTTCGCCTGAGCAGCCGGCGGAAGGCGCCGCTGAGCCCGCGAATGACCCGGCGTGCGAGGCCGCGGTACCCACCACGGTAGAGCAATGGCAGGCGGCGGTCACAGCCGCGCAGGCGGAGTCCGCACAACTGCGTGATCAATATCTGCGTGCGGTGGCCGAGCTTGAGAACGTACGCAAGCGCGCGCAACGGGATGTGGAGCAAGCGCATCGTTACGCGCTCGAGCGCTTCGCCCAGGACCTTTTACCGGTCAAGGACAGCCTCGATCTGGCGGTAGAGAACGCCGAGCGGGCGGACGCGGCCGCACTCGCGGAGGGCCAAGCGGCCACCTTGCGCCTGTTGGCAAAAGCGCTGGAGTCGGCGGGGATCGCCGAGATTAATCCGGTGGGTGCCCCGTTCGATGCCAACCTGCACGAGGCGATGGCGGCGCAACCCTCGAGCACGGCCGAGCCCGATTCGGTGCTGGCGGTCGTGCAACGAGGCTACAGCTTGAACGGCCGGTTGTTGCGAGCGGCACGCGTGATTATCGCGCGAGGTGCTTGAATCACTTATTGGTCAGCCCCACTAAAGGCCACAACATTTTTAGATCAGGCGAGTCCCGCGGGACGATCGCCACCAACGGAGTAGGACATCATGGGTAAAGTCATTGGCATTGATCTCGGTACCACAAATTCTTGCGTGGCCATCATGGAAGGTGGCAAGCCACGCGTGATCGAAAACAGCGAGGGTGATCGCACCACGCCGTCGATCGTGGCCTTCACCAAGGACGATGAGGTCCTCGTTGGGCAGTCAGCCAAGCGGCAGGCTGTGACGAACCCGCAGAACACGCTCTACGCTGTCAAGCGCCTGATTGGTCGCCGATTTGACGAGTCCATCGTTCAGAAGGACATCGACATGGTGCCCTACAAGATCGTCAAAGCCGACAACGGTGATGCGTGGATCGATGCCCAGGGCAAAAAGATGGCGCCGCCTGAGATCTCTGCGCGAGTGCTCATGAAGATGAAAAAGACCGCCGAGGATTTTCTCGGTGAGGAGGTCACTGAGGCGGTCGTGACGGTCCCGGCGTATTTCAATGACTCCCAACGTCAGGCGACGAAGGATGCAGGGCGTATTGCCGGACTTAACGTCAAGCGCATCATCAACGAGCCGACGGCGGCCGCCTTGGCTTACGGTCTCGACAAGGCAGGTGGGGATCGCAAGATCGCCGTCTACGATTTGGGTGGCGGTACGTTTGACGTCTCGATCATCGAGATTGCCGAGGTGGATGGTGAGCGTCAGTTCGAGGTGCTCTCCACCAATGGCGACACCTTCCTGGGCGGTGAAGACTTCGACTTGCGCGTCATTAATCATCTAGCCGAAGAGTTCCTCAAAGAATCCGGCGTCGATGTGCGTAAAGACCCCTTGGCCATGCAGCGCTTAAAAGAGGCGGCGGAGAAGGCCAAGATCGAGCTGTCATCGAGTCAGCAGACCGATATCAACTTGCCGTACATCACCATGGATGCTTCGGGTCCTAAGCACTTGGCGGTCAAGTTAACGCGCGCCAAGCTTGAGTCGCTGGTGGAGGATCTCGTGAAGCGTACGATGGAGCCTTGCAAAGTCGCGCTCAAAGATGCGGGGCTTTCACCGAGTGAGGTCTCCGAGGTCATTTTGGTGGGTGGTCAGACCCGCATGCCGCTCGTTCAGAAGCAGGTTAAAGATTTCTTTGGGCGCGAGCCACGTAAGGATGTTAATCCGGACGAAGCGGTCGCCGTTGGTGCGGCGATCCAGGGCGGTGTCCTCGCGGGCGACGTCAAAGATGTGCTGTTGCTTGATGTGACGCCGTTGTCGCTGGGTCTTGAGACCTTAGGCGGCGTAATGACCAAGTTGATCGAAAAGAACACCACGATCCCGACCAAGACGTCTCAGGTGTTCTCAACGGCCGAAGATAATCAGACGGCCGTGACGATTCATGTGCTGCAGGGTGAGCGTGAGCGCGCCATTGATAACAAGTCGCTCGGTAAGTTCGATCTGTCGGATATCCCACCCGCGCGCCGCGGAACCCCGCAAGTGGAGGTCACGTTTGATATCGACGCGAACGGTATTCTCAATGTCTCGGCGAAGGATAAAGCCACAGGCAAAGAGCAGCGCATCGTGATCAAGGCGTCTTCGGGTCTCTCTGAGGATGAGATCAAGCGGATGGTGTCCGATGCCGAGACGCATGCCGAGGATGACAAAAAATTCCGTGAGCTGATCGAGACGCGTAATCGGGCTGATGCGATGGTGCACAGCGTCGAGCAGTCACTGACAGATCTTGGAGATAAGGTGAGCGCGGAAGATCGCGCGAAGACCGAATCGGCCCTGTCGGATCTGAAAGCGGTACTCAAAGACGATGACAAAGAAAAAATCGAGAAAAAGCTTGAGGCTCTGATGCAAGCGGCCAGCGGGATCGCGCAGCAAGCCTATGCTCAAAGTGCCGAGGGCGCTGAGGCTAGTGGGCCGAGCGGTGCGGCGGAATCGTCGGATGACAGCAAAGGCGACGTACTCGATGCCGAGTTCGAGGAAGTCAAAGGCGATGATAAGGATCGCAAGGCCTCCTGAGTTTCAGGAGACTTGATCCACGCTCATGGCCAAGCGCGATTATTACGAGGTTCTCGGTGTCGCCCGCAATGCGGGCGAGGCCGAGCTAAAGAAAGCCTATCGTCGCTTGGCGATGAAATACCACCCGGACCGAAACCCGGGTGATGCGGCTGCTGAAGAGCACTTCAAAGAGGCGAAAGAAGCCTATGAGGTGTTGACCGATCCACAAAAGCGCAGTCTTTACGACCAGCATGGTCACGATGGCGTCGAGGCCATGCGCCAAGGCGGTGGCGGTGGCGGCTTTGGTGGCGCTGATTTTGGCGATATCTTTGGTGAGGTATTCGGCGATATCTTTGGTGGTGGTCGGCGCGGTGGACGCAATCAGGTGTTTCGCGGTGCGGATCTGCGCTATGAACTCGAGCTTGAGTTACCGCAGGCGGTGTTCGGTCACACCTCGGAGATAGAAATCCCGCGCCTGATGGAGTGCGAGACCTGCCGTGGTAGCGGTGCGGCTAAAGGCTCTACGCCCGTCACCTGCGATACCTGTGGTGGTTCAGGGCAGATGCGTATACAGCAGGGCTTCTTTCAATTACAGCAGCCCTGTACGCGTTGCCGCGGGACTGGGCGCATCATCAGTAATCCCTGTGACACCTGCTTAGGTCAGGGACGTGTCCGACGTACCCGTAAGCTATCGGTCAAGGTGCCTGCGGGCGTCTCGACGGGAGATCGGATTCGTCTCGGGGGCGAGGGTGAGGCGGGTCGCAACGGTGGACCTGCCGGTGACCTCTACGTCGAGATCAACGTCAAACCCCATCCTATTTTTGAGCGCGAGGGGGATGACCTGTCATGCGAGGTTCCGTTGTCATTTGCGACCGCGGTGCTCGGCGGTGCGGTCAATGTGCCAACCCTAGAGGGCGAGGTTTCGCTGAAAATCCCTGCAGAGACCCAATCGGGTCGCGTCTTCCGACTTCGCGGTAAAGGGGTGAAACCCGTGCGCGGTGGGACCCAGGGAGATCTTTACTGTCGAGTGATGGTCGAGACACCTGTTAATCTCAGCGCGGAGCAGCGTGATTTGCTGCAGAAATTTGATGATTCGCTGCGCCACGATGGGCGATCGCATTCGCCGCGGGAGCAGGGTTTCTTTGAAGGTGTAAAACGGTTTTTTGCCGGCCTCTGATCGTTCACGAGGCAACGGGGGATTGACCATGCGCTTGGTGATTATCGGAGCATGCGGCCGCATGGGCGAAGCGATTGCGCGTTTAAGTCTAGAGCGCGACGACATCGAGCTCGTCGGGGCTGTGGATGCACGGTCTAGCGGTGAGTCCTTAGGGCAACGCTTGGGCAACCCGACCCTGACACTCCCCATCACGGACCAGTTGGCGTCGGTACTGTCGGGTGCTGATGTGGTCGTCGACTTTTCCGCGCCCAGCGCCACCGAGGCAAATCTTCAGGCCTGCGCTCGCGCAGGGGTGGCGGTGGTCGTTGGCACCACCGGCCAAGGCTCAGGCTTTGCAGAACGTATCGCACCGCTGACGACGCAAATACCGATCTTGATCGCGGCGAATACGAGTTTGGGTGTGACCCTACTGAGCGAACTCGTGCGGGCGGCCGCTCGGGCCTTACCCACCGACTTCGATATTGAAATTCACGAGGCCCATCACCGACACAAACTTGATGCGCCATCGGGAACGGCGCTGAAGCTTGGTCATGCCGCTGCCGAGGGTCGGGGTGGAGCCCTTGAGTCGCTACAGAGCGGCCCGTACCGCTCGGGCGAACAGCGCTCGCCGGGCGCGATCGGCTTTTCGGTAAGCCGGGGTGGGGACATCGTCGGGGAGCACACCGTGCGCTTTGCTGGACCCGGTGAATCACTCACGCTCGGCCACTATGCAACGGACCGTGTCATTTTTGCCCGTGGTGCCCTCAAGGCGGCGGCCTGGTTAATGGGTCGCCCGCCCGGGCGCTATGAAATGCGAGATGTGCTCGGGATTAAAACCATTTAAAGTCAAATACTTAATGGGTTTTGTGCGGTTATTTTCCGCGCCGTAACGGGTGTTTTTCCTGCCGATTTCCATGGACAGGAGAGCCTTGAAAACATAAGCTTTCCGTCTAATCCGACATAGCCGGGTTAGTCCGTGCAAGGCGGGAGGTATTCGTCAGAATGCCTCCCGCTTTGCTCATCCAGACCCTGCGACCGTGTCGGGGATGTTCGGTTAAGACACGGGTGTGCCAGTGAATGATGCAGTGCTGGTGCTCGCGGACGGCTCCACGTTTCGCGGCACCTCAATCGGCGCCAAGGGCCAAAGTTGTGGTGAGGTGGTTTTCAACACCGCCATGACGGGCTATCAAGAAATTCTCTCCGACCCTTCCTATGCTCGACAGATCGTGACGCTGACCTATCCCCACGTCGGGAACGTCGGTGCCAATCGACTCGACATGGAGTCAAGTCGCGTACATGCCGCCGGGTTAGTCATTCGTGACCTACCCTTGTTGCAAAGTAGCTGGCGGGCTGAGGAGAGCCTTGGCGATTTTCTTTGTCGACACAATGTGGTGGCGATCGCGGAGATCGATACGCGTGCGCTCACTCGCGTACTGCGTGAGAAAGGGGCGCAAGCTGGAGCCATTGTCACAGGTGAGACGGATGACATCGATGCACTGATCGCCAAAGCGTCGCAGTTGGCACAGGCGTTTCCAGGGCTTCAAGGGATGGACCTCGCCAAGGAAGTGACCTGTCGTGATGTGACGCCGTGGCGTACGGGTAGCGAGTTTGATGCACCGCCGGTATCCACCGTCACGCCGCCTTATCGCGTCGTCGCCTATGATTTTGGGATCAAGCACAACATCCTGAGGTTGCTGGTGGATGCGGGTTGTGAGGTCACGTTGGTGCCAGCGATGACGCCAGCCGAGGAGGTGTTAAATCTCCATCCAGAGGGCGTCTTTCTCTCAAATGGCCCAGGCGACCCAGAGCCTTGCGAGTACGCAATTCGCGCGATCCAAAGATTTTTACAGCAAGATCTACCACTCTTTGGGATTTGCCTTGGCCATCAGTTACTTGGTCTCGCGGCGGGGGCTAAAACTTTGAAAATGAAGTTTGGTCATCACGGTGCGAACCATCCTGTTCAGGATCTGGACTCCGGTCGCGTGCTAATCACGTCACAAAATCATGGTTTCGCGATTGACGAGGCGAGTCTGCCCGCTTGTTTGCGAGCGACTCATCGCTCGCTGTTCGATGGCAGCCTACAAGGGATTGCGCATCGCGAGCATCCGGCTTTCGGTTTTCAAGGACATCCTGAGGCGAGTCCTGGCCCACACGATATGCAGGGCCTTTTCACCCAATTTACCACTGCGATGGCGGCCCGTCGCCATCGATAGGTCAGTCAGACAGTTAAGCGATTGAATGGTCGGTTGAGCGATGCCAAAAAGAACAGACATCCAAAGTATTTTGTTGATCGGCGCAGGTCCGATCGTCATCGGTCAGGCTTGTGAGTTTGATTACTCCGGCGCGCAGGCGTGTAAGGCGCTACGCGAAGAGGGGTATCGGGTCATTCTGGTGAACTCCAATCCCGCGACCATCATGACCGATCCCGAGATGGCTGACGCCACGTATATCGAGCCGATTAACTGGCGGACGATTGCGCGCATCATCGAAAAGGAACGGCCCGATGCTTTGCTGCCGACCATGGGTGGCCAGACGGCGCTCAACACGGCGCTCGATCTCGTGCGTGAGGGTGTTCTCGAGCAATTTGGTGTCGAGCTGATTGGCGCCTCGCGCGATGCGATTGACATGGCCGAAGACCGTGAGCTCTTTCGGGTGGCGATGCGTGATATTGGCCTGGAGTGCGCCCGAGCCGCCGTCGCCAAAACTTTGGAGGAGGCGCTCGAGATTCAGGGTCCGTTGGGCTTTCCTTGTGTGATTCGACCTTCTTTTACGCTGGGCGGATCTGGGGGCGGTATTGCCTATAACCGGGAGGAGTTCGAGGTCATCGTCGCGCGCGGTTTGGATGCATCGCCGACCACGGAAGTGTTGATTGAAGAGTCGGTGCTGGGGTGGAAGGAATTTGAGATGGAAGTTGTCCGCGATCGCGCCGATAACTGCATCATCATCTGCTCGATTGAGAATCTGGACCCGATGGGTGTCCACACAGGGGACTCGATCACCGTCGCGCCAGCACAAACTTTGACGGACAAAGAATATCAGCGCTTGCGTGACGCTTCGATTGCCGTGCTACGTAAGATCGGCGTTGATACGGGTGGCTCGAACGTGCAGTTTGCGGTCAATCCGCAAGACGGCCGAGTAATCGTGATCGAAATGAACCCACGGGTATCTCGATCATCGGCGCTCGCATCCAAGGCAACGGGTTTTCCGATCGCGAAAGTGGCGGCCAAGCTCGCCGTGGGCTACACGCTCGATGAATTGCGTAATGACATCACCGGAGGCGCGACCCCTGCCTCGTTTGAACCGACGATCGACTATGTCGTCACCAAAATTCCGCGCTTCACGTTTGAAAAATTTCGCGGTGCCAATGATCGCTTGACGACTCAGATGAAGTCGGTGGGCGAGGTGATGGCGATCGGCCGTACGTTCGCTGAATCTTTGCAGAAAGCCTTGCGGGGACTTGAAACGGGGCTCGATGGTTTGACGCCTGTGCTGGAACCCTCGGTCCTGAAAGAGGGGTTGGATGAAGAGACGGCAACCCGTGTTGCGCAGGAACTGCGTATGCCAGGGCCCGATCGGCTACGCTACGTGGCCGATGCGTTTCGCGCTGGCTGGTCATTGACTCAAATCTTTGAGCTATCGGCCATTGATCCTTGGTTTCTCTCGCAGATCGAGCGGCTGATCCGCACCGAGTCTGAGATTCAGGCAGGCGGTATGTCTGCACTCAACGCGGATCGGCTCTGGGCGCTCAAGCGACTCGGATTTTCGGATGGTCGACTGGCTTTATTGGTGGGGTGCGAAGAGTCGACCATTCGCCAACATCGTCAGACACTCGGCGTACGTCCAGCTTATAAGCGAGTCGATACCTGCGCAGCGGAATTTTCGACGTCCACGGCGTATCTCTATTCCACCTATGAACGCGAATGTGAAGCCGAGCCCACCGATCGTCGCAAAATCGTGATTCTTGGAGGCGGACCCAATCGCATAGGCCAGGGTATTGAGTTTGATTACTGCTGCGTGCATGCCGCGCTCGCATTACGCGAAGATGGTTTTGAGACCATCATGATCAACTGTAATCCTGAGACCGTATCGACTGACTACGACACTTCAGATCGTTTGTATTTTGAGCCGCTGACCCTTGAGGATGTCCTTGAGGTCATCGACAAAGAAAAACCAGAAGGGGTGATCGTCCAGTACGGCGGGCAAACGCCCTTGAAACTGTGTCGGGCCTTGCAGGCGGCGGGCGCCCCCATCATTGGGACGTCGCCCGATGCGATCGATGCCGCGGAGGATCGCGAGCGCTTTCAAAAATTAGTTCAGGGCTTACAGTTGCGCCAACCTGCTAACGCCACAGCCCGGACGGAAAGCGAGGCCTTACGTTTAGCGGGCGAAGTCGGTTTCCCCTTAGTTGTACGCCCGTCTTATGTCTTGGGTGGCCGAGCGATGGAGATCGTTTTTGGCGAGGATGATCTGCAAGCCTATATGACCGATGCGGTCAAAGTCTCGAACGAAAGTCCTGTGTTACTCGATCGATTTTTGGACGATGCCATTGAGGTGGATGTGGATGCGGTCTGCGATGGCGAGCACGTCATCATCGGCGGCATCATGGAGCATGTTGAGCAGGCGGGTGTCCACTCTGGCGACTCAGGCTGCTGTTTGCCACCCAATAGTTTGTCGGCGGCCGTGCAGGCGGAGCTGCGTGAGCAGACGCGTAAACTTGCGCTCGGACTGAATGTCATCGGTTTGATGAATATCCAGTTTGCGATTCAAAACGGCCATATCTTTGTTCTCGAGGTCAATCCAAGAGCGTCACGGACCGCGCCATTCGTTTCAAAGGCCACTGGGATTCCTTTGGCCAAGGTAGGTGCGCGAGTGATGACGGGGCAACGCTTGGCAGAGCTTGGTGTCATCCGTGAGCGGGTCCCCTCGTATTATTCGGTCAAAGAAGCTGTCTTCCCGTTTGTGAAGTTTCCCGAGGCCGATCCGATGTTAGGCCCGGAAATGAAGTCCACTGGCGAAGTGATGGGCACGGGCCGAAGTTTTGGGGAGGCCTATGCGAAAGCTCAAGCAGCCTCCAGTGTGATTTTGGCGCGCTCGGGTACCTGTCTTTTGAGTGTCCGTGACCGTGATAAGCCCCAGGTGGTGGATCTCGCACGCAAGTTGCTGGAGCGTGGTTTTGAATTGGTGGCCACGTCAGGTACCGCCGCGGCGATTCGCGAGGCGGGACTCGCTTGTCGTGAAGTCAACAAGGTCCGTGAGGGGCGACCCCACTGTGTGGACATGATCAAAAATGGTGAAATTGTCCTCATCGTCAACACGACCGAGGGTAAACAGGCCGTGCGTGAATCGCATTCGATCCGTCGCGAGGCAGTACAACGTCGTGTGACGTACTACACAACGCTAGCGGCGGCGCGGGCGAGTTGTGAAGCGCTTGATTCGTTGGATGAAGTTGACGTCAATCGGTTGCAGGATCTGCACCAGGAGGCTCCGCTGACATGAAACGTAATCCCATGACTTTGCGCGGTGCCGAACTGCTGCGCACCGAATTGAAAAAGCTCAAAAGTGAAGCCCGACCGAACGTGATCAAAGCGATCGCCGAGGCGCGTAGCCATGGTGACCTCTCAGAAAATGCGGAGTATCACGCCGCTCGCGAGCAGCAAGGTTTCATTGAAGGCCGGATCAGCGAAATTGAGTCTAAGCTATCAACCGCAGACATCATCGATGTGACCCAGCTCAAAACGGATGGGCGAGTGGTGTTTGGTGCCACGGTCGATCTGGCCGACGAGAACGATGGTAAAGAGGTGACGTACACCATCGTCGGCGAGGACGAGGCGGACATTCGGGAAAGCCGTATCGCGGTGACCTCACCGATTGCGCGGGCGTTAATCGGCAAAAGCGAGGGTGATGTCGTCGATGTGATGGCGCCTGGCGGCACACGCAGTTACGAGATCGTGGCGGTGCGCTACGACTAATCAGGCGCGACTTACGCCGGCAGTATGATTTTTGGCAGTGTCTCGCTTGGCCGGTACAGCGTCGCGACATGACCGATACGTCCGACCAGAGCGCTCCCGGTAGCCACTGCCAGCGACTGAAGGGCGGCATCGCGCACATCCCGCTCGGCGCCTGTCATGCGGACCTTGATGAGTTCGTGATCATGCAGCGCGCGTTGGGTTTCCGCCACAACGGCGGGGGTCACGCCCGCATTACCCACCAGAATGATGGGTTTTAGGGGGTGGGCGAGGCCACGCAGGTACCGTCGCTGCTTGTCATTCAGTTTCACGCCCCCATTGTACGCGGTAGCGGGCGGTCTTGACGTCTTTCTGCACTGAACCTCACTGGCCGCAGGGGGTCTGATGGTGTAGCGTGTGCAGGTGACTCAAGGGCCCAAGGAAGGCGCCGATCTCTAGGTGGTAAGCATGAACGATTTGATGAAAAATTTTGTGGTGTGGGCACTGATCGCGGTAGCGGTGTTGGTGCTGTTTAGTCAGTTCATGCCGCGCACCGGCCCCGTGGCTGAGATCAGCTACTCGACCTTCCTCAACGAGGTGCGAAACGGTCGCGTCGAAAGCGTCGTTCTACAAGGTGACTCCATCCTCGGTACCCGTCGCGATAAAACCACGTTTGAGCTTTTTAACCCTGAGACCGACAACACCGCCTTAATCGGCACGTTGGCCAAGGCGGATGTGGCCATCATTGGTCGCGCGCCTAAACAGCCGAATTTCTTTGCTCAATTGGTGCTGCAGTTGGCGCCTGCGCTGCTTTTGATCCTCGTCTTCGTGTGGATGCTGAGGCAGATGCAGGGCAGTGGGGGCGGTCGTGGGGCGATGTCCTTCGGCAAAAGTCGCGCCCGACTACTGAGCGAAGATCAGGTCGCGGTCACTTTCGCAGATGTCGCGGGGGTGGATGAGGCCAAGCAGGAAGTGGGTGAAATTGTTGACTTCCTGAAAGATCCCTCCAAGTTTCAAAAGCTCGGCGGCAAGATTCCGAAGGGCGTGTTGATGGTCGGTAGCCCAGGTACCGGTAAGACCTTGCTCGCCCGCGCCATCGCTGGTGAAGCGAAGGTGCCGTTCTTCACCATCTCGGGTTCTGACTTCGTGGAGATGTTTGTCGGTGTCGGCGCTTCGCGTGTCCGCGATATGTTCGAGCAGGCGAAGAAGCACGCGCCCTGTATTATTTTCATTGATGAAATCGATGCCGTTGGTCGGCATCGTGGCGCAGGTCTGGGTGGCGGTCACGATGAGCGCGAGCAGACGCTGAACCAATTGCTGGTGGAGATGGATGGCTTTGAAGGGAACGAAGGCATCATCGTGATCGCGGCCACGAACCGGCCCGATGTCCTTGACCCGGCATTACTGCGTCCGGGTCGTTTCGATCGACAGGTGGTGGTGCCGCTGCCTGACGTTCGGGGTCGCGAGCAGATCCTGCGCGTTCACATGCGTAAAGTGCCCCTTGGCGACGATGTGAAACCGGCGGTGATTGCCCGCGGAACACCGGGATTCTCGGGTGCTGATTTGGCGAATCTCGTGAACGAGGCCGCTCTTTTTGCGGCTCGTGCTAATCGGCGCATCGTCAGCATGGAAGAGTTTGATCGCGCAAAAGACAAAATCATGATGGGTGCCGAGCGGCGTTCCATGGTGATGACCGAAGAAGAGAAGAAAATGACCGCTTATCACGAAGCGGGCCACGCGATCGTTGGCTTCTCGGTGCCGGAGCATGATCCCGTCTATAAAGTCACGATTATTCCGCGCGGTCGGGCGCTCGGCGTGACCCAGTTCCTGCCTGAGCAGGATCGATACTCGATGAGTAAGCGTCGGATCGAGAGCGGTATCGCCACCTTGTTCGGGGGTCGTATCGCCGAGGAAATTATCTTTGGTGCAGATGCGGTCACGACCGGTGCCTCTAACGATATCGAGCGTGCGACGGACTTGGCTCGAAACATGGTCACGAAGTGGGGCCTGTCTGATCGCTTGGGTCCGCTAACCTACTCTGAAGAATCTGGCGAAGTGTTTCTCGGTCGGTCGGTGACCCAGACCAAACAAGTCTCGGATGAGACCGCTCACGCCATCGATCAGGAAGTTCGACGGGTGATCGAGAACAATTACCAACGGGCTCGCAATATTCTTGAGACCAATCTTGAGAAGCTGCACTCGATGGCCGATGCGCTGATCAAATACGAGACCATCGACGAAGGTCAGATCAAAGATATTATGGATGGCAAGCCGCCGCGCGAGCCATCGGGTTGGGATGATTCGGCACCAAGCAGCCCACCGTCTGGCGGGGCGAAGCCCTCCTCGACGACAGGTGGCTCAATCGGTGAGCCAGCTGGGGAAGGCAGCGCAGGCTAAGCCGCGGTTGCTGCTTCGCTGTCGGGACCGTTGGCTGGATCTCAGCACCCCCCGGGTGATGGGGGTGCTGAACGTGACCCCGGACTCCTTCTCGGATGGGGGGCAATTCTTTGATTGTCGACGGGCGCTCAGTCAAGCCGAGCAGATGCTCGTCAATGGCGCCGACCTGATCGACGTGGGGGGCGAGTCAACTCGTCCCGGCGCGGCGCCCGTGCCAGCGGAGCAGGAGATTACCCGGGTCGTCCCAGTGGTCAAAGCGTTGGTGCAGATGGGTGCGATCGTCTCGGTCGACACCAGCAAAGCAGAGGTGATGCGGGCGGCGCTGGATGAAGGGGCTCACCTCATCAACGATGTCTACGCTTTGCGTCGCCCTGGCGCCTTAGAAGTGCTAGCAAGCTCGGAAGCCGCTGTCTGCCTGATGCATATGCAGGGGGAGCCCGTCTCCATGCAAACCGCCCCCGAATACACCGATGTGGTACTGGATGTCGTCGAATTTTTGCAGACGCGAATAAGCGCCTGTACGGCACACGGCCTGCCGATGGCGCGCATCCTTGTGGATCCCGGGTTCGGTTTTGGTAAAACCCCCGCGCATAATTTGCGCTTATTACGCGAGCTACCCCAGCTTGGCGCACTGGGCGTGCCGATTTTGGCGGGGCTCTCTCGCAAATCCTTGTTGGGGGTGTTGACTGGACGCTCGGTGGAGCAGCGTTTAGCGGGTAGTTTGGCGTTGGCGTATGCGGCATTAGAGGGTGGAGCGCGTATTATTCGCGCGCATGATGTCGCTGAGACGACAGATGTGCTCAAAGTGTGGAGCAGCCTTCAGAAATCAGGGGAGACGGGGCGATCGTGACACGTAAATATTTTGGTACCGATGGCGTACGCGGTCGGGTAGGCGAACCGCCCCTGACGGTGGATTTCGTGTTACGTCTTGCGAGCGCAGCCGCGCGCGCGCTCGCGCCGCAAGGCGGGAGTGTGCTGATCGGCAAGGACACCCGGCTATCGGGCTACATGTTTGAGTCTGCACTCGAGGCGGGGTTTGTGGCTGCTGGCGTTGATGCCAAGCTGATTGGGCCGCTTCCGACACCGGGTATTGCGTTCATGACGCAACATTTTGGCTGTGACTTTGGCGTCGTCATCAGCGCATCCCATAACCCCTACGATGATAACGGGATAAAATTCTTTGATCGGCATGGCGGCAAGCTCTCGGACGAGGATGAGCTCCTGATCGAACACGAACTCGAGAATTTGCCGACGACCCGTGAGTCGGGCGCCCTGGGACGGGCATCGCGAGTGGATAAAACCCGTCGGGTGTACCAAGAATTTTGTATGTCGACGCTGTCCGCTGGCGTGACGCTCAAGGGGATGAAGATTGTCATCGACTGCGCGCATGGGGCGGCCTACAAGGTTGCGCCGCGCATCCTCGCGGACTTGGGCGCTGAGATCGTGCCGATTGGTTGCTCCCCCAACGGACGCAATATCAATGAAGCGTGCGGTGCCATGTCTCCCGAGTTGCTGCAGCTCACCGTGCCGGGTGTACGCGCCGATGTGGGGATTGCGCTCGATGGCGATGGTGATCGCTTGGTCATGG
The DNA here is from genome assembly GCA_009926865.1 of Gammaproteobacteria bacterium. GTDB lineage: Bacteria > Pseudomonadota > Gammaproteobacteria > Steroidobacterales > Steroidobacteraceae > UBA964. The sequence continues at coordinate 188,643 of RFOD01000001.1, read as the reverse complement.
TGGATCATCTTGGGCGCAAAGTGGATGGCGACCAGTTGCTATATGTCTTGGCGCTCGCCGAACAGGCCGCCGGTCGCTTGCGTGGCCCCGTGGTCGGTACGGTGATGACGAACTTTGCGCTGGAGTCGGCGCTCCGCGATGCCGATATCGATTTCTTGCGTGCGCAGGTCGGCGATCGTTACGTGCTCGCGAAGCTCCGTGAGACGGGCGGCACACTGGGGGGCGAGACCTCAGGGCACCTACTGACTTTGCAGCACACGACGACCGGTGATGCCATGGTGGCCGCGCTACAAGTGCTTGGAATCATGCGTCGAAGCGGACGAACCCTCGCCGAGCTCACCGCGGGTCTGACGCTACTGCCACAAACGATGCTCAATGTTCGGGTGGCTCGACGCTTTGATCCTTTGGCTGAACCGGCAATCGTCGAGTCGGTCACGGCGATTGAGTCGCAGTTGGCTGGGCGTGGACGAGTGGTGTTGCGAGCCTCGGGTACGGAGCCCGTGATTCGCGTCATGATTGAGGCCGAGGATCGCGAGCAAGCCAAAGATTTAGCGCAGCAATTAGCCAAGATCGTGCAGCACCACGCGGAACACGGCGTGTCGACTTAAGGCAAGGGGCACAGAGGGTTGGCAGCGCCACTCGTGCGGCGAAATAGTTGAGAGGAGATGTCTACGATGAGACAAGCGATGGTCGCCGGGAATTGGAAAATGCACGGCTTGCACGCGCGCAATGAGGAACTCTTAGCGGCGCTGCTGCCATCGCTTCAGGCCTTACCTGATCGAGATGTCGAAGTGGTCGTGTGCCCGCCGAGTATTTATCTCGAATCGGTGGGGCGTGTGTTGGCGGCGCTAGACGGTGATATTCATCTAGGCGCGCAGAACGTTTGTTCGCAGGCGGGGCAGGGCGCCTACACAGGTGAGGTGTCGGTTGAGATGTTGCGCGACGTGGGTTGCACGCACGTCATTCTCGGTCACTCAGAACGTCGCACGTTGTTTGCCGAAACGGATGAGGCGGTGGCCGATAAGTTGCGTGTCGCGTTGGCGGCGGGTCTGACGCCCATCGTCTGTGTCGGTGAGCAGTTAGCCGAAAGGGAAGCGGGGGAGACGGAAGCGGTCGTGGAGCGCCAGTTGACTGCGGTGCTCGCAGCCTGTCCGTCCGATCAACTCGCTAACATGGTGCTCGCATACGAGCCCGTGTGGGCCATCGGCACGGGTTTAACGGCGACGCCTGATCAGGCTCAGGAAGTCCATCAGTTCATCCGCACGCGTATCGCAAGAGTTGATGCTACAATGGCGGGCTTGGTGCGCATCCTTTATGGGGGCAGTGTTAAGGCCGCAAACGCCAAAGAGCTTTTTGCGATGCCGGATGTGGACGGAGGCCTCATTGGGGGCGCATCACTGACAACAGAATTTACGGCCATCGTGGCTGCAGCGGGCGCGCATTGACACGCTATCCGGCAGAGACGGGCCAGAGAAGGTAGAAACTCAATGTTATTGACCGCGCTTACGATCCTGCAAGTCTTTGTTGGCATTGCGATCATTGCTTTGGTGCTCTTGCAGCGAGGGAGAGGGGCGGATGCGGGCGCCGGTTTTGGTGCCGGGGCTTCGGGTAGCGTATTTGGCGCCCGAGGAGCCACCACAGGTTTATCTCGCGCGACAGCGGTGTTTGCTGTCGTGTTCATGCTCAATAGCTTAGCGCTCGCCTGGATCGCAACGCGACCGGCTGAGCAGCCGGCGGGTTTGCTCGATAGCGCAGCGATCTCTGAGGCCGAGCAAGCGCCGACGGCGCCTGGGCTCGGTACGGTACCCGCGCCCGCTGATGCGCCGACACCTTGAGCATAGCTTTGTCATAATGGCATTGAGATCGTCGGTACTGGCGAGATAAGAGAGAATGAGCACATGCGCGGCAGTCGCCGCCGGTTGCGGACGTGGTGGAATTGGTAGACACACTAGCTTGAGGGGCTAGCGCCGCGAGGTATGGGAGTTCGAGTCTCCCCGTCCGCACCAGACAATTCGCGCCGCTTGAGATACGGGGGTTGTTGGGCATAAGCCTGACACGTGTCGGGGCGAAAAGCATGTTGTCGAATTACTTGCCAGCTTTGATATTTTTGATCGTGGCCTCCGGTCTCGCCGGGGTGCTGATGCTGCTCGGTACCAGTCTCGGCCGTTTCCTGAGTCGTGCGCCGGACGACAGCGAGAAACTCTCGCCGTATGAATGCGGCTTTGAAGCCTTCGAAGATACGCGCATGAAATTTGATGTGCGCTATTACCTAGTCGCCATTCTCTTCATCGTCTTTGATCTGGAAATCGCCTTCCTCTTTCCCTGGGCCGTCGCGCTCAGTTCCATCGGGACATTTGGTCTCGTGGCTATGGGGATTTTCCTGCTGATTTTGATCGTGGGCTTCATCTATGAATGGAAGAAGGGAGCGCTCGAGTGGGATTAGACGCGAGCAGTGAGCCGAGTGGATTCGCCCAACGCGGGTTCGTGACCACTCAGATCGATCATCTTGTGAACTGGGCGCGGACAGGCTCTTTATGGCCCATGACCTTTGGGCTCGCCTGCTGCGCGGTCGAGATGATGCACGCCGGGGCGTCTCGATATGATCTGGATCGCTTCGGTGTGGTCTTTCGACCCAGCCCTCGACAGTCGGATGTGATGATTGTGGCGGGTACGCTCGTCAATAAAATGGCGCCGGCGCTACGCAAGGTTTATGACCAGATGCCTGAGCCGCGTTGGGTGATTTCGATGGGATCCTGTGCCAACGGCGGTGGGTATTACCACTATTCGTATGCGGTGGTACGGGGCTGTGACCGTATCGTGCCGGTCGATGTGTATGTGCCAGGCTGTCCACCCACGGCTGAAGCGTTGCTTTACGGCATCATCCAGCTCCAAAAGAAAATCGCTCGCACGAGCTCGGTGATGCAGCGATGACGGAGACATCGATGAGCGCCCAGTCAGCTGATAGTGAACTCGATGCGCAATCCTCGAGTGCGAATCTCGAGAGCTGGGTAGCGCGCCTGATTGAGCTCACCTCTGGAGCGGCGCGCCGGGTGGCAGCGCTGCCGGGGGACGTGTGTATCGAGTGTGATCCATCCGCGTGGCTCGCGGTGGCCACCGCTTTGCGTGATCATCCAGCGTTGCGGTTCGAAGTCTTGATTGACCTTGCAGGTGTCGATTACCTGCAGTTCGGCGAGTCGGAGTGGAAGACTCAACGGGCGACAGGCTCAGGATTCTCCCGCGGGCGCCATGCGCAGAGCGAGACCGTAGACGTCGCAGCCTTCGGCGGTCGACCCGGACGGTTTGCGGTCACGGTTCAATTACTCTCGATCACGCATAATCGCCGGCTCACTCTGCGTAGTTTTTGCGCAGATCATGATGAGCCGATGCTCGATTCTTTGGTGTCAGTGTGGGCATCGGCGAACTGGTTTGAGCGTGAAGCGTTTGACCTATTCGGTATTCTCTTTCGCGGCCACCCAGACCTACGACGCTTATTGACCGATTACGGCTTTATCGGCCATCCCTTCCGTAAGGATTTTCCACTCATCGGTAATGTCGAGGTCCGCTATGACCCGCGTAAGCAGCGTGTGGTCTATGAGCCTGTCAGTATTGAGCCGCGTGTGCTCGTGCCGAGAGTGATCCGTGAAGATAACCGTTACGACCCAGCTTTGATTGAGCAAAGAAATGGCTGAGATCCAATCCTACACCATGAATTTTGGGCCGCAGCATCCGGCTGCCCACGGTGTGTTGCGTCTCGTCCTCGAAATGGAAGGCGAGGTCATTCAAAAGGCCGATCCACATATTGGTCTTTTGCATCGCGCTACGGAAAAGCTTGCAGAGTCAAAACCGTTCAATCAGTCGATCGGCTATATGGATCGACTCGATTACGTGTCGATGATGTGTAACGAGCACGCCTATGTGCTGGCCATTGAAAAACTCTTGGGTGTGACGCCGCCACGTCGCGCGCAGTACATCCGTGTCATGTTCGATGAGATCACACGCGTTCTGAATCACTTGATGTGGCTGGGTGCGCACGGGCTCGATATCGGCGCGATGACGGTCTTTTTACTCGCCTTTAAAGAGCGCGAGGATTTGATGGATTGCTACGAGGCGGTATCAGGTACGCGGATGCACGCGACTTACTATCGTCCCGGCGGTGTGCATCGTGACTTACCCGCTGAGATGCCGAAGTATCAGGCGTCGCGCTGGCGTTCGCAGAAGGACGCCGATCGATTGAACGAGGCGCGTGCGGGAGGGTTACTCGATTTCATTGAAGATTTCACTCAGCGTTTCCCGAAAGCCATTGACGAGTACGAAACGCTACTCACCGATAACCGTATTTGGAAGCAACGCACGGTCAATATCGGCGTGGTGAGTCCAGAGCGCGCGATGCAGCTTGGGTTTAGCGGGCCGATGTTGCGCGGCTCGGGGATCGCTTGGGATCTACGCAAGCAGCAGCCCTATGAGGTATACCAGGAAGTCGATTTTGACATTCCGGTAGGCGTCAATGGCGACTGCTACGATCGCTATCTCGTACGTATCGAAGAATTGCGTCAATCGAACCGTATTGTCGCGCAGTGCGTGGAGTGGCTGAAAAAGAACCCAGGTCCAGTGATGGTGGCCGACGCGAAGGTTCGTCCGCCGCGTCGCGAAAATATGAAAGGCGATATGGAATCGCTCATTCATCACTTTAAGCTGATGACCGAAGGCTATTGCGTGCCCGAAGGGGAAACCTACGCCGCGGTTGAGGCACCCAAAGGCGAGTTCGGTATTTATTTGGTCTCGGATGGGGCCAACAAACCCTATCGTCTCAAGTGTCGAGCGCCAGGCTTCGCGCATATCGCAGCGCTCGAAGAAATGGTGACGGGGCACATGCTGGCGGATGTGGTCGCCGTGATTGGTACCCAAGATATCGTATTCGGGGAGATTGATCGGTGAGCGTAGAGCACGCTGTTCCAACTAGCGATGGCAAGCAGTTCGTCACCGGTGAGGGCGACAAAGTGGCATTATTGAGCGCGCACACTCGCGCAGAGATTGACCATTGGATCGGCCGGTTTCCGCTCGGTCGTCAGCGTTCGGCTACCTTGTCGGCGCTGCGGTTTGTGCAGGAACAAAACGATGGATTTTTAACCGCCGATCTCATGGATGCGATTGCCCAGTACCTGAAATTACCGTCGATTCAGGTCTACGAAGTCGCAACCTTCTATTCGATGTTCGAGACTCACGAGTGCGGTCGGCATCACGTCAGTGTCTGCACTAACATCAGTTGCTGGTTAAACGGCGGCGAGGACATTTTGGCGCATTGCGAGCGCAAGCTCGGGATCCAGGTCGGCGAGAGCACGCCCGATAAGCGGATTTTCCTCAAAAAAGAGGAAGAGTGTCTGGCAGCCTGCACGGGTGCGCCCATGATGATGGTGGATCACGTATTCCATGAAAATTTGACCCCCGAGAAGGTCGATCAAATTTTGGATGAACTTAAATGAGCCCTGCAGACGATAAGTGGCGCGAGAAGATGAATCTCGTGGTCTTTGAGCCTTTGGCGATTGAGCGTTCTTGGACACTCGAGAGCTACCTCAAAATAGGCGGATACCAGTCCTGGAAAAAAGTCTTGGCGGGTGAGTACACGCCGGAGCAGGTGGTTGAGGCGGTCAAGGCGAGTGGGCTACGGGGCCGTGGCGGTGCGGGCTTTCCCACGGGTGTTAAATGGAGCTTCATGCCGCGCAAGGCGCCCGTCCAAAAATATGCGGTGTGTAACTCGGACGAGAGTGAGCCAGGGACCTGTCATGACCGGGACATCCTGCGCTACAACCCCCATGCATTGGTGGAGGGGATGGCGATCGGTGGCTTCGCGATGGGCGCCACTGTGGGCTACAACTACATCCGTGGTGAGTTTTTAGGCGAACCCGTACCGCGTTTTGAAGCCGCGGTGAAAGAGGCTTACGAGGCGGGGCTGCTCGGTAAAAACATTCAAGGATCGGGTATCGACTTTGATCTTTATACCTTCGTCGGCGCCGGCGCCTATATCTGTGGTGAGGAGACCGCGCTACTAGAGTCCTTGGAGGGCAAACAGGGTAAGCCGCGCTTTAAGCCGCCGTTCCCCGCCGCGTTTGGCCTTTACGGTCAGCCCACCACGATCAATAACACACAAAGTTACGCCTCGGTACCGACGATTTTGCGTAAGGGCCCCGAGTGGTTTTCGGGATTGGGTACCACCAATGCCGGAGGCACTGTCATCTTTTCGGTGACGGGTCATGTTGCTAAGCCTGGTAACTACGAGTTGCCACTCGGAATTGCGTTCAAAGATTTGCTGGAGATTGCAGGCGGTGTGCGCGGTGGTCGCAAGCTCAAGGCGGTTATCCCGGGTGGCTCGTCTGTCAAAGTGGTTCCGGGCGAGGTGATGCTCGGCGTGAACATGGACTATGACTCCCTGCGGGCGGTGGGCTCATCGGTCGGCTCGGCTGCGGTCATCGTGATGGATGAGACGACCTGCATGGTGCGAGCGCTCGAGCGCATTTCACGTTTTTACATGAGTGAATCGTGTGGTCAGTGCACCCCGTGTCGTGAGGGAACAGGGTGGCTCAATCGAGTGCTCAAACGCATTGTGGTCGGTGAGGGGCGGATGGAAGACCTACAGTTGTTGGTCGATGTCGCCAACCGAATTGAGGGTCATACGATTTGCGCGCTTGGCGATGCGGCGGCATGGCCAGTACAGAGTTTCGTCAAAAATTTCCGCCATGAATTTGAATACATGATCCAGCATCGTGGGCGAAGTATCGTCGACGGTCAGAAAGCAGCGGCTTGAACATGTCAGCGACGCCAGAAGATCTCGTTAACCTCGAAGTGGACGGCCGGCCGGTACAGGCTAAGAAAGGCTCGATGATTATTCATGTCACCGATTCGATCGGTGAGTACGTGCCGCGCTTTTGTTATCACGAAAAGCTACCGATCGCTGCGAACTGTCGCATGTGCCTGGTGGAGGTCGAGAAGGCGCCTAAGCCTCTGCCAGCCTGTGCGACGCCTGTCGTTGAGGGTATGAAAGTGTATACCCGTTCGCCGGTGGCGATCGGCGCACAAAAGGCCACCATGGAGTTTCTGCTGATCAACCATCCGCTTGATTGTCCAATTTGCGATCAGGGCGGTGAGTGTGAGCTTCAAGATTTGGCGATGGGATTTGGTCGCGACATCGCGCGATTTAATGAACGCAAGCGGGTAGTCAAAGATAAAAATTTAGGTCCCTTAGTCTCGACGGATATGACTCGCTGCATCCATTGCACTCGCTGTGTGCGGTTTGGTGCCGATATCGCGGGTATCCCGGAACTCGGTACGACAGGGCGTGGCGAGAACATGCAGATCGGCACGTACATTGAGCGCAGTGTCGAGCATGAGCTATCAGGCAATATCATTGATCTATGCCCAGTCGGGGCGCTCAACTCCAAACCCTTTCGCTATCAGGGGCGCTCTTGGGAAATGAGCGAAACGCCGCTGATCGCGGCGCACGACGGCTTTGGTAGCAATCTTTATGGCCATGTGTTGCGCGGTAAGCTCAAGCGAGTGGTGCCGCGTCCTCATGATGACATCAATGAAACGTGGATCTCAGATCGAGATCGCTTCAGCTATGAAGGGTTACTCGCCGACGATAGGCTGACTCGACCACTACTGCGAAAGGGTAAGGACTGGTGCGAGGTGGATTGGGATGAGGCCTTGCAGGTCGCGGCCCAAGAACTGAAGGCGGCGGGTCAAGCGCTCGGCATATTAGTACATCCTTCAAGCACCACCGAGGAAGCCGCTTTGGCGGCTGAACTTGCGATCGCCCTCGGCAGCGCCAACATCGATCATCGGCTACGCCAACGTGATTTCCGTGATGCCGCCGCGGATGCCCGGCAGCCTGCACTCGGTTATGCCTTGAGTGAAGTGGATCACTTAAGCGGCGTCTTGGTCATCGGCTCAAATCTTCGCTCGGAACTACCGATGCTCGGGCATCGATTACGTAAGGCGGTGACGCGTCAGGGTGCGAAAGTCGCTTTCATTGATGCGGTGGCGCGGGACTATCATTTTGAGGTCGCCGCGCAATGCATCGCTGATGCGAACGCTTGGGCGCACGAAATCGCCTGCGTCATTCGGGTGGTGTGTGAATCATTGTCTGCGGAGACACCGCCTTCGGTCGCGAATTGGCTGCATTCGGTGACACCGCAGGCATCCCATCGCGCAGCAGCTGCAGCCTTACTCTCGGGTGAGCGACGCGCTATCTGGTTAGGCGCGATGGCACTCCGTCACCCCGCCTATGTGGACTTGAGGGCGCTTGCGAGTGAATTAGCGCGTATCACCAGCGCCCGCTTGGGTGAATTAGCCGAGGGCGCCAATGCCGCCGGCGCGTGGCTGGCTGGAGCTGTTCCCCATCGTGACGTCGGTGGTGTTGCGCGACTGGCTGAACGCGTGGGACTCAATACACGCGATATGCTCGCTGCGAAGTTACCCGTCTATGTTTTACTCGGGGCGATTGAGCCGGCGCACGATCTGGCCGAGCCCGCTTTGGCTGAGGCGGCGTTTTCACAGGCCCGATCGGTGATTGCGATTACGCCGTATGCATCTGAGTCTTTGAAATCACAGGCGACGCTGCTGTTACCCATGGCGGCGTTTGTCGAAACCTCTGGAAGCTATGTGTCGTTGGAGGGGCGGTGGCAGTCGCAGACTGCGGCGGCCCGTGCGCCGGGCGAAGCGCGTCCAGGCTGGAAAATTTTGCGTGTACTCGGGAACCTGTGTGATCTACCGGGCTTTGCCTACGAGAGCTCAGAAGCCGTTCGCGCGCATCTGGCCTCGCAAATCGAATCCGTCGCGGGCTCTGCCGTGCCGTCACAATTATTGACTCAGCATCAACCGCCTATCGCCGCGATCAAAGATGCCGCGCATATCGACACGGGTGAGCTGGATATCCCGATGTACGATATCGATGCCGTGCTTCGGCGTAGCCCCGCCTTGCAGGCGACGAGTACTGCACGGCGTGCCCGAGGAGAGCTCTGATGGCAGACCTACTCGCGCATTGGGATAGCTTGCCCACTTACCTGCAATCCACTTTTTGGATTCTGGTGGTCACGGTGGTGCTAATTCTCTCGGTCGCCTTTACCACTCTGTGGGAACGCAAAGTCATTGGTTGGATGCAGCTACGTAAGGGCCCAAACCGAGTCGGGAGTCTCTTTGGCTTAGTCCCTGGGATCTTTCAGCCCTTTGCCGATGTGATCAAGTTGCTGCTGAAAGAAGTGGTGATCCCAAGCGCTTCTAATAAATGGCTGTTTAGGATTGCCCCGGCGATCACCTTGGTACCCGCATTTGCTGCCTGGGCGGTGATGCCGCTTGACCCTGCTTTGGTGATAGCTGATATCGATGCAGGTTTGCTCTACGTCTTGTCACTCACCTCGGTGGGCGTCTATGGAGTCATCCTCGCCGGGTGGGCTACGAACTCTAAGTATGCATTCCTTGGCGCTATGCGCTCAGCGGCTCAAGTAGTCGCCTATGAAATCGCGATGGGCTTTGCGTTAGTCGGTGTGGTGATGGCCGCGGGGACACTGAACTTGGGCGATATTATTCGGGCGCAAGAGGGCGGCGTTTCCAACTGGTTTTTTCTGTGGCTGTTTCCGCTATTCGTGGTGTATTTGATCGCAGGGGTCGCAGAAACGAATCGTGCCCCCTTTGACGTCGCCGAAGGTGAGTCGGAGATCGTCGCGGGCTTTCACGTGGAATACTCAGGAATCGCGTTTGCGTTATTTTTCCTCGCGGAATACGCCAATATGATTTTGATATCGGCGCTGACTGCGGTGTTTTTCCTTGGCGGATGGTTGAGCCCCTTCGAGGGCTTATTGGGTGCGGACAGTGCCCTAGGGGCGCCTGGCTTTCATTGGCTCTTTTTGAAGCTCTTTTTCTTTTTGACCTGCTTCATGTGGTACCGGGCGACCTTCCCGCGCTATCGCTATGATCAGATCATGCGTCTGGGTTGGAAAATCCTGATTCCGGTGACCTTGGTTTGGATCGCAGTGGAAGGTCTGTTGGTCTACTTCCAAGTCGGACCATGGAGTCGCTGACATGAACGTACAAAGTGTCATCAAGACGTTTTTGTTGACCGAGTTGCTGACCGGTCTTTCGGTCACGGCGCGCACGCTTTTCCGTAAAAAAGTCACGATCAACTATCCCGAAGAGCGTACGCCGCAATCACCGCGTTTTCGCGGCTTACATGCCTTGCGCCGTTACGCAAATGGGGAAGAGCGTTGTATCGCGTGCAAGCTGTGCGAAGCGGTCTGTCCCGCTTTGGCTATCACCATCGAGTCGGATGTTGCCGATGATGGCACGCGGCGCACAACGCGCTACGACATTGATCTTTTTAAATGCATCTACTGCGGCTTTTGTGAAGAGGCATGTCCAGTCGATGCGATTGTTGAAACGCGTATCCATGAGTACCACATGGAGAATCGCGGCGAAAACATCATGACCAAAGATAAGCTGCTAGCGGTAGGCGAGCGGTACGCATCCTTGATCGACGCCGATAAGGCGGCCGACGCGCGTTACCGCTGACGATCTGCTGCTTACTGACGAGGGATACGCGTTGTTCGTACAAGTTCTGTTTTACGCTTTTTCTGCGGTGCTGATTGCCTCGGCTCTTGGGGTCATCGTAGCGCGAAATCCCGTGTACTCAGCGCTGAGCTTGGTGCTGGCATTTTTTACGAGTGCCGCCTTGTGGCTGCTCATCGAGGCCGAGTTCTTGGCGATTGTGTTGGTACTCGTCTACGTCGGTGCCGTGATGGTGCTGTTCCTATTCGTGGTGATGATGCTTGATCTCAATACGACCTCGCTGCGACAGGGGTTCGCTCGCTACGCTTGGCTCGGCTGGCTGACGGCGCTCGCAGTGATCGTGCAAATGGTCGGCGTCTTTTGGTTCCGCGGTCTGGGGATTGATGCGACGCAAGGGGCGGTGGCGCGCTCTGCTGAGGTGAGTAACACGCGTGAACTGGGCGAGGTGCTCTACACGCAATACGTCTATCCTTTTGAGTTGGCCTCGGTCGTATTGCTAGTGGCGATTGTGGCCGCCATTACTTTGACGATGCGTCGACGCCCTGGCTTGAAGCCGCAGGATGTGGCGAAGCAGGTAGCGGTGCGGCGTGAGGATCGGGTCCGTCTCGTCAAAGGCTTAGGCCCCAAGGCTAAATCGAGTGGCGAGTCGGCAGCCTCGGCAGAAGAGGGCCAGTCATGATTACGCTGCAGCATATGCTTACGCTCTCTGGGGTGCTATTTGCTTTGGCGATTGCCGGTATTTTCCTCAATCGTAAAAACGTCATCCTGCTGCTCATGTGTATCGAGCTGATGCTGCTCGCCGTGAACTTCAGTTTCGTGTCGTTTTCGCGATTCCTCGGTGATCTTGATGGCCAGGTCTTTGTCTTCTTTGTGTTGACGGTTGCGGCAGCGGAGGCGGCCATTGGGCTTGCGATTCTGGTGGTGTTATTCCGTGAGCGCCGCAGCATCAACGTTGAAGATCTCGATACGCTGAAGGGCTAAGCACCATGACCGAACAGATGTTGAGCCCACAAATCTTACTCGCGATCGTCTTGATGCCACTGGCGGCAGCGATGGCTGCGGGTCTATTCGGACGCTGGATCGGACGTCGCGCCGCGCATTTGGTAACGATCGCAGCGGTCGGTGCGTCGTTTGTGTTGTCTGCGCAAGTGGCTTGGCAGGTCTTCACCGGCGCGGTGCCGGTGTATAACGAAACGGTCTACACCTGGCTGGTATCCGATGGTATCCGCATGGAAGTGGGTTTCTTGGTGGACTCACTCTCCGCGCTCATGATGTGCGTCGTCACGTTTGTGTCCTTTTGTGTACACGTTTACACCATCGGCTACATGCATGAAGACGAGGGTTATCAAAGATTTTTTGCCTATATCTCACTTTTCACCTTTGCCATGTTGATGTTGGTGATGTCCAACAACTTCATGCAGCTGTTCTTCGGCTGGGAAGCGGTAGGGGTGGTGTCATATCTCTTGATCGGCTTCTGGTACACCCGACCGAGCGCGGTGTTCGCCAACATGAAAGCGTTTCTCGTCAATCGTGTAGGTGACTTTGGGTTTGTGCTGGGTATTGCTGGCATCGTCTATTTCACGGGTTCTTTGGATTACCAAGACGCGTTTGCGGCGGCACCACACATTGCGACGTCGCAGCTATCCCTTGGGGGCGATGTCGCGGTGTCGGCCATCACCTTGATCTGTATTCTGTTATTCATTGGTGCCATGGGTAAATCGGCGCAGGTACCGCTACATGTGTGGCTGCCCGATTCGATGGAAGGTCCGACACCGATCTCTGCGTTGATTCACGCGGCCACCATGGTGACCGCGGGTATCTATATGGTGGCACGCCTCTCGCCGCTCTTTGAGCAGTCGGCGGTAGCACTGTCTTTCGTTCTGGTGATTGGCGCGACGACAGCGCTCTTCATGGGCTTTCTCGGCATCATCAACAACGACATTAAACGTGTGGTCGCGTATTCCACACTGTCGCAATTGGGTTATATGACGGTAGCGCTTGGTGCATCAGCGTATTCAGCGGCTATTTTCCACTTGATGACGCATGCGTTCTTCAAGGCCTTGCTGTTCTTGGCAGCTGGCTCAGTCATCATCGGCATGCACCACGAGCAGGACATGCGCAAGATGGGTGGGCTTGCCAAGGTGATGCCGATTACCGCGATCACTTGCTGGATCGGTGCGTTGGCGCTGATCGGCACACCGTTACTCTCAGGCTTTTACTCCAAAGATTTTATTATTGAATCCGTACATGAGTCTGCCCGTTGGGGCGCGACTTACGCGTACTGGTGTGTGTTGATCGGCGTATTTATCACGGCGTTCTACGCATGTTATTCATGACCTTCCATGGGCAAGCTCGCTGGGCGGAATCCGCGCAAGCCCATGCTACGCATGATCACGCCCATCATGATGACGCCCATCACGATGAGCACGGGCACGCCGACCATGGTCATGGCACACCACATGAGAGCCCGTGGGTCGTGACCTTGCCGCTGGTTTTATTGGCCATTCCGTCCATCGCCATTGGGTATCTGACCGTCCAACCCGTGCTCTTCGGTGGGGCCTTAGCCGATGCGATTCAGGTCGCGCCCGAGAATGACGTGCTCAGGGAGCTCGCCTCGCATTTCCATGATCCGCTCTCGTTTGCCTTACAGGCGCCGTTACATCCGCCGTTCTGGTTAGCTTTGGTCGGTGTGCTACTTGCGTGGTACCTGTACTTACGCTCACCTCAGACGCTGGCACGCTTGGCGAGCGTTTTCGCTCCCATACGGCCCTTACTTGAGCAGAAGTATTATTTTGATTGGTTCAATGAAAACGTACTCGCTGCGGGTAGTCGCGGCTTGGGGCGGTGGTTCTGGCGGGTAGGGGATCAAACCCTCATTGACGGTCTGGCGGTCAACGGCTCGGCGTCGGCGGTGGCGGCGTTGGGCGGCATCGTGCGTCGCGTACAGACGGGATATCTCTACTCTTACGCTTTTTGGATGATGATCGGGCTTGCCGCCTTGCTCGGCTGGTTCCTGTTCGTAGGCTAAGCGAAGGCGAGACTTCAGATGCAATTCCCCGTTCTCTCTAGTGTGATGTGGCTACCGATTCTCGGTGGCATCGCGGTGCTTGCGCTGGGCGATCGTCGAATCGAACTCGGTCGGTGGCTGGCGTTGGCCATCGCGGTACTGACCTTTGGGCTATCGATACCGCTCTATACGGGCTTTGATGTCTCAACGGCCGAGTTTCAGTTTGTCGAGCAACAGCCGTGGATTCCGTTCTTTAACGCCACCATTTCCTTACCGCTGATTTTATTGACGACATTCGTCACGATTCCCGTGATCATTGCCGGATGGACGGTGATTGAAAAGCGGCCATCACAATACTTTGCCGCTTTTCTGATTTTAGAAGGTCTGATGATCGGGGTCTTTGCGGCGCTTGATGGCTTGCTGTTCTACTTTTTGTGGGAAGCCTTATTGATCCCCATGTTTTTGATCATTGGTATCTGGGGCGGTCCGCGGCGGGTGTACGCCACAATTAAGTTCTTTCTCTACACGTTCCTAGGCTCGGTCTTCATGCTGGTGGCGCTCATCTACATGTACCTGCAAGCCGGAAGCTACGACATTGCAGCCTTGCATGGCTTGCCGTTAGGTCGCGTGGAGCAGTGGTGGATCTTTCTCGCATTTTTCGCCGCGTTTGCAGTCAAGGTGCCGATGGTGCCGGTGCACACGTGGTTACCCGATGCTCACGTGGAAGCACCCACGGGTGGGTCCGTGGTACTGGCGGCCATCATGCTCAAACTCGGCGGTTATGGATTTCTACGATTTTCGTTGCCGATTACGCCTGATGCCGCGCGTGAATTGGATCTCTTCATGATCGTTCTGTCGTTAATCGCTGTGGCGTATATCGGCTTTGTGGCGCTGGTGCAGACCGACATGAAAAAGCTCATCGCGTACTCATCGATCGCGCACATGGGCTTTGTGACGCTGGGTTGTTTCCTTGCGTTCGGTATTCTGTCGACGACGGGTGAGCTACAGGGCGCCGGTATGGGGATCGATGGTGCGCTGGTGCAGATGGTGTCGCACGGTTTGATCTCAGGCGCGATGTTCCTGTGCGTCGGCGTGATGTATGACCGCGTGCACAGCCGAGAGATCAGCGCCTACGGTGGGGTGATCAACCGTATGCCAGTCTTTGGCGCGTTCATGGTGCTTTTCGCGATGGCCAACGCAGGTTTACCAGGTACTTCGGGTTTCGTAGGGGAGTTTCTAGTGATCTTGGCGGCGTTCAAGGCAAATTTCTGGTACGCCTTTATCGCGGCGACGACACTCATCCTCGGCGCGGCGTACACCCTATGGTTGGTAAAGCGCGTGATGTTCGGGCCCGTGGCCAATGAGCAGGTCGCTGCCCTCGAAGATCTAAACGGACGTGAATTTTTCGTACTGACACTGCTGGCGATTGGCGTGTTGTTGCTCGGTATCTGGCCTGCGCCCTTGCTGGAAGTGATGCAGGTCTCCGTACAGCATCTGGTCGAGCAGCTGATGACGAGCAAAATCATTCCTTGATGGGACTATGACGACGGACTAGGCATGACAAGCACACTGACACTCGCCTCACTGGCACCTGCGATACCGGAGATCTATCTCACGGTTGCCCTGTGCGTCATTTTGTTGGTTGATGCCTTTGCCGGTCAGGCAAGTCGACGATTGACGCCGACATTGACGCTAGCCGCCTTGGTGATTGGGGCGGCATTGACGGCTCGTTATGCCGACGTGTCCAGTTCAGTCACCTTGTTCTCTGGGATGTATGTCGCCGACCCGCTCGGTAACATGCTCAAGTTGTTCGCATTTTTGTTCATTGCGGTTGGCTTGCTCTATTCACGGCACTATTTGGATGCACGCGGATTGCTCAAAGGTGAGTACTACGTCCTTACCTTAAGCGCCTTACTCGGTATTTGCGTGATGATCTCGGCAGGGAGTTTGCTCTCCATGTACATGGGGATCGAACTGTTATCACTGTCTTTGTATGCGCTGGTCGCCTTTAATCGCGACTCGGGTATCGCTGCTGAGTCGGCCATCAAATATTTCGTGCTGGGTGCGATTGCCTCGGGCTGCTTGTTGTACGGAATGTCACTCGTCTACGGCATGAGCGGCAGTTTGCTATTTTCTGATATCGCAGATTCCCTACGGGGTGTTCCCAGCCTCGGCTTGATCATGGGACTCGTTTTTCTCGTGGTGGGTGTCGCATTCAAATTTGGTGCAGTGCCGTTTCATATGTGGGTACCGGATGTCTATCACGGTGCACCGAGTTCGGTGACCTTGCTGATTGCCTCGGCGCCAAAGATCGGCTCATTTGCCTTAGCCTACCGACTGCTGGTCGAGGCGCTGGGAGGCGTTGCGACCAGTTGGATGCAGATGCTGACTATCATTGCCGTCCTGTCGCTTTTCTTAGGTAATGTGGTCGCGGTCGCCCAGACTAATATGAAGCGGCTACTTGCCTATTCGGCGATCGGGAATGTGGGCTTTATTTTGCTGGGATTTGTGGCGGGCTCGGAGCAGGGCGTGGAAGCGGCGCTGTTTTACACCTTGGCCTATATCATCACCACACTCGGTGCGTTCGGAGTGGTGCTGCTAGCGAGTCCCGCGGGATTTGAAGCAGATCATTTTGATCACTACAAAGGCTTGCATGCGCGCGATCCCATGCTCGCGCTCGCGATGATGGTGATGATGTTCTCGGTGGGTGGGATGCCACTATTCGTGGGGTTCTGGGCGAAGTTGCAGATTTTTCAGGCCTTATGGGCGGTGAATGCGACTGAGCTCGTGGTGATTGCCGCCCTCATTTCCGTCGTCGGTTTGTATTACTGCTTGCGCGTCATCAAGCTGATGTATTTCGATGCACCCGGTGATTTTCCGCGATCAACCTGTAGCACCGCAGAACGGGGCGTTTTGCTCGTGAACGCCGCCATCGTGGTAGCGCTGGGTCTTTTGCCGAATACCTTGCTCTCGCTGTGCGAGGCGGTGATCGGCTAGCGAACTACATCGACGAGCGCGACCTAACACTTCGTCTCAGCCTTTAAACGTCCACCAAACCCAGGCAATCAGGGCAAGTAGCCCCAGCGACCACCACAGATCCTGCTGTCGCAACTTGCGAGAGGCTGCATCGGTGGGAGCCGCATCCTTGGTTTGCAGGGTCAGTGACCGCGTGTGCACAGTGTCCGGCGCTTGAGTCAAAAGGCTCACTACTACCATGGCCGTACAGGAAACGGCGAACAAGACGGCCGCAAAGTGTAGGAAATTCATCTCGATGAAGAGGCCAAAGAGCTCAGCCGATCCGATATTTGATATCTCCAGGGTGAGGCGTAATAAGCCGAGCGTGCCACCGACCCAGAGTGCGGCAATCGCTCCTTGCGTATTCATGCGTTGCCACAAAATGCCCAACACGAATATGGCAGCCACTGGCGGGGCAATATAGGCCTGTACGCTTTGAATATAGACAAAGAGCTTGCCTGAGATCAGATCCATGAATGGAATCCACAGGACGCCGAGTCCGGTCAGCGCGACGATCGATAATCGTCCAACCAATACTTTGGTCTGTTCAGTCGCTTCCTTGCGGATTCGTCCAAAGATATCGACGGTAATCAGCGTGGAGCAGGCATTAAAGACGGATGACAGGGAGCTCATCAGCGCGGCGAGCATGCCCGCCGCGACGAGGCCTCGCAATCCAGCGGGTAGCAATGAGTCAATCAGTGCTGGCAGTGCCTCGTCCGGTCGATTCAAGACCAGCTCGCCTCGCTGCACAAGGACATAGGCAATGACGCCGGGGACCACAAAAATGAGCAAGGGCAGTTGTTTCAGAAAACCCGCAAAGATCGTGCCGCGTCTCGCTTCAGCAATCCCACGTGCGGCGAGCACGCGCTGCACGATGACCTGGTCGGTGCACCAATACCAAATACCTAAAATGGGAGCCCCCAATAAAATGCCGGTCCAGGGGTAGTCGGGATGATCCATGGGTTGCCACAGATCAAAGCGCTCCGCGCCGGCTGCGGTTTGTAGCGCCTGCCAGCCACCGACAGCCTGTAGACCAATAAATGTGACCGCAATGGCGCCCGCGATCAAAAAGACCGTCTGGACAAGATCGGTGTAAAGAACGGCGCGCATCCCACCCCAGAGGGTGTACATACCCGTTACCGCGACCACGATAAACGCGCCGAGCCAGAAGTCCACGCCCATCAATACTTCAAACACGATGCCGCCTGCCGCAATGGTGACGGAAATCTTTGTGAGCACATAACTCACAATGGATACTGTCGCTAGATAGGTTCTCGGACCCGAGGAATACCGACGCTCGAGAAATTCCGGCATGGTGAACACGCCGCTGCGTAGGTAGAAGGGGACGAAGAACCACCCTAACAGCAGCAAAATCATGCCCGCGAGGATTTCAAACTGTGCGACGGCGATGCCGTCGGCAGCGCCGGATCCTGCTAACCCGATGAGATGCTCCGAGCCAATATTGGAGGCAAAGAGGGATGCGCCAATGACCCACCAGCTCGCATCGCGCCCACCCAGAAAAAAACCGCTGGTCGAAGCGTTGCGTCCGTCACGACTGCTCCACCACGCAATGCCTAAGATGACGACGAAATAAAGCCCAACAACGAGCCAATCGAGCCCATTAAAGTTTCCGCTGCCTACCATCGGCTGCGCCTCCCCCTAGAAATCCTAGCCTCGCCAACTTGCGCGACTTTGATAGCGCTGTCAAACAAAAATCGTCATGAGAGGTGGCTCGAAGCGCGAAAAAGAATAAAAGGCATAAAAAACATAGGGTTAGTACGTCAATGGTGAGCTGTAAATCAAAAATGACACACTCTTTACAGAATGACAGCGTTGTCATATAACTAGCCGCTACAGAGTATGGGCAAGTCGCGGTGGTGATTCTGAGTCGCTGCCGAAGCTTCGTGAACAGACTTCATAGCAGGGGGCATATACATGGATCAGCTATCCGGATCAGCGCCCGTTTGGCGACGCGCGACGATCATGACCACGGGTTTGGCGAGCGCTTTCTTAGGGATCGCGTCAGCACAAAATACGGACACAGTGCTTGAGGAAGTGGTGATCACGGCCACCAAACGCGAGACTTCGCTGATGTTGACGCCGGTTGCGGTCTCGGCATTCACCCAAGAGCAGCTCACGCGCGATGGCATTCAAGATATTCGCGATCTGGGGGCCTTGGTTCCGAACATGCAGGTGGGGTTTTCACCGTCGGATTCGGGGGTGCAGGTTACCGTCCGTGGTATCACCTCCAATAATTTCACCGAACTGGGTGATCCGACGGTCGGTATCCATGTCGACGGCATTTACTCGCCGCGGCCCCAGAGCGGTATGGCGCTTTTGCATGATGTGGAACGGGTCGAAGTATTGCGCGGGCCGCAGGGCACGTTGTTCGGACGCAATTCGACCGCTGGTGCGATCAATGTCGTCAGTGCGCGACCCCAATTTGACTCGTTTGGTGGCACGGTTGAAGTCGAACTCGGTAATTACCGCCACCGGTTAGCGCGGGGAACGCTGAATTTGCCGGTCAACGATTACGTCGCGCTACGCGCGTCGTACATGATCGACAAAACGGACAGTTACATTGATCAAGAGATGGAGCTATTCGATCTGGCGTGGGATACGGATGGCGACGGATCCACCACCGGGCCGTTCGATGTGCCCGCAGACGGCATCCTCAACACCGATCAGCGTCGTAATCGTCCCGTCGATGCGTCAGATGCCTACGGCAATTCGAACCGTTGGGCGGCACGCCTGAGCGCGCGGGTCAGAAACGATTCCTCGCTCGACTGGTTGCTGAGCTTTGAGCATTACAAGGACGGCGGTGCCGGCATGATCTCGCTCAAAGATTGTGAGAAAGCGGAGGGCACCTTCTTCGCTTGTGACCACCCGCAGTGGTATGCACGAATCAACGTGCCGGGCGAACTCGACATGAGCATCAACTCTTTGCGATCGGAGCTCAAGTACGAATTCAGTGAGTCACTGGTCGTCGAGCATCGTGTGGGTCTCTCCAGCGAGCGTCGTTACCAAGCCTACGACGGCGATGGTGGTTTCTTTGCGGATCCTGAACATCCCGCTTACGGTATCAACCGCCTTTGCTGCGGCGGGGGTTTGTTGATCCGTGATCCGCAAGCGATCATTGATGCGGGTTTCGCGCCTTATGCGTTGATGCCTTTTGAAGATTTGCAGCTCACTACTCGCTGGTCGGAGTACAAATCACTGGTGTCGGAACTGCAGGTTAAATCGCAGGGTGAGGGGCCTCTCTCTTGGGTTGTCGGCGCCTTTTATTTGAAAGAGGACAACGCCATTCGTTTCGATGTCGAAATTCCCTGGTGCTGTGGTTCGCCGCGCCCGTTAGGTCAATCGTTCGTGCAGCCGGATCGCGACGTCGAGTCGAAGGCGCTATTCGGACAGTTTGATTATTCGCTTTCGGAAAAGACGCGTATCACCGCTGGCTATCGCTACACCTGGGATGAGAAAAGCGATACGGGCGGATCGAATCACATCTCGATCGGCTATTGGGTGAATCCCGCGACTTGGGATCCGAACAACACCTTCTGGCATGAGAGCTGGGATCTCGTCGGGATCGTCCCGAACTGGTCGACGTCAGGGGCTATGTATCAGGCCAATGCCTTGACGCTCGATATGGGCTCATTGGCTGAAAATTTCACGGATCGTATACCGGGTACTGACAACACCTACGCAGCCAAGTGGAGCAAGGGCACTTGGAAGCTCGGCTTTGATCACGAGATCAATGAGCAATGGTTTTTGTACGGTAGCGTGGCGACCCGGTGGTTTCGGTGACAAGGTTGATACCTGCGAGTGCGGTAATTTGACGGCCTTCCCGTATGATCCTGAGGAAAATACAACCTTCGAGTTGGGTGTTAAAGCACGCCTGATGGATGGTCGTCTGAATTTCATTGGGACGGCATTCCACAGCCAGTACGACGATATGCAGCGCACGCTGTGGGCGATCGTCGGTAAGTCGGTTTCCAGCAATCGCGATATCGGGACGCTGCTGACCAACAATATCGCCGAGTCTGAGATTACCGGTATCGAGTTAGAGTTCGACTGGTTGCCTTGGAAAGATGGTCGTATCTTTGGTTGGGTGACGTGGTTGGATGCCGAAATCACCAATCTTCCCGGTGCGGATGATGGGTGGTTCTGCTTTGAGCGGGCGTATTTGGGCTTGAGCACCTGTCCCGCAGAAGATCCGAGCCAGATTCGCGGCGATAACTCGTTCCGTCGACCGGTCGATTTCAAAGGCAACAAGCTGCCATGGTCGCCAGAGTATTCGGCCACCGTGACGGTTGAGCACAGCTGGCGCCTGGCCAACGGGCTGCGCTTGAGCCCCTATGTTTCGGCTCACTGGCAGAGCGAAATGTTCTTCAGCGATAACAATTTTGATGAAGGTCCTTTCCACACCGGTCAAAAGGCGTTCACCAGTGTTAACGCGTCTATGCGTCTGATCAGCGAGAGCGCTCAATGGGGCGCTGAGCTCTATGTCTACAACGCGACCGATGAGCTCATTCGTTCCTGGTCCGATGGTGGCCCGGGATATCAGCGCGCGAGCTTCTTCCCGCCGCGCACTTACGGATTGAAAATTCGTAAAAGCTTTTGATTGATTCGCTCGTAGTGAGTCGGTAGATCGTTATGAGATCTACCGACTCTTACGAGGGTTCCGTCAGTGCAAAATAATGCCGGAAGGATCGCAATGCGCGAGGTGAGAGCAGAAGGCCTGTTTAGAGGGCCGTGGATCGCTTGGGTTCTGGCTGTGTCCGTCGCTTGTTACGCGTTGTCTGGACAGGCGGAGTCCTCCCGAGATGAGTCTCTAGAGGCGCGCGTCTCGACGCTTCTACAGTCCATGACGCTGGAGCAGAAAATTGGCCAGATGATTCAGGCTGAGATTCAATTCGTCACGCCGGATGAGGCCAAGCGCTATTACTTAGGTTCTATTCTAAATGGTGGCGGCAGCTTCCCAAGCAAGCGTCGCGAGGCGTCCGTTGATCAATGGCTGGATTTGGCGCAAGCCTATTACGACGCCTCTGTCTCAACAGATGCCAAGGTCCCGATCCCGATGATCTGGGGAACGGATGCGGTGCATGGCCATAACAACGTTCGCGGTGCGACCTTATTTCCGCACAACATTGGTCTTGGCGCGACGCGTGACGCCGATTTAATTGAGCGTATTGGTCGTGCCACGGCGCTAGAGGTACTCGCAACCGGTATTGATTGGACTTTTGCACCGACCTTAGCATGCACGCTGGGGTCGAACCTATGAAAGTTATTCGGATGATCCGGAGCGAGTGGCTGAGCTCGGGCGAGCGATGGTGCGAGGGCTACAGGGCAAGCCCGATGCTGAGGGCCGGCTTGTGGCCGGCCGTGTTGCGGCGACTGCGAAGCATTTCATTGGTGACGGGGCGACTCGGGACGGTATTGACCAAGGCGATGTCGTGCTCGAGGAAGATCAGCTAATTCGCGAGCATGGGGCGGGCTACCTCAGCACCCTCGATGAGGGGGTGCTCACGGTGATGGCCTCTTTTAACAGTGTTCAAGGTCGTAAGGTGCATGGCGATAAGAAGCTCATGACCGATCTATTGAAGACCCAATGGCGTTTCGATGGACTGGTGGTGAGCGATTGGAATGGTATCGGACAGGTCGCGGGTTGCACCAATAGCGACTGCGCACAGGCTATCAATGCGGGCATTGATTTGGTGATGGCCCCTGAGGACTGGAAAGACGTGCATTTAACCCTGTTGCGACAGGTGCGCTCAGGGGTGATTCCGATGTCGCGTATTGATGATGCTGTCTCCAGAATTCTGCGGACGAAATTACGTCTGGGGTTATTCGATCATGCCGGTCCGCGCAAACGGGCCCAAAAGCTCGGCACCGATGTCGTCGGTTCAAGCGCGCATCGCGAGCTCGCGCGCGAAGCTGTACGCAAGTCGCTGGTCATGTTGAAGAACGATCAGGCCGTACTACCCTTAGCAGCGAATCAGAAATTGCTGGTGTTTGGTGACGCCGCACGGGAGATCTCGTCACAAGCCGGAGGTTGGTCGGTGACGTGGCAGGGGACCGAGACACGTAACGAGGACTTCCCCGGTGCGACGAGTATCTTTGAAGGACTGCAGCGCAGCGTGGAATCGGCCGGTGGCCAAGTGAGCTTTGTGACTGCAGAGGACGCAGAGGCGGCCGAGGGTGATGTGGCCTTGGTGGTGTTTGGTGAGCGTCCGTATGCTGAAGGTGAGGGTGATCTGGCGCAGCTAGGTTTACGTGGTGATCAAACACATTTACAGATCATGCGTACATTGCGCGCACGCGGTATACCTGTCGTCGCTATTTTATTGACCGGACGACCTTTGTGGCTGAACCCTGAACTCAACGCGGCCAACGCGTTGGTGGTGGCGTGGTTACCTGGAAGCGAGGGAGAGGGTGTCGCCGATGTGCTGATCGGGGACGCCGAGGGTAACGCGCGTTATCCAGTGACTGGGAGACTGCCGTTCCCGTGGCCGGCGTCATCGGTGGCGGCAGAAGATGGAAAGTTTCCGGTATTATATCCGCGCGATTTTGGCTTGAGCTTCGGTGAGAGTACGGGGCCCGCCGAGCGCTTACCCGAATCATTGGTGACACAAGCGCAGGCACAAGATTTTCCAATCTTTGATCGGCGTACGATTTCCCCTTGGCGGATGTTTGTGGGTGATCGTGAAAACTGGCAACAAGCGATCGTAGGCTCGGATCAGGTATCAGCCGCCAATGCAATTGCAATTACGACGACTGATCGACGCGTGCAGGGCGATTCGCGGCGTCTTAATTGGACGGGTCGATCTGATGCTCAGTGGTACCTACAAGCGACTCGGGCGATGGATTTGACGGAATGGCATCAACGGGACGCTGTGCTGGAGATGGAATTGGCGGTTCACGAGCCGCCGACCCGGGCCGTGGAGCTACGCGTGGATTGTCAGTATCCCTGCGGTGCGAAGGCGGACGTGACGCGGCTTTTACGCGCAGCACCCAAGGATGAATGGGTCCGCTTATCGCTCGATCTGGAGTGCTTTCGATCCTCGGGGCTCGCGCTCAATCGAGTCGATACGCTGCCGTTAATTCGTACCGCAGGTCGCTTATCGCTCTCGGTAGCTAAGGTCCGCTTGGTGGCAAACCAAGGATCTAATGCCACGATCGCCTGTCGAAGACAATGATTCGATTGCGGCGATTGGGGGCGCAGTACAGAATGAAAACTCATTGTTAGAGCGATTTTTGGTCTCAGCGAAGTGTCCTCCCGAATCACCATAGAAGACGTTGCGGCCCTTGCGCGGGTATCGATCAAGACCGTGTCGCGCGTTTTGAACGATGAGCCCAACGTTCAAATCTCAACTCGGCAACGCGTCACCGAGGCGATCAATCGCTTGAACTTCCGTCCAAGCCGAGTGGCTCGGTCTCTAGCGGCGAGGCGCACGTTTATCTTAGGATTGATGTACGACAACCCCTGCGCACACTATGTCGCGAAATTGCAGGCGGGTGCCTTGCGCGCTTGCGCGCGCGAGGGGTACGACTTACTCGTCTTGCCGCGCTCGTATCTCAATACCGATACCGCCTCAGAGATTGCCTCGCTTTATCGACAGTCACGCTTTGATGGTGTGATTTTGAGTCCGCCCTTATCGGACGTGACCGCCCTAGTACAAGGCTTGCGACAAGAGCGCGTCCCGCTGACGCTGATATCGCCAGGGGGTGCCCTTGTCGAGTCCTCGTCGGTACATACCAACGACCAAGAGGCCGCTCGGCTGATGACAGAGTATTTGATTAGCATGGGTCATCGGGATATCGCATTTGTTGCGGGTCATCCCGACCACGTGGCTGTCTGTACGCGTACCGCGGGTTTTTTGGAGGCGATGCAAGCGGCGGGGCTTTCGGTGCCAGATGATTTTGTCTACGCTGGATTAAATTCTTTTGAGTCAGGCGAACAGGCCGGTGCCGCCTTGCTTGCTAAGCCCGAGAGGCCGACCGCAATCTTTGCTGCAAACGATGAGATGGCAGCGGGGGTATGTGTGGCGGCAAGACATCGGGGTCTCGATATTCCGCGAGATTTGTCCGTCTGCGGATTTGACGATATCCCGATTGCGATCCAGGTTTGGCCAGCTTTGACGAGCGTGACGCAGCCCATCCAGGATATGGCTGAAAAAGCTGCAGAGTTACTCATTCGTCAAATCAAGGAACCCGATTCTGCAGTGGAGCACGTGGAAATCCGCTCCGAGTTGATGGTGCGCGAGTCGACCTATCGTGCGCCTGAGGCTGACGCATGACGCGACCTCAATTTTTGTTGGTGGATGTCGGCGGCACCTTTTGTCGATTTGGAGTGGGTGACTCCCATGATCCCGCAATCTTGTCGCACCATGTATTGCGGGTCCAAGACTATGCCACTTTCGAAGATGCCTTGGATCATTATTTGAGCCTGAGTCATCATCGCCCTGTAGACCTGCGCGCCGCATCAATCGCGATTGCCGCACCCGTTGATGCGGATGTCATGCGTTTGATGAACTCATCCTGGCAAATCTCACGTCAATCCTTGATGCGCCGTTACCAGCTCGAGCAGGTGGAATTTATCAATGATTTTGAGGCACTCGCTTGGTCATTGAAGTCCCTCGATACGCTCACTTGGCAGTCTCTTTTCAATCAGTTTGAGTCGGTAGATGCAATCGAAAAAAATATCCTAGTGGTCGGGCCGGGGACAGGTCTCGGGGTAGCCGCACTCATGAATGCCAGAGGTCCGATGGGTCAGCCACTGGGTTCAGTCGTATGTGCGAGCGAAGCGGGTCACGCGAGCTATGCCCCGATCGATGATGTAGATATCGAGTTATTACAGTATGCGCGGCGTCAGTACGCTCGGGTATCGGTGGAGCGCGTGCTGAGTGGCGCAGGTTTGACCTTGTTATATGAATTCTTTGCCGTGAGAGCAGGTCAGGGCAGATTAATAAAAACACCGGCCGAAGTGGTCGAGGGCGCAGAGACGGGTGCCGATCCGTTTGCCATTCAGGCCATTCAGAAGTTCTTGGAAAACTTGGGAAGTTTTGCGGGCGATTGCGCCTTGCACTTCGGTGCCTTTGGCGGAGTATTTCTCGGCGGTGGTATCGCTCCTAGATTGCAGCGAGCAATCGAGAAGAGTCAATTCATTGAGCGCTTTTGTGCGAAGGGTCGCTTAGCGCCCATTCTGGAGCAAACACCCGTGAGCATGATCACGGATGAGCATGCGGCATTGCGTGGCGCACTAATGTCATTACGTAGCAAACTCTCCCAAGAGAATCGAGTACCGCTGCCGTCGCCGAGACGAATGACAGGTTAACGCCTCAGGGTGCGTGTTCGTTTCAGCGGCATCAATGGTCGGCATCAATGGTATTGAGAAGAGTAGGGTGAGCGAGTATAGTCAGCGCCCCTACTGGTGCGGGGTGGAGCAGTCTGGCAGCTCGTCGGGCTCATAACCCGAAGGTCGCAGGTTCAAATCCTGCCCCCGCTACCAACTTTCTCGTAGTCTGCTCCCTTTATCCAAGTCGGGCCTTTCCATTGGGGTCTTACCATTCTGGCCGTTCGACCGCTGATCCGTTTGGCGCGCCCCGAACTCGCATTGGTTGTACGAGGCGCGCGCTTCGATCAAAGACCCAGACGCTTTTTCTCGAGCTGGCTCTCGATTTCATCGGCAAGGGTCGAAGACACCACCACTTTACGAAACGGTGCAAACGCCGTAGGGATTAACTTCCAATGACCCACAATATTCGGGATGGTGATCACCAACCAGAATAGGGCGAGGTTCATGAGCGAGCCGATGATATGCGCGAGCGCCAGTAACCAACCGAATGTGATCGCCCAGAGTACGTTAGCGAGAAAGCCCACCGCTTTCGCCCCAGAGGCGAGGCTCGTTTCGGGTTTACCGCTGAGTTCGCTGAACTCCTCGAGCCGACTCCTTGAAATCGCGCGTCGACCAAAAGGCCAAAACCCGTAGCCAATCAATCCGTAAAGAAAGGGTAGCAATGGAAAGAAGACGATGGCGCCTAGTAAATACAACAAACCAATCAGCCAGCCACCCGTGACCAACCAAACGATATTTGCGAGTAGCTTCATAATGAAGTTCCACCTTTGTGAGTCAGTACGGCGATCATCGATCCAAGTCGAGCGTTGACGTTTCGGGTGCCCACCAGAGTGCGAGCAAGGTGAGAGCCGACAGCGCTGTGAGGTAGAGACCTACCGCGCCCGGCCCAAATTGTCCGGCGAGCCATGCGGCGACGAAGGGGGTTAGCGCGGCGCCCAGAATAGACGCGCCGTTATAGGCGACTCCCGAGCCACTGTAGCGTGTATTGGTTGGGAAAAGCTCTGGTAGTAAGGCGGACATGGGCCCGAAACTCAAGCCCATCAACGCCATGCCGAGACTTAAAAACAGGGTCATTAATGTGAGATTGGCCTCAGTTCCGGTACCCATAATCTCCGGCGCGAGGAAGCTCTTAAAACTGAGACCAAAAATAAAGATCAGGCTAGTAATCCAAAGTAAAAACCTTCGTCTTCCAAATCGATCCGCGAGGTGACCTGCAATCGGAATACCCGCCGCAAAGCATAAAACTGAACCGATTTGCAGCACGAGAAATTCTCGATAATCAATGCCCAGCTGGCCTTTTTGGAGGCTGCCGATCGCATAAGAGAGGACCCAAGTCGTCATCAGGTAAAAAAGGCCGTACGTTGCCAGCATGATAAACATGCCCATTACAATTTCTTTGGAGTTACGGCGAAATACCTCTACGATCGGTGACTTAAGCCGCTCTCCGCGGGCGACGGCGCGAGAGAAGACGGGTGTCTCCTCGAGTTTCAGGCGGACGTAGAGACCTACGATGACCATGGCAACAGAGGCCAGAAAGGGAATTCTCCACCCCCATGTCAGAAAGGAGTGATCGAGCTCATGACGAGTTGAGTCATATCCAAAATAAATCGTCAGCCACAGAAAAAAACCATTTGCCAAAATGAAGCCGAAGGGGGCACCCAGCTGTGGCCACATGGCAGCGCTTGCGCGTTTGCCAGGCTCTGCAGTCTCCGTCGCAAGCAAGGCGGCGCCAGACCACTCTCCGCCCAGCCCGAGACCCTGGCAAAAGCGCAGAATCGTCAACATTGCAGGTGCAAAAATCCCAATTTGATACCAGGTGGGGAGTAATCCGATTAAAAAGGTGGCGATCCCCATGATGAGTAGGGAGCCCACGAGAGTGGCTTTGCGACCGACGCGATCTCCAAAGTGGCCAAAGAATACCGAGCCAATCGGTCGAGCCACAAACGCGACCCCAAAGGTCGCCATCGAAGCCAGGAGTGCGGCGTTTCCTTCGCCGGCCGGAAAAAATAGCAGCGGAAAGACCGACACGGCAGCCGTTGCATAAATATAAAAATCATAGAATTCAATGGTCGTGCCGATCATGCTGGCGAAGACAATTCGCCGGCGGTCTGCCCGGGTGAGTTCCTGGGACACTTGCTATTTTCCTCCCCTCGGATCATGGCCTGTCAAAACAGCGTCTCGGCGTGGGTTCGTTGCCCTGGGGAAGCGACCGCATGGTCTAAATCCAGTTCAACACCCCACAGGCTGCCTGCCGGATGATCATGGTGACTGGGCACTTGTGCAAGCATCTCTCGACCGCTCGGTAGCGCGAGCGCGTAAAGGAAGTCTGCGCCTCGAAAGACTCTGGATTTAATTTCGACTCGCGTCGTGGACTCATCGCGATGCGGAATATCGTCGGGTCGGGCCAGTCTTGAGATGCGAGAGGGGTATGAGGCTAGTGATGAGAGCCGGTGCGGCGTGCTCTAAGCCGGCAGTTGACCCTCGTGCAGCGCGCGACCGCGCGGCGTGGGCGACTGACGCTGATCACGGCTACACGCCAATTAGGCGGACGAGCGATAACAACGAGCAGCGGCATCGATTTGTGGCCCTCCCTGTCATCGCCAGTCCTGTCCTTGTGTAAACAATTTAAGAATTATTCGCATTAACGGGGGGTGACCTGTCAAGACGGGTCCAGTCTGGGTTGAAGCCGTTACCATGTGCGAATGGAAGCGGGAACACAGTTGGAGCGGGCGTATCGCCGTACCGCGCAGGACGAGATTGATGATTTCGTACGTTTGCGCGAGGTCTCGCTGACCTTTGACTCGGGGACGAGGGCCTTGGAGTCGGTCTCTTTGACCCTCAAACGCGGCGAGTTTGTATCGGTCGTCGGTCCGTCTGGGTGTGGCAAAAGCAGTTTGCTACGACTGGTGGCAGGTTTGACACCCGTCACTTCGGGCGAACTGAAGAGCAGACCCGCGCAACAACAGGATTGCGGGTTTGTCTTTCAAGACCCGACCTTAATGCCGTGGGCCAGCGTCTTTGACAACGTCTGGCTACCCTTGCGGCTAAGAGGGACTGCGCGCGAGACCGCACAGCAAAAGATATTGCCTTTGTTAGAGAGCGTGGGCCTTGCCGAATTTGCCGAGGCCTTGCCGGCTGAGCTTTCAGGCGGGATGCGTATGCGTGCCTCGATCGCTAGAGCACTTAGCGCAGAGCCGCAATTACTACTCATGGATGAGCCCTTTGCAGCGCTTGATGAATATACCCGGCAAAGATTGAACGTCGAACTATTGCAATGGTGGCGGGCGCGTTCACTAGGTGTTTTATTTGTGACGCACAGTGTGAGTGAGGCCGTTTTTCTGAGTCAACGGGTTGTCTTAATGTCGAGTCGTCCAGGTCGGGTACTACAAGTCATGGAGGTTCCCTTCGCTTATCCCCGCAGTCGCGAACTGCGCGACAGTGCTGAGTTCATTGCGTTAGGTCGTCAAATCAATGCTGCCTTGCAGGCGGATCGCGATACGGGTGAGGGGGGCTGAGCATGGAGCGTGCATGGGCATGGGCGGGCGGTATTTTGTTGCTAATGAGTTGGGAGGGGTTGGTCTGGTGGGCCGAGATCCCGCATTACACCTTGCCGGCACCTAGCCTTATTTTGTTGACGCTGTGGGAGAATCTAGCGTCGTTAAGTCTGAGTTGGTGGTTCACGTTGCAGATCACGTTTATGGGTCTTGCCCTAGCCATCTTGTCGGGCGTGATGTTGGCCGCTGCTTTTGCCTTATCCAAGCGCTTGGAGCTCGCGCTTTTTCCGTTAGCAGTCGTGTTACAGGTGACGCCTATCGTCGCCATCGCCCCCCTCATTTTGATTTATGTCGACAGCACCACTGCGGCTTTGCTGATCTGTACATGGGTAGTCGGGTTTTTCCCGATTCTCTCGAATACGGCGATCGGCTTACGCGCCGCGGATCGTAACCTCCGCGACCTGTTCACGCTCTACGGAGCCAGTGCTTGGCAGCGTTTGTTTCTACTCCGAGTGCCGAGTGCCTTACCGTATTTTCTGGCTGGCCTAAGAATTTCGGGTGGTTTATGTCTGATCGGCGCCGTGACCGCTGAGATGGTAGCGGGTGTCGCGGGGCGCGAAACGGGCTTGGCATCGCGTATTTTAGAAGCCAGTTATCGCTCCGAGACCCCAAAGATGTTTGCGGCCTTGTTACTACTCACCTTGACGGGCGTTGTGATATTCGTGATGTTCAATTATCTGACGCGTCGTTTGATCGGACGCTGGCATGCTTTGGAGCAGTAAACACGTGATAAGTTGCTGGATGAGTTACTTACCTCGGTGGGTTCGGGTCAGGTCACACACCCTCGTTAGAGCAGTGATGATGGGCGCGGTGGCGTATCTTGGGTCCTCACCCATCGCTCTGTCACAGCAAGCGCCGCTTGAGCGAATCGTGTTTGCGACGAATTGGAAGGCGCAAGCCGCGCACGGCGGGTTTTATCAGGCTCTGGCCGACGGTACTTATCGTCGCTACGGCTTGGATGTCGTCATTCGTCAGGGGGGTCCGCAGGTCAATAATGCGGCCTTGTTGCCCGCCAAGCGCATCGATTTTTTGATGACGGGTAATTTATTACACAGTTTTGATGCGCAGAAAAACGGTTTACCGACCGTCGCGGTGGCGGCCATCTTTCAAAAAGACCCTCAGGCTTTATTGGCGCATCCCGGGCAGGGCTATGAGCGCTTCTCAGCGCTGAGTCGCGCGCCCACGGTGTTCATTGCCAAAGACGCTCAGTTCAGTTGGTGGCAGTGGCTCAAGCAGCGTCACGGTTTCAAGGATGCGTCGCTGCGACCCTATAACTATAGCTTGGGTCCGTTTTTATCGAACCCGCGCTCGGTGCAACAGGGGTACTCGGTGGCCGAGCCGATATATGTCGAGCGACAGTCGGGAATGAAGCCGATCGTGCATTTATTGGCTGATCATGGCTATTCCACGTATTCGACTTTGATACTGACGCATCGTGACACGGTCGCCACGCGCTCGGAGGTGGTGCGTCGATTTGTAGAAGCGTCAATCTTAGGATGGGTGAATTATTTGTACGGTGATCGGCGCGCCGCGAACGCGAGAATGATCGCAGATAACCCAGAGATGACGGTAGCGGAGATAGAGGCGGCCGTGAGTTTGATGCGCGAGCAGGGTATTGTGGATTCGGGGGAGGCGCTGACCGCTGGCATTGGCGCTATGAATGTCGCTCGGGTGGCCGACTTCTATCAACAGATGGTCGAAGCGGGTCTCTATGCAGCCGATGAAGTGGAGTTGTCGGCGTTGATCGATACGCGATTTGTGAATCAAGGCGCCGGCTTGGATCTCAAGCGGCAATTATTAGGTACAGCCAAAGATAAGGCAAACTTACAATAAGGAGACCGATGATGGCCTTAGTACAAGGCAAAGAAAATCATGGTAAGCACAGCTTGATGGGGCTGTGTGCGCACACAGGATTGAGTCTTGCGATCGTAATGTCCTTAGTGGCGTCAGCGATTTACCCTAGGGTCGTTGAGGCAGCCGAGGCTAAGTCCGTTGACACCGCGACCCGAGAGATACCGCGTGCGATCACGCATGAGGATCTTTGGTTGATGCCGCGGGTCGGTGCTGCGTCAGTCAGTCCAGACGGCCGCCTTGCCGTCTTTGCGGTCACGGAGCCTGCCTATGAACGCGATGAGCAGCGCAGTGATCTCTGGCTAGTGTCAACCGATGGTTCGCACGCGCCCCGACGCCTAACCTCGACCGCGGGGGGCGAATCCGATGTGGATTGGTCGCCTGATTCCGGTCGAATTGTTTTTTCCGCGCGTCGCGAGGGCGATGAGCAGCCGCAACTTTATTTGCTGGACCTTAAGCAAGGTGGCGAAGCACAGCGTTTGACGACACTCACTTTGGGTGCAAGAGAGCCCCGGTTTTCGCCAGACGGGACGCAAATCGCTTTTTCCGGGCGGGATTATCCGGGCGCGCAAAACGAAGAGGATAACCGCCGTATCCGCGATGAGCGTAAGGCGCGTAAATGGAATGCGCGCGTTTACGAGGGTTTCCCCATCCGTAGCTGGGATCGTTGGTTGGATGATCTTGAGCCAAGACTCTTTGTCATGTCGCTCAAAGAAAACGCTGAGTCCGAGAGCGATATGCGTGAATTACTACGGGGGACATCGCTTGCTGCTTTGCCGGGTTTTGCCACACGTGGGGGTGGCCGCGGACAGGCCGTCGATGTCGTCTGGACGCCTAATGGTGAGGGTCTCGTCTTTGTGGCGAGTGTCGATCGTGATCGGGCGGCCTATAGTTTTACTTCCTCTGCACTGTGGTGGGTAAGTGTTGCAGGGGGTGAGCCATCGCGCTTGACAGTGGATGGCGAGGGCGCTGAAAGCTACTCGAGGCCACAATTCACGCCAAATGGGGCTCGATTGTTAGCGAGTTTTAGCCTAAGTATAGATAAGGTTTTTGAGAACTCCGAGATTGTGGTATTCGATTGGGCGGCTGGTCAGTCGACCGAGAATTCATCGATTCCCTCGCTCTCCGAGCCGCGTCGTGTCACGGTCGATTCAGATCTTGATGTCGGTTCCTATGTGGTGTCTCCGGACTCACGCTCAATTTATTTCTTAGCCGAGCAGGCAGGGCATGAAAAGCTATTTACCGCGAGCCTGCTTACTGATCGAGCTCAAGACTTTAGTCCGCTGATCGAGATGGACGTCGGCGTGTATTCGTCGCTATCAGTATCTCGTACGGGTCGCCCGGTACTCATCGCCAACTTTGAAAGTGCAACCCAGCCGCCAGAGGTGGTGCGCATCGATCTGAAGCGGGGTCGTCACCAGCGATTGAGCGAGTTTGCCGTGGAGCGCGCCGCCGCATTGGATTTAGCGCCGGTCGAGCATTTTTGGTTTGAGAGTGAAAAGGGTCGGCGGATCCATAATATGTTGGTGCGTCCGCCAGGCTTTGACCCTTCAAAAAAATATCCCTTATTGGTGTTAATGCATGGTGGTCCACATACCATGTGGCGCGATCAGTGGGTGCTGCGTTGGAACTATCATTTGATCGCAGCACCGGGGTATGTGGTGTTGCTGACAAACTACTCGGGCTCCACCGGCTTTGGCGAGTCGGCAGCGCAAAGTATTCAAGGCGATCCGTTACGGACGGCAGCCGAGGAGATTAATCAAGCTGCGGATGTCGCGATTGCGCGTTATTCCTTTATTGATGGCGCAAGGCAGTGTGCGGCGGGGGCGAGCTACGGGGGGCATCTCTCCAATTGGATGCAGGCGAGTACCGAGCGATATCGCTGTCTCGTCAGTCACGCCGGGCTCGTTAATCTCGAGTCGCAGTGGGGGACGAGTGATGGGGTCTACCACCGTGAAGTGAATAACGGCGGGCCGGTGTGGGAGCAGGGCCCCGTTTGGCGTGAACAGAATCCCATCCGTTATGCCGCCAAATTTCGCACTCCTACGCTGGTAACCATCGGTGAGCAGGACTTTCGCGTGCCGCTCAATAACTCGCTGGAATATTGGACAGTACTGCAGCGCCAGCAAATCGAGAGCCGGCTGCTCGTCTTTCCGGATGAGAATCACTGGATTTTAAAAGGCGAGAATAGTCGCTTCTTTTATCAAGAGCTGGCTGCCTGGCTTTCCCGCTGGCTCGGCGATCCAGATTCGCCCGCTCCTTAAAAGGGGCGGTGGCCTCGAAGCACGGGGGGTTGGCGTAGGCAGGGTTTGTATCGAGGCTCAGATTTGGCTAGAATCGCCCGCTACACGGCGCCTCGGGCCGTGTGCCGGTGCGAAGCCGAGAGGTTTTGGACCTGGGATGCTTGAGGTCAGAGCCCCCCGAGGGGCTCTTTTGTTTTGGGTCGCAAGGTGGTGCGTGGGTGTCGTCCCCTGGCCGGGGTCGTATTTAGCAGGACGGGGCCCTTTGGGCCCTTTTTCGTTCGGGAGGCGGGTGAATGGCGACGGCCACGGGTCGAGATGAACTGATTGGCTTGCTCGAGCCCCTGATCGAACAACTCGGTTACGAGTTGGTGGATGTGGAGTGGTCGGCCACGGTTCGTAACGGCGTGCTGAGGATTTTTATTGACCATGTGGCACCGGAACGCGGCCACATTGGAATTGAGGATTGTGAGCGGGTGAGTCGAGAGGTCTCGGCGCTCTTGGATGTTGAGGACCCGCTGCCTGGCGCCTACACCCTTGAGGTGTCCTCACCGGGTTTTGATCGGGTGCTACGTAAGCCGTCGCATTTTGGACGGTTTGCTGGCGAGCGGATTTGGGTGGAACTGAAAGAGGCTCGGCAGGGGCGCAAACGGTACACCGGAGTCCTGCAGTCGTGCAGCGATACAGGGATTGAGTTGGTGGTGGATGGGCAAACGGTGAGCTTTAGCTTCTCCGAGTTGGGCAAAGCACGGCTGGCCACTTGAAGCGGCTGGTGCGTGGAGGATGAAAGAGCGATGAGCAAGGAAATCATGTTAGTCGTGGATGCCGTCTCCAACGAGAAAGGCGTTGACAAAGAAGTGATCTTTGAAGCGCTAGAGGCTGCGTTGGCATCAGCGACCCGTAAGAAACACGGTGAAGAGTGGGACGTGCGGGTGGCCATTGATCGGCGTACCGGTCAGTACGAGACTTTCCGACGGTGGAAGGTGTTCGCGGATGACTCGACAGAGCTCGAAGTCCCCGATCACGAGCTGCGCTTAGATGATGCGGTGGATATCAATCCGCAGGCGCAGGTGGGCGATTATGTTGAAGAGCCGATGGAGTCGGTGGCGTTTGGTCGTATTGCTGCGCAGCAGGCCAAGCAAGTCATTGTGCAAAAGGTACGCGAAGCTGAGCGTGCGCAAGTGGTTGAAGCCTACCGAGATCGAGTCGGTCAGCTGGTCTCTGGTGTGGTCAAGCGCGTCGATCGTAATGGGATCTATGTGGATTTGGGTGGCAATGCCGAGGGGTTTGTCGCTCGTCCAGATATGATCATACGCGAGCAGGTTAAGCCCCAAGATCGGATCAAGGCCTATTTGCGCGAAGTGCGTTCAGAGCCTCGCGGTCCGCAGTTATTTTTGACCCGTGCGGCGCCTGAATTTTTGATCGAACTCTTTAAGCTCGAGGTGCCTGAGGTGGGTCAAAACCTGATCCAAATCCTCGGCGCAGCGCGCGATCCGGGTATCCGGGCCAAAATTGCCGTTCGCAGTAACGACCCGCGAATCGATCCAGTCGGTGCGTGCGTCGGTATGCGCGGCTCGCGCGTTCAAGCGGTCTCTAATGAAATCGCAGGCGAGCGCGTGGATATTATCCCCTTCGATGACAATCCGGCGCAGTTCGTCATCAATGCGATGTCACCGGCGGAAGTGATCTCGATCGTGGTGGATGAAGAATCTCACAGCATGGATATCGCGGTCTCCGAGGAGAAGCTTTCGCAGGCTATCGGCCGCGGCGGGCAAAATATTCGTCTGGCCAGTCAGCTGACGGGTTGGGAATTAAATGTGATGACGGAGTCGGACGCCGAAGCGAAGAGTGAGTCGGAAGCCCGATCCTTGGTCGAAAGCTTCATGAAGCAGCTCGACGTCGATGAAGACGTGGCAT
This sequence comes from Gammaproteobacteria bacterium, assembly GCA_009926865.1. Taxonomy (GTDB): domain Bacteria; phylum Pseudomonadota; class Gammaproteobacteria; order Steroidobacterales; family Steroidobacteraceae; genus UBA964. Next base: position 153,153 of record RFOD01000001.1, on the reverse strand, counting down.
CTATTCTGGTGCAAGAGGGCTTCTCGACGGTCGAAGAAATCGCTTACGTGCCTCAGTCGGAGTTGATGGGGATCGAAGAATTCGGTGAGGAGATGGTGCAGGAGCTACGTAGTCGTGCTCGCGATGTGCTACTCACCCAGGCGATCGCCACCGAAGAGAGCATCGACTCGCAACTGCCGGCTGACGATCTGTTGCTGCTCGAAGGCATGCAACCGGATCTGGCCTTGGCGTTGGCGAGTCGCGGCGTACGCACTCGGGAAGATCTTGCTGAGCAGGCCGTTGACGACTTGCTTGATATTCAAGGGCTGACTGCCGAAGAGGCTGGCAAGCTCATCATGAAGGCACGCGAACATTGGTTTGCGGAGTCAGCCAGCTGACACCAGAAGGATTGAACACATGGCCGATGTAACCGTTGCTCAATTTGCCGAGGTGCTCAAAGTGCCTGTCGACAAGCTGTTAGTTCAGCTTGAGCAGGCGGGCATCAAGGTCAGTGGGCCGCAGGATGTGATCAGCGACGAGGCGAAGCTCGAACTTCTCACACACCTGCGACGTAGCCACGGCCAAACGGCCGAGAGCTCAGGCGCTGCTGCGGCTGCGCCACGAAAAATTACCCTACAGCGTAAGCGTCAAAGTGAAATCAAGCTCGCCGGTGCGGCTGGCCGTGCCCGGACCGTTAACGTCGAAGTGCGCACGAAACGCACCTACGTGAAACGGGATGTGCTGGAAGAACAAACGAAGGTGGCCCCTGAGGAGACCGAGGCTCAGAAACAAGCAGCCGAGGAAGCGGCGCGCCTAGAGCGTGAGCGCGTTGAGAGTGAGCGTCGCGAAGCGGAGCGGATGGAGGCTGAAAACCGTCGACGACTCGAAGAGGAAGCCGCTGCGGCCAAGCGTGCGGCGGAGGAGGCACGTAAGCAGGCTGAGGAGCGCGAGCGAGGCGAGCAGCAGAAACTGCAGCGTGTCTGGCAACCGGTGGAAGCGGCGGCGCCTGCGCGTCCGGCCGAGCCCGCGCGGCCCGCGCGAGGCACTGAGGCCGATCGCGATCGGCGCACGAAGTATGGGCGTGCTGAACTGCATGTGACCGGTGATGCAAGTTCGCGTCTCAAGAAAAAGAAAAAAGTTCGCGAACGCAAAACACCGGTCGGGATCGAGACGCGTCACGCGTTTGAGTTGCCAACCGCACCGGTGATACGTGAAGTCACCATTGGCGAGACGATCACTCCGCAAGAACTCGCGCAAAAGATGGCGGTCAAGGCGACCGAAGTCATCAAGGCGATGCTCAACATGGGGGTGATGGCAACGATCAACCAGCCGATCGATCAAGATACGGCGATGCTGGTGGTCGAAGAAATGGGCCACAGCGCCAAGGCGCTAAAAGAAGATCAGATCGAAGAGGACTTACAGGGCGCGCGCGCTGCGGATATTGCGGAAAAAGTCGCGCGTCCACCGGTTGTCACCGTGATGGGACACGTTGATCACGGCAAGACGTCGTTGCTCGATTACATTCGTAAAGCCAAAGTGGCTGCAGGCGAAGCCGGTGGTATCACCCAGCATATTGGTGCTTATCACGTGCAGACCGATAAGGGTGGCGTGACGTTCCTGGATACGCCAGGTCACGCTGCATTTACTGCGATGCGAGCCCGTGGAGCGCGTGCCACGGACGTGGTCGTCCTCGTGGTGGCGGCCGACGACGGTGTGATGCCGCAGACGATTGAAGCGATTCAGCACGCGCGAGCGGCTGAAGTGCCGATCGTCGTTGCGGTCAATAAAATTGATAAACACGACGCTGACCCCGAGCGCGTCAAAAACGAGCTCTCCAAGCAAGAGGTCATCCCAGAGGAGTGGGGTGGCAACAATATGTTTGTGCACGTCTCGGCGCACACCGGTGAAGGTATCGATCAGTTGCTTGAGGCGATCTTGCTGCAAGCCGAGGTGCTGGAATTGTCTGCACCGGTCGAGGGGCTGGCCAGCGGTCTCATCGTGGAAGCGAGTGTCGAAAAAGGGCGCGGCGCGGTGGCCACGGTATTGGTTAAGAAAGGTACGCTCAAGCTTGGCGACCCTGTGATCGCAGGCCAAGAATTTGGTCGAGTTCGTGCCATGTTCGATGAGAACGGCAAGGCGGTACAGGAAGCGAAACCGTCGATGCCCGTCCTGGTGCTTGGCTTATCGGGTGCACCCAATGCGGGTGACGAGTTGGTTGCGGTCGAAAGTGAGCGCAAGGCTCGCGAGGTTGCCCTCTACCGACAGGGTAAATTCCGTGATGTGAAGCTTGCCAAGCAAGCTGCTGCAGTGGGCGATGTCTTCTCGCAGATGACCGAAGAAAAGGCGGGCGTCATTGCGGTAGTGATCAAGGCCGATGTGCAGGGCAGTGCCGAGGCACTGCGCGATGCCTTACTCAAACTCTCGACTGAGGAAGTTGCGGTGAAGGTGCTCGCGAGCGGTGTGGGTGGTATCACCGCCTCGGATGTGCAACTTGCAGCGGCATCCAATGCTTTTATTTTGGGTTTTAATACCCGCGCAGATTCAGGTGCTCGTCAGGCCGTCAAAGAAACGGGCATCGATGTTCGTTATTTCTCCATCATTTATGAAGCCATTGATGATGTGAAACAACGAATGAGTGGTCTATTGTCGCCGGAAGTACGCGAGCAGATTGTCGGTACTGCCGAAGTTCGAGACGTCTTCCGCTCGAGCAAATTCGGTGTGGTATCGGGCTGCCTCGTGGTGGAAGGCGCTGTCAAGCGCAACAACCCGATCCGTGTGCTACGCGATAATGTCGTCATCTTTGAAGGTGCGTTGGAATCCTTGCGTCGCTTTAAGGATGACGTCGGCGAAGTTCGCGCCGGTACCGAGTGCGGTATTGGCGTCAAAAATTACCAAGATGTGCGAGTCGGTGATCAGATCGAGTGCTTCGCACGCGTTGAGGTTGCGCGCGCAATCGAGTGATGGCCGGTCAAGCTCGTCAGCGACGTATTGAGGCGGAAATCCAGCGGAGCCTCGCGGAACTCATCAGCCGCGAGCTGCGTGATCCACGCGTGGGAGCGATCACCATTACGGCCGTGGAAGTGACGGCTGATATGAGTCTGGCGCGGGTGTTGTATGTGCCCTTTGGGCCAGCGCGTGATCCTTTGCCGATCGAGCAGGGACTGAATCGCGCCGCCGGTTTCTTGCGTGGGGAGATTGGTCGGCGTTTGAGTTTGCGGCACGCCCCGCGTCTCGAGTTTCACTTCGATAAAAGCATTGAGCGCGCAGCCGAGCTCACCCAGCTGATCGACCAAGCGGTGCGCGCAGATCGGGGTGAGTCAGACGAAGACCATGAGTCAAAGCGGAATCCTCCTACTCGATAAGCCCTTGGGACTCTCCTCGAGCGCCGCGACTCAACGCGTACGGCGTTTGTTTGATCGCATCAAGGCGGGTCATGTCGGCAGCCTCGACCCCCTAGCGACGGGGATGCTACCCATCTGCTTGGGGGAGGCCACGAAGCTCGCCGGCGAAATTTTGGAGGGCGATAAGGTCTATCGATTCACGATCGCCTTGGGTGCCCGAACGGCGACTGGTGACACCGAGGGCGAATTCATCGAACAAGCGGCTGTCCCCGATTTCAGTGATGACCACCTGCAACACGTTTTGGCGGGGTTCCTCGGCGAGTCACAGCAGATCCCACCGATGTATTCCGCACTGAAACGCGACGGTCAACCCCTCTATAAGCTCGCTCGTGCGGGTCAAACCGTTGAGCGAGCGCCGCGGAGCATCCGCATTGTCCGCTTGCACGGCGAGCGGCGAGGCGCGGAAGTCATTTGCGAGGTCCAGTGCGGCAAGGGCACTTACGTGCGCGTGTTAGCGGAGGACATCGCTCACGCGCTCGGGACCGTGGGTCACGTCAGTGCCTTACGACGCGAGCAGGTACAGCCTTTTCCCGCTGATCGGATGGTGAGCCTAGCGACCTTGGAGGCGCAGCGACAGGCGGGGGTCTCGCCGCTGTTGTTGGGGCCTGCTGACGTGTTGCCACATCTGCGATCTGTCCACTTGGAATCCGAGATGGTCGGGCGTCTGCGCCAGGGGCAGTCGGTGCTCGGGTCAGAGGGGCCCTATGCGCTCGATGAGACGCTCTTGTTATGGTCGCAAGGCGGTGAGTTTTTAGGTTTGGGACGCGGCTTGGGGGCGATGCGGATCGCGCCGAAACGGCTTGTCGCGGCTGGGGGCAGCAGGTAGAATGCGCGCCCACAAATCAGGGCTAAATATCAGTCGGCAAAAGGATTTTTTTAATGGCGCTTAGCACAGAACAGAAAAGTGGGATCATGTCCCAGTATCAGCGCGCTCCCCAGGACACCGGTTCTCCGGAAGTGCAGATTGCACTATTGTCCGAGCGTATCAGCGGATTGGGGCAGCACTTTGCCTCCCACAAGGGTGATCACTCATCGCGTCGCGGTTTGGTGAAACTCGTCAACCAGCGTCGCAAGCTTCTCGACTATCTCAAGTCGCGTCAGCCCCAAAAGTATCAAGAAGTCGTTCAACGACTGGGGTTGCGTCGCTAAGCAACCGTCGGCTTGAGGCCGCGACTTTCGACAAGAAAGCGCGGCCTTGTCGTTTCAGCCATCTGTTGTTGGAGACGAGATGCCCAGTGGGGACACTCCAACACACTCATTGAGGTTTCAACTCGTGTCTGTAATCAAAAAATCCTTTCAGTATGGTGCGCACACTCTAACCATCGAGACCGGCGAGATGGCTCGTCAGGCGAGTGCCGCAGTGGTGGTATCGCTTGGCGACACCGTGGTGCTTTGTACGGCGGTGGCCGCTAAGCAAGCCGCCCCCGGTCGCGACTTTTTTCCCCTGACGGTTAACTACCAAGAAAAAACCTATTCGGCCGGACGGATACCGGGTGGCTTTTTCAAGCGTGAGGGGCGTCCCACTGAGAAAGAAACGCTCACTTCGCGACTGATCGATCGACCGATTCGCCCGCTTTTCCCTGATGGGTTTTATAACGAAGTGCAGGTGGTCGCTACGGTTGTCTCGTTGGATCCTGAAATCGACGCGGATATCCCCGCGATGATTGGCGCCTCGGCCGCACTGGCGTTGTCTGGTGTGCCGTTTAATGGACCGATCGGTGCCGCGCGAGTGGGTTACAAAGACGGTCAGTATCTGCTCAATCCGACGGCGCGAGAGCTCAAGGAATCCGCGTTGCATTTGGTCGTGGCGGGGACCAAAGATGGCGTGATGATGGTCGAATCTGAGGCGGACCGACTTAGCGAAGAGGTCATGTTAGGTTCGGTCGTGTTCGGCCACGAGCAAATGCAAGTGGCGATTCAGGCCATCAATGAATTAGTCGCTGAGTGTGGTAAGCCGCGCTGGGAGTGGGTGCCGAGCGCTGCAACAGCTGATTTACAACAAGCGGTGGATGCTGCGGCGCACAGTGAGTTGTCTGAGGCTTATCGGATCACTGAAAAGCAGACCCGCTACGCGCGAGTCGGTGAAGTCAAAAAACAAGTCATCGAAGCGCTTTCCTCAGGCGAAGAGGCGAAGTTCTCGGCGGACGCCGTGGACGATCAGCTCTTCAAGCTGGAAAGCCAGATCGTGCGCGAGCGTATTTTGAATGGCGAGCCTCGTATCGATGGTCGCGATGCATTCACCGTGCGTCCGATCAATATTCGCGTGGGCGTATTGCCGCGTACGCATGGTTCTGCGCTCTTCACGCGTGGTGAGACGCAGGCATTGGTCGTAACGACGCTTGGCACAGGACGCGATGCACAAATCATTGACGCATTGGAAGGCGAGCGTCGTGAGCCCTTCATGCTCCATTACAACTTCCCGCCGTTCTCGGTGGGCGAGACGGGCATGATGAGTGGTCCCAAGCGTCGTGAGATTGGTCACGGCAACCTCGCGCGACGTGGCGTAGCCGCCGTCATGCCGGATATGGAGAAGTTCCCCTACGTGATCCGTGTGGTCTCGGAAATTCTTGAGTCGAATGGTTCTTCATCCATGGCCACCGTGTGCGGTGCTTCACTCTCGATGATGGATGCGGGCGTGCCGTTGAAGGCGCCAGTCGCAGGCGTTGCGATGGGCCTGGTACTCGAGGGCGGACGCTACAAGGTACTCACCGATATCCTTGGGGACGAGGATCATTTGGGCGATATGGATTTCAAGGTCGCCGGAACCGCTGACGGTGTGACGACCTTGCAGATGGATATTAAGGTTGAGGGTATTACGCCTGAGATCATGAAAGTCGCGTTGGAGCAGGCCAAGGCTGGTCGACTCCACATTCTCGGCGAGATGAATAAAGTCATTCAGTCGCCGCGTGAAGACATGTCCGAGTGGGCGCCATCTATCATTACTTTGAAGATCGATCCGGAGAAGATCCGTGATGTGATCGGCAAGGGTGGGGCAGTGATTCGGCAGATCACCGAAGAGACGGGCACCACGATTGATATCGAAAATGATGGTACGGTGCGCATCGCGTCAGTCAATGGCGCGGCGGGACGCGAAGCGCAGTCACGCATCGAGCTGATCACCGCAGAAGTGGAAGTCGGTCGAGTCTATGAAGGCCGCGTCGCGCGTCTGATGGACTTCGGTGCTTTCGTCACCATCTTGCCGGGTCGCGACGGTCTCGTGCATATCTCGCAGATCTCCAATGAGCGGGTAGAGAAAGTCTCCGACAAGCTCAATGAGGGCGATGTGGTGAAGGTCAAAGTCCTCGAGGTCGATCGTCAGGGTCGCGTGCGCCTGTCCATGAAGGACGTCGAGCCACGTTAATTCACTCGTAGGCGACGCTTTCCAAGCCTGCAAACCGTTGTGGCTGCCAGTGCTCGGCAGCCCAACGGATCGTCCCTCCGACAGTCAAAGAATTAGGTGCCTGCGGCTGGCGTAGCCAGCCCAGTGCCTGGCGGATTGCCGTGATCGCCTGACCATCTGCGAGCGGCGCGGCATGATCTCGTTTTGATAGCTTGGTGCCATCTGCGTCCGTTAACACGGGGAGGTGCAGATAGCGCGGTTCAGGGAGCCCCAACAGCCTTTGTATGGCGGTTTGCCAGGGTACGCTGCTGGCCAGGTCGGCACCGCGCACCACATCCGTGACGCCTTGAGCAGCGTCGTCTACCACCACGGCCAAGTGATAGGCCGCGACCCCGTCGCGACGCCAGACCACCACATCACGATGACGCTCGGGGTCAAAGATAATCGGGCCGAGACTCCGATCTAATATTTGAGCGCGGGGGAGTGCAGTGAGATCGACCCGTAATGCGCTCTGTATCAAATCGGGCTGACGACTGCGGCAATCGCGTTCACAACAGGCCTCAGTCTGTTGAGCGAGTATTTTGCGCGTACAGTCGCAGGGGAAAATGAGGCCGCGTGACTTCAGCTCATTAAGTGCATGGCGATAAATCTCTGAGCGTGTGCTTTGGCGCAGCCTAGTTGTGGTGCTAGCGATCAGGCCGTGCGCGGCAAGCTGTGCGAGTATTTGTCGCTCATACTGCGGTTGGCAGCGATGCGGATCCAGATCCTCGATACGAAGCAGCCACGTCCCATCGTGATACGCGGCATCTAACGCACTCGCCAGTGCGGCGAGTAAGGAACCAAGATGTAACGGTCCCGTGGGCGAGGGGGCAAAACGACCGACGTAGGCCACTCTACCTAAGCAGGAGTTCGTGCGAAGGAGTCGTTAGCGATACCGATCGTCACGATCGCCATATTGCTTTTCGCGCCGCTCGCGTCGCTCCTGGGCCTCGAGACTCAAGGTTGCCACGGGTCTCGCCTCTAGACGCTTGATACCGATTTCCTCGCCGGTCTCAAGGCAATAGCCGTAAGAGCCATCCTCGATGCGTGAGAGGGCCTCTTCGATCTTGCGGATGAGTTTGCGCTCACGATCGCGGGTACGTAACTCGAGACTGAACTCTTCTTCTTGGGTCGCCCGATCGTTCGGGTCCGGGAAGTTAGCAGCCTCGTCTTTCATGTGAGAGACGGTTCGGTCCACTTCCACCATAAGATCCCGCTTCCAGGTCTCCAGGATCATTCTGAAGTGATCGAGTTGTTCGCGGCTCATGTACTGCTCACCGCGTTTCACAATATAGGGCTGGACGTTACGCGGGCCCGTCAGTAGGTTGCTGTCCTCATCGTCACTGTCCGTCTCGACGTCGACGGGCCGCGGGTTGCGCTGTACATAGGTCGCGACGACGCCTGTAGCGGGCGGTGTAGAGGAAGCGACGGGTTTCGGCGTCTCAATGTCGGCGGCGGTGTTTGACGCGGAGGCATCGGCTTTGGCGGCCTTGCTCGAGCTTTTAGCTTTTCTAGCGGGGGTCTTCGACATCTTGCTTACACTTTCGGTTTTTTGGGCTTTCGCATTGCTCGAGCCCGTCGCTGCGGATTTTTTCTTGACCGGCATCCATGGCTCCTTTTATGAAGGGGCTAAGGTGGACCCATCATTATAAAGGGTTTTTCGGCCTCATGGCAGAGTGTCAGGGTAGGCTGACGGGTGTCGGTGCGTTCCAGCCCGCTTGCTGGCGTGTCGCGACGATGGTGGTGTAGATCCCGCCCCGGACGTTGAACTTTCCCGTCAAGCGGAGGAACCGTGGTTGGGTCAATTTGGCTAAATCCGCTGCAATCTCATTGGTAATTGCTTCATGGAAGGCGCCGCGATCGCGAAACGACCCCATGTAGAGCTTTAGCGATTTGAGTTCGACACACAGTCGGTCCGGTACATATTCCAGCTCGAAGGTCGCGAAGTCTGGCTGCCCCGTTTTGGGGCATAGGCAGGTGAATTCCGGAATCGTCATGCGGATCGTGTAATCGACCTCTTGCTGCGGGTTCGGGAAGGTATCGAGGTGGGAGTAGGAAGTCTGGGTCATGAATAGCTAGATCCTATGGGAGGACGATGACAGGCCGATTAATCTACACTACGCGGCTAGCCGGCGCGGGATCGCCGCGGAGACATTTCACACGATGCGTTTGACCAAGATCAAGCTGGCCGGATTCAAGTCCTTTGTCGATCCGACCAACGTTACTTTTCCAAGCAACCTCACCGGAGTGGTGGGCCCCAATGGCTGTGGTAAATCCAACGTCATTGATGCCGTGCGCTGGGTGATGGGCGAATTATCCGCCAAACACTTACGCGGCGACTCGATGGCCGATGTGGTGTTCAACGGCTCGAGCGCGCGTAAGCCCGTGGGTAAAGCTTCGGTCGAGCTGGTGTTTGACAACTCCGATGGCAAGATCGGCGGTAACTACGCGGCGTTCGCTGAAGTGTCGTTGCGACGTGAAGTCTCGCGCGATGGATCGAGTGGTTACTTCATCAATGGTGCCCGCTGCCGTCGCAAAGATATCACCCAGTTATTCCTGGGTACCGGCCTCGGCTCGCGTAGTTACGCGATCATCGAGCAGGGCATGATCTCGCGAGTGATCGAGGCTAAATCAGATGAAATGCGCGCGTTCATTGAAGAAGCGGCGGGTATCTCCAAGTACAAAGAACGTCGTAAGGAAACGGAAAGCCGCATCCGCGATACGCGTGAGAACCTTGAGCGTCTACAGGATCTGCGCGATGAAATCGATAAGCAGATTCGGCATTTGCAGCGTCAGGCTACGATTGCCAAAAAGTATCAATCTTTGAAAGATCGCGAGCGGCAGCTGACCGCAGAGCTGCTTGCTTTGCGACTGCGTGATCTCGATAGCGGTGCCGAGGTGCAGGACTCCGCGATGCGCGAGACGGAGCTTGCCATGCAAGCAGCCTTAGCGGACCTGCGCGCGGCTGAGGCGGCCATTGAAACACAACGTCAGTTTCATACCGAGCGCAGTGAGGCGGTCTCGGAGGTACAAGGTCGCTACTACGGGATCGGGGCAGATATCTCGCGGACTGAAAGCCAAGTGCAATTTGCCCGTGAAACCCGTGAACTTAAGCGTCAGGATTTGCAGGAGTCGCGTCAGACGCTGCAATCTTTGGTGACGCAAATTGAGCGTGATGAGGCTGAGCTTGCCCAGATCCGCGACGAGTTGACGCGACTCGGCCCTGAGCTTGAAGCTGCGCAAACTCAAGAGTCAGCGGCGAGTGCTCAGCTAGCCGAGGCTGAGCAGGGCCAGGCGGCTTGGCAGCAGCGTTGGGAAGCCTTTAATCAGCAACTCGGCCGTTACAATCAAGTGGTGCAGGTCGAGCAGGCGCGTATCGAGCAGCTGGAGAATCAACTGCGACGTTTGCGTAGCCAGCGAGATCGCTTGGATATCGAGCGCGACAATCTCATCGCGCAAGAGAGCCAAGGTCAGTTGTTCGAGCTCGGTCAACGCGAGTCGGAGGCGCGTGAGGCTGCGGATGGTCTATCGCGCCGCCTGGACCAGGCGTTGGGTGAAGTGCAGGGCCTGCGCCAGCGACAAGCTGAGTCTGAGGGTCGCCTTGAGCAGGCACGCCAACAGCGTGAGCGTTCACGTGCTGAGCTCATGTCGATTGAGGCGCTACAGCGAGCGGCCCTAGGGCGTGCTGATGGCGGTATGGATCAGTGGTTGCAAAGCCGAGGGCTTGCAGAGCGATCGCGCTTGGCGGAGAGCCTCGCGGTCGATGCGGGTTTTGAGCGCGCGGTGGAAACCGTGCTCGGTGATTACTTGGAAGCGGTTTGCGCCGATGACATTGATCCCCTTGTTGATTCTTTGGTCACGGTGGACCGAGGTAGTTTGGTTCTGATCGATTCGAGCGTAGCGGCAGCTCCTAGCGGCGAGGTCGCTAGCGCAGAGTGGCTACGCACGCGTGTACGCGGTCCCGCAGTACTACTCGATTGGTTGCATGGTGTGCGGGTGGTTGACAGCTTGAGTGCCGCATTGGCGTCACGCGGGAGTCTTCAAGCTGGCGAATCGTTCATTACCCGCTCGGGTGAGTGGGTGGGCCGTCACTGGTTACGGATTGCTCGAGGTGACGATGAGCACGCGGGTGTGCTAGCGCGTGAGCAACGCTTAAAAGAGTTGCGTGAGGAAGTCGACCTCAAAGAAAGTGCGGTACGGGCTGCAGAACAAGAGCTGCAGCAGGTCCGCGAGGGCATGAGTGTCGCAGAACGACGTCGTGATGAGGTACAAGCGCAGATTCAAGCCGCACACCGCTCCCACGCGGATGTACTGGGACAACTTGAGGCCTCTCGCGCCCGAGTGCAGGAATCGGTTGCAAGACGTCAGCGTCTAGACCTCGAAGCACAAGAAGTGCAGCGCGAAATGGCTCAATCCGAGGAGGCGATCACTCGCGCTCGTACTGAGCTTGAGCGTGGACGAGAGGCCTTGGCGGCGCTCGATGGTCAACGTGGTGAACTCGATGCCGCGCGTGAGGATGCTCGTGAGGCGCTCAATGCGGCGCGGACAGCCGCACAGGCCGCTCAGTTAGTCGCGCGCGATCTATTGGTGCGTGCTGAGGGTCGGCGTACGGCAGCGAGCTCCATGGACACGTCTTTGGTACGAGCGAGCGAGCAGCGTACCCAGGTGACCGATAAGATCGCGACCTTGGAATCAGAGCTAGCGGGTGCAGATGCGCCCATCGCGGAGTTGGAGCAATCTTTGACGGATCTGCTTGCTCGGAGACTCGAGGTGGAGTCGGAGCTTGCACAGGCCCGTCGAGCAATGGAAGAAGCCGACGCGGAGCTGCAATCATTGGATAGTCAGCGACAGACCGCTGAGCAGCGGGTTGCTGCTGCGCGTGAGGCGAGCGAACAGGCGCGTTTGGCAGCGCAGGAGACGCGCGTGCGACGTGAGGCGATTGCCGAGCAATTTGCGGCCACGCAGTGTGTGTTGGCAGAGGTGCTCGCGTCGTTGACCTCCGAAGCATCGGTGGGCGAATGGGAATCGCAATTGGTGGGCACGCGTACCGACATTGAAAAGCTTGGGCAGGTGAACCTCGCTGCAATTGATGAGTTGGCGGAGAATACGGAACGCAAAGAATATCTTGATCGGCAATTTACCGATTTGACCTCTGCGTTATCGACTTTAGAAGAGGCGATGCGCAAGATCGATCAAGAGACTCGTACAAGATTTGAAGATACGTTTAATCGTATTAATGCGGGCCTACAGGAAAAATTTCCGCGCTTATTCGGGGGTGGGCATGCTTACCTCGAGTTGGTTGGCGATGATCCTTTGGAGGCTGGTGTCTCTGTGATGGCGCGGCCTCCGGGCAAACGCAACGTGACGATTTCTCAGCTCTCTGGTGGTGAGAAAGCCTTAACTGCGGTCGCCTTGGTGTTTTCGATTTTCGAGCTTAATCCTGCGCCGTTCTGTCTCCTCGATGAGGTGGATGCGCCGCTTGATGAGAATAACGTGGGTCGCTTTTGCGATATCGTTCGCGAAATGGCGCATCGCGTGCAGTTCATTTTTATCACGCACAACAAGGCCACGATGGAGTTGGCCTCGCAGTTGTTAGGTGTGACGATGAACGAGCCCGGCGTGTCGCGTCTCGTCGCCGTGGATGTTGATGAAGCGGTTCGGTTGGCTGCAACTTGAAATGGTGTCTAGGTTGTGCAGGATCTGATTAATACGTTGACCTCAGATTTGCGCCTATCGCTTTTGGTGTTAGGCGCGACGGTGATCGCGATCTTGATTCTTTGGGAGCTGGTGCAGCGCTGGCGAGCTCGCAAAGCCGATGCTGAGCACGACAGCGGTCCTGATGACGTTGAGGATGTGCTGATCGGGGAGAGATCCGGACAGTCGAGCGGTCAACGCGATGTGCTCGACAAGCTCGACTCGGGTGCGGGTGGATCTCGATCCGCAGAATCCGAAATGGATCTGCCGGGCCTTTCTGCTCGAGATGATTTTGATGATCGTTGGGCATCGGCCTTATCTCCCGAGAGCTCGCGCACTGAGGTGCCTCAGACCGAGGCTGGTCAAACTGAGGCCCGTCAAACTGATGAGACCCGTGACGAGGAAGACTTGCCAGATGAGGGCGTCCTAGGCGCCGCACGTGAAGTCAGCGCGGGCGCCGAGTCGGCGATCCCCAGTGTGTCTACGCCACCGCCTGATGAGATCGCACCACGCGTACGCATTGAGTGGCCGCCAGAAGATCAGCGACGGGTGGTGGGCTTACGCGTCGTGGGTAAAGGAGGCGAGCGCTTTACCGGGGCTAGCCTGCGCCAGGCTTTGCAGGGCGAGGGATTTGTTCATGGCGAGATGGATATTTTCCATCGACCCGTGGCCGATGGGCGTGTGCTGATGAGTGCAGCGAGCCTCACTCAACCGGGGACCTTTAACCTCGATACTATGGATGCCTCGTTATTTAGAGGGCTCAATTTGTTTGCCGTGTTGCCGGGTCCGCTTGCGGGTCGCGACGCCGTCGATAAACTTTTGTTAGTGGGTCATACCTTGGCGCAGCGCGTACGTGGTGAACTCCAAGATAGCGGCGGGCAAGCTTTAACCGAATCGCGACTGGCCGAGATGCGTCGCGAGGCGGGATCAGCTTCGGTCTAGCGGCCACATGTGAGTGCCGATATGGGAGCGCCCCCCGACGCTTTGGCACGTGTGGAGTCGTTGCGTCAGCAGCTCGCGCTGCATAACTACCGCTACTACGTTCTCGATGATCCGCTGATCAGCGATGCCGAGTGGGATCAGATGTTGCGCGAGCTGATCGATCTTGAGCATCACTACCCAGAATTAATTAGCGCCGATTCGCCGACGCAGCGAGTGGGTGCGACCCCTAGTGACGAATTTGCGAGTGCCCGACATCGTGTGCCGATGCTGTCACTGGATAACGCTTTCTCTGATGAGGAGGTCAGGGCGTTTGATCGACGCGTCCGTGAGCGACTCGAGTTGGCCGACACGGCGCCTGCGGTGCGCTATTCAGCCGAGCCTAAGCTCGATGGGTTAGCGATCTCCGTGATCTATGAAAAGGGTCAACTGGTGCGGGCCGCTACTCGGGGCGATGGTACGGTGGGTGAGGATGTCACCGCCAACATCCGCACCATTCGCGCCGTGCCCTTGCGCCTAAACGGCCATGCTCCTGCACTCATTGAGGCGCGAGGTGAGGTATTCATGCCGCGTGCGGGATTTGAGCAGCTCAATCGACAAGCCGCAGAGCGGGGCGAAAAGGTTTTCGCGAATCCTCGCAACGCTGCGGCGGGTAGTTTGCGGCAGTTGGATCCTAGGGTGACCGCTAAGCGCCCGCTTGAGATTTTCTTTTATGCGCTCGGCAGTGTGGAAGGGATGACTTTTCCTGTATCGCACAGTGAGACCTTGTCTGCGCTCAAAGAGTTAGGTCTTAGGGTCTCGCCCGAAACAGCGCAAGTCGAAGGAGCAGAGGGTTGTCTGCAATACTTTGCTTCGTTACAGCGTCGCCGAGCCACGCTTGACTACGAGATTGATGGCGTCGTCTATAAGGTCGATTCTTTGGTGTCGCAGTCTCGTCTGGGGTTTTTGTCGCGGGCGCCGCGCTGGGCGATCGCGCATAAGTTCCCGGCTGAAGAGGCAACAACATTACTACGTGAGGTGGAGTTTCAGGTCGGTCGCACTGGCGCCTTAACACCTGTCGCACGGCTTACGCCTGTGGTGGTGGGGGGTGTGACGGTAAGTAATGCGACGTTGCACAACATGGATGAAATCGAGCGCAAAGATGTGCGCATTGGTGACACGGTAGTGGTGCGTCGCGCGGGGGATGTGATTCCTGAGGTCGCCAGAGTGGTGATATCCCGCCGGCCCTCGGACGCCCAAGCGGTTCGCTTGCCTTCGCATTGTCCGGTATGTGGCGCGGCGGTCCGCAGAGAGCCAGATGCTGCGGTCGCGCGTTGCACCGGTGAGTTCAGTTGCAAGGCACAGCGTAAAGAACGATTGCGTCATTTCGCTGCACGCCGAGCACTCGACATCGAAGGTTTGGGCGATAAGTTAATTGAGCAGGTAGTGGATGCAGGCCTCGTGGCGACGCCTGCCGATATATTTACCTTGACGCGCGGCCAGTTGGCGGCGCTTGAGCGCATGGGTGAGAAATCGGCGGACAATGTACTCAGTGCGATCGAGCGTTCTAAAGAGACCACGCTCGCTCGATTTTTATTTGCACTGGGTATTCGCGAAGTGGGTGAAGCGACCGCTGCGGCCTTAGCTCAACATTTTGGCTCCTTGGAAGCCTTACTGGGGGCGAGCTTCGAGCAAGTGCAACAGGTGCCCGATGTGGGTCCGGTGGTTGCCGCACAGCTCACAGATTTTTTCGCCCGCGATGAAAACAGGCGGGTGATTAGCCAGTTACAGCAAGCGGGGGTGCGTTGGCCGCGTATTGACTCGCGCAGCGCGCAAATGGATCAACCTTTGACGGGACTGACTTTTGTACTGACGGGCAGCCTTGAGAGTATGAGCCGCGATCAGGCGGAAGATCGGCTGAGAGCGCTCGGCGCGCGTGCATCCGGTAGCGTCTCTAAGAAAACCAGTTATGTGATCGCGGGTGCCGATGCCGGATCAAAACTGGCAAAGGCTGAGGCACTCGGAGTGCCAGTCTTGGACGAGGCGGCATTGATCGAGATTCTCGACCAACGCCGCCTACCCAATTAGCCCGCTGGGTTGTCGTTGGTCGTCTCAGCTGACTCCGTTGCCGTATCCTCGGTCTCAGTAGCCGCTGTGACAGGGGGCAAAGATTTATCAATCTTGGCCGCTTTTTTCAGCTCATCGGTATAAGCACGGAATTTCTTCGCGAGCACCGCCTGGCTGAGTTGTTGTTGGACCTGCTCAAACGGAGGGGGTTCAGTCTTACGGACATCATCCACTCGAATGATGTGCCAGCCGAACTGCGATTGCACCGGCGCGGCCGTGGTCGCACCCTTGCCGAGCGCCATGACGGCGTCAGCGAAAGGTTTCACCATGGCGCTGGGGCTGAACCAGCCGAGATCGCCCCCTTGGTCGCGCGAGGCATCAAGCGATTCTTTGGCCAAGCTTTCAAATCGTTCACCCTTGTTCAAGCGCGCGAGGATCCGATTGGCATCTGCCTCGGAGGGCAGCAGAATGTGGCGAGCGCGATATTCGTTGGGAGCCATCTGCGCGACTTGGGTATCGTATTCTGCTCGTAACTCTTGTTCGGTGGGCGTTTTGTCTTGCAGGTAGGACTGCACGACGGCACGTTGTAGCACATCGAGTTCAGCCAGCTGCATTTCACCCAGCAATTCGGTTTTTTGGTCTAGGCCCTGTTTGCGCGCCTGGGCGGCAAGTAACTGGAGGCTGACGAGGGAGTCCAGTACTTGCTCACGCTGCTCTGCGCTCAGCTCGTCGCTAGACTGTCCGCTGGAGGCTTTAACAAAGAAATCGTAGAGACTACGACTGATTGGCTCGCCGTCCACCGTCGCGACGGGCGGACCGGCGGGATCGCTGGCCTCAGACTGGCTCTGGCAGCCAGCGAGCATCACGGCAAAGAGCAGGGCGACTAAATGCGAACGATTCATGCAAATTCCCATCAGTGGAGCGGCGGGCCGCGAAGCGTGCATTATGACGGCAAGCGCGCGTCGATGGACAAGGCATGGATCGTCTTAGGCATGAGATCACTCACCGCGTCGTAGACTAATCGATGCCGAGCGAGTGTATTGCGGCCCACGAAAGCCGCACTTGCGATCGTGACGTGAAAGTGCCCACCGCCCTCGCGTGCGCCCGCATGGCCCTCATGTAGCGCGCTATCGTCGCGGATCGCGAGAAGGCTGGGCGCTAGGGCGTTTTGCAGTCTCTCGCGCAGTAGTTCGACCCGACTCATGGTTATCATTATCGCATCATGTCCATCATTAGCCTTCATCCGGAAAATCCGCAGTCGCGATTGATACGCCAAGTGGTGGCCTCGTTACGCGAGGGGCAGGTGATCGCGTATCCGACGGACTCGAGCTACGCCTTGGGTTGCCATATTGGCGATAAAGATGCGCTCGAGCGGATCCGGCGACTACGGCAGGCCGATCGGCATCATCATTTCACCTTGGTCTGCCGCGATCTGACGGAAATCGCCAAGTACGCCCGCGTCGATACGTGGCAGTTTCGCTTGCTCAAGGCGTGTACCCCGGGCCCCTATACCTTTTTGTTGCCAGCGAGTCGGGAAACCCCACGGCGCCTACAGCATGAGAAACGTCGAACGATCGGCCTAAGGATTCCGGATCACGTGGTGCCGCAGGCGATCCTTAGCGAGCTCGGCGAGCCCATCATGAGTTCCACGCTTATCATGCCGGGCGAGTCACTGCCCTTAAACGACCCAGCGGAAATCGAAGCGCGTTTGGGCCGTGAGTTAGCGGCAATTTTGGATGCGGGACCCTGTAGTCTTGATCCGACCACCGTGATCGATCTGGCAAGCCAACCCATCGCGGTCTTACGCGAGGGACGGGGCAGTCTCGAGCCCTTCGGGCTATAATGGCGCTGACGGAAATAAGGCGTTTAGAGTCGCGATTATTCCGTTACCAAAGTAATTAAAAATCAGGGGTTTATGAACATTTATTCAAGTCTGGTGTGCTGTAGATGAGTGCGCAGCCGCAGACGAACCGAGTGCTCTCGGGCATGCGACCGACCGGGCAACTGCATCTGGGTAACTACCACGGGGCGCTGCGCAACTGGGTGGAGCTACAGTACAAGTATCCCTGCTTTTTCTTTGTTGCGGATTGGCATGCCCTGACCACGGGGTATGAAGACACGAGTCAGCTCGCCCGGCACACCGAGGAGATGTTGATCGACTGGTTGGCGGCAGGACTGAATCCCGGCGTGGCGACTCTCTTTGTGCAGTCGCAGGTTCCGGAGCACGCAGAGCTGCATTTGTTGCTGTCGATGATCACGCCGCTATCGTGGCTAGAGCGGGTCCCGACCTATAAAGATCAACAAGCAGAGCTCGCGGAGAAGGATCTCGCGACCTACGGATTTCTCGGTTACCCCTTGCTGCAGTCGGCCGATATCCTGCTGTACCGCCCGGGTTATGTGCCGGTGGGTGAAGACCAGGTGGCGCACGTTGAAATCACTCGCGAGATTGCTCGTCGCTTTAACCATCTCTATGGCCGCGAAGCAGGGTTTGAAGACAAAGCCGAGCGAGCCATCGGGGAGCTCGGCGCGCGTAACAGCGCGCTGTATCGCGAGCTGCGCAAGAAGTTCCAAGAGCAGGGTGATGAGGCGTCACTCGAGCGCGCGCGTGCGTTAGTGCAAGGTAATGCGCGCATCACTGTCGCGGATCGGGAGCGATTACTCGGTTACCTCGAGGGTGGCAGTCTCAATATTTTGCCGGAGCCGCAGGTACTCTTGACTCCGACGCCGAAGCTGCTCGGGCTCGACGGTCGCAAGATGTCCAAGTCCTATGGCAACACCATCGGTCTACGGGAAGATCCAGATACGGTGGCCAAAAAATTGCGCACCATGCAGACTGATCCGGCTCGGGTCCGACGGACAGATCCGGGCGATCCGCAAAATTGCCCCGTGTGGTCTATGCATGAGGTGTATTCGGATGAGAGTACCCGTGCTTGGGCAGCGGCAGGGTGCCGTAGTGCCTCCATTGGGTGCCTTGAGTGTAAAAAGCCGCTGATCGAAGCGGTCGTGACGGAGATTGGTGGCATGCGCGAACGTGCCAGGGAGTATGAAAATAATCCGGATCTCCTGCGCGGCATCGTGAGCGAAGGCAATGAGCGCGCGCGAGAGGTGGCTCATGAAACTTTGACCGAGGTGCGTCGGGCGATGCACTTACGAGGCGAATAATGAAGTCAGAGCTACCCGCCAACGCAATCAACGATGCAGACGACCCCGTCGTGGACGTGGCGACTGCTAGGTCGCCGCAGGCTGAGCCCAACCAGGCTGAGCCCAACCAGGCTGAGCCTAGCCAGGCGGAAATGCCCTTCGCGGTCGTGCAAGGCGAGCCCATCACGCAGTTACCGCGGGATCTTTATATCCCTCCGCAAGCACTCGAGGTATTCCTTGAAGCATTCGAGGGGCCGCTCGATCTGCTCTTGTATCTGATTCGCAAACAGAATCTCGATATTTTGGATATTCCACTGGCCGACATCACGCGCCAGTACATGAACTACATCGAGCTGATGCAGGATATGCAGCTCGAGTTGGCGGGCGAATATTTGGTCATGGCGGCCACCCTCGCGGAAATTAAATCCCGCATGTTGTTGCCACGCTCGAGCGACGCGATCACCGAGGAGTCCGATCCGCGTGCCGATCTGGTGCGACGGCTGCAGGAATATGAACGCTTCAAGCAGGCGGCCGAAAACATTGATCATTTGCCGCGACTCGAGCGCGACGTATGGTTGGCGAGTGCGCAGACGGAGACTCGTCGTCCGCCGGCGGAGCCACCCAAGGTCGCTTTGCAGGAAATGATTGATGCATTCCGCGAAGTGGTGACGCGCGCGGCGATGTTTGAGCATCATCACGTGCAGCGAGAGCGTCTGTCGGTGCGGGCGCGCATGACGGACGTGTTGGCGGCGGTCGCCGAGGCGCCCTTCATGGAATTCACAAGACTCTTCCGCCCCGAAGAGGGTCGGATGGGTGTGACGGTGACCTTCATGGCCATCTTGGAATTGGTTCGTGAGGGATTGTTGGATCTCGTTCAGACCGAGCCCTACGGACCCTTGCATGTGCGCTCTGCGCAGCGACCCCGTTTGCAAGCGGTTGAGGACGCAGCGGCTGAGTCTGATGATGAGATGACCGAGAATTCCCCAGCTTCGGAAGGATTAGCATGACGGTGCAGCATATTCGCAACGTGGTAGAGGCGGCTTTGCTCGCTGCGGCCAAGCCGTTGGATACGGGCAATTATTTGATGAGGACATGCGTCCCGAGAAGGCGCAGTTGGTTGCGGCGCTAGAGGATCTACGTGCGACCTACGATGATCGGGCACTCGAGCTCAAAGAAACGGCCAGCGGCTGGCGAGTACAAATTCGGCAGGGGTATGCGCGCGAGATTGGTCGCCTATGGCCTGAGCGACCGCAGCGTTACTCGCGCGCCTTACTCGAGACCTTGGCTTTGATTGCCTATCGACAGCCGATTACTCGGGCAGAGATCGAGTCGGTACGAGGCGTGGCGGTGAACCCCAATATCGTCAAAACGCTCATGGAACGCGACTGGGTTCGCGTGGTTGTGCCGGGGCATCCTGAGTTATTGGGTACAACCAAGGAATTTCTGAACTATTTTGGTCTGCGTAGTCTCGATGAGCTACCGCCGCTCGCTGAGCTTAAGTCAATGGAAGATCTCAATCCCCAGCTCACCTTGCCGGTCAACGCAGATGAAGCCCCTGCGGGCGGTGGCGATGAGACGGTATTTGCGGTGACGGAGGAAGCTGCGTCTGACGAGGTCGCTTCAGCTGAGGAGGCGACTTCGGGGAACGAGGGAGTCGCAAGAGACTGATATGCCGCGTCGTCGCGTGCAGCGCCCAACCGTCGATCGCGAGGCGCCAGCGGTAGCGAGTGAGGGCGACCGGTTGCAGAAAGTGTTGGCCCAGGCGGGGCTCGCTTCGCGTCGACAAGCCGAGCAGTGGATCGAGGCGGGACGCGTCACCATCAATGGTCGAATCGCCGAGCTCGGTGATCGCGTGGGTGGGCGTGATGAACTGCGTGTGGACGGCCGAGTGGTCAGGCGTAGTAAAGACCCGTCGCGTTTACCGACCACGCGCTCGACATTCCTGCTGCATCGTGCCGTCGGACAATCTTTGACAACCGATATGGTTGTCCGTTTGCCGCGTCAAGGTGGGCGTCGGTTCATTGCGATCTCGCCCTTACCGCAGGGCGATGGTGGGTTGGAGCTCGTCACCACAGATGGCGCACTGGCCGAGCGTTGCCAGCGAGCCGTCCGTCATTGGGAGATCGAGTTTTTGGTGCGTGTGCGCGGAGCTCTCAATGAGCTGGGTCGAGAGGCCATCGAAAGCGGTGTGTTGGACGATGGGCAGATCGTGCAAGTACTGGCTATCGAAAATCCCAGTGAGCCGCCGGAGGGGCTTAATCGCTGGTATTTTCTGCGGACGCGAGGGGCGTCAGGCCGTGAGGTGCGACAGCTCTTTGAGCGTCAGGGCTTGTTGGTGTCACGTATTCAGCGAACTCGGCTTGGCCCTTTGTCGCTCACCAAAGATTTATCGCGCGGCCGCTTTCGCATGCTGGGCGATGAAGAGGGGCAGGCTGTCCGCGTGCAATCTGAGGTCTCAGGTATTGAACGCGTCGAAAGCTTGTCCTGAGATTCCTTCGGACGCATCGCTAAGCAGTGCTAAATAGCTGCCCGCCACAGTTTCCGGTGCCGGCAGGGTTTTTGGGTCTTCAGCAGGAAACGCTTGGCGTCGCATTGCGGTGCGCGTGCGACCCGGATTTAAGGAATTAACCCGCACTCGGGTTTGCTCAAGTTCGTCTGCGAGTACTTGAACGAAGCCTTCCACGGCAAACTTTGAGACGGCGTAGGCACCCCAGAACGCGCGACCCTTTCGCCCAACGCTACTGGATGTGCAGACAATCGATGCACTCGGCGCAGCGCGCATTAACGGTAACAGGGATTGGGTCATTGTGAACATCGCGGTGACGTTGACGTGCATGACTTTGATCCAGGTCGGCACATCCTGATGCTCAATGGCTGACAACTGACCGAGTATTCCTGCGGTGTGCACGAGTCCATCAAGTCGCCCCCAACGTGCTTCGATCGCGTTCGCCAACTCATCGTAATCTTTGGCAATCGCGCGTTCCAAATCTAGGGGTGCAATGAGCGGGGACGGAATGGAAGGTGATGCTTCGAGGCTTTCAATCTGAGCATGCAGGGCTTCGAGCTTTTTGATGCTACGACCGAGCAAAATCACTTCTGCACCCGCTTTGGCGCAAGCGATTGCCACCGCTTGACCGATGCCGCCCGTCGCGCCCGTGATCGCGACGACACGACCCGTCAGTGCATCAGGCGATACAGAGGCGTGTCGAGGATCAAACGTATTTGAGTTATCTGAGTTGATCATTGCTGGGTCCTATCGTCTTATCTGACGCGATCAAAGAATCAATGGGCGACGTCCTTGTTGTAGCTGCACCGCTGCCCACCACAAACGCAGTGTAAGCGTGAGCGGGCTGAGGCGGGTGTCAGAATAGCCATGGGGGAGTGCCGTGAGGGCGCGCTCGCTACGCAAGAGGACGAGTGCCGACCATACCCTCGCGAGCGTGACTGAGTCGTCTGTGGGTTCGAAAGGCCGAGCGCGACAGTGATCACGCAGTTGTGCGGCAAGTTCGCGCAAGCGCTCGCCGAGTGCATCGGCTTCGTGGGCTGCCAGCGGGCGAGCCCGCCAAGGGTCCGCCGCCGTGGGATCGTCACCCAACGGCCAATAAATACGACCCTGCCAAGCATGCACTGCGAAGTCCTGAAGTAATTCCAGCTCGCGTAACGCCGCCCCCCAAGCGGCAGACTGTCCTGTGGCCGCGTGAAAGAGGCTCTCGGCCCAGCCGTGAAGGTAGCTATTGAGGTCCGCGCGTGTCTCAAACGCGAGACAGGCGAGATCAATTTGGCATCCTTCGACGAGGGCGCTGAGATTAGGCGGGGCATCGCCTCGAGTCGCGGCGTGCTGCGCGAGCGATCGGGTGAGCGGATGACGGGGTTCGCGGCTTGCGAGGCGTTGGAGCTCATCCTGCCACCAGCTCAGTCGGGTATGGGCCACCGAGTGCTCAAGCTGAGGTCGCAGACTCCACTGTACCTGTTGCTCAATCCGCAAGAGATCGTTTAGCCAAGCACGTTGCGAGACGGGCGAGAAACGCCAAAGTAATTCGCGCTCGGTGCGAAGAGGGGCGTCGTTCTCGTCACTCACGCGAGCTTTTGCAAATGACAGAGATAGTTGACGCTCACATCTTGCGTGAGTCGGCTTAACGAGGTGAGCGGGTCGTACGCGAGTCCCGCCAGACTCACGAGTTCCAAGTCAGCGGCGCGGGCGTAGCGCGCGAGCTCTGAGGGTCGAATCAAGCGCTCGTATTCATGCGTGCCGGCCGGGATAATTTTCAGTAAATACTCAGCACCCACGATCGCGAGTAAAAACGCGCGTAGGTTGCGATTGATGGTGGAGATAAATAGATGTCCGCCCGGACGAAGTAAGGTGCTGAGTGCCTGCAAGGTGGCGTTCGGGTCGGGTACGTGCTCGAGCATTTCCATGCAGGTGACGACATCAAATTGCGCCGAGTGCTGCTTGGCCAATGTCTCGGCAGTGAGACATTGATAGTCAATCGTGAGGCCCTCTGCGACCGCGTGTAAACGTGCGACCTCCAGCATGGGCTCAGCAAGATCTATTGCGAGCACTTGTGCGTTGGCGCGGGCGAGACCTTCCGCCAATAGGCCACCGCCGCAGCCCACATCCACGACGCGCGCACCGGCCAAAGTCGCACGCTCTCGGATGAAGGCCAGTCGCGTCGGATTCAGGATATGTAACGGCTTGAACTCTCCTTGCGGATCCCAGAATCGATGGGCCCACGCCGCAAACTTCGCGATTTCTGCAGGGTCGCCGCCGCCCTCGGACACGTAGTTTGCGTTCGAGTTAGGCGAGGTAGTCTCGGTGTTCGGAGAACTCATGGTAGGCGATCTGTCCGTCGGCCGTAACGAGGTCTCGTATGGTACTATTTCCGCTTGTTTTTTGGCTCGAGAATGGCGTCACGCATGAGCGAAATCGCGCGCGAAATTCTGACTGTCAACCTAGAAGACGAGATGCGTCAGTCGTATCTCGATTACGCGATGAGCGTGATTGTTGGCCGTGCCTTGCCCGATGTGCGAGATGGGCTTAAACCAGTCCATCGGCGCGTGCTGTACGCCATGCGCGAACTCGGTAACGAGTACAACAAGCCCTATAAAAAATCGGCGCGCGTCGTCGGTGACGTCATTGGTAAATACCACCCGCACGGCGACAGCGCCGTGTACGACGCCATTGTGCGAATGGCGCAGCCCTTTTCCATGCGTTACTTGCTGGTCGATGGACAGGGTAACTTTGGGTCAGTGGACGGCGATATGCCAGCGGCCATGCGTTACACCGAAGTGCGTATGTCGCGGCTCGCTGGCGAGTTACTTGCTGACATTGATCGTGACACCGTTGATTTTGTCCCGAACTACGATGAATCTTTGACTGAGCCTGTGGTGATGCCATCGCGCATCCCCAATTTGCTCGTTAACGGTTCCTCGGGTATCGCCGTCGGTATGGCGACTAACATCCCGCCGCATAATCTCACGGAGGTTGTGAATGCCTGTATCGCGGTGATTGATGAACCCGATATTGGGCTAGCGGGTTTGATGCAACATTTACCCGGCCCCGATTTTCCGACTGCGGGCATTATCAATGGCGCCAATGAAATCGTGGCGGCCTATAAGGGCGGACGCGGTAGATTATCGGTACGCGCACGCACTCATTTTGAAGAGGTGGGGCGTGGCGATCGGCAGGCCATCATCGTCACCGAGCTGCCGTATCAGGTTAATAAAGCGAGATTGATCGAGCGTATTGCCGATTTGGTACGCGATAAGCAGATCGAGGGGATCTCTAACGATGGCTTACGCGATGAGTCTGACAAGGACGGCATGCGTATTGTCATTGAGCTGCGTCGCGGCGAAAACGCCGAGGTCATTCTCAATAATTTGTATGCGCAAACGCCGCTTGAGACCGTCTTTGGTATCAATATGGTGGCGCTGGTAGATGGTCAGCCGCGCTTACTATCGCTCAAAGAAATGCTGGAGGCCTTCGTTCGTCATCGGCGCGAAGTGGTCACGCGGCGCACGATTCATGATTTAGCTAAGGCGCGAGATCGCGCACATGTTTTAGAGGGGCTCGCGGTTGCGCTAGCCAATATCGATGAGGTCATCGCGCTCATCAAAGCGTCGCCGACGCCGGCAGAGGCCAAAATAGCGCTGCTTGCTAAAAGCTGGGATGCCGGGGCGGTTCCGGCGATGCTCGCGCGAGCTGGGGATATTTCGACGCGTCCGCGTGATCTTCCGGCCTCCGCAGGCCTGCAAGCTGAGCAAGGGGTCTATCGCCTCAGCGAGGTTCAGGCACAGGCCATCCTCGACATGCGCCTCAATCGTCTGACTGGCTTGGAGCAAGACAAGATTGTTAGCGAGTACGGCGA
Organism: Gammaproteobacteria bacterium; assembly: GCA_009926865.1. Lineage (GTDB taxonomy): Bacteria > Pseudomonadota > Gammaproteobacteria > Steroidobacterales > Steroidobacteraceae > UBA964. The sequence goes on along the minus strand of RFOD01000001.1, from coordinate 128,209 downwards.
GCTGCTCGCCCGTATTATCGATCTCAGTGACATCCTCGCGCGTGCGGAGCGTTTAACCGAGGTCGTACGAGCCGAGTTGGTTGCCATACGCGACGAATACGGCGATGCACGGCGTACGGAGATCAATTACGACTTTGTGGATTTGGCGACGGAAGATCTCATTGAACCGCAAGATGTGGTGGTCACGCTATCACACGCGGGTTATGCCAAGCGTCAGCCGCTCGATGAGTATCAAGTTCAAAATCGTGGCGGCCGCGGTAAGGCGGCAACGGCCGTTAAAGAAGAAGACTTTATTGAGCGATTATTTGTTGCGCACACGCACGATACCTTGCTCTGCTTCTCCAATCGAGGCCGCGTGTATTGGATGAGGGTATTCGAACTGCCGCAAGCAGGACGAGGTGCTCGCGGTAAGCCCTTGGTTAATTTGATGCCGCTACAGGACGGTGAGCGCATCAACGCCATTTTGCCGATCAAGCAATTTGATGATGAGCACTTTGTGTTCATGGCGACCAGTAACGGCACGGTTAAGAAAACACCGCTCTCGGCGTACTCACGTCCGCGGCCGTCCGGCATCATCGCGGTCGATTTACGCGAGGGTGATCGACTGATTGGGGTGGGGCTAACTGATGGTCACTGTGATGTCATCTTGTGCTCGAACGGCGGTAAGGCCATCCGCTTCAATGAAAGCGAGGTTCGCGCCATGGGTCGTGATGCGACCGGCGTGCGTGGCATCCGCTTGGCTGAGGGCCAGCAGCTGATTTCATTGGTTGTCGTGGGTGAGGGGCTCATTCTGACGGCATCCGAAAATGGCTACGGCAAATTGACGCCGCTCGATGACTTCCCATTGCATGGCCGCGGCGGACAGGGCGTGATTGCCTTGCAAACAACTGAGCGTAATGGTCAGACCGTATCGGCCTTACAGGTCCAGACCGACCAGGAAATCATGCTTATCAGTTCAAACGGGACGTTAGTCCGAACGCCTGTCGCACAGGTTTCGATTGTCGGTCGAAACACTCAGGGCGTACGGCTCATACGCTTGTCGGAGGGGGAGCGTCTTGCGGGCGTCGAGGGCGTGGGATCACTCGGTAGCGACGATGAACCCGTGGTGGCGGGTGGTGAGTCGGTCACGGATGAGGGCGCATCCGAGGCGCCATCGGATGACGCACGACCTCACTGAGTCAGCCGGGCTTTGGCAGTAGGTTGGTGGTAGGCCGGACGGCAGAATTCTTTGATTAATCCGAGGATTGAGAGTGCGAGTATTTAATTTTGCGGCAGGTCCGGCGACGTTGCCGCTCGCGGTGCTGGAGCAAGCCCGTGAGGAAATGTTGGACTGGCAGAGCGCGGGCATGTCGGTGATGGAAGTCAGTCATCGCAGCAAGGCGTTTGTGGCGGTGGCGGAGCAGGCGGAGGCCGATCTTCGTGAGCTGATGGGGATTCCGTCCAATTACCGCGTACTCTTTTTACAGGGTGGGGCGACGGGACAGTTCAGCGCGATTCCGATGAATCTTGCGGCTCAGGACTCAACCGCTCTTTATTTGCACACGGGCGCGTGGTCCCAAAAAGCGATCGCCGAAGCCCGGCGTTACACCTCGGTTTCCGTGCTTGCGGATGAAAAAGCCAGTAATTATTCGACAGTACCTGCGCCGACGTCGTACGTCATTGATTCCTCGGCTGCGTACTTCCACTACACCCCGAACGAAACCATCGGTGGTGTCGAGTTTGACTATATTCCCGCGGCTGGGTCCGTACCATTGGTGGCGGACATGTCCTCGACCATCTTGTCGCGTCCAGTGGACGTCACTCGATTTGGTCTTATCTATGCGGGTGCACAAAAGAATATCGGTCCTTCGGGGTTATGTGTCGTAATCGTCCGTGATGATCTTATCGGTCGCGCGCGCGAGGGGACGCCGGCGATCTTCGATTATGCGTCGATGGCCAAAGAAAAGTCGATGCTCAATACGCCGCCGACCTTCGGTATCTACATGGCAGGACTGGTGTTCCAGTGGTTAAAGCGTGAAGGCGGGCTCGCCGTCATCGGCGAGCGCAATCGAGATAAAGCTGAAGCGTTATATCGAGCGATCGATGAGTCAGGGTATTACCGTAATCCGGTCGCGGTGAACGCACGCTCATGGATGAACGTGCCGTTCACCGTTCCCGATCCTGCACTTGAGAAAATCTTTTGTGCAGAGGCGTTGGTCGCCGGCTTGGCAAACCTGGAGGGACACCGATCCGTCGGTGGGATGCGAGCCTCAATCTATAACGCGATGCCGATGGAGGGCGTACGCGCCTTGATAGATTTCATGGCGGATTTCCAGCGTCGTCACGGATAAGTTCTGTAAGGGTCTGCGGTATGGTTTTTAAGGTTCAAACGCTAAATAACATCAGCGCACGCGGTTTGGAGCGTTTGCCGCGGGAGCGTTACGAGGTGGCCAGTGCGTTGATTGAGCCGCACGCGATTCTCGTGCGTTCGGCAAAAATGCATGAGATGGATATCCCTGCATCGGTGCTAGCCGTGGGTCGCGCCGGAGCGGGGGTCAATAATGTTCCGGTCGCGGAGTTATCGAAGCGAGGTGTGCCGGTTTTCAATGCGCCCGGGGCGAACGCGAACGCAGTCAAAGAATTAGTTATCGCGAGCTTATTTCTCGCTGCGCGGAATATTTGCCCTGCCTGGCAATTTGCACGGTCATTGCAGGGTGATGATGCGACGATTGATGCCGCGACCGAGAAGGGTAAAAAAGCATTCGCCGGATTCGAGTTACCGGGACGAACTTTCGGAGTCATCGGACTCGGTGCGATCGGCGTAGAGGTGGCTAACGCAGCCGAGCGATTAGGTATGCGGGTGCTCGGCTACGATCCGCAAATCACGGTACAGCGTGCGTGGCAATTATCGTCTGGTGTGGAACAAGCGAGATCGCTGGAAGATCTTTTTGCGCGTTCACAGTTCGTGTCGGTTCATGTCCCTTTAATGGATCAGACGCGTGGTCTGGCCAATGCAGCGCGGCTCGCCTTAATGCCCGCTGAGGGCGTGCTACTGAACTTTTCTCGTGCCCCGATTGTTGATGAGGAGGCGATCTTGTCCGCACTCGACTCAGGGACGCTGAAGTCGTACGTCTGTGACTTCCCCTGTAACGCACTCAAAGATCATCCGAAGGTCGTCACGCTACCGCATCTGGGGGCCTCGACGCTGGAGGCGGAAGAAAATTGTGCGGTGATGGTGGTGGAGACACTGCGCGATTACCTTGAGAACGGTAATATTCGTCACAGCGTGAATTTCCCAGAGGCGGCTCTGCCACGTATCTCGGGCACAGAGCGTATTGCAGTTGCCAATAGCAACGTCCCAAATATGGTGGGGCAGGTATCGACCGTTCTGGCCGAGGCCGGGCTAAACATTGCGGAGCTTTTGAATCGCTCGCGAGGCGATTACGCCTACACGTTGATCGATATTGAGGGTCGTGTGGATGAAGGGGTGATGACGCGGATTCGCGCAATTAAAGGTGTGCTGTCGGCGCGTTTAGTCTGATATCCACGAATAGAGGTGAATGATGGCGGCACGTCAAAAAAAGACTCCTAAGAAAAAGGCTGTAAGACCCGCGCCGCGCTCCGCAAAACGAACGCGTAAATCGGTCCAAGGTCATCAACCGCTAGAGGGTCTACGCGAAGCGATTGATCGCGTTGATCACCAATTACATCAGTTGCTGAACGAACGCGCGCGTCTTGCGCGGCAGGTTGGCATATCCAAGACCCAGTCTGGGCGACTCGTGGATTTCTATCGTCCAGAGCGCGAAGCACAGGTGTTACGCATGGCGTTGGCGCGCAACGCAGAGGCCCGGGGGCAGGGTGGGCTACGCGATGAAGAGATTGTGCGTCTCTTTCGCGAGATCATGTCGGCGTGTCTTGCCCAAGAGGAACCACTTAAGGTCGGTTTTTTGGGCCCGGAGGGAACATTTTCGCAGACGGCGGTCTACAAACATTTCGGTCACTCGGCTCGCGCCCTTGCGCTATCCACGATCGACGAAGTCTTTCATGAGGTAGAGGCTGGGCATGCGGATTTTGGCGTCGTGCCGATCGAAAACTCCACTGAGGGTAGTGTGAATCACACCTTAGATCGGTTTTTGATTTCGAGTCTGCGTATTTGCGGTGAAGTCGAACTACGTATTCGTCAAAACCTGATGGGTAAGATGCGGTCCATGCGCGATATCAAACGCGTCTGCAGTCACCCACAATCTTTGGCGCAGTGTCGGCAATGGCTCAGTGAGCATCTGCCGGATGTAGAGCTCATCGCAGAAGCGAGTAACGCGGAGGCGGCTCGCCGCGCTCGCGATGAGATGGGTACGGCGGCGATCGCGGGTGAGACGGCTGCTGAGGTCTATGACTTAACGCTGATGGCCAGCGACATCGAAGATCGCCCGGATAACAGTACGCGATTTTTGGTGATCGGACGACGTAGTTTTGGTCCAAGCGGTGATGACCGTACCACCTTGCTGGTATCGACCGGTCAGACGGGCTCGCCCGGTGCCCTGCACCAGCTATTGCAGCCGCTCGCGGCGCACAAAGTGAGTTTGACTCGGATTGAATCCCGACCGTCTCAGCGACGCAAATGGGACTATGTGTTCTTCATGGATTTAGAAGGTCACGCCGAGGAGCCCCAGGTCCAAAAAGCACTCGAGAAGCTCAAAGACCAAGCCTCCTTATTTCGGATTTTGGGCTCATATCCACGAGCGGTTCTTTGAGCGTGCCTCGTTGACGACCATCGAGTGTGACATAGAGTGACATCGTGACTGACGTGAACTCGACATCGGCCACGCCGTCCCAGCACTGGTATTGGGAGCCCGTAAGCCGTATTCGCGGAGATATCCTGATTCCAGGCGACAAGTCCGTTTCGCATCGCGCGTTGATGCTCGGCGCTGTGGCCGAGGGTGAGAGTCGGATCCACGGTTTCTTGGCCGGTGAGGACTGTTTGGCAAGCCTACGCGTGCTGCGGCAATTGGGTGTCAACATCATCCAGCATCCAGCGGGTGCAGTTGAGGTACACGGCGTTGGACTCGATGGACTCAAGCAAAGCGTGTCCCCGCTCGACATGGGTAATGCGGGTACCGCCATGCGCTTATTTATGGGCTTGCTGAGTGGGCGAAGTTTTGAATCGACGTTGATCGGTGATCAATCTTTGATGCGTCGACCGATGGAGCGGGTCGCAGCGCCCTTGCGCGAGATGGGCGCCCGAATCAGTACTTCGGAGGGTCGCCCACCTGTGTGTATTCACGCGGGCAAATCATTGCAGGCGATCGACTATTTGTTGCCGGTGGCCAGTGCTCAGGTGAAGTCGGCCATCCTCCTTGCTGCACTACGCGCGGGCGGCACCACCATCGTCACCGAGCCTGCGCCCACGCGTGATCATACCGAGCGGATGCTGCAGGGGTTCGGTGTGACGCTGCTGCGAGAGGGTCTACGGGTTGGACTCGCCGGTGGTCAGCGTTTGCAGGGGACGCGGATCGATGTGCCGGGTGATATTTCCTCGGCAGCCTTTTTTTTGGTTGCGGGTAGTATTGCTCGCGAGGGTGAGCTCGTACTGCGCAACGTGGGCATGAATCCAACGCGTGACGGCATTTTGCGAATCCTTCGTGCGATGGGCGCGGATATCACAGTGCTGGAGGAGCGACGTCTCGCCGAGCCAGTCGCGGACTTGCTAGTGCGTCCAGCGCGCTTACGCGGGATCGAAGTGCCATCGGAGTGGGTCCCGCTCGCGATTGATGAATTTCCCGCTTTTTTCGTCGCTGCAGCCTGTGCCGAGGGGCGATCGCGGTTGCGTGGTGCCGCAGAGCTACGAGTCAAAGAAAGTGATCGACTGGCGGTGATGAGTGATGGTTTACGGGCGCTCGGTATCGAGCATGCGCTCAGTGAAGATGGAATCGATATCGCAGGTAGCCATGGTGAAGGGGATATCTTTGAGGGCGGTGAGATCGACAGTCACGGCGATCATCGTATCGCGATGTCTTTTGCCGTTGCGTCACTGCGGGCGGCCGCGCCCATCCGTATTCGAGATGTCGCCAACGTGGCAACGTCCTTCCCGAGTTTCTCGGCCCTGGCAGCCGAGGTAGGCCTGCGTCAGTGATGGCACCATCGGCCGCCATCCCGTCGACCGCTGTACCGATTGTCGCCATCGATGGTCCGTCTGGTTCGGGGAAGGGCACGATTGCAAGGCGACTTGCCGAGCGCTTGGATTGGCATTTGCTCGATAGCGGGGCGCTCTATCGACTGGTCGCGCTTGCTGGCGCCCGCGCAGGGCTCGGCACCGAAGACGTCGAGGGGCATACCGCGCTCGCCCGGACTCTGCAGGCGGACTTTGGGCGCGATCCAGAGACCGGGGGTGAGCGCATCCTCCTCGCAGGTGAGGAGGTCACCGCCCAGGTGCGTGAGGAACGAAGTGGGATGGGGGCCTCGCGCGTGGCGGCTTGGCCGTCGGTGCGTGCTGCGTTGGTGGATCGGCAGCGCGCCTACGCGCAGCACCCGGGCTTAGTGGCAGACGGGCGGGATATGGGGACCGTCATCTTTAGCGACGCGCCGCTGAAGATATTTCTCACAGCGAGCGCGGATGAAAGGGCTCGCAGACGGCATAAGCAGTTGAAATACAAGGAATCCACTGCTAGTCTTGCCGCCCTTTCGCGGGAGATCGCCGAGCGGGATGAGCGCGATGCCAATCGTGCAGTTGCTCCGCTGCGGCCAGCGTCCGATGCGTTTGTTATCGATTCGACCGAATTAACGGCCGATGAGGTGTTTGAACGCGTGATCGAACTTGGACGTTCCAAAGGGCTATGGGCCTAATCCTCGATGGTGTCGATCATGAATGAGTGAAGTGTGGTGGCTGCGCAAGGATGTGCGGCTGTTGTTATTAACCCCGTGGCGCGGGATGCCCAACCACGGAATAGACGGTGCGGTGCCGTAACATCGCAAGAGTAATCCCATGACTGAAAGTTTTGCAGAACTGTTTGAGCAGAGCCTGGCGAGCCAACGTATCCGCCCAGGTCAGATCCTCTCGGGTTTGGTGGTCGATGTCGGTTCGGACATGGTCATCGTCAACGTAGGCCTCAAGTCCGAAGCGGTTATTCCGGTCGAACAGTTCAAAGATGAGCACGGCCAGATCGAGGTTAAGGCCGGCGATATGGTTGAGGTCGCCCTCGACTCGGTCGAAGACGGTACGGGCGAAACCCGTTTGTCGCGTGAAAAAGCCAAGCGCGCGCGCACTTGGACCCGCCTCGAAGAGGCTTTTGGACAAGGCGAAATCGTCACCGGCATCATTACCGGTCGCGTCAAAGGTGGTTTCACGGTGGAGATCGAGCACGTCCGCGCGTTTTTGCCGGGCTCGCTGGTAGACGTCCGTCCGGTTCGCGACACCGCGTATCTCGAGAACAAGCCGCTGGAATTCAAGGTCATCAAACTTGACCAGAAGCGCAACAACGTGGTGGTGTCGCGTCGCGCCGTCGTGGAGCAAGAGTTCTCCGCTGAGCGCTCGGCGTTGATGGACAACCTCCAAGAAGGGGCTATCGTCCGCGGTAACGTCAAAAATCTCACCGATTACGGCGCGTTCGTCGATCTCGGTGGGATCGATGGGTTGCTGCACATCACTGATATGGCGTGGAAGCGGGTTAAGCATCCCTCGGAAGTGGTTAAGGTCGGCGACGAAGTTGAAGTGCGTATCCTTAAGTTCGACCGCGATCGTTCACGCGTCAGCTTGGGTCTCAAGCAGCTTGGAGCCGATCCCTGGGAGAACATTGCGCGTCGTTATGCGCCGAATACCCGAGTATTCGGTAAGGTTACCAACATTGCCGACTACGGTGCGTTCGTTGAGATCGAAGACGGCGTTGAAGGTCTCGTGCACGTCTCTGAGATGGATTGGACCAACAAAAACGTCAATCCGGCTAAAGTCGTTGAGACTGGGCAAGAAGTGGAAGTTATGGTGCTCGATTGCGACGAAGAACGTCGTCGTATCAGCCTAGGCCTCAAGCAGTGCGCCTCGAATCCGTGGCGTGAGTTTGCGGAAAACTATAACCGAGGCGATAAGGTGTCGGGTCAGATCAAGTCCATCACCGATTTCGGTATTTTCATTGGCCTGCCGGGCAACATCGATGGCCTCGTGCACTTGTCGGATATCTCGTGGGATATCCCAGGTGAAGAGGCCGTTCGCAGCTTCCAGAAGGGTCAGGATCTCGAAGCCATGGTGCTCGCCATCGATCCTGAGCGTGAACGCATTAGCCTCGGTGTGAAGCAACTCGCCAAAGATCCGTTCGCAGGGTTCATTGCCGACAATCCGAAGGGTAGCATCGTGCGTGGTACGGTGCGTGAGGTGGATGCGCGAGGGGCGATCATCGACCTCGGTAACGGCATCGAAGGCCAGTTGCGCGCGTCTGATATCGGCCGCGAGCGTGTTGAGGATGCGCGGCAGTTCCTCAAACAAGGCGATGAAGTCGAAGCAAAGTTCATGGGTGTGGATCGCAAGACCCGTTCGATTTCCTTGTCCATCAAGGCCAAGGAAGCTCACGAAGAGGCCGAAGCGGTTCAAAGCTATCGTTCTGAGCAGGGCCCGGCGTCAGCGGGTACAAGCTTGGGCGAGTTGCTGAAGGCGCAGATCAATAGCGATCGCGATCGCAGCTGATAGATCCCAGATCGACGGACGGTGTGCAGAGACTCTGCGCACCGTCCGCCGGTGGTCAGCGGGGTAGGTGAGACTACGGAGCGAAAGATGACTAAATCGGAGCTCATTGAACTCATTGCAGACAAACAAAAGCATTTGCCGGCCAAGGACGTGGAACTTGCGCTGAAGCAGATGCTAGAAATCCTGAGCGATGCGCTTGCCACCGGTCAGCGAATCGAAATTCGCGGTTTCGGCAGCTTTTCTTTGCACTATCGGCCTCCCCGACAAGGGCGAAACCCGAAGACCGGAGAGGCGGTTGCGTTGTCCGGGAAATATGTCCCGCACTTCAAGCCGGGCAAAGATTTACGCGAGCGTGTGAATCAGAGCATTCAACACCCCATCCACGACTGAGAGCCGGCGTACACCGGAATTACTGGGTTTTTATCGATAATTGTCACTCGCTCCGTTCGGTAGCGATCCCTAGGCTCGGGTCTTTCTTTTAGATTCAGAGCAGGGCTTATGACAACAGCGCTCAAGACTTGGCTGACGTTAGGTCAGTATTTACTACGAGCGGCCATGGTGGCGACGGCATTGCCAGCTTTAGCGGCAGGCTCCACCTCGACCCCGACGCCCATCGACCTCAATCGCGCAGATGCGGCGACGTTAGCGCGCGGTTTGGTGGGGATTGGGCCGGCCAAAGCGCAAGCCATCGTGGCGTACCGTCAAACGCATGGTGCATTTAAGTCCGTTGATGAACTCGCTTTGGTCAAAGGAATAGGTCCGCGAACGCTGGAGCGTAATCGCAGCCGCCTAAGCGTCAAAGACCCAACGCCCGCCCGTAAGGCTTCCCCGCAGTCGGCTTCAGCGACGCCCTCGCGCCCCCGACGTGGGCTTCCGTCACCCGCGGATTAAGGTGATGGTTTAACATGGCCGTTTCGTTGAGCGCGGAGCGGCACATGGCCCGACGTCCTTTGATTGAGACAGCAGTGTTTCCCGTAGCCGGCCGAGGTACGCGGTTTTTGCCTGCGACCAAGGCGAGCCCCAAGGAAATGCTGCCGGTGGTTGACAAGCCCCTCATCCAATACGCCGTGGAAGAGGCGTTGGCCGCGGGCGCGCGGCGTCTGGTATTTATCACCGGTGCTTCCAAGCGAGCGATCGAGGATCACTTTGACTCGGATCTTGAGCTCGAGAATATGCTCAAGTCCCAAGGCAAATCCGATCTCGTCAAACAGCTGCATAGCGTGCTTCCCTCCTATGCCACCTGTATTTACATCCGGCAGCCTGCGCCGCTGGGTCTTGGTCATGCGGTGCTGTGCGCGAAGCCTGCGGTGGGCAGCGAGCCGTTTTTTGTACATTTGGCCGATGATTTGATTGATGCGGAGCAGCCCTGCCTCGCGCAAATGGCGGAGGTATATGCAGCTAAGCGCGCGAGCGTCATCGGTTGCGAAGTCGTCCCACGCAAGGAAACCGATAAATACGGCATTGTCGAGGTTGAAGCCCCTGGGGTGACCGCGCGCATCCGAAGTATTGTTGAAAAACCGAAGCCTGCTGCGGCGCCCTCGAATCTCGCAGTTGTGGGTCGTTACCTGCTGTCGCCCTCTATCTTTGAACATCTTGAGCGCATTGGTCGCGGTGCGGGCGGTGAGATCCAATTAACAGATGGGATCGCCCGGCTCCTTGGTGAGGAGGCGGTTTACGCGCATCGTTTTTCCGGCACCCGCTACGATTGCGGCAGCAAGCTTGGTTATTTAGAAGCGACGGTTGCGTATGCGCTCAAGCATCCGCAGTTCGGGGCAGAATTTCGCCAGTATCTACGCCGAGTGGCCGAGCAAAAGCCGGCACGCAAGCCGGCACGCAAGCCGGCCGCTAGGGGTCGCAAGTCATGATTCCCTATGTGTCGCCTTGGATGGATGAAGACCTATCGGTATTTCGTGACACCGTAGCGCGTTTTGTAGAAACGGAAATGGTGCCGCAGGATCCTAAGTGGCGTGCTCAGCATAGTGTGGGCAAAGAAATTTGGCGTCGAGCGGGCGAGACGGGACTGTTGTGTCTGGATCTTCCCGCTGAGTATGGTTGCGGTGGCGGTGATTTTCGTCACGAAGCCATTTTCTATGAAGAATTGGCGCGCCGAGGAATTTCAGGGTTTGGCCAAGGCGTGCATAGTATCGCCGCACATTATGTTCATAACTATGGGAGCGAAGTCCAAAAGCAGCGCTGGTTACCACGGCTCGCGAGTGGCGAGCTGATCGGTGCTATCGCCATGACGGAACCGGGCGCAGGGTCTGACTTGCAGGGAATTCGCACCCGAGCGGTCCGAGAGGGTGATCACTACACAATCAATGGCTCTAAGATTTTCATTACTAATGGGGGGAGTGCCAGTCTTTTAATGCTGGTGGTACGCACCGGGGGTGAGGATCGTAAGCGGGGTCTCTCCTTGTTAATGGTGGAGACCGAGGAGCTCGCCGGGTATCGTGTGGGTCGCGTGCTCGATAAGATGGGGATGCCCGCTCAAGATACGGCAGAGCTTTTCTTTGAAGATGTCCGAGTGCCAGTGGATTGCCTGCTTGGCGAGGAAGGGCAAGGCATGTACCAGCTGATGGGCGACTTACCCTACGAGCGGTTGATTATTGCGCTGTGCGGGGTGGCCGCCATGGAGGGGGCTCTGGCGGAGACCTCGCGCTATGTCAAAGAGCGCAAAGCCTTCGGTCAGGTGTTGGGTAGTATGCAGACGGTTCGCTTCAAGCTGGCTGAAATCGCGACCATCACGCGCGTCGCGCGGGTGTTTGTCGATGATTGTATTGCCCGACAACTGGAGGGTACGCTCGATACAGAGACCGCATCGATGGCGAAATATTGGGTCACGGATATGCAGCAGCAGGTGCTCGATGAATGCGTGCAGTTGCATGGCGGCTATGGCTATATGAACGAATATTTGGTCTGCCGTATGTTTGCGGACTCGCGCGTGCAGCGGATTTATGGCGGCACCAATGAAATTATGAAGGAATTGATCTCGCGCTCAGTGTGAGCCGATCACAGCCCATAGGAGGGGCGTATGGCACTCGATCTAGTCTCGGCGGGAACGGATGTCCCACAGGAAATCAACGTCATCATCGAAATCCCGAAAGACGCTGAGCCTGTCAAATATGAAGTTGACAAGGCGACGGGGGCGATTTTCGTAGATCGTATTTTGTCGACGCCTATGCGCTACCCGTGTAACTACGGCTACATCCCGCATACGCTCGGTGGGGATGGGGATCCAGCGGATGTGCTCGTGATTTTGCCGCTGTCACTGGTGCCGGGGTCCGTCATCCGTTGCCGTCCCGTCGGCGTGCTGTTGATGGAGGATGAGTCCGGCGAGGATGAAAAGCTATTAGCAGTACCCGTCGATAAGGTCTTCAACGGCTACAGCCATGTCCTAGACATTGATACGGTGTCGCGACACTGGTTAGAGCGGATCGGTCATTTCTTTGAGCATTACAAGGATTTGGACCACGGTAAATGGGTCAAGCTCAAAGGCTGGGGCGATGCTACGCAGGCGCGGCGACTCGTCGAGGAGGCCGTCGCACGCCATGCCTCGTCCGCTGAACCCTTGAATTTTTAGGAAGTGGCTCCCCGGGCTGGACTCGAACCAGCGACCTGCGGATTAACAGTCCGACGCTCTACCGACTGAGCTACCGGGGAACTGAAGCTCGGTTGCCTTGGCAGCCAAGCTTTAAGGAGGGCGCATTCTCAGGAAAGCGACGCAGTACGTCAAGCGGAGGGCGCGGTGGCGAAGGTACTCGGCTCGGGACGCTTCGAGTAACCTGTGCGGATGAGCCGCGCAATCGTCATCCTCTCCCTTCACTATTTACCCTAAAAAAGCTTCCCTTAACTCACCTCCAATAGTCATCACCATGAGCGAGTTCCGTCTTCAATCTGAGTATCCACCGGCCGGCGATCAGCCCGCGGCGATCGCAACACTGGTGGAAGGACTGCAAAGCGGTCTTGCGCACCAAACCTTGCTCGGCGTGACCGGTAGCGGCAAGACCTACACCATCGCGAATGTGATTCAGGCCGTCCAGCGGCCGACCCTCGTGCTAGCGCATAACAAGACCTTAGCGGCACAGTTGTACGGGGAATTTCGCGAATTTTTTCCTGATAACGCGGTCGAGTATTTTGTTTCGTATTACGACTACTACCAACCCGAAGCCTATGTCCCCGCGAGCGATACCTATATCGAGAAGGACGCGTCGATCAACGAACACATTGAGCAGATGCGTCTGTCGGCGACCAAGGCTCTGCTCGAGCGCCCCGATGCCATCATCGTCGCGACGGTCTCCTCAATCTACGGTCTTGGTGATCCCGAAACGTATCTCGCGATGGTGCTGCATCTTGTGCGAGGCGATCGCATCGATCAGCGACATTTATTGCGTCGTCTGGCTGACATGCAATACACGCGTAACGAGATCGATTTTTCGCAGGGGAGCTTTCGGGTGCGCGGGGATGTCATTGACGTTTTTCCGGCTGAGTCGGAACGCGAAGCGCTACGGCTTGAACTCTTCGATGATGTGATTGAGTCGCTGACCGTGTTTGATCCGTTAACGGGTGAGGCGCAACGCAAAGTCCCGCGGTACACGGTTTATCCCGGTACTCACTTTGTAACCCCCAAAGAAAGGCTGCTCACCGCGATCGATGGTATCCGCGAAGAGTTACGCGAGCGCTTGGCAGAGCTGCGCGCGCAAGACAAGTTGGTCGAAGCGCAGCGACTCGAACAGCGCACCATGTTTGATATGGAAATGATGAAAGAGGTGGGTTACTGCGCAGGAATCGAAAACTATTCGCGTTATCTCTCTGGACGCACGGCCGGTGAGCCACCTCCCTGCCTCTACGATTATCTGCCTGCTAATGCTTTGCTAGTGGTGGATGAGAGTCACCAGACCTTACCGCAGCTCGGCGCCATGTACAAAGGCGATCGCTCGCGTAAGACGACCTTGGTGGAGTTTGGCTTTCGCTTGCCCTCGGCACTGGATAATCGGCCTCTTAAGTTTGAGGAATGGGAACAATTAGCCCCGCAGATGATTTTTGTCTCCGCGACGCCCGCTGACTATGAAAAGCGCCATGCCTCGCAGGTGGTCGAGCAGGTGGTACGGCCGACGGGCTTAGTCGACCCAGAGGTGGATGTTCGTCCCGTGCGCACGCAAGTCGATGATGTCCTCTCGGAGATTCATCGTTGCGTCGAGGTAGGCGAACGTGTGCTCATTACCACGCTCACCAAGCGCATGGCGGAAGATTTAACGGAGTATTTAGAGGAGCACGGCATCAAAGTCCGCTATTTACACTCGGATATTGACACCGTTGAGCGCAGCGAAATCATTCGTGATCTACGTCTTGGTTTATTTGATGTGTTGGTTGGGATTAATCTTTTACGTGAAGGTCTCGACATGCCGGAAGTGGCTTTGGTCGCGATTTTGGATGCCGACAAAGAGGGTTTCTTACGATCAGAAAATTCGTTGATCCAGACCATCGGTCGTGCGGCGCGTAATGTGAACGGGCGCGCCATTCTGTACGCCGATAAAGTCACGGGATCGATGCAGCGCGCGCTCGAGGAGACGGCACGACGGCGCGCAAAACAACAGGCCTTCAACGCCGCACACGGTATTGTGCCAAGAGGAATTGTGAAGCCCGTTGTCGATGTGATGGAAGGCGCGAGATCAGCCCGTCCTGGTGCGGGGTCTTCGAAAACCTCCTCTCGTCGGGCGAGCCAAGCATCGGGAACGAATCAAGATGTGGCGTCTCTCGCACCCGAGCAGGCGATACGGCGCATCAAACAATTAGAGACCGAGATGCTTAAGCATGCGCGTAACTTAGAGTTTGAGCAGGCAGCGCGACTGCGCGATGAGATCGAGTCTTTACGGCGTAGTAGCCTTGGTCTTCCCGCTACACGCGCGAGTTAAGGGCAAAGACGGTCTCGCGCCGTCAGGTCTTATGGGTGGGAGCCGGTGCGGTCGGCGCGCTAGCGTTGGGCTGGGATTTCGTGCCGCCACGATCGCGGTTGATGCACGATGCGATGTTATCCAACTAGTCATGACGCGCTCGCGATCAAAGCTTGGGTCAGGCTTGGTGCGGATGATTCCGTAACGCTTTTCATGCCGCAATGCGAACTCGGTCAAGGGGTTCACACGGGCCTTTTTCTTCGAACGCTTCATCGATGAGTTGGCGGTTGCGGGAGGCGAGGATCCCCTCGCATTCCGCTTGGCGCATGTGACGGCCCATCCCCGTCATCAGCGAGTACTCGAGGCGCTACGCTAACGCGCGTAATGGGGGCAGATGAAATGCACGGTCAAGCGAATCGTATCGCGCAGGGTTCTGCCATCAATCGCTCCTTTGGCAGCATCGTCGGTCAGGCCCATGAAGTCACGATGGATTCCAAATGACGATTACGCGTGCACCGAGTCGTGGTTGTGGTCGATTGTGGTCAGGTGGTCTACCTCGGGGTCGGTGGCACAGCAGACGCAAAGCAGCGTGATCTACGGACTCAGTGCTGCGCTCTACGGCGAGATCGCGATCCGCGGTGGGGAAGTGGAAGCGGGCAATTTCGATGGCTATCCCATGCTACGGATGGCTAAGACCCCCCTCATCGAGGTCCCTAACCTTCCCAGTGGGGAGGCGCCGGGTGGCGTGGGTGAACGCGGGTTGCCGCCCAAGGCCCCGGCCTTGGCCAATGCGGTGGCCAGATTGACGGGAATTCGTCCGCGGCGGTTGCCGCTTTTGGACGCCTCAGGTATCGTTCGCGACCTTTCCGCAGGCGCGTAGCTCAGTGGTAGAGCACCACCTTGACATGGTGGTGGTCGGTGGTTCGATCCCACTCGCGCCTACCAGTTTGCCAACATGGGGGCGTTTTCGCGTCGCGGAAACGCCCCTTTTGCGATCATAAGGGTCGCTAAGGTGTTCGCTGCGAACGTGATGAGGATGACGGAGAGCCCGTAGGGGAAGCTTATGCCGGTAATTACATTGCCCGATGGCAGTCAACGAAACTTTGATCATCCGGTGACGGTGGCCGAGGTCGCTGCGAGTATCGGCGCGGGTCTGGCCAAGGCTGCGCTCGCTGGGAAAGTCGGCTCAAAACTCGTTGATACGTCGTTTAGCTTGAACGACGACGCGCGCCTTGAGATCGTTACCGATAAGCATCCCGATGCGCTTGAGATCATTCGCCACTCCACGGCGCACCTTTTGGCCCAGGCTGTCCAAGCCCTCTACCCGGAGGCGCAGGTCACCATTGGCCCGGTGATCGATGATGGGTTTTATTACGATTTTTCCTATAAGCGCCCCTTTACGCCTGAGGATCTGGCAGCCATTGAGGCGAAGATGCAGGAGCTCTCTGCCGCGAATCTAGCCGTCAATCGGCGAGAGATGCCACGTGATGACGCGGTGCAGTTTTTTAAAGATTTAGGCGAGCACTACAAGGCTGAAATCATTGCCAGTATCCCGAGCAATGAGCCGATCAGTCTTTACGGTCAAGGGGAGTGGGTTGATCTATGTCGGGGCCCACACGTTCCGGCGACGGGTAAGCTCAAAGTATTTAAACTGATGAAGGTGGCTGGTGCCTACTGGCGCGGAGATTCGCGCAACGAAATGTTGCAGCGAATTTATGGCACCGCTTGGTTGAGTGAGAAGGATCTCAA
This sequence comes from Gammaproteobacteria bacterium, assembly GCA_009926865.1. Classification (GTDB taxonomy): domain Bacteria; phylum Pseudomonadota; class Gammaproteobacteria; order Steroidobacterales; family Steroidobacteraceae; genus UBA964. The sequence goes on along the minus strand of RFOD01000001.1, from coordinate 111,922 downwards.
AGATTATTTGCATCGGCTCGAAGAAGCCGAAAAGCGCGATCATCGCAAGATTGGGCGTGAGCTTGACTTGTTTCATATGCAGGAAGAAGCGCCGGGTGCGGTGTTCTGGCATCCGAAAGGCTGGAGCGTCTTTCAGACCTTGATCGGCTACATGCGCGATAAGCAGCGCGAGGCGGGCTTTGAGGAGGTCAATGGACCTGAGCTCATGGACCGCAGTCTGTGGGAGGCCTCTGGGCATTGGGAAAAATTCGGCGAGAACATGTTCACGACTCAGACGCCAGATGAACGCGTCTACGCCATAAAGCCCATGAACTGTCCGGGACATGTCCAAATCTTCAAGCAGGGGATTCGCAGCTATCGCGATTTGCCGGTGCGCTACGCAGAGTTTGGCAAAGTCCACCGCTATGAGCCCTCAGGCGCGTTGCATGGCTTGATGCGAGTGCGGGCCTTTACTCAGGATGACGCGCATATTTTTGTCAGTCCTGAGCAGATCACCGAAGAGTCTGTGGCCGTCACTCGCCTCATTCTCGATATCTACCGGGATTTTGGCTTTGACGAGGTACGGATCAAATTCTCCGATCGCCCAGAAAAGCGAGTGGGCTCAGATGACATCTGGGATAAGGCGGAAGCCGCATTACAGAAGGCCGCCCGCGAGGCGGGGATCGACTTCACGCTCAATCCGGGCGAGGGAGCGTTTTACGGCCCGAAGCTGGAGTTTGTCTTGCGGGATGCGATTGGGCGAGATTGGCAGTGCGGCACGCTACAGGTGGATCTGAATCTACCCGGACGTCTCGGGGCGCACTATGTCGATGAGCACAGCCAGAAACAGACCCCAGTGATGCTGCATCGCGCGATCTTCGGCTCGCTGGAGCGGTTTCTCGGTATTTTGATCGAGCACCATGCAGGGCGTTTGCCGGCCTGGCTCGCACCGGTGCAGGTCGTGATCATGAACATCACCGATCGACAAGAGGACTACGTGCGAGAGATCGCGCAATCCCTTAAAAATCAGGGGGTTCGAGTCGAGAGCGACTTGCGTAACGAAAAAATCGGCTTTAAAATTCGAGAGCACACGCTGCAACGCGTGCCTTACCTGTTGGTTGCGGGCGACAAAGAAGTCCAAGCGCAACAAGTGGCTGTGCGGACCCGCGGGGGTAAGGATCTGGGTGGGATGTCCTTGCAGTCGTTCCTTGAACGCTTGCGCATCGAGCTCGATAGCCGCGGCCGCCAAACCTTGGAGGATTAATTTATCGCGACTGCAAATAAGCGCGTCCGGCGCAACGAAGAAATCACGGCACCGCAAGTGCGGTTGATCGCGGCGGACGGATCGCAAGCGGGAATCATGACGCGCTTTGAGGCGCTGCAGTTGGCCCGGGATGTGGATCTGGATCTAGTTGAAGTGTCACCGATGGCTGAGCCACCGGTGGTACGTATCATGGACTTCGGTAAGTTTCTCTTTGAACAAAAGAAGAAAACCCACTCCGCTCAGCGCAAGCAGAAGCAACAACAGATCAAGGAAGTAAAGTTTCGTCCTGGCACGGAAGAGGCAGATTATCAGGTCAAGCTGCGTAATCTCATCCGCTTCCTCGGCGAGGGTGACAAGGCCAAGGTAACCTTAAGGTTCCGGGGTCGAGAGATGGCGCACCAAGAGATTGGTCGCCGTTTGCTAGATCGATTGACCACCGATCTGGTTGAGTTTGGCACCGTCGAGCAAATGCCCTCGATGGAAGGCCGTCAAATGGTCATGGTGCTGTCACCTAAGAAAAAGTGACAGTGAACAAGTGAGCGATTTCGGTGGGTGTCTGAAGAGGGCACGACACCGTAAAGCTCCGCCCGCGAGCGGGTCCTGTAAAGGGCCTTGTGACCGGTAGCTACAATTAGGAGTAAATAAAATGCCCAAGCTGAAAAGCAATCGGGCGGCGTCGAAGCGTTTTCGTAAAACGGCCAAGGGCTTTAAGTCCTATTCGGCCGGACGCCGTCACAACCTCGGACATAAGCCGCGCAAGACCAAGCGCCAGCTTCGCTCGGGAGGCTCTAGCCTCGTGCATGAGAGCGATGTCGGTCGTTTGACACAGCTGCTTCCCCACGCCTGATTCCGAGGTAAGAACATATGGCACGCGTAAAACGTGGTGTGACGGCGGGTCGTCGTCACAAAAAGGTCCTTGGCAAGGCCAAGGGGTATTACAACGCTCGTCGCAAGGTTTATCGCACCGCTAAGCAAGCGGTCATTAAAGCAGGGCAGTATGCGTATGCGGGACGTCGCCTCAAGAAGCGTGATTTCCGCGCCCTGTGGATTCAGCGTATCAATGCGGCTGCGCGCAGTTGCGGGTTGTCCTACAGCCGTCTCATGAACGGTCTGAAGCTCGCGCAAATCGAGGTGGATCGTAAAATGTTGGCGGACATCGCCGTACATGATCCTGAGGCTTTTGGAGCAATCGCGCTGCGCGCGAAATCGGCCCTCGGTATTGCCTGAGGTCGGGTCGTGAGCGATCTCGCGGCCCTGTTGCAGCAGGCTCTCGATGAAGTCGCAGCCAGCGATACGCTGGCTGCGCTCGCCGAGGTGCGTGTGCGTTGGCTCGGTAAAAAAGGCCGATTCACCGAGCAACTCAAAGCCTTAGGGGCATTGCCGGCCTCTGACCGGCCCGCGGCCGGTGCGCGTATCAACGAGGCGAAGCAACAATTCGTTGAAACGATCGATGCCGCCCAAGCTTCGCTTGAGCGTGCGGCGATTGAGGTCGAGCTCAGCGCTGGTCGGATCGATGTGAGTCTGCCAGGCCGGCGTCCGGGCGAGGGCACGGTTCACCCGGTGACGCGCGCGCGATTACGCATTGAGTCAATTTTCACGCAGTCAGGTTTTGAGGTGGCAACGGGTCCTGAAATCGAGGACGAGTTTCATAACTTTGAAGCCCTAAATATCCCAGCCGATCATCCGGCGCGGGCGATGCACGACACGTTTTATTTTCCCGACGGTCGCTTGTTGCGCACGCACACCTCGCCCGTGCAGATTCGAGAGCTTCGCAAGGGGCGATTGCCGCTTGCGATGATCATGCCGGGGCGGGTCTATCGCTGCGATTACGACATGACCCACACGCCGATGTTTCATCAGGTGGAGGGTTTAGTGGTTGATGAGAACGTGAGTTTTGCGCATCTCAAAGCGACACTACAAGGCTTTTTGCAAGCTTTCTTTGAACGTGACTTGCAGATGCGTCTGCGGCCGTCATATTTCCCTTTCACCGAGCCTTCGGCAGAAGTCGACATGTCTTGTGTGTTCTGCGATGGCCAAGGCTGTCGTGTGTGCAAACACACAGGCTGGTTAGAAGTCGCCGGTTGCGGCATGGTGCATCCCAATGTCTTCGCGGCCGCAGGGTTGGATGCCGAGCGCTGGACTGGGTATGCCTTTGGGATGGGAATCGAACGCCTTGCCATGTTGCGTTACGGCGTCAACGATTTACGCCTATTTTTTGATAGCGATTTGCGATTCTTGCGACAGTTTGGTGCGGCATGAAGCTATCGCTGAATTGGCTCAAAGAATTTGTGCCGGATGCACCGGCTGCGCGTGAGCTCGGCGATCGTCTTACGATGGCGGGGTTTGAGCTGGAATCGTTGCAACCTGCGGCCGATGCGTTTTCGGGCGTGATCGTCGCTCGTCTAGAGCAGGTTGAGCCACACCCACAGGCCGATAAATTACGAGTCTGTCAGGTCAATACCGGCGCCGGGTTGATCCAAATCGTATGCGGAGCGGCTAACGCGCGCACGGGTTTAGTATCGGCACTTGCCACGGTCGGTGCGCAATTACCGGGCGATATGAAGATACGCGCTGCGAAGCTGCGCGGGGTGGAATCACAGGGGATGCTGTGCTCCGCCAAAGAATTAGGGCTAGCAGAAGAATCTGAAGGTATCTTCGAGCTTCCAGCTGACGCACCAATCGGCGCAGATCTGCGCGATTATCTCGATCTCAACGACGAGATCTTAGAGTGTGCGATCACGCCGAATCGGGGCGACGCCATGTCGATGCTGGGTCTTGCTCGTGAGGTCGCGGCGTTGAAGGGCTCAGCGTTATCTCCCCCTGATTGTTCGGTGGTGACGAGCGACCCCAGCGCGGATGCTGTTAAGCCGACGGTGCTAACGGCTGCGGCGGCCTGTCCGCAGTTTTATTCCCGCCTGATCGTGGAGGTGGATAATTCACGTGCCTCACCGATGTGGTTGCAGGAGCGACTGCGGCGCGCAGGCTTACGCAGCATCTCACCCGTGGTGGATGTGACCAACTATGTGGTGCAAGAGCTGGGTCAACCCATGCATGCCTATGATTTCGATCGGCTGCAAGGCGGCTTGCAGGTGCGCTGGGCAAACCGTAGTGAGCACTGCGAGTTACTGGATGGCCGCACCGTCGCATTGACCGAGGATGTACTCGTGATCGCGGACGATGCGGGGCCCGTCGCCATGGCGGGCATCATGGGCGGAGAAGGCAGCGGGATCAGTGGTGAGACCCGCCACGTTTGCACCCTCGGCCATTGCGGGCCGAGCGCGCCGGTATGGTTTGACAACCGATGCGAGTCAAAGATTTGAGCGAGGTGTCGATCCAGCCTTGGGTGTACGAGCCATTGAGCGTGCGACACGCTTGTTGCAGCAGGTGGCCGGCGGGCGTTGTGGGCCAGTCAGTTCTGCTGAGGAAGTAAAGCCGATTGAGAAGCCGATGATTGACTTGCGTGTGGCGCAAGTCGAGCGCGTACTCGGCATCCGTTTATCGCCGCCGACAATCATTGCGCTATTGGCTCGCGTCGGCATCACCGCAGAGAGTCTCAAGGCGAGCGCCACGCCCGGTGATTTGGCTTCGATACAGACTCTACGTTTCAAGGTTCCCAGTTATCGATTTGATCTTGCCATCGAGCGCGACTTGATGGAGGAACTGGCTCGCCTGCATGGCTTTGAACACATCCCCGCAGAGACAGCGCGGGGGATTCAAGGCATTCACGCCGAGGGCACGGAGTCGATTCCAGAACAACGGCTTCTCGATCGACTGGCTGCGCGAGGGTTTCACGAGGGCATCCACTTTGCGTTTGTGGATCCGAAGTGGCAGGAGACCTTATTCCCGGGCGTGCCTGCCTATGCACTCAGTAACCCGATCGCCTCAGATTTAGCGGTGATGCGGGTCTCGCTCTGGCCGGGTCTACTGCGGGCTCTGCGCGAAAACGAACGTCGTCAGCAAGCGCGCATTCGTTTATTTGAGCACGGCGTCGTCTTTCCGGTCGATGCCCCGGAAGAGCGGCGCTTAGCGGCGGTGGTGACGGGGCCACGCGAGAGCGAGCATTGGTCGGGGCGGGCCGAGCCTGTTGATTTTTTTGACCTTCGTGGTGACCTCGAAAGCCTATTTCAGCTGGCTGGCGTAACGGATTTCACCTTTCGACCCGCGGAATTGAGTTGTTTACATCCTGGGCGATGTGCGCAAATTCTCCGTGGGGAGCGTGTTGTCGGCTGGATGGGCGAGCTTCACCCGCAGATCACGCGGGATCTTGATCTCCAAGCGCCGCCCGTCTTGTTTGAGCTCGCGATGGAGTCTGCGTTATCGGTCAGTTATCCCGCATTTCAGGCGTCTTCTCGCTTCCCATCGGTACGCCGCGACTTGGCGATCGTGGTGGAGGAGTCGGTCAGTTTCGAATCTATTGCCGCTCACGTTCGTACCTCGGTAGGGTACTGGTTGCAGGATCTGACGGTGTTCGATGTTTACCGGGGACAAGGTGTCGAAGTCGGGCGAAAAAGCATCGCCTTGGGCTTGATTTTGCAGGACAAAGATCGCACCCTGACCGACCCTGAAATCGAACAAGTGATGCAGGGGGTCCGAACGGTACTCGAGCAAACGGTGGGTGCCCGGGTCCGCGAGTAAAGGGGGGGCGAGATGGTGCAAGAAGAAGAGTCATCACTGGAGTCGAGTCTCTCCAGCGCATTGACCAAGGCTGATATGGCTGAGGCCCTATTTGATCAGCTGGGGTTGAATAAGCGTGAAGCGCGTGAGCTCGTTGACCTTTTCTTCGAGGAATTACGATCGGCGTTGTCGAGGGGGGCACAGGTAAAGCTCTCGGGCTTTGGCAACTTCGATCTTCGTGACAAAAATCAACGTCCTGGACGCAACCCAAAGACGGGCGAGGAGATTCCGATTAGCGCGCGTCGTGTGGTGACCTTTCGGCCGGGACAAAAATTGAAGGCGCGTGTCGAAGCGTATGTTGGAAGCCAAGAATAACGACGAATTACCGGCGATCCCGGGCAAGCGATACTTTGCGATCGGAGAGGTCGCCGAGTTGTGCGGGGTAAAGCCTCATGTCCTGCGCTATTGGGAGCAGGAGTTTCCCCAGCTGAAACCCGTTAAGCGACGGGGCAATCGTCGCTATTATCAGCGGCAGGACGTGATTGTGATCCGTCAGATCCGCTCGTTGTTGTATGAACAGGGTTTCACGATTGGCGGTGCTCGCAACAAGCTTCAGGGTGAAGAGGCGCGCAGCGACTCCACACAGAGCCAGCAAATCGTGCGTCAGTTGCGCAGTGAGCTGGAAGACGTCTTGCGCATTCTGAGGCGTTGAGCGCCGCAACCGGTTATCATTTCAACCCTTCGGTCGGGGCGTGGCGCAGTCTGGTAGCGCACTTGCATGGGGTGCAAGGGGTCGTGAGTTCGAATCTCGCCGCCCCGACCAATTTCTCTATAGAGCCTGATGTCGGACGGCTGGATGTCTGACAAGGAGCTGGGCAGCTCTGACCATGAGCGTTTCTTCGGCAGCGCAGTATTGGCTTGATGGGTGCGCTTTAAGCGATCCGTCCTTATCGCTGCATCCTGAGTCGCCGAGTTTGCGCTCGGGAGAGGGCTGGTTTGAAACCGTGCGGGTCCACGCGGGTCGTGCTTTACGGGTCGAGGCCCATCTGCATCGACTCATCAACAGCGCACTCATGTGGGGCGATGACCGAGCGAGACTCGAGGGCCTCTTAGAGCGAGCGATGACCCCTGTCTGGAGCGCCATCGCTGCGCAGGAGTGCGCCTGTCTGCGCTTAACCTTGTTACCGGCCGTAGAACGGCACCAATGGCCTCAAGTCTTGGTCGCCTTATCACCCTATGAGGAGCCATCTCGGTTGTATCGACAAGCGGCGAGGGTCATAACCTCAAAGATTCGGCATCCAGGGCTCGGTATTTTGGGTAAATCTTTGAGCTATCACTGGTCGACATTCGCGCGACGTGAGGCGGCGGCGGTCGGTGCAGATGAGGTATTACTGGGCGATGAGCATGGGCTCCTCGAAGCGAGCACCGCGAGTTTGTTATGGTCGGAAAATGGACGCTGGTGCAGTACCAGCGGTCAGCAGGGCTGTTTGCCGAGCGTGACCATCGAGGGCTTACGCCAGAGCGGCCTCACGATTGAGCCACGTGGATCGGTGACGAGCCAGAAACTGCAGGCAGAGGGGTTGCTACTGGTCAGTGCGCTTCGACTCGTGGTGGCTGTGAGCACGCTCGATGGCGCGGTGTTACCCGATCGGGTTCATTGCGCAACGCTTTTACGCGAGCGTCTTCTCGAAGATGTCGCATTCACCCAGAACTCAGCGAACGATGTCTAGGCGAGCGGTCACCGGTTCGCCCGTCAGTTTGCAGCAGGCGGCTCAATCGTTGCGTGCGAGAGGTGTACCCTTTGCCGCTTTAGTCTCAGCCGCCGCGCGTGCAGGCCTCGGTCGGCGTTCGTTACTGGCGACTGCGTTAACTCCTGTTGAGCTCGAGGCTTCGAATCTTGCGCGACTTCGGGGGTCGGGGCGAGAGGCGTATCGTCGGGCGTTACAGGCCGAGTGGCGAACTGCCACCCAGCGCGCATTCGCATCCGGCGCCAAGGGAGTCTTGGTCCTCGTCAGTCATGAGGCCGCAGAATTATTTGATGATTTTGCGACGCATGAGCCGTGGCTCAATCTACCTCGAATTCAGCTCTGGGCTGCGTTTGAGCTCGCGGAGTTTGAGGCAGGGGAGCCTTGGGTCAGTCACTCGGTTGAGCGCTTACCCTTGAACCCGCTTTGGGATGCGAGCACCCACGCGTCGGCGCTTCAGGAAGTGCAAGCTGCGATCGCGGCGGGTGAGCTCTATCAGGCCTGCCTCACTTACCCGATCAAAACGCCGGTACCCACGGATCCCGGACAGCTTTTTGCCCGTTGGTTGATGGAACAGCCCGTCGACCACGCCGCATGGGTCCATCTTCCTCGGGTCGTTGCTCAGGTCGATCCTCATATTGAGCTGAGCGATTTTGAGCTCCTGTGCTGTAGTCCCGAGCGGTTTTTTTCCTTGCGTGCAGGCGAGGTCTTTGTACAGCCGATGAAAGGAACACGAGCAATTCCAGCGGGTGCTCAGCCGGAACAGGTGGCAGCGATTGCACAGGCTTTAGCAACTTCTTCGAAGGATCGTGCTGAGAACATCATGATCGTTGATCTCATGCGCAACGATTTAGGACGGGTTTGTCGGCCAGGAAGTGTGAAGCTGGAGGCGCTCTGTCAGGTGGATACCTACGCTAGTGTCGCGCAGATGACTTCGACCGTAGTGGGTCAGTTGGAGCAAGCGAGAGACATCTGGGATGTCTTGGCGGCATGCTTCCCGCCAGGGTCAATGACGGGGGCGCCAAAGATTGAGGCCACCAGATGGATTCGGCAGTTAGAGTCCGGTCCGCGCGGTATGTACGGCGGGGCGCTGGGCTGGCTGGAGCCCAATGGTGATGCGGAATTCAACGTGGTGATTCGTTCGCTACAATGCTATCGCGGTCAGGCTCGTTGGGATGTGGGCGGAGGAATCGTGGCAGACTCCACCGTGGGCGAAGAGTGGGAGGAGACGCGCGCCAAGGCCGCGTTGCTGAGCGGATGACACCCATCACCGATATAGATTCTTTATTTATCACCGGACTCTCAGCGACGGTGTTGGCGTTGCTCACCTGGATTGTGCTGCGCGGTTTGTGGCGCTCTTCAATGCCACACTCGCGCTCTTCACCGCGCGCGAAGCGTTTTGTATCGCCCGAGCGGAGAGTAACTCGGCAGGTTACTGGCTGGGGTGTTTCATTGGGGCGTATGGTCTCTTATTTGTGTTGATCGGTTTTGCACCGATCCCGGAGGGAACTAATCCTCTGATCCCGCGCGGCGAGGTCGCCTCTTGGGTGGGCTCTGCCATCTTGTTTGTAATTGCAGCAGCTGTTAACGCCTTTTTCATTGGCCTAATCCTCAACCGTGCGCTTCGGGAAAACGACGCCAGTCAACGCGCGCTCAGAGTGGCCGAGCGTGAACGGATGCGTACCGAAGAGCGTGAACGCTTACTCGCCGACATGCATGATGGTTTGGGATCGCAGCTCGCGACTGCGCGGCTCAAGGTGGAACGTTCCGAGCTGCCCCAAGCGGAGGTGGTGGAGCTACTGCGAGAGTGCATGGCCGACCTACATTTGATGGTGGATACCTTGCGGGAGGACAGTGACTCCTTTGCAGATGCGCTGACAGATTATCGGTTCCGAACAGAGCGACGATTTTCGGAACGCTCAACCCGAATTATTTGGTCACTCGCAGTGGATCGCATGCCGCCCATTGAGCAGCGGGCGCTACTTGAGTTACTACGTATCATGCAAGAGTCGATCAATAACTCGGTTAGGCATGCTCAGGCCACGCAGTTGGTCGTCTCGGCTCAGTTTGATGAGCTGACCGGCTTGTACATCGAGATCATCGATGACGGCGTCGGCTTACCTGAGCCTTTGGTGGTGCGTCGCGGCGTGAACAATATGCATCGTCGCACCCGTGCGATCGGGGGAACATTGCAAATCGGTCCACGTCGAGACGGGCTCTCGGGAACACGGGTCGCCTTGCACCTGACCCCTGAGCAGTTACGGCCGCTGCAGCGCTCGCCCGCCTGAGGGCTATGAGAGCGCAGAGCCGCGCGATCTGCCCACCCGCCTTGGCATAATGTCGGGTGTGGAGAGCAGCATGAGTCCGATGACGTTATTCGAAAAGCTATGGTCGCAGCATTTAGTGAGCGATCTGGGCAACGGGATGGGTCTGATCGCGATTGATCGGATTTTTTTGCATGAGCGCACTGGTTCGGTTGCACTCAAGAGCCTGCGCGAGGCGGGTCGTTCGGTGCTCGATCCTTCGCGCGTGTTTTGTACGATGGATCACATTGTCGACACCGTCCCAGAGCGCAGTGACGACACCCGAATGCCAGGTGGCAAAGCATTCATCACCGAAACCCGTGCGGCGGCGCAAGCCGCCGGCATCACATTGTTTGATGTGCGTGATCCCTTGCAAGGGATCGTCCATGTCATCTCGCCAGAACTGGGCATCGTACTGCCGGGGACAACGGTCGTGTGTCCGGACAGTCATACCTGTACTCAAGGGGCCTTAGGGTCCTTTGCCTGGGGGATCGGCTCCAGTGAGGCTGAGCACGCATTGGCAACGGGCACCTTGCGTGTGCGCAAACCCAAGACGATGCGGGTACGCTTTGAAGGTGAATTGCCACCTGGTGTCACGGCCAAAGATTTGACCTTGGCGCTCATTGCCGAGCATGGCTCCGTCGGGGGTAACGGATATGCCATCGAATACGCGGGTGAGGCGGTGCGTGCGCTCGATATCGAGGCGCGGCTCACCTTGTGCAATATGGCAACCGAGTTTTCGGCTGTCACTGGGTTCATCGCACCGGATGGGCGTACCTTTGAGTATCTTCGCGGGCGTCACTATGCACCGCAAGGGTCGCTGTGGGATCAGGCAGTCAAAGATTGGCGTGAACTCATCTCGGATGATGATGCTGTCTTCGATCGGGAAATCGTCATAGACGTCACGCAACTGACGCCTATGGTGACTTGGGGGACGAGTCCTCAGCATGCCGTGCCGATTGGGGCTCGCGTACCCGCGCAAAGTGATAGCGGTACCAGTGCGGAAGCCTATGCGCGTGCCTTGGAGTACATGGGTTTGCAGGCGGGTCAGTCCTTGCTAGGGCTCAAAATCGATGCCGCATTTATTGGCTCCTGCACCAACAGTCGTTTGTCTGATTTGCGACGTGCGGCGGCGGTGTTGCGTGGAAAAAAAGTTGCTGCGGGGGTCAAAGCGATCTGCGTGCCCGGTTCCATGTCCGTTAAACGTGCTGCCGAGGCCGAGGGGTTAGATCAAGTCTTCCGCGACGCGGGGTTTGAGTGGCGCGCGTCGGGCTGTTCCATGTGTTTCTTTGCCGGCGGCGAAAGTTTCGGGTTGCGTGAGCGTGTGGTTTCCAGCACTAACCGGAATTTTGAAAGTCGCCAAGGCCCCGAGACCCGCACGCACTTAGCGAGCCCTGAAACCGTGGCGGCGAGCGCCTTAGCAGGCTGTATTGCTGATCCTCGAGAGCTTCAAAATTAATGGACGCTTTAACTGTACTCACCACGATCGCGGCACCGCTAATACGCGCCAATGTTGATACCGACGCCATCATTCCCTCGCGGGAGATGAAATCGGTCTCAAAGACGGGGTTGTCAGAGGGGCTCTTTGCCGGTTGGCGCTATCTCACCATGGGCGAAAGAGATGCGAACCCTGAATTTATTTTGAATCAGCCAGCGTACGCCGGGGCGCGTATTTTGCTGGGCGGCGAAAACTTTGGTTGCGGCTCTAGTCGAGAACACGCTGTGTGGGCCTTGCACGAATATGGTTTTCGGGCTGTCATCGCGCCCTCATTTGCACCGATATTTCGCAGCAACTGTGTGCGTAACGGTATTGCACCGGTGATACTTGCTGCAAGCGATATCGCAAGATTGGCAGAACAGGTCGCCGTCGATCCTTCGGCTTATCGAGTGACGGTGGATCTTCAGCAGTGCGAAGTACGCTGCGCTGACATTTCAGTTCCGTTCACCATGGATAGCGAGTCACGCGAGATGCTGCTCGAGGGCTTGGATGCAATCGACTTAAGCTTTAAGCATCGTGATCGGATTGATCAGTTTATGCGTGAGCAACGCCGTGTACGTCCATGGCTGCACGAGTTGCCTTCATCACCCCCCAAAGTGGATGTGACAATATGATTTTGATTAGCGAGGTCGGCCCGCGAGATGGTTTACAAAGTATTAGTAGCATCATGCCACTCGAGGCAAAAAAAGCGTGGATCGCAGCGGAGTACGCAGCGGGAGTCAGAGAAATAGAGGTTGGTAGTTTTGTGCCGGCTAAGTTGTTACCCCAGTTGGCGGACACGGGTGAAGTCGTGCGTTATGCGCGCGGCTTTAACGGTCTGACGGTCGCCGCGTTGGTGCCGAATTTCAAGGGGGCCGAAGCGGCTGTGGCCGCCGGAGCGCACAAAATTACGCTACCGCTTTCCGCCTCTGAAACGCATAGCTTAAAAAATCTGCGTCGGACCCATGCGCAGGTGATGGACGAAGTGCGGGCCATTGCGCAATTACTGCAGACGCTGCCAATTGCGGAGCGCCCCAAATTTGAAGGCGGGCTATCGACGGCGTTTGGGTGCACGATCGAAGGCATCGTACCGGTGGAAAAAGTTTTGAGCTTGGCTGAAGCGCTCATGGCCGCGGGGTGTGATGAAGTCGGTTTATCGGATACCACTGGGTACGCCAATCCAACGCAGGTCAAAGATTTAGTGCGGCGCGTGCGAGCAGTCGTCGGCGAAGAAGCGCTCTCCGGTCTGCATTTGCACAACACACGCGGTCTTGGGCTCGCCAATGTGCTCGCGGGACTTGAAGTCGGAATCACGACTTTTGATAGTTCTCTCGGCGGTCTGGGGGGGTGCCCGTTCGCACCGGGTGCGTCGGGCAACATCGTAACGGAAGATTTGGTCTTCATGCTCGAGGCGATGGGTCTCGACACCGGCATTGATTTGTCGAAACTTTTGCACGTCCGGCAGATTCTGCAAGAGGCTTTACCGAATGAGGCGCTCTATGGTTTTACGCCTGAGGCCGGATTGCCGTTGGGCTTTGAACAGACCGCGGATCGTTGAGCGACGTCTTTACGGCGTCGATGGGGATGGAGCGAGTGAGTGAGGGGTCAACAATGAGTGAAGCGTCTAAATCTACGGGTGAGCCTTTACCCTTACAGGGAATTCGGATTGTCGAGTTCACCCACATGGTCATGGGGCCAGCCGTTGGTGCGGTGCTCGTGGAGCTGGGCGCTGAGGTGATTCGGGTTGAGCCTATTGGCGGTGATAGCACTCGAGCCTTGCTGGGTTCGGGAGCGGGATACTTCCCCATGTATAACCGCAATAAGAAGAGTATTTGTTTGAACTTGAAGTCACCTGAAGGCGTAGCCGTGGCGCGTCGCCTCTGTGATGCGGCGGATGTGGTCGTTGAGAATTTTCGTAGTGGCGCGATGGAACGCTTGGGTTTGGGCTATGACAGCCTCTGCCAAACCAATTCTCGGCTGATCTATTGCTCGGAAAAAGGCTTTTTATCGGGTCCTTATGAAGACCGAACCGCGCTCGATGAGGTCACGCAAATGATGGGAGGGCTCGCTTACATGACGGGGCCACCCGGGCGACCCTTACGCGCGGGGACGTCGGTAATCGATGTCACGGGGGGGATGTTTGGGGCAATTGCCGTGCTGGCAGCACTACAACAGCGTCATCAAACGGGTCGTGGCCAAAAAGTGAGTAGTGCACTCTTTGAGACGACAGTCTATCTCGTGGGTCAGCACATGGCGCAGATGGCGGTGACCGGCCAGCCCGCTAAGCCGATGCCCGTGCGCATTTCTGCGTGGGCCATTTACGATGTGTTCGAGACCGCTGATAACGATCAAGTGTTCGTCGGCATCGTCTCGGATGGGCTGTGGGAGAAGTTTTGCCAGTCGTTTGGTCTCGCAGACTTCGCAGCGGATGAGTCCCTCAAGACGAATTCTCAGCGTGTCTTGCAGCGCGAGTCGCTACTGCCGAAAGTGAGGGCGATTCTCAAAGGCTACACCAAGGCCAACTTGATTCCTCTGCTGGAAAAAACCGGTTTGCCGTTTGCACCGATCGGTAAGCCTGAGGAAATGTTTGATGATCCGCACCTCGCCGCCAGTGGCGGATTGGGCGAAACCACCTTACCGGATGGTCGGAAAACGCGCTTACCGATTCTGCCGATCGAGATGGACGGAAAACGGCCGAGTCAGGGCGGGCGCCTGGCCAGTGCGGGCGAGCATGGGGAGGAGATTCTGCGTGGCTTAGGCCTCGCCGAGGCGGAAATCGCCGACCTGCGTGACCGAAAGGTCGTCGGATAAGGCATCATTCATCCATAGGCTCGTTTAAGGCTGCCTCGATGGGGCCGCGCAGATGGGGGTTGGCATCGTGAGAGGTCACCATGGATCGAATTGATTTTGCGGGGGTGGACGCTGAGCTCAGCGACGAAGAGCGCGCCGTTCGCGAGTCCGTCGCTCGCTTTGTGGATGCAGAGGCCTTGCCGCTCATCAGCGAGTGCTTCGCAGAGAGTCGTTTTCCGCATGAGCTCGTGAAGCCCATGGCCGAACTCGGTCTATTGGGATCGTCGATCGAAGGCTACGCGTGCGCGGGTTTGAACGCCGTCAGCTATGGCCTGATCTGCCAAGAGCTCGAGCGTTGTGACTCGGCGCTACGCAGCTTTGTGTCCGTGCAATCCTCGCTCTGTATGTGGCCCATCCACGCTTATGGCGATGAAGCGCAACGTGAGCGCTGGCTGCCCGCCATGGCTCGCGGGGAAATCATCGGCTGTTTTGGCCTCACTGAGGCGCATGGGGGATCTGATCCGCTCAATATGTTGACGCATGCGAAGCGACAAGGCGGAGATTGGATTCTCAACGGCTCTAAGATGTGGATCACTAATGGACCCATTGCCGATTTGGCAGTTGTCTGGGCGCTTACTGATGAGGGCGTGCGCGGGTTTTTGGTTGAGCGTGATATGCCCGGATTTTCGGCGACTGCCATTGAGCGAAAGTTATCTCTGCGAGCTTCAGCCACAGGTGCACTTTTCTTTGATGATGTGAGGGTGCCGGCGTCCAACTTGCTGCCGGGTACCGAGGTGGGTCTGAAGGCACCGCTGTCGTGTCTCACCCAAGCCCGCTATGGGATCGCGTGGGGCGTCATGGGCGCGGCCCGAGCCTGTTTGGATGAGTCCCTACGCTACACGCGAGAGCGTCAGCTCTTTGGGCGTTCTTTGGCGGCTACGCAAGCTGTGCAGATTCGCCTCGCCGAGATGGCTCGCAAGATTACGCTCGGCGAAGTGTTGGCGCTGCATTTAGGGCGTCGCAAAGATCGAGGTGCATTACGACCGGTTGAGGTGTCGATGGCCAAGTGGAATAACTGTCGCTCCGCGATGGAGATCGCCCGCGAGGCGAGAGATCTGCTCGGTGGCGCGGGGATTACGCTCGAGTACGGCGCGCTGCGTCACGCACTGAATCTGGAAAGTGTGATCACCTATGAAGGCACCGAGACGATCCATCAACTCTCTGTAGGCAGAGAGTTGACGGGTCTCAACGCTTTTTAGGCGCGTACCGGAAGGATCTTTGATCCTAGCCCGTAATGGCGTTCGGCAAGGCCATGAGTTGGGCGCCTCGGCTGCGTCTTGCGACTTTAGTCTGGAATTTCCCGGGCTTTACGATCAACACATCACACTCGAGTGCATCGAGCACCGCCTCGGCCGTGTTACCGATCAATACACGTTTCAACCCTGAACGCGACAAGGCACCCATCACGACGATATCAGCCTTGCCAGACTTCGCCGTTTGCGGGATAGCCTCACGCGCTGCGCCTTGGACGATCGCCAATTTATGAGACGGTAGATCATGCCGTGCGACCTCAGCCGCCAAGGCCTTACGCGCATTTTTCAGCATCTCATCCGTTTTGATGTTATCGACCACGACGGGTCCTGCCACCCATCCGGCCGTAAGCACCGTGGGAGGCGGAACGCAGTGAATGATTTGTAACGTGCCTTTGAGCGCTGTCGCAAGCGATGCGCTGGCGTTCAGTAATGCGGCATCCAGCCGTACTGGCTTTTCGTGCTGATGGAAGGGGTCGATGGCCGTAAGAACGCGCGGTCGGTGATAGGGTTTCGTCTTTTTGACCAATAGCACTGGGCAGGGCGCTTGTCGTAGGAGCTCCCAATCGGTGTAGGAGAGCATCCAACCCGCGACATGCTTGGTCGCATGACGCTCGGCGACGATGAGATCGGCCTTAGTTTTGAGCGCTCGACGAATAATGGCTTCCGCAGGTGGATAATCCCACTCCGCGGCGCAGGTTACCCTGATGTCGTGTTTCCTTAAGCGCTTGGCAATACTTTGCAGGCGTGTAGTTGCTGATTCTCAAAATCTTTGAGCGAGACTTTCTTCGCATCCAACGCATCGACGAGCACGGTTTGGGCGAGAGCGTGAAAAATCTCGAGCGTGGCACCGTGGGCCTTGGCGATCTGCGCGGCTTTGTTGAGGGCTGGCATGGACTTGGCGTCCAGATCTTTCAGGGCGATGAGTATTTTCCGATATGCCGGCATGCGCTGACCTCCTTACGGCGTTTGCGTAAAGTCTCAACTGCCCCTTCTCGCGATACATCAGTAGGATTGCGTATATAGAGGCATTGGCTGAGCGTAGAGGGGTAAACATGTTGGATCCAATCACGAATGACCTGAGTGCGCATCCAGCCCAGGGTGTGACCGCTGCCGCGGGCTTATCCAGTGGTTTTGGATTTCTGGAATCCGACGAGATCGCAGTGGATATCGCCACGCGGGAGATCGCCTCGAGTGACGTTTATGGCTGTGGGCAAACGGTTGATGCCGTTCTCAAACCACGCGATGTAGAGCGATGCGCCAGAGCCGTGGGCGCCGCTGTGAAAGCCGGATACACCGTGATCGCGCGAGGCGGTGGCCTGTCTTACACCGGGGGTTATTTGGCAGAGGGCGCTAAAACGGTGGTGCTCGATACCTCACGACTCAATCGCATTCTCGAGATCAACCCCGAGGATATGTATATCCGAGTGGAAGTGGGTGTGACGTGGAAACAAATCTACGACGCGTTAGCACCACTCGGTCTGCGTTTGCCGTTTTTTGGCACCTTTTCGGGGGCACGGGCGACTGTGGGGGGTGGTTTATCCAATGGAGCGTTATTCTTGGGCACCGCGCGCTATGGCACCGGCGCGGACATCGTGCTCGGTCTCGAGGTCGCTCGGGCGGACGGGCAAATTATCACAACGGGGCAACTGGCGTTTCGCCACGCCCAAAAGCCCTTCTACCGCACGTGTGGACCGGATCTCACCGGACTCTTTCTGCATGAATCGGGTGCGCTCGGGGTGAAGCTCACGGCCACCTTGCGCATCATGCGTACGCCCCAGGCGGTCGGCTTTGGGTCTTTCGTCTTTGATGGGATGGCGGCAGCTGGGCGAGCGTTATCGGAGGTCGCGCGATCTGGGGCAGCGGAAGAGGCCTATGTATTTGACCCCGAGACCACTCGCAAGAATCTCCAGTCACATGGACTTTTGAGTGATACCGGTGTGTTACTCAAAGTGATGCGCAGTGAAAACGGCCTGTTGAAGGGCTTGGCAGCTGGCGCGAGACTCGTCTCGGCAGGACGGAACTTTTTGCCGACGGACGCGTTTTCATTGCATGTGGTGTGTTCGGGTCGATCTGATGCAGCGGTGCAGGCAGATATCGCCGCGATCCGTGAAATTTGTCTCAGTCGAGGTGGGCAGGAGATCGCCGAGTCCATCCCGCGCGCGGTACGGGCGGATTTGTTCCCCGCACCGGATGGCGTGCTCGGCGCGGAGGGCGATCGATGGGCTGCATTAAATGCCAAGGTCGCTCACTCGGATGCCGAGCGCATCATGCAGGCGGCTGCGAAGTTGTTGGAGCCCTATCAGTCACGTTTTGCCGAAGAAGGCATATGGATGAGTCATTTGCTGATTGCGATCGGTACGCATGCATTTAGTTTTGAGCCTGTTTTTCATTGGCGTGATCGCTGGTTGCCATTGCATGGCCATGTATTAAGCGCGGAGGCCAAGGCAAAACTTCGCGAACCGGAGGCTAATCCCCGAGCCACTGCGCTCGTGCATGAAGCACGCTCAAAGTTAGTCGCGTTATTTGCAGAATTGGGTGCAGCATCGAATCAATTAGGTAAAACCTATCCCTATCTCAGCGAGCTCCAAGCTGGAACAGCGGAGTTCGTCAAAGATTTAAAGCGGGTGGTGGATCCCACTCGACAAATTAACCCCGGCGCGCTTGAGCTGTAGCCTCGAGGGGCGCCTGATCGGCGCCCGATGAGCGCTTAGGCCTCGAGGTACAACACTCGTCCGCTCGGTCGAGCCGAGTCGGTCAGCTGGCGTGAATAAGTCGCCGGCACGGCGTCGGCGCCTTGACCGATCAAAATATTGAGTACGCCTTGAACCCGTCTCATACGCGAGGCCACCAAGGCACCATTTTGTTGGTTCATATCGCGGCAACGTTTGGCGAGAGCCGCGCACTCGGCCCACTGGCTCGGGACGTTACCTGGGACGTGACTGCGGCGGATGAGTTGTAAGAGCCCCGCAATATCGGCTGTGACACCGGCTTGCAAAAGCCACTGGTTCCGTTCGTCCTGTAGGCGAAGTAACTCGCCCATGCATTGTTGGCGACGATTACAGGCCTGCTCGAGGTGCTCGGGTGCCACCGTTTGCTGCAACGCCTCACGTTCCTCCTTAAGCAGTCGCTCAAGCTCGGTGAGTAAGCGCCGCTCGACGCTGAGCTGACGAGCCAGTTCGGTTTGCACCTGATCGGCGTTCCGATGCGACAGGTCATCAGACATATCAGCCACGGTCCATTCGCTGTAAGAGCTCACGCTCGCTTGTCAGTAGGCCCTCGGCGATACGCGTCGAGTCGAGCCGGTAGGTGCCGTGCTCGATTTCAACCCGTAGACGAGCGACTTTGGCTGCATCCACACCCGCTTCGGATGTCTCATCACGCAACCACTCGGCGAGTTGCCGACTCGCTGGCGTCAACGCGACCGAACGTTCCTCGGCTTGAGTTGCCGTCCCAGAACTCATCGCACTCGCCACGTCAGCGCGATCCGTCGGATTGCTAGCTACGCGGCTTGGATGTTCCTGACCGACCGGCACCAGCCGCGGCTCGAACGAATTTACTTTGATTGTCATGGCAGTCTCCACACTTTTGCCACTTTCCCAAGCGGGTTAACGGCCGCCTCAGGTAAAGCTTGAGGACTTTTTTCAGATAAACGTTCCGAAATGGTTGTGACGCCTACGGTGACGGGTAATCGACGTGCGCGACTCATGGCACCCTCACCACACCCGGTGTATCGGCACGGGCCTGCACAATCCTGAGTGAACTTGAGTGCCGAATGCGAACGGGTTCTCCAGGTTTGGCATCCCCCAGCGCGACGCCGCTTGCGCGGACTTCGAAACCCGCTTCGCTTGCGACGATCGTGACGATCTCGCCACGCTTGATCGAATCAGCGATCTCGATGTCCGCGCGCTTCAGGACCGTGCCTGCAGCAATCGGTCGACGCAGCACTTTACCGATCACTTCGGCGGAATCACGGACACAACAGCGGTCGGTCCCCGGAAATCGTCGAGTTTCCCGTCTTAGGTCGATTTCCCGAAGCGGTTCATCTGCGCGTAAGGGGCGGGCGGATACCCAGACTTCGGTTTCTGTGCTCACGGAGACGGGAACGATGAGACTCCACGCGGCCGGTGCGAGACAGCGAACCCGCACATTGATTCGCGCCGTTAACGCCACCCCTAAAGGAACATCGGTTTGTAGCGGTGCTGAGCAGCGGCGTAGTTGAACGCGCGGGTCGATGGGCTGCGCCTCGATGATGGCATCCGGTGCACGATTTCGTAACGACTGCGCCGCAGTTTGCAAAATCTCCGCGTGTGAATGCAGTTGATAGGTCGACGAAACGGGTGGACTTTGCGCGTGGCTGGCCTGCGCATAGATTGAAAGCGAAGCACACAGCAGCCAGGCGGATAACGCCAATAGTTTGTCACGCTGATTCATGGTGATTGAATCAGCAACATACATGCCAAAGATACATTTCTGCCGAATGGCTTCGCGAGCGCGCGCGCCGCTGGCAGAAATTTGCAGGTCGAGGTGGCAAGCCCTTTCCGTGAACGGCTTAACCGCCGCGATGTGCGAACAGACGATACATCGGCAGTTCTGGGGATTCCTTTAGCGAATTTTTATCGGCGATTTAAGGTGTTTGACGCGACCGTCACGCGACGGCACCGCCTCCGAGAGCAGCCTACGACCAGAATTGGCATGGCACTTGCTCATTCCTCCACGAGGCCAATTTTTTGGCGGAGGATGATCAATGTTTAACTTAGATGCTCATTTCGCATTGCACGCACAAGCCTTACAGCTCAGTGCGAAACGCGCCGAGGTTCTGGCGCGAAATATCGCCAATGCGGAGACACCTAATTATAAGGCACAGGATCTCGATTTCCGTTTGGCACTGGATACGGCGCTGCGGGGTTCGCCATCGCCTTCAGGTCAAAGCGCCAATTTATTGACGACCCAGGCCAGCCATTTGCCGGGCGTACCAGCCGCCATGGGCGGCCCGTGGCGTTTACAGGATCGGACGGACGTACTGCCTTCGCTGGACGGTAATACCGTCGATATTCAACGCGAACAGGCGGCTTTCGCACAGAACGCTGTGCGCTATCAGGCCTCGCTCAATTTCATTAGTTCCCAGATGCGCGGTCTGATGACTGCGATCACGGGTCAGTAAGTCGCGGAGGGCCTCATGTCGAGTTTTAAGTTATTTGAAATCGCAGGCTCCGGGATGAGCGCGGAATCCACTCGCCTCAACGCCGTGGCCAGTAATCTTGCCAACGCGAATACCGTGGCAGGGCGCCCCGAGGATGTGTATCGCGCACGCGCCGTTATTTTTGAGGAAGTGCGCAGTCAGTTGGCGCGCGATGAGGGCTCCGCGGTCCGCGTGAGTCAAGTGGTGCAATCCGATAAAGCGCCATTAACGCGCTATGAGCCGGGTAATCCGTTAGCGAACGCGGAAGGGTACGTTTTCGTACCGGATATCAGCGCGGTTGAGCAGATGGTTGACATGATTTCCGCCTCTCGCGCCTACAAAAATAACGTGGAAGTGATGAACACCACGCGTGATCTGATGCTCGCCACGCTACGACTGGGACAGTAACGCTATGACCACGATTCAAGAGCCGCTTTCTGGCACGCTGATTCGCAAGGGTGAAACAGCGTCTCGCGGCATGGGCGAGATGGGTCAGGAGCAATTTTTGACCCTCATGTTGGCCCAGCTCAAAAACCAGGATCCGCTCAAGCCCTTAGAGCCCGGCGAGTTCTTGGGGCAACTCGCGCAGTTCAGCACCGTAACGGGCGTACAAGGGATGCAATCCCAATTAAGTGGCATGGTGGATGCCTTGCGCGCATCGCAAACCGTAGAAGGCGCAAGCTTGATCGGGCGTGGTGTATTGAGCGAGGGAAATATCGCCTCGTTTGATGGGCAACGTCCGGTGCGCGGCACGATCGAGGTGCCTGACACGGCATCTGCCGTCGAAGTGGTCATTCGTGACTCGATGGGTGTCGAGGTGTCGCGGTTGTTACTGGGTCCCGGCGGTGGCGAGCGCGAGTACAGCTGGAACGGGCGCGGCGCGGACGGTGAATCTTTGATGCCTGGGCCGTATCAAATCAACGCGCTGGCGCGCTATGCCGACCGAACGGAAGCATTGCCGGTTTCCGTCTTGAGCACCGTGCGCAGTATCACGGTCGATGGCCAAGGCGCGGGTCTACTTCTTAACACCGATAACGGTCGCATCGCACTGTCGTCTGTACGGCATGTGATGTAGCCCTTCACCTTTATTTAGAGGAAATCGATATGTCCATGCGTACCGCCATCAGTGGAATGAATGCCGCTCAGACGGATCTGTCAGCGACGGCGAATAACATCGCAAATAGTTCTACCTTGTTGCTCGCTTTTTTCGTAGTGATGTATTCAATTTCCTCAGTTAATTCTGGCAAGTATCGTGTCCTCTCAGACGCGCTCAATGCCGCCTTTCGCGGTGAACCGCAGCGTGAGGTGCCATTCACCGCAGAGCTACGACAAGAGGGTATTCCGACGCCAAATGTGGTCGCAGTACCCAATCCTACGAGTCCACAGGGTACGGCTGCCGGTCAACAAACGCAGCTTCAACCAAGGGCCCCCTCACTTGTGCAAATCGCTGACAACATCGCGGTTGAAATGCAGGATCTGGTATTCGCGGATCAGCTCATGATTCGCCAGCATCGCGGTTGGGTGGAGATCGAACTGCGTAATGACATCCTGTTCGCCAGCGGGTCAGCAAATCTACCGCCTACGGCGCAGGAGATTATTCGGCGACTCGCAAGCCAATTGGTCGACGTATCGAATCCGATTTTAATTGAAGGCCATACGGATAACCTGCCGATCAAGACTGCAAGCTATCCCAGTAATTGGGAGCTTTCCGCGTCGCGCGCGGCATCGGTTGCCCGATTGATGGCGACCGTCGGCATTCCGGAGACGCGGCTCACGGTCATTGGCTTTGGCGAGCATCGCCCGGTTGAGACCAATGAAAACGTAGAGGGTCGTGCGGCAAACCGTCGGGTTATTCTCGCGATTTTACAATCGGATAAAGGTTCGACGGATTTTTACTCGCAGTGACAGATGAAGGCCGAGCTATGACACCGGCGCCCACACCTGAGGCGCACGCCTTTATCATTGAGTTAGAGCGCGAATTACGCGTAGGCGCGATCAACATCGTGGGCTTGCCGGACATCACGGGCCTCTTGCTGCGTCAGTTGGCAGACGATTTCGGTTCGAATTATCAACTCGCCCGATTGATTCAGCGCGAACCCGAACTCTCGACTCGAATTATTGGGATGGCGAATTCCGTTGCGTTCCGTCCCGCCGGTCGTGCGCCAAAAGAGTTGGGGGCAGCGATCGCGCGCCTTGGGCACGATACCTTGCGCGTGGTGTTGCTCGCGTTTTCTTTGTCGGCTGTACGCAGCTTGCCAGAATACACATTGGTTCGGGAACCGATGGGCCGTCTATGGGAGAGAGCGATCCGCATGTCTAGCCTCTGTCGTGGGCTAAGCGCGCCGCTGCCGGCAGTGTCCAAAGATTCCGCGATTTTGGCGGGGCTCTTGCACAACATGGGTAAGATCGTCTTGCTGACACGAGCCGCGTGGTCGGCGTCCTTACTCGAAGACTCGGCTGCGCTGGCGCATGTCCTAGATTCTTGGCATGCGCGCGTGAGCGATCAGTTGCTTCGTGAGTGGGACTTTGCGCCGGACATTGTGCGAGCGGTGACGTGTTTTGAGGCGCGAGACGCTGCGAGCAGCGATCTTAGGCTCGTGCAGGATCATCTTCTTGACGTACTCGCGCTAGGCGACGCACTCGTAGATTTACCAGCGCCCGAGCAAGGCCCAGATCCCTGGGAGGGGGTTCTTAGGCAGTCCCCCGCAGCGCACCGTCTTGGCTACGGACAAATGGATCCTTCAGCGCTACGAGAGTCGGTGGCCGAGGAGGTTGAGCAGCTCATGGTGGTTCTCAATTAGGTCAGCTCCCGTCGTATCACGCTTTTAGGGAAGCCCATTTTGGTGAGAGATCGGGCATCATTCGAACCCATGGACGGTTCGAACGTTTCTTGCATCTCCCGTACGCTTTTGGTCTCGGTCGCGGCGCTGCTGAGTAGCGTGGCATCCCCATGGGTGCATAGCTCGGAATATCTCTTGCCTGAATCTGGAGATGGTCTCTTTGGCGAGGTGCTGCGAGTTCGTACGCGCTACGAGGACACGTTGATCCAACTCGCCCGACAATACAGTCTCGGGTACGAGGAGCTGTTGAGGGTTAATCCAGGCGTCGACCCATGGTTGCCGGGGGAGGGGACCGAGGTCGTGATTCCGGGCCAGCGTGTTCTGCCTCCTGGCGAGCGACGCGGAATCGTGGTGAATTTGCCAGAGAATCGCCTGTACTTTTTCCCCAAGCCCCCTAAGGGCCAAGCGGCTAAGGTCTACACCTACCCGGTGAGTGTCGGCAAAATGGACTGGCGTACGCCGCTGGGCGTGACCACGATTGTGTCTAAGCGTGTGAACCCGACCTGGACACCGCCTGAGTCCGTGCGTCGGGACCGCGCAGCACGGGGAGAGCGTCCGCTACCGCGGGTCGTCCCGCCCGGACCGGATAATCCACTCGGTCGGCACGCGATGCGACTCGGGATCCCAAGCGGTGCGTATCTGATTCATGGCACTAATAACCCGGACGCAGTGGGGATGGCGGTCACTCACGGTTGCTTACGTATGTATCCCGAAGATATCGCGCGCATGTTTCCGGACGTACCGATCGGTACCGAGGTCGCATTGATCAACGAACCGGTCAAACTTGCGAAGGTGGGAGGAGAGATCTGGCTGGAAGTTCACCCCCCCATCAATGAAGAGGGGCAAGCGACAGTGGTCGATTTACAAATCTTTGAAGCGCGACTCGATGAGCTACTGGGGGATAGCGAAGTCATGATCAACTGGGATCTCGCTATCAGTGCTTTACGTGAGTCGTCGGGTATTCCCTTAATGATTGGCTTAGAGCTTGAACCAGAACTTAAGCTCTATGCACCGGACGTCTTGTGATGGGTTCCTTACTGCGACTCATCGTCGGGCCCGCGTTCTTTGCGATGACATGGCTTGTGTCGGCACCGGATGTTTTTACCGACACCAGTTGGCGTGTTTTGGGTATCACCGGTTGGATGGCTCTCTGGTGGGCCTTGCAGGCAGTGCCGCTGTCGGCGACCGCTTTGCTGCCTTTGATCTGGGTTCCTTTGCTGGGTTTACCTGATCCTGCGAAGGTATTAAGCGAGTACACCAATTCGTCGGTGATGCTGATCTTAGGTGGCTTTCTGATTGCCCGTGCGATGGAGAATTGGCAATTACACCGTCGCATTGCGTATCGCATCATGGGGATTTTAGGTGCTGAACCCAAACGCTTGGTGCTGGGCGTCATGATTGCGACCGCCACGGTGAGTATGTGGGTCTCGAACACGTCAAGCGCGCTGATGATGCTGCCCGTGGCCGTCGCGGTTGCGACCTTGGCGATGGGCACGGCGAAGCCGGGTGTGAACGAGGATCGGGATGGTCTGCAATTCTCGGCGGCCTTGCTGTTGGGGGTGGCTTATGGGGCGACCATTGGTGGCTTAGGGACGCTCATCGGAACACCGACCAACGCGATTGTGCAAGGCTTCATGGCTAAAAACTTTGACGTCGAGGTCACCTTTCTCGATTGGCTTGTTTTTGGACTACCGACGGTCGCAATGCTATTGCCCCTGACATGGTGGCTACTCACTCATGTTGCGCTGCCATTCAATGCCGCAAAACTCGGACAGTCCGATCAGGCACTTGCAGACGCAGTCGATTCGTTAGGTCCCATTACGATTGCTGAGAGGCGTGTGGCGATGGTCGCCGGTAGCGCCGCGTTACTGTGGATTGTTCGCCCATGGCTCAATAATTGGGCACCGCTCGCGGGCTTGAATGACACGTCGATCGCAGTGGCGGCCGGTCTCGTTTTGTTTGTGATTCCCTCTGGCCGACAGTCCGCTCTGCTCGCCGCCGAGGACATTGGTCGGTTGCCGTGGTCAATTTTGCTCTTATTTGGAGGTGGTCTTGCTCTGGCAGCCTCCATTCAGCAGAGTGGGCTTGCGATGATCCTAGGCCAATCTTTGAGTGTACTGGGAGGCTGGCCGTTACCCTTGCTAATTATCGCGATCGTCGCAGTGCTCGTTTTCTGGACAGAGCTAAATAGTAATGTGGCAACGGCCGCAACCTTTTTGCCGATTTTAGCCGCTGTGGCCGCGAGCTCGGATCACTCGATCCTAGCGCTGATCGCCCCAGCCGCGATGGCCTCATCGGCTGCATTCATGATGCCAGTCGGTACACCCGCGAATGCCATGGTGTTTGGTACCGGTCGGGTGCAATTTGAACAAATGTTGAAGGCGGGCTTATGGGTCAATTTAGCCGCTATTGTGGTGATTTCTTTGGTGGGAGTAGTAATCGCCTGATTTTTGATGAGCAGGCGCCTATTTCAAAGCGACATGATGTCCGCCATCTACCGGTAAGATGACACCGTTTAGGAAGCTGCCCGCCTTGCTACATAACAAAAGGGCAGGTCCAATTAATTCCTCAAGCTGACCCGCGCGGCCCGCAGGCGTACTTTGCAGATAGGTTTGACCCTCTGGTGTGGCGAACCAGTGCTCATTCATCTCCGTGACAAACCACCCGGGAGCGAGAGCGTTAACGCGAATCCCGGCTCGGGTAAATTCAAGAGCGAGACTGCGCGTGAGTTGAACCAAAGCGCCTTTGGAAGAGGAGTAAGCGGCATAGCCTGGCCCTGAGCCGAGAGCGAGTACCGAGGCGATATTCAGGATACAACCCGAGCGCTTGGCGGCAATGAGTCTCGCGGCGAATTCTTGGCTCAGAAACCACGGCGCCTCAAAGTTCAAACGCATCGTCTCAGCGAAATCCCGATCTGAGGTTTTCAAAAAGCGAGCGGGACGAGCAAGGCCTGCGTTGTTGATCAGAACATTGATGAGCCCCCATTCCTGCTCAACGCGATCGAAGAGTGCAGAGAAGCTCTTCGGGTCTGAGGCGTCGAGTGCTAGGGGTAGGGCGCGTGCGCCGCTCGCTCTGATTTCGGTGGCAATCGCCTCAAGGCGATCCAAGCGTCGGGCCGCGAGGACGACCGATGCGCCTGCCGCGGCAAAGCCGCGTGCGAGCGCAGCGCCGATTCCGCTCGAAGCGCCCGTGATCAACACAATTTGCTCGTCTAAACGAAACGGCATGAGCGAGCTAAACTCGGAGCGCTGCGTGTTCATGGCACTAATGATACCGTAGCGCTCGTATGAACGCGGATGAGTCCATGTTAACCCCTAAGGCGGTTTTGCCGCCCGTCAGTGGAGTCATTACCCTGACTTCAGACTTCGGCTTGCGTGACCCTTTCGTTGGGGTCATGAAGGGGCGCATCCTGTCGTGTTTTGCTCACGCCCAAGTCATTGATCTTACCCATGAGATTCTGGCTCATTGGCCTGCAGAAGCAGGCTTTTGGTTATCGAGAGCGTTCGAGTACTTTCCAAACGGCTCCGTGCATATTGCCGTGGTGGATCCCGGTGTCGGCACGGCGCGCAAGATCGCGTTGGTGGAGGCCGATGGGCATCTCTTCCTCGCACCGGACAATGGCCTTCTGGCGCCCGTCGTGCAGCGAGCACGTCAAGCCCGTGTTTGGCACCTGCGTCCGGAAATTTTGCACACCCTCGGCCTGTCGCGAGTGAGTGCTACCTTTCATGGCCGCGATATCTTTGCACCGCTTGCTGCCGAGCTCGCTTCCGGCAGGAGGACAATCGAGTCGTTGGGTGTACCGTGCGAGGAACTTGTCCCCTCCTGGGTGGATGACCCGATCGTTAGCTCGGGACGAGTGCAAGGTGTGATCATCACTGTCGATCACTTTGGGAATCTCTTGAGCAATATCGACGCCTTGAGCCTAGACGGGTGGCGCGAGCCGGTGGTGAGGGTGGGCCAGCAACGTTTACCCCTCAGAAGAACCTATGGTGAGGTGCAACCGGGAGAGCCGCTGGCGCTAATCAACTCCTTCGGTGTGATCGAAGTTGCGGTGGCGGAACGGCGGGCCATGGATGTCCTAGGGGTCTCTCGGGGGGCGCCGATCACCGTTGTCGAGGGGGTTCGGCGTCGCTGAACTTGCAGCCGACGAAGTTTTCGCTATAGTGCAGCGCGGCGATCGCATCGTATTTTTATAAGTTGTTGATTTTTAAGGTATAAAGGTTCGTCACCATGGCTGAGCGAGACACGGAAGGCTTCGAGCTCGATGAGGAGCTCTTGAACGAGGCCAACTCCAACGATGGGGGCGATGATTACGATCGCTTTCTCGATCGCGTGGACCGACGTGCCAAGCCGCAGCCGGGCAAGCGTGGTAAAGCCGCCTGGAGCAAACTGGAAGAGGTGCTCGCCGATAAGCGTCTCGCCAAAGATTTGCGTGATTACGACGACGACGATCTGTGACGATTGAGCGGAGCGAGCGGGTGTCCGAGGTCCGTCCTGGCTGGATCGTGCTCAAGTTCGGAGGAACGAGTGTTTCTTCGTTGTCGGTCTGGGAAAAAATTGCCGCCATTGCCGAGGAGCGCCTTCGCGAATCCTTTCACGTGCTCATCGTCCATTCGGCACTGAGTAAAGTTACCGACCAACTGGAATCTTTGTTGGCAGTCCTGTCTGACGGGGAGCGCTCGGAGACCAACGCTACGGATGGTCTGTCAGTGGATGCGCTACTGACCCACCTGCGACAGCGACACTGGCAACTCGCTATGGAGCTCGGGGTTGATCCGCAAGGCGCGCTTGGCGAAGAGTGGCAACTGTTTATAGATTTCATTGAGCAGCTACGCTCGAGTCCAAGTATCGATGATCGAGCGCGTGCGCGCGTCATGGCCACCGGTGAATTATTGGCCACTCGTCTCGGTGCGGCCTATCTGCATAGGCTGGGATTGCCAGTGGTTTGGACAGATGCTCGCAACTCATTGCGTGCGGTACATCGAGAGGCCGCTCGGTCTAAGGCCCAGTATCTGTCGGCGACTTGCGAGTTTGCCGCGAATCCGGCGGTCGACGCACGGCTTCGGTCCGAAGGACGTTTACTGATCACACAAGGCTTCATCGCGAGTGATTCGGCAGGCGATACGGTGCTCTTGGGTCGAGGGGGATCAGATACCTCTTCAGCCTACTTTGCGGGGTTGTTATCTGCGCAACGGCTTGAAATCTGGACCGATGTGCCGGGCATGTTCAGTGCGAACCCGCGGCAGTTGCCGGGAGCTCGGCAATTACGCGAGCTCACCTATGATGAAGCACAGGAGATCGCGACTGCGGGTGCCAAAATATTACACCCGCGTTGTTTGCTTCCGGTACGGCAGCGCGCCATTCCCCTACATGTGCTTTCTACGCACGCCCCCGGGCTCGGTCATACGCGTATTACGACCGCTCCCGTCAATGATTCGGCACAGGTCAAAGCGATCTGTCTGAAGACGGGAGTGAATCTCGTCTCCATGGAAAGCCCTGGGATGTGGCATCAGGTTGGCTTCTTGGCTGATGCCTTTCAGATTTTTAAACAATTAGGTCTGTCGGTTGACCTCGTATCCACCAGTGAAACAAACGTGACGGTATCCTTGGATCCGCAGGCGAACGCACTGGATGAGTCCGTACTAGCGAGTCTGCAGCAAGCGCTGGCTGGATTATGCCGGGCAGAACTCATTGGACCCTGTGCCTCGGTGAGTGTGGTCGGGCGCAATATTCGCGGCATCCTTCATCAACTGGGCGAAGCCTTGGAGTTGTTTAAAGAGCAGCGAATTTATCTAGTGAGCCAGGCGGCCAATGATTTAAACCTGACCTTTGTAGTCGATGAATCCCAGGGCGAGCGTTTGGTCGAGGGCTTGCACGATTTATTGATTACCCGCGTGCAAGACGATTCAGTCATCGGTCAAAGTTGGAGTCGTCTGTTTAAAGCCGAGTTCGAGCCGATGCTGACGGCGACGCGACCCTGGTGGCGCGATCGTCAAACCGAATTACAGACCCTGATGGATGACGGGCGTGACGCGGCTTACGTGTACGATCTTGCGACCGTCATTGAGCGCTGCCAGCGCCTCCGTGCGTTAAGTGCAGTGGATCAGGTTTTCTATGCGATTAAGGCTAATGCCCACCCAGCTATTTTGTCGACTGTCGTGACCCAAGGTCTGGGGCTCGAGTGCGTGTCGGCGGAAGAACTTGCACATGTTCGTGAGTGTGTCCCTGAGCTCGCGCCCGATCGAATCTTGTTCACGCCCAACTTTGCCGCTCGAGGCGAGTACGAAACCGCCTTGGCACAAGGGGTCCACGTCACCTTAGATAACTTACATCCGCTACGGCATTGGCCCGAGTTGTTTGCAGGTCGCGAGGTACTGGTACGCCTTGATCCCGGTAGCGGCCGTGGGCATCACCAGCACGTTCGCACGGGGGGTACGCAGTCAAAGTTTGGCGTGCCCTTGTGGGAGGTGCCAGAGCTGGTATCGCTTTCGCATATGGCAGGATGCCAAATCATTGGCTTGCATGCACACTCGGGTAGTGGGGTACTGGATGTCGGTAATTGGCGACAGGTGGCGGCGGCGCTTGCAAGCGTGCGCGAGCAGTTCCCTGATGTACGCATTATCGATTTGGGCGGTGGGCTCGGTGTTCCCGAGCGATCAGGCGGGCCTGAATTGGATTTGACGGCGCTGGATGCCGCACTCGCTGACGTACGTCGAGACTGGCCCTCGGTTGCACTATGGCTCGAGCCCGGTCGGTATGTGGTTGCCGAATCCGGGGTGATGCTGGCCAAAGTGACCCAGCTTAAGCTCAAAGGTGCTAGTGGCTACGTGGGTATCGCGACGGGCATGAATTCGTTGATTCGTCCCGCGCTTTACGGGGCTTATCATGAGATTGTGAATCTCTCGCGCATCGATGATCCGGATACGGGAATTTTTGATGTGGTCGGACCCATCTGTGAAACGGGCGATGTCATCGGTCATGATCGGGTGTTACCGCGTGCGACGGCCGAAGGCGATGTGTTGTTGGTGGCAACAGCAGGGGCGTACGGTGCGAGCATGTCATCGCACTATAATTTGCGCGCACCCGCCCAAGAAATCGCCCTCAGCGGGCGCGATGCCGCTCCGCAAGCGTCGTAAGCACCTCATCGAGCGAGACTCCTTGCTGTCGAAGCAGTAGTAGCCAGTGAAAGAGCAAGTCGGCCGACTCATTACGTAGCTCATCGAGATCGCCTGCCGCGCCTGCCAGCGCCGTTTCAATAGCTTCTTCGCCCACCTTTTGCGCGATGCGTCGTGATCCTCGCGTAAGCAATCGGGCGGTATAACTTTCCTCGGTATTATCTTTGGTTATTGCCGTGGCGATGCGCTCATCGATAATGCCTTCAAGACGGTGTAAGAAGTCACCGGCAAGCGCCTGTTGCGTCTCAGGGGAGTCGGTCTCGGCGAGAAAGCAGCTTCGGGCGCCGGTGTGACAGGCTGGGCCCTGAGGCATCACGCGCAGTAAGAGCGCGTCTCGATCGCAATCGGCAAGGATACTTTGGACTGTGAGGGTGTGACCTGAGGTGTCCCCCTTACGCCACAAAGATTGGCGGGAGCGACTATAAAACACTGCAACGCGCTCATCTAAGGTCCGGGCGAGCGCCTCGCGGTTCATCCAGGCCACCATTAACACCTCGCCTGATAGGGCATGTTGGGCAATCGCGACCATCAGGCCTGAGCCTTTATTGAAGTCCAGTTGCTCGGCGTTTTGATGAGTCACGATCATGACAGACGAACCTCAATGCCTTGGCGGGAAAGTGTTTGCTTGAGAGCGGGAATCGAGAGCGTACCACTGTGAAATACGCTGGCTGCTAGGGCAGCATCGACGGCCGATTCGCGAAACACCGTCACAAAGTGCTCGCTGCAGCCTGCGCCCCCTGATGCCACTAATGGAATGCGACATTCCGCGCGAACGTGTTGGAGTTGCGGGATGTCGTAGCCGTGACGAACGCCATCGCTCGCCATGCAGTTGAGTACGATTTCGCCGGCGCCGCGCGCTTGCACTTCGCGTACCCAATCGAGCGTGGCTCGACCGGTGTCAGCGGAGCGATTGGGATCACCCGTGTAACGGTAGACGTGATAGCTATTATTTTGAGTCTCGCTATCGATCCCCACGACCACGCACTGGGAGCCAAAGCGGCGCGCGAGCGCATCAATAAGATCGGGGTTCTCCAGAGCAGGACTGTTGACGGAAATCTTCTCGGCACCGGCAGCGAGAATTCGCTCCGCAGCCTCAACCGTACGGATCCCGCCCGCGACGCAAAAAGGGATATCTAGAACCTGTGCGCAGCGCTCAATCCACTGAACATCCACCGCTCGTCCCTCGGGACTCGCCGTGATGTCGTAGAACACGAGCTCATCGGCACCCTCATCGCGATACCGTTGCGCCAGTTCAATGATATCGCCGACGATACGATGATCACGAAAACGTACACCCTTGACGACCTGGCCGTCGCGGACATCTAAACAGGGAATGATGCGCTTTGCGAGCATCAGTCTCGCGCTCCGCGAAACCAGTATCGAAGTGCCTCATCCTCAATCCGGCCCTCCAGTAAGGCTTTACCGCTGATGACAGACGCCAAACCGAGACTGTGCAGCGCTTGCAGATCCGCGCCATCCCGTACGCCACCGGAAGCCTGCCAATCGATATCGGGATAGCGATGTAAGGCCTCGCGATACAGGCTGTCGCTAGGCCCTTCGAGAGCACCGTCACGTGCCACATCGGTGCACAACACATCTTTGACGCCGACATCGCGAAACGGTGCCAGGGCATCCCATAGCGACACCTGTGTGCCTTGGGTCCAGCCGCGCGTCTGTACGCGAGGAATCTGCTTGCTATCCAGACGCACATCAAGCGCGAGACAACAGGCCTCTGGACCCAGTTCTTTGACCCAGCGCAGCACCTCACTGGGGTGCTCAATCGCCGCGCTGCCGATGACAACGCGGCTCACCCCCGCATCGCGTAGGCGTAGTGCAGCCGCCAGGGTTCGTACGCCGCCACCGACCTGTAAGCGTAAAGATGAGGAGGCGGCGAGTTGCTGGAGAATCGGTAAGTTCCCAAGCTCGCCATCGCGAGCGCCATCCAAGTCAACGACGTGTAACCACGGCGCACCCAGGGATTGGTATCGCTGCAATAGCATCACAGGGTCTACGTCGTAGCGGGTCTCGGCCGCAAAGTCGCCCCGTAGTAAGCGAACGCATTGTCCGTTACGCAAATCGATCGAAGGGATGAGAAGCACGAATGAGGATCCTTTTAAGTCGCCTGCGGGTTAGGCATATCGAGAAAATTTTTGAGTAGGCGAGCCCCGGCGTGTGCAGAGCGCTCGGGGTGACATTGCACGCCCATGATGTTCCCTACGGCAACGGCTGCGGCGATGGACAATCCATAATGGGTTGTCGCGATACAACTGGATGAGGTACCTGGCACATAATAGCTGTGTACGAAGTAAAACCATTGCTGAGCGCAATCTTTGACCAGGGCGTGCTCGGAGTCACCGAGGGTGTTCCAACCCATATGCGGGACAGGGCGCTCGGTGCTGGCAGTCAGAGCGTGTACGTGCCCAGGCAACAAGCCGAGACACGGCGTGTCGCCTTCGGCTGAGTGTTCAAATAGCAGCTGCATGCCAAGGCAAATCCCAAGTAGCGGCTGAGTGCAGGACCTCAGCACATCGATGAGTCCAGCACGACTCAAGCGCTCCATGGCCATCGCCGCCGCGCCCACTCCGGGAAGGATGATGCGCGGAGCACGTTCAATGATTTTGGCGTCGCTCGAGACGATCGCTACTGCACCGAGCCGATGTAATGCATGCTGCAAGGAGGCGAGGTTAGCGCCACCGGAGTCCACAATCACCACGGGGCTTGAGTTAGCCATGATGACCCACTTGTGATCGTGGCCGTCCGTCCATCAGAGTCGTCCCTTAGTGGTCGGCAAGTCATCACCCTGTCTGGCAACCGCCATCCGTAGCGCTCTGCCGGTGGCCTTGAAACAAGCCTCGATCATGTGATGGGTATTCTCGCCGGTCACACTGACATGAAGCGCAGCGCCGAGGGAGTCCGCCAGCGAGCGAAAGAAATGCGGCACCAGCTCCGTGGGGAGTGCACCCACCTGATCGCGTCCAAATTCGCCCTCAAAAACGCTGTAAGCTCGACCCGATAAGTCGATCGCTACCTGCGCGCGTGACTCGTCCATCGGCAGGACAAACCCATAGCGAGCAATCCCATGTTTGCTACCCAAGGCTTGCCGCAGCGCCTCGCCCAAAGCAAGCGCGCAGTCCTCTACGGTGTGGTGCTCATCAACTTGTAGGTCCCCCTCACAGTCCAACTGCAAAGAAATCCCAGCATGCTTGCCGAGTTGCTCGAGCATGTGATCAAAAAAGCCGATCCCGGTATTGGCGGTGAGTGGCTCGCTCTCATCGAGATTCAAGCGGACCGTAATCGCTGTTTCGCGCGTCACACGTCGCACCTCGGCACGCCTAGCGAGCAAGCTGGCGGTGATCGCAGGCCAGGTGAGACCGTGCTCGCTCGAAGAATCGAATTTTAGGCCTCGTATTCCAAGGTTATCGGCGAGTTGCAGGTCGGTTTCGCGATCACCGATCACGGCACTCTGTGTGCGGTCAAAGGGGGTCTGATTCACAGCGAGTGCGCTTAACCACTCATCAAGCAATCCGGTTTTTGGCTTCCGGCATCGACAATTATCGCTTGGTCGGTGCGGGCAAATAAAAATAGGGTCGAACTCAATTCCCTGAGAGGCAAAGCTGCGCACGATAAAGGACTGGCAGCGCTCGAAGTCTTCGAAGGGAAAGCTTTCTGTTCCCAGTCCATCCTGATTGCTGACCATGACAAAGCGGTAACCCGCTGCCTTTAAGCGTAAGAGGCTAGGGATGACGTGCTCGGCAAAACAAATTTTATCTAGACGGTCAACTTGTTCATCGGGTGGTTCCTCCACCAGGGTTCCGTCCCGATCAATGAATAAGACTTTCATGGTTCGATCCTCGTGGAACAGCGTATCAGGTCGTATGTGTCGACTCAGGTCGCCACGGCCCGAAGCGCTAGCAGCAAACGATTGTTTTGATCTGGCGTGCCAATGGAAATTCGGACGGCTCCACCGAGACCGTCGCGTCCACTGAAGTCGCGCAGTAAGAGTCCGCTCGCCTTGGCGCGTTCGAGCACAATCTCTGGCGTGTCAGTGGCGATCAGTAAAAAGTTGGCGTCGCTGGCGTAAATTCCTTGTACCCATGGAGATTGCGCGAGCATCTTACGCAGGCGCTCGCGTTCCTGCCGCAGGATCTCTATGCGCTCTCGCGTGACCGCAAGTACCGCCGGTTGTAGTGCACGTAGCGCCGCTTCCAAGGTCGGTTGCGCAACGGCGTAGGGCGGGATCACTTTTCGTACGAGCTCGGCAATCGCTGGATGCGCAATCAACGTACCGAGACGAATGCCGGCAAGTCCGTGCGCCTTGGAGAGGGTGCGCAATACTACGAGACCGGGATGGGTCAATACACGGCTCGACCACGAGCGCTGAGAGGAGAATTCGGCATAGGCCTCATCCACCACGACCAGTGCGCGATTCGCAGCGAGCGTCAGTACCGCTTCGATATCCGATTCCGCTAAAAAATTACCGGTAGGGTTATTTGGCGAGCAGAGCCAGATGAGTCGGCTACCGGCCTCGATCGTCTGCGCGATCGCCGCGAGGTCAAGTGAGCAGTCGGAGCGCAAGGGCGCATTCAGGACACGCGCGCCTTGAATATGGGCCGCGACGGCATACATACCAAAGGTCGGTGGGCAAACCGTCACTGCATCGCGGTCCGCTTCGCAGAAGATCCGTGTCAGTAGATCAATGATTTCGTCGCTCCCACGACCGACGACAATTTGCGTGGGCAGCACTTGGTAATGCCGAGCCATCGCCTCCCAGAGAGTCTGAGGCTGGGGTTCTGGATAGCGATTCAGAGCGAGTTCGTCATCTTGGCCGACCGGCGCCCACGGGGATTCGTTCGCGTGCAGTCGCTCTAGGCCCAGATCCCATTGTGCATGAGCGTATACCGACAATTGCCGGATCGCAGGTCTAGCCAGCGCAACGATTGATGTAGCGTCAGTCATGAGGTCAGCGTCTCCGCATCCACACCCTGCAAGACGTCCAGTCGTAGATTGACCGCGAGTGCGTGGGCATCCAAACCCTCTAGACCTGCGAGTAGCGAGGCGGTCGGACCGAGATTGCGTAGGCCATCTGCCGAGAGTTCTTGCACGGTGATCCGTTTAGAGAAATCGAGCAGTGATAAGCCGCTATACGCGCGTGCATAGCCATAGGTCGGCAGCACGTGATTGGTGCCGGAGCAATAATCACCCATGGGCTCGGGGCTCCAATCGCCGAGAAAGACCGAACCGGCCGAGGTCACTTGATCTAGCCATTGGCGTGGTTCGCGAACCTGCAAGAGAAGGTGTTCGGGTGCGTAGCGATTGGCAATGTCGATCGCTTGGGATAAATCGTTGACACAGAGCAAACGACTGCGCTGTAGCGACTCGCGTAAAATACTTTGACGTGATAGTCCTTGGTACTGACGGAGCGCCGCCTCGCGAACCTGCGCGGCGAGCGCGGGGCTCGTTGTAATCAGCAGCGCTTGCGAGAGCGGATCGTGTTCCGCCTGCGCTAAGAGGTCAGCGGCGACGAATGTTGCCCGAGCGGTTTCGTCGGCGATCACCATCACCTCTGAGGGACCGGCCGGTAGATCGATCGCAGCGCCTTCAGGATCTTGCGCGACCTGTTGCTTGGCAACGGTCACCCATGCGGAACCTGGTCCAAAAATTTTATCTACCTTAGGGATCGTCTCGGTACCATAGGCCATACCGGCGATCGCTTGGGCACCGCCAATTGCGAAAATACTGTCAATTCCGCAGAGCCTTGCTGCCGCCAAAATAACGGGCGATACCGTGCCCCCACGCGCCGGCGTGCAAAGAATACGGACAGGACATCCAGCGATCGCCGCTGGAATCGCCGACATGATGAGCGCCGACGGTAAAGGAGCGGAGCCAGCGGGAACGTATAGACCGACACGCTCAATGGGGCGTAACAATCGCTCGCAGCGTACGCCCGGCTCAGTCTCGAGAGTGATCGGCGCAAGACGCTGCGCCTCGTGAAACCGCCGTACGTTGCCAATGGCGCGTTGCAGCGCAGCCAAGGCGTCCCGACCGAGCGCCGCCATGGCTTCATCGATGATCTTTGAGTCGACGCGTAGCGCCTGCGGCGCACCGCCGTCATAGTGCTCGGCATAGTGCAGTAGGGCGACATCACCCCGCGTGCGAACATCGGCAATCGTCTCACGGACGCGCGAGGCGATGTCGGCCATATCGCCCATTTGAGGTCGCTCAAGCGCGCGTTGCTGCGCATCAGCGGACAGCACGTTGAAATCAATGATCGGTAGGAGTGAATTCTCTCCCAGATCTTCTTGCGCGGAGTCAGCGGAGCTCATGTCAACATCTTCTCGACCGGTAGAACCAACATCGCGCTCGCACCCGCGGCTTTCAGGGATTCCAAGGTTTCCCAGAAGACATTTTCTTTGCACACCGCATGCACGGCTACGCGGTCGTCTTGGCCCTCTAGGGGAATGATAGTGGGGGATTCGCTACCCGGGAGGAGAGTACGGATTTGACTAAGTGCGCTACGCGGCGCGTGCAACATAATGTACTTGCTCTCACGCACCTGCTGGACGCCATCGATGCGTAGCAGGAGGCGCTCGACCCAGCTGCGTTTAATCTCTGAGAGAGCGATGGGCGTTTGAACAATCACGGCGTGACTCTCGAGTACGGTCTCGACTTCCCGTAGACGATTTGCGAGCAGCGTCGAGCCCGTCGATACCAAGTCGCAAATCACATCTGCACGACCCAGCCGTGGCGCGATCTCCACCGCGCCCGAGAGCGTGACGATCTGTGCATCGATCGCGTGGGTGGTCAAAAATCGTTGCAGCACAAACGGGTAGGTGGTTGCGATTCGCTGACCATGAAGCGATCGAAGACCTTCATATTGAAAACCCTCTGGCACGGCGATACTCAGGCGACAGCGACCAAAGTCTAAAGAACGCAAGACCGAGAACGTAGGTGTCTTGCCGAGCGACATCATCTCGAGCCTTTTTTCTTCGATGATGTTTAGCCCGACGATCCCGAGATCACACACATCCTCTTCAACCAGATCAGGGATATCATCGTCTCGAACGAAGAGCAGGTCGAACGGCATGTTCTCGCCAAAGCCAACGAGCTGGTCTTTGCCGCGCGAGAACTGAAGCCCGCAGCGACGCAAAAGATCGGTGGAGTGGTCGGTTAATCGGCCCGATTTTTGAATCGCGAGCTTCAGTCGATCTGGGTTAGTCAACAAGTTGAGTCCTCTTCGCACGGCGTGTTTGGCGTTTCAGTGCCAATGAGTAGCCACCGTTGCCGGCAGCCAGATAGCGGGCCACGCGCGCAATTGTCGTCACGCTAACCCCGGTGTGTTGATGAATTTCCCGATAGGGTATTCCTCGCTGAAGCCAACCGACGACCAGCCAGCGATCGCACATCGCTTCGAGCTCTGCGGGGGTGCAGAGGTCTTCCAAAAAAGCGCGGCATTCTGCAGGGCTTTTCAGGCTCGCGATCGCTTCGTAAAGAGCTTCGCACCGGGCTTGCTGCTCGAGTGCCGAGGGTTTGCTACTTGTTTTCATGGCAGGTAACCGAAGTGTCAGTACATCGCTCTGATGTCCATGGCGATTTGAGATAGTGTGTTAATGCGTTAGTACAATAGCACAAAGCATGCGCTGCGGCAATTGGCTTTGGGTTGACGATCTAGCGACGCCTTCCGTAAACTCCGCCGCCTCATCGAGACCGGCTGAGGGACAGGCCCAGTGACGCCGGGGCAACCGTCAGTGCCAACCACACTGATATGGTGCCAACTCCTCCGTACCCGACAGGGTGCGCGTCAGATGAGTGCTGCGTAACCCCTTTGGGGTCAGGGCGCGGACGACCGGGTGGCTCTAGTAACCCGGCTGACGGAGTGCCGGTGAGACTGAGTTGATAGATAGATGAGGCACCCGTTGGTAGATGAGCGAGTCGAGTTCCAAAAGTAAGCTCCAGAAAAAAGATGGTGTGGCGCCTCTGGGCCCGCTCGCCTTGCATCATGGAGGCAAACTTGACGACGTCGCGCTGGCTTGGCGGCTCGTCGGCCAGCCTGGCTCACCGACCGTGCTCGCCATGGGTGGTATCTCCGCGCATCGTCAAACGCATTCCGACGTGGGTGAAGCGCCTGGCTGGTGGCAAGGCGTCGTCGGCGAGGGGTGCGCACTCGACACCACACGGCTACAGGTTCTTTCCTTTGATTATCTCGGTGGCTGGGGCGAGTCGAGTGCGCCGACCTTGGATCAAGCCTGGCCCGCGATTTCACCGTTTGATCAAGCTGAGCTCATCGGCCGACTTCTCAAAGCGATCAATATCTCATCGTTGCGCGCGATCGTCGGCGCGTCCTATGGTGGCATGGTAGCACTCGCCTTTGCGCAAAGATTTCCCGAGCTGGTGGCGGAGCTCGCGGTGATCAGTGCAGCCGAGCGTACGCATCCCATGGCCACGGCTTGGCGGAGTGTGCAGCGCAATCTCGTACGGTTTGCTTTACGGCACGGCAAAGAGGCGGAGGGGTTACAGCTGGCGCGTGCTTTGGCGATGAGCACGTATCGGAGCCCCGAAGAGTTTGCCCAACGATTTAGTGGCCCGGCTCGATTTGAGCAGGGTATCGCCCGTTTTCCGGTGGAAGACTATCTGCTCGCGCGCGGCGCCGATTATTCGACACGCTATTCGGCTGCAAGCTTTCTGTGTCTTTCGCAGTCGATCGATCTTCATCAAGTCGATGCAAGCAGGATCTCGGTGCCTACTCGAGCGTTAGCCGTCATTGAGGACCAGCTGGTACCGATCGATGATATGCGCCGACTCTGCGCCAAACTGCCTAACGTACAGCTACGTGAAATGTCGTCCTATTATGGACATGACG
Source organism: Gammaproteobacteria bacterium (assembly GCA_009926865.1). Taxonomy (GTDB): domain Bacteria; phylum Pseudomonadota; class Gammaproteobacteria; order Steroidobacterales; family Steroidobacteraceae; genus UBA964. The sequence goes on along the minus strand of RFOD01000001.1, from coordinate 72,386 downwards.
CGTTCCTTAAAGAATCTGACACGCTGCAGGATTGGTTGCAGCCGCTAACAGGAGATGTCACTTGAATCGCCCCAAACACCCGCGAACCCGTGCTGTGCGCGCTGGCTTGGAATCAGATCCCGTTACGGGCGCGGTCGTACCTCCGATTCATCTGACCTCCACATTTGCTTTCGAAGGCTTTGGCAAGAAGCGGCAATATGATTATTCACGCTCCGGCAATCCTACCCGTGATTTGTTGGCAGCTGCCATCAATGATTTGGAAGGCGGCGCCGGCTGTGTGGTGACAGGCTCTGGCATGGCAGCAATTCATCTATGCGGGCAGGTGCTCGCGCGCGGCGCGCGACTACTGGTCCCACATGACTGTTACGGTGGTAGTTATCGGCTGTTTGCAGCGTGGCAACGCCGCGGTGATTTTCGCGTTGAGTTCGTAGACTTTGGAAAGTCGGCCGCAGTCGAGCAGGCTATGCGCGAACCGTTTGATTTACTGTGGATTGAGACGCCGAGTAATCCGCTCCTACGCATTACTGATATCGCGCACTTGAGCGCTCGCGCACATGAGCAGGGCGCGCTCGTGGTGGCGGACAACACCTTTCTGTCACCCGTCTTGCAACAGCCACTCGCACTGGGTGTCGATATGGTGGTTCACTCTACGACCAAATATTTAAATGGTCACAGTGATGTGGTTGGTGGCGCAGTCGTCGCGGCGACACCCGAGTGGCATGAGAAAGTCGCGTGGTGGGCGAATGCGAGCGGTGCAACGGGCTCGTCGTTTGACAGTTTCCTCACCCTTCGAGGAATGCGCAGCTTACATGCGCGAATGGCGTATCACGAAGAGAATGCGAATCAGATCGCAGCTTGGCTGGCTGAGCAACCCGCGGTATCGAAGGTTTTTTATCCGGGCTTAAGCTCTCATCCGCAGCATGCTTTAGCGAAACGCCAACAGTCGGGGTTCGGTGCGATTGTCAGTTTTGAGCTCAAAGGCGGCGCGCAAGCGGTAGAGCGTTTGGTCGCGAATCTCGAGCTTTTTTCTTTGGCGGAGTCACTAGGTGGCGTTGAGAGTCTCATCGCGCATCCCGCCACGATGACTCACGCTGCGATGGACCCGGCGGCTCGCACTGCAGCCGGTTTAACAGACGGACTCCTGCGTTTGTCGATCGGCATTGAATCGGCCGACGATCTACTAGAGGATCTCGCGCGTGGGTTTAAAGCGCTTGCCTGATGGCTGCGCCCATCGCTTCGGTGCTGAGAGCGTCGCGACCGCCTGATGTGAGATCAGCCGTCTTCGCTCCGTTGGTGAGGGCGCGCTCAACGGCCTGTTCGATTTGCTGCGCCTCGGCATCTAACCCCAACGAATGGCGTAACAACAACGCGGCACTCAGAATCGTACCGGTTGGATTGGCGATGCCGCGCCCCGCGATATCCGGTGCGGAACCGTGAATCGGCTCGTATAAGCCCTTGGCGCCCGTACCGAGTGCCGCGGAGGGTAAAACGCCCAACGAGCCAGCCAGCATGGCCCCTTCATCCGTCAGGATATCGCCAAACAAATTCTCGGTGAGGATGACATCAAAGTCGCGTGGGCGTCGTAATAAATGCATGGACGCCGCATCGACGAACATGTGTTCGATGCTGACTCCGGGAAATTCCTCACGGATTACACGCTCGCTGACTCGCCGCCAGAGTTTGGACGTTTCGAGCACATTGGATTTATCAACTTGGGTGATTTTTCCGCGGCGAGCCTTCGCCAATATGCCCGCCGTGCGGGTGATACGCTCAATCTCGCTCACCGTGTAGGCGCATTCGTCAAACGCTCGATCGCCTTCTAAGCCCTTACGGCCGAAGTAGATGCCCCCGGTCAGTTCGCGCACAAACAGTAAATCTACCCCCTCAATGATTTCTGGCTTGAGCGGCGAATCATTGAGTAGCGCGTTCGAGACTTTGATGGGGCGGAGGTTTGCATAGACGCCCAGCTCGGCACGCAAGCGTAGTAGCGCAGGCTCAGGTCGCACAGGTGCATCGGGTCCCCACTTGGGACCCCCGATCGCTCCGAGTAGCACCGCATCGGCGGAACGGCAGCCCTCGAGCGTATGAGGCGGCAGACCGTCGCCATACGCATCGATCGCGACACCGCCAAACGGGAGCGCTTCGAGCTCAAATTCGTGGCCGCAGCGTCCAGCAATGATTTGCAGAACTTTGACAGCCTCTGCGGTCACTTCGGGGCCGATGCCGTCTCCGGCCAATATCGCGATACGCGCTTTCATCCGGCGTGTTGGCTCTCGTATCGTTGAATCTCAGCATCCTTCGACAGCAGAAAGCCTAATTCATCGACCCCATTCAATAAGCAATAACGCGCAAAGGCATCAATGGGGAAGCTTACCGGCTCGCGGCTTGCAGCCTGCAGGGTGGCGGATTGCAGATCAATGGTGACTGTGACGCCAGGGTTCGCCAACAGCCATTGGTGGGTGGCATCATCAACGACGATAGGTAAGAGGCCATTTTTCAAAGAATTGTTACGGAAGATGTCTGCAATCTCGGTACTAACTACCGCTTGGAATCCATAGTCTAATAGCGCCCAGGGTGCGTGTTCACGCGATGAGCCACAACCGAGATTTCGCCCAGCCACAAGAATGCGACAACCTTCCGCCTCAGGGCGATTGAGAATGAAATCCGCAATCGGTGTACCGTCGGCGGCATAACGCCAATCGGCAAAAAGCTGCTGCCCGAGGCCTTCCTTGGTGGTCGTGGTTAGAAAGCGCCCAGGGATAATTTGATCGGTATCGATGTTGGTCGAGGGCATCACGACCGTACGTGAATGGATGGTTTTAATCGCTTGCATGTTAGGCAAACTCCCTCGGATCAGTCACTTTCCCGCGAATCGCTGACGCGGCCGCCGTTTCGGGGCTCGCCAGTAAAGTCCGGGCGCCGACCCCTTGGCGGCCTTCAAAATTTCGATTACTGGTGCTCACGGAGTACTGACCCTTGGCCACGGTGTCACCGTTCATACCAAGACACATGGAGCATCCCGATTCGCGCCAATCAGCGCCCGCAGCTTTGAATATTTGGTCGAGTCCCTCGGCTTCTGCGTCGCGTTTGACCTCCTGCGAGCCGGGCACAATTAAAAGCTGCACGCCATCGGCGACTTTATGACCCTTTAAGACACGCGCCGCAGCGCGCAGATCGCTGATACGGCCATTGGTGCAACTGCCGACAAAAACGACGTTCACCGGCGCGTCTTGGATACGTTGTCCTGGGGTGAGACCCATGTAGCGCATCGCAGCATCGAACACGGGATCTCCCGCACGATCGGGCACTTGTCCAGAGATCGGCACAACCATGCCGGGGTTGGTACCGTAGGTGATCATCGGCTCGAGCGCCGACGCATCGATGGTAATTTCGCGATCAAAGACCGCGCCGTCATCCGTTACCAACGCTCGCCATGCGTTGACGGCCTTATCCCAAGCGGCGCCCTTTGGCGCGCGCGGACGGTCTTTCAAATATTCAAAAGTGATCTCATCCGGTGCGATCATTCCCGCGCGGGCACCTGCCTCAATCGACATGTTGCAGATCGTCATTCGCTGCTCCATGTTGAGCTTGCGAATGGCTGAGCCACGATATTCAAACACGTAACCCGTACCGCCTGAAACGCCCACCTTGCCAATGATCGCGAGGATCAAATCTTTGGGCGTGACGCCGTTAGGGAGCTCGCCCTCGACATTGATCGCAAAGGTTTTTGGCTTCTTTTGCAGTAAGCACTGCGTAGCGAGTACATGGCCCACCTCGGTAGTGCCGATGCCAAAGGCGAGGGCGCCAAACGCACCGTGTGTCGAGGTGTGGCTGTCGCCGCAGACGATGGTCTTGCCAGGTTGGGTGACGCCCAGTTCAGGGCCGATGATGTGTACGATCCCGCGCCGGGCATCTTGTAGACCGAGTAGCTCGACGCCGAAGTCTGCGCAGTTCGCTTCCAGCTGGCGAATTTGTTTAGCTGCCGAATCGATCGTGATCGGAGCACCGCCAAAGACCTGCTCGGTTCTCGTCGGCGTGGCGTGATCCATGGTGGCGAGGGTCAGATCTGGACGGCGTACTTTCAGACCGCGCTCGCGTAATATAGCGAACGCCTGAGGCGAGGTAACCTCATGCGTCAGATGCAGATCAATGAAAATGACCGCGGGCGTGTCAGCCGTAGCGGGCACCACTTCGTGGGCCGACCAGACTTTCTCAAATAGGGTTCGAGGTGTGCTCATGCGTGTTCCTTCGCACTTTGAGAGGTTTCAATACGGTTAATGACCTCGAGAAAGGCGCGGGTGGCCGATTCAACGATGTCGGTGCTGACGCTTGCGCCGCGATAACTGCGATCGGCAAAGTTGACGTAGACGACCGCTTCGCCTTGCGCATCCTCACCTTCAGAAAGACTACGTAATTCGAATTTCTGCAGACTGGGCGTGACACCGGTCGCTGATTCAATCGCTTTGAAGGCTGCATCCACTGGGCCATCGCCAGCCGCGGAGCGTTCCACGACGGTACCATCGGCATGTTGCAGGCTGACGGTTGCTTGGCCGCGCGCGGCGCTTGAAGACGTTCGTAAAGAGCCGAGGGTCCATGGACCGGCTTCACCACCTTCGGCACGTAATACGAGCGCTTCGATATCACCGTCGAACAATTCTTTTTTGATGTCCGCTAGTGCTTTGAAATCTATGAATACACGTTCGAACTCCGCTTCATCGAGTTCGAAGCCTAGTTCTTTGATACGCTCGCGCAGTGCATGACGTCCACTATGCTTGCCCAGAACCAAGTTAGATCTGGCAAGACCGACATCCTGAGGTCGCATGATTTCATAGGTGCTCGCATGTTTGAGCATGCCATGCTGGTGGATGCCCGACTCATGGGCGAAGGCATTTTCGCCAACGATCGCCTTATTCCGAGGGATTGGCATGCCCGTAATGCTTGAGACGAGACGTGATACTGGGTACAGCCGTTGTGATTGGATGCCCGTTGCGGCATTGAAAAATGTCTCACGGGTGCGCAGTGCCATAACGACTTCTTCGAGCGAACAGTTGCCCGCGCGCTCACCGATACCATTAATCGTACACTCGACCTGGCGGGCGCCGGCCACCACGGCCATCAAGCTATTGGCGACAGCCATTCCTAAGTCATCGTGGCAATGCACTGAGAGTCTCGCCTTATCAATATTGCGCACGTTCTTGGTGAGGTAACGGAATAACTCCGCAAACTCATGCGGAACCGTGTAGCCAACCGTATCGGGAATATTGACCGTTGTCGCGCCTGCATCGATGACCGCTTCGACCACTTGGGCTAAGAAATCAAGTTCGGTACGAGATGCGTCCTCTGGGGAGAACTCGATATCCTCGCAGTGCTCGCGCGCAATCTTCACGCCCTCTACGGCACGCCGAAGAATCTCTTCTTTGGCCATATTGAGTTTGTGCTCGCGATGGATCGCGCTAGTCGCCAAAAACACATGTATCCGTCGCCGCTCGGCATCGCGCAGCGCTTTGGCCGCTAACTCAATGTCGTCACGCGAGCAACGCGCGAGGCCGCAGATGATCGGCCCCTGAACCTCACGCGCTACGGCATTGACGGCTTCCCAATCGCCCTGCGAGGCGGCTGGGAAACCCGCTTCAATGATATCGACGCCCAGCTCGGCTAGCGCCTTCGCCACCCGCAGCTTTTCTGGCTGCGTCATGCTGCAGCCTGGCGATTGCTCGCCGTCGCGCAGCGTGGTGTCAAAGATCATTACCCGATCAAGTGTGGACGTCATGTCATCTCTCTCCTGTGCAATGGACGCGACTTAGCGCCCCTGATCCAACCAAGGCATGCGGCCGCGCAACTTGTAGCCCACCTTTTCAATCTGGCGGTTCATGTCGGCCTTCAGCATCTTGTTGTATTTCTTGCGACCCGTCGCATTCTCACGAATCCATTGTCGAGCGAATTTGCCCTGCTGGACTTCTTTGAGAATCTTTTTCATTTCGGCTTTAGTCTGCTTCGTCACGACGCGTGGACCGCGGGTGAGATCCCCATATTTCGCCGTTTCGCTGATGAATTGGTGCATCTTGGTGATACCGCCTTCATGCAGCAGATCAACGATTAGCTTGAGCTCATGCATACACTCGAAGTAGGCCACCTCAGGCTGATAGCCCGCTTCCACTAAGGTTTCAAAGCCCTTCACCACCAGCTCAGTCGCGCCGCCACACAGCACAGCTTGCTCGCCGAAGAGATCCGTCTCGGTTTCTTCAGCGAAAGTGGTCACCAATACGCCACCGCGGGTCCCGCCGATACCATCAGCGTAGGCGAGCGCTTTGGCAAATGCTGACTTGGATGCATCTTGGTGAACAGCGAGCAGACAGGGCACGCCACGACCTTCTTCGTATTGACGACGCACGAGACCGCCGGGTCCCTTCGGCGCAATCAGCACGACGTCGAGGTCCTTGCGCGGTTTGATCTGTTTATAGTGAATGTTGAAACCGTGCGCGAAGAGGAGTGTGGCGCCGGCTTTGACTTTCGGTAGAACGTCTTGATAGAGCTGCTTCTGTGCCAGATCCGGCGCGAGCATCGCGATTAGATCGGCATCGACCACCGCGTTAGCAGGCTCGGCGACATTGAGGCCATCGCGCTTGGCTTTCTTAAAGCTGTCACCTTTGCGCACGCCGATGACGACATCAAAACCGCTGTCCTTCAAGTTCAGCGCGTGAGCGCGGCCTTGGCTGCCATAGCCCAGCACGCAAATGCGCGCGCCCTTCAACGCTTTTTTGTTGACGTCCTTTTGCGAATACAACTTCATGACGAACTCCCAGTGACCTCAGGTCGATGTTTCAAGCACAAAAAAACCCCGCATCGGCTTCTGGCCGGTGCGGGGTTTGGTGATCTCTCAGCGCCTCGGGGTCTTGGCCTTAAGCATCAGACCCCGACGGGCAACCCGCGCCGGCCGGCTTGCGATAGCACCGGTAGTCGTAGGCCTAGGGCTTGAACGACTCCCTGAACGCTTGCGTGAAGCGCCTTAGTGAGTAAGCAAGTGGAAACGTCGCGAATCATCTTGGTATGGGATCACAATTAATGTCGGACTGTCAATGAATCCGGTGCGCTAGAATGATGCAGATGACGTTTATTCCCGTAGTTGAATCTTCTGACCGTGCTCCGGTGCCTCTGTGGTGGGTGAGCGAGTCACGCTTTGCTGCGTGGCGACAGAGTCAACCTGAGTCCGTTCATCGATGGATCAGCGCGCAGCGGTTTAAACCCGAACGCGGTCGAGTGCTCGCCTGGTGTTCTGCCAACGGCGAAGTGGCGGGCGCCGTGATTGGGCTTGGCGCGCTCGACGATATGAATTCTTTGTCATGTTGGCAGGCCATGGGTCTGACAGAGCGTTTGCCTGAGGCGACCTATCAGCTAGCAGAGGAATTCTCCAAACGCGCGCGCTGGCAGATCGCACTCGGTTGGTGTCTTGGCCATTATCGGGGTGCACTCTACAAACCGGCGCAGAGCCCATCACAGGGTGCTTCGGCGGCTCCCGCTCGCCTCGTGTGTCCGGTAGGCGTTTCCTTGGATCGATTGCGCGAGAGCGTGGAAGCGCATGCCTGGGTACGCGATCTCATCAACACGCCAGCCTCCGATCTAGGGCCCGCGGAATTGGCTTCCCAGGCGGAGTCACTGGCCCGAACTCACGGTGCAGAGTGTCAAATTACGGTGGGCGATGCGCTGCTCGCAGACAATTACCCGCTGATTCATGCGGTCGGGCGCGCGAGCACCCGAGCGCCGCGATTGGTGGATTTACGTTGGCGCGGTAGCACCCACGGTCCGAAAGTCACTTTGGTGGGTAAGGGCGTCTGCTTTGATAGTGGCGGACTCGACTTAAAGGCGGCGAGCGGGATGGCCCTCATGAAAAAGGACATGGCCGGCGCCGCGGTGGCCCTTGGTATCGCGCGCTTGGTGATGCAAGAGCGCCTGCCCGTGGAGCTACGAGTACTCGTACCCGCGGTGGAAAATTCCGTTGCTGGGAACGCCTTCCGCCCAGGCGATGTGCTGCGATCGAGGCGAGGGCTCACGATCGAAGTGGGCAATACCGATGCGGAGGGCAGGTTGATACTCGCAGACGCGTTGGCCGCCGCGGATGCTGAGCAGCCGGATCTATTATTAGATTTCGCGACGCTGACGGGGGCTGCGCGCGTGGCGCTCGGGCCGGAGCTGCCCGCGGTGTTCACGGACGATGAAAGCCTGCGGCAACAAATCATGGTCTGCGCCCAGTCCGAGCATGACCCTGTTTGGCCACTACCAATGTGGGATGGATATGACGACGAACTCAGTAGTCGTATTGCGGATCTCAATAATGTCGCGAGTCACTCATTCGCCGGCTCCGTTATGGGGGCGCTCTTTTTACGTCGCTTTATTTCGCGTGGACGTAAATGGGCGCACTTTGATCTCTATGGATGGAATGCCCGGGAGCGAGCCGGTCGACCGATCGGCGCGGAGGCGCAGTGTATGCGGCTCGCGGTTGAACTAATACGACAATTTTTGATGAGGCACGGGAGTTAAGATCGTAATGAGTAAAACGAGGGCGAAAGCGGATCCAAGGCGTTGGTCACGCTTGGTGGTGGATGGCGTCAAGCAAACGCCCTCTCGAGCGATGTTACGCGCCGTTGGCTTTACGGATGCTGACTTCAAGCGTCCGCAGATCGGCATCGCTTCGACCTGGGCGACGCTGACCCCCTGCAACATGCATATTGATGATCTCGCTCGGCGCGCTGCGGCAGGCGCCGATCAGGCCGGTGGCAAAGCGGTCGTGTTCAACACCATTACGGTCTCTGATGGTATCTCGATGGGCTCGCCCGGTATGCGCTATTCGCTCGTCTCAAGGGAAGTGATCGCCGACTCCATCGAGACGGTGGTCGGCGCTGAAGGCTTCGATGGCGTGGTCGCGGTGGGTGGCTGTGACAAAAATATGCCCGGTTGTGCGATGGCGATTGCACGGCTTAATCGACCCGCGGTGTTTGTCTACGGCGGCACCATTCGCCCCGGTGCGAAGCGTCGCGATATTGTGTCGGTATTTGAAGCAGTCGGTGGCCATGCTGCTGGCACGGTTAGCGATCGCGAATTGAAAGAGGTGGAACGAACCGCGATTCCAGGTCCCGGAAGCTGCGGGGGCATGTACACCGCCAACACCATGGCCTCAGCGATCGAAGCGCTCGGGCTGTCCTTGCCCGGAAGCTCGGCGCAAGATGCCATTAGCTCTGCAAAGCAGGATGACTGTGAGCTCGCGGGCGCTGCGGTGGTGAAGCTTGTCAAAGCAGGTATTACGCCGCGCGATATCCTGACTCGAAAGGCGTTTGAGAATGCGATTGCGGTGACGATCGCCCTGGGTGGCTCGACAAATGCCGTGCTGCATTTGCTTGCCATCGCGCAAGCAGCAGAAGTCAAGCTAAGCTTGGATGACTTCACCCGTATAGGGAAACGAATACCCGTACTCGCAGATTTGCGTCCGAGCGGTCGCTATGCCATGTCAGAGCTCATTGAGATTGGAGGCATTCAGCCCTTGATGCGCCGAATGTTGCAACGTGGGATGTTGCACGGTGACTGCCTGACTGTCACGGGCCGGACACTTGCACAGAATCTCGCGAAGGTCAAAGATTATCCAAGCGGCCAAGACATTGTTCGTAGTTTTGCTAATCCGATCAAAGCCGACAGTCACCTTGTGGTGCTATACGGTTCGCTCGCACCTGAGGGAGCGGTCGCAAAGATTTCGGGGAAAGAAGGTTTATCCTTCCGGGGTAAGGCCAAAGTATTCAATGGTGAAGAGGCCGCAACACAAGCCATACTTGCTGGCAAAGTTAAAGCGGGCGATGTCGTCGTGATTCGTTACGAAGGTCCGCGCGGTGGGCCGGGGATGCGCGAAATGTTGAGCCCCACAGGCGCCATCATGGGGCGCGGCCTCGGTGATAAGGTCGCGCTCATCACCGATGGTCGTTTCTCGGGCGGCAGCCATGGTTTTGTGGTGGGGCATATTGCACCTGAGGCGGCGGTGGGTGGCCCGATCGCGCTCATCAAAAATGGTGATGCCATTACCATTGATGCGGTCAAACGTCGTATTGAAGTGAGTTTGACGGCGTCTGAGTGGAAGCGACGTCGCGCAGCCTGGAGAGCGCCAAAACCCTATGCGACACGCGGTGTGCTCGCCAAGTACGCGCGCGCGGTGTCAAGTGCATCGACGGGTGCCGTCACAGATGAAGGCGAGTGAATTTCACGCGGAGTGGCTTGGCACATTGTGGGGGAGTTTTCAAGTGACCGATACCGAGTGCGGCGCATGGGTTGTCAGTACATTTGGGGGAGGTTACAGTTGGAGCTGGATTGGGGGATTCGCAAAGGACTGCGGTGAGTCGTTTCACGACTCGCAACAGGGAAATGCACGGCCCTCGTTCCTAGTCGCTTAGCTGGATGATACCCGTGGCGTTGTCGCGGGATGGTTCTGCAGCGGAATGGTCTTCGGTGACGACTTCGCATCGTCGTCGAAGTGATGGTTGCGATTGTCATGCGCGGCGGGTTAGCTTTGTCGCGGTGACGTTACAACGGGTTGGAGAGACCACGAGAGAACATGGCCGTCTACGTACAGCAAAATAATTCACGTCGTATGATGATTCTTGCAGTCATCATTGGCTTCCATCTCTTGTTGGTCTACGCCTTGGTGTCGGGCTTGGCTCGAAAAGTGGTCCAAGTTGTTGCGCCGCCGATCGTGACCGACATGATCGAAGAGATTCAGCAAGAGGACCGGCCACCGCCGCCGCCGCCGCCGCAGATGGAACGGCCGCCGGTGCAGGTCCCACCGCCGGACGTCGTCATCGACATCCCCGTGCAGCAAAGTACAACTTCCATCAGTAACGTCACCGATAAGCCCGTGCCGCGTGTGGTCGCGCCGCCGCCACCCAAGGTGGTGATCGCCGCAAAGATTCGGCGGATGCCATCGAGTGAGGATTATTACCCAGCCGCCTCCAAGCGTGCCGAGGAGCAAGGCGCCGTCGTGGTGCGATCGTGTGTGGACGATAAGGGTCGGCTGATTGGCGATCCTACTGTCGTGACTTCATCAGGTTACAGCCGTTTGGATGCGGGCGCCGTGCGGCTGGCCAAAGCGGGTCGCTACGCGCCCGGAACATCTGATGGCCAGGCCCAGTCGGAGTCCTGTGTCTCTTTCCGCGTCAAGTTCGAAATCAAGTAAGTTCAATCGTTCGAGGAAATCATGGAAAACGAAGCTACTGCCGTTGTTGAGAACCCGTATGGCCTGACGGCCCTTTGGGAACAAGGTGACTTTGTCGCCAAGGGAACGCTGATCATCATGGCGTTGATGTCGCTCTTCTCGTGGTACGTCATTCTGATGAAGTACGTCGACCAACGAAAACTGATTGCGGCCGGCAAAGAAGCCGAAAAGAAGATTTGGTCAGCGGGGTCGCTTGGCGAAGGCGTCGCTAAGCTGCCGAAGACGGATCTCTATCGCGCGGTGGCGGAGGATGTCCTTCGCGCCAAGGAGCACCATGCCGGCCGTTTAGCTGATCGCATGGATCTCTCTTCTTGGATTCGAATGTCTGCGGGCCGTAGCTTAGATCAGGTCTCGTTGGGCCTGTCGGATGGCCTGCCGTTCCTCGCGACGGTTGGCTCCACGGCCCCGTTCGTCGGTCTCTTTGGCACGGTGTGGGGTATCTACCACGCGCTGGTGGCGATCGGTGTATCCGGTCAGGCGAGCATCGACAAGGTGGCCGGCCCGGTGGGCGAGGCGCTGATCATGACCGCCATCGGCCTTGCGGTCGCGGTGCCTGCCGTGTGGGGATTCAACTGGTTGGGTCGTCGTAACAAAGAAGTTCAAGAGACTTTGAGCGCCTTTGTGTCCGACCTGCACTCGGCGATCGTCAGTGGTGCTCGCGTTGAGCAGCCTGCGCCGGCCGCCGCCGCTCCCGCAGCGAAGAAGTAATTCTGAGCCGCGATTGTTGAACTATTGCGATTGAACTTGAGTACAGGTTGTCACGGGGAGAGCCTTAATCAGGCTCTCCTCCTGGCACCGCTCCCAGAGGGTCCAAGATGGGCATGAATGTCGGTTCGGGTGGCGATGACGAAGCCCCCATGTAACGATCAACACCACCCCGTTGGTGGACGTCATGTTGGTGTTGCTGATTATCTTTTTGATCACGATTCCTGTGATCACGAAGACGGTTAAAGTAACGCTACCAAAGGCGGCCAATATCCCGACGCAGACCACGCCCGAGAACATCACCATCGCGGTGGACTCATCCGGAAACGTGTACTGGAATAACGAGCTAGTTCCCGACAGAGAAACGCTTCTGGAGCGTATCTCGGCAGAGGCTGTGAAGACGCCTCAGCCTGAAATTCATATCCGTGGCGATGGCAACGCACGCTACGAAGATGTGGGTCGAGTGATGTACGCGATCCAGCGAGGCGGCATCGTGAAGGTTGGATTTATCACTGAGCCGGACCGCGGTATTCGCGGCACCCGTTGAGAGTAGGAGCAGCACCATGGGAATGAGTGTAGGTGGCGACGACGGCGAGGGCATGTGTGACATCAATACGACCCCGTTGATCGACGTGATGCTCGTGTTGTTGATCATGTTCATTATCACGATTCCAGTGATGACGCACGCCGTGAAGCTCGACATGCCACGGCCGACCGATGCACCGCCGCCCCCCGTGCAACCGGAAGTCATCGATATCGAGATCGACTTTGACGGCACGATCGTTTGGAACGGATCTGTGGTGGAGAGCATGGATCAGCTCGAGCGGTACTTCCGTGTGGAATCGCAGAAGGACCCACAGCCCGAGTTACATATGCGCCCCGACAAGCGTGCGAAGTACGATGTGGTGGCGCGCGTTTTGGCCTCGGCACAACGAAATCGTATGGTCAAAATCGGCTTTGTGAACGTTGCCGAGTTTCAGGACTGATGGCTCGTAGCGTCTTCTGATTCAAAGTGAACATGGACATCGCCGTATCCCCGCGAGGGTGCGGCGATTTTCTTTATGGGCTTTAGCCCTAGAGGTTGAGAGGAAAGTCATGAGTAAGTCTGTTGCACTTTACTGCGCCCTTGCGGTTCTCGCGTGTGGGGCATTTTCCGAGGCGCAAGCTCAAGCCAAGGCACAGGTCAGCGCGGCGGCCGGAAAGCTGCTGCAAGACGCGCAAGCGGCGAGCAAGTCCGGTAAGTGGGCGGACTGTCTAAGCAAGCTTCGCCAGGCTGAAGCGGCCCCAGGTCGAAACAGCTATGACTCGTATGTTATCAATGAGTTACGTGGCTTTTGTGCATTGAGGTCTAATGATTTCTCGACGGCTGTAGCCGCGTTTGAGACGAACCTAGCCTCGCAGTTCGTTGACCCATCACAGATTCCAAGCCGCACGAAATCCATCATCCAGCTGTATTACAACGCCCGTAACTACGCCAAAGCCGTAGAGTTTGGGCAGCGTGCGATTGAACAGGGCTCGGCCGACAACGACATCTATCTGCTTGTTGCACAGTCCTACTACGTGCAAAAGGATTACACCTCCGCACGTGATTTCGTGCGTAATTGGATGCGAAGCCAAGAGCGCCGTGGCCAGCGTCCTCGCGAGAACGCGATTCAGATCTACCTGACGTCCTGTATCAATTTAAAGGATGCGGCCTGCCAGACCGAGGGCTTTGAGAAGCTCGTGACTTATTACCCGAACCCTGAGTCCTGGCAAAACCTGATGCAGTCTCTGTTCCGCAGCCGCTCTGAGGTGGTGCAGTTCAATGCATTTCGTCTCGCCAGTGAGGTGGGCGCCCTGACTCGTGCTGACGATTACACTGAGATGGCGCAGCTCGCCCTGGAGCGAGGGTTGCCAGGTGAGGCCCAGGCGGCCTTGGAGAAGGCGTTTGCGCAGAAGCTGTTCACCGAAAAGCGCGATATTGATCGCAATACTCGACTTCTTCAGACAGCCAAAGAACGTGCGACCCAGCAGAGGGCGGGCTTGGCGAAGGCCGAGCGTGACGCGGCGGCTGGCGCCACGGGCGATGCGCAGGTGACCGTCGGTCAAGCCTTCCTCAGCTACGGACAGGCCGAGAAGGCGGTTGCGGCTATCCAGGCGGGCATCAAGAAGGGCTCGCTCACCAGCGCGCCCGAAGCGCAGCTCGCGCTGGGCATGGCGCTACTGAAGGCGGGTAATAAGCCCGAGGCGCGTCGTGCATTTTCGGCGATTAAAGGGGATGGCGACCTTGAGCGTATTGGTAAGCTTTGGGCATTGCGTGCGCGCTAAGGCGGCTTTTGGGGGTTAAACATCGATGAAGCGGACATTTTTGCAGTGGGCGTTAACCGTGGCGGTGGCCTCGTTATTGTCGGTAGGGTCGATCGCAAGGGCGCAGGATAAGCCTGCGCAGGATAAGCCATCTCTCACCAAGAAAGTCGCAAGCCCAGTCCGCTCGGCGCAGAAAGCGCTGGAGAAGGAGAAGTGGGCTGACTGTGTCACGGATCTGCGAAAAGCCGACGCGGTCGAAGATAAAGGTCCGTACGATATCTTTGCCATCAACGAGCTGCTCGGGTTTTGCGCTGCAAGAATGGATGATCTAGCCACGGCGGCGACGGCCTACGAGGCGGCGCTTGACAGTGGTTTTTTGGATCCCGCGCTGATTAACCTGCGTCACAAACAATTGATGCAGGTCAACTACAACCTCAAGAATTACGCGAAGGCGGCGGCCTTCGGCAAAAAGGCCATCGAGCTCGGTGAGCGCGATGAGAACACCTATACGCTAGCCGCGCAGGCGTTTTATCTGCTTGAGGATTTCGCCTCGACGCGTGATTTTGTCCAGGGTTGGATCGCGTACCTTGAGAGTCAAAATGCGAGTCCACCTGAGATTGGGGTTCAGCTCTATCTGAGCTCCTGCATCAAATTGCAAGATGATGCCTGTGCGTTGCAGGCCCTGGAGAAGCAAGCCACCTATCACCCACGGGCGGAGACGTGGCCGAATCTGATTTTGCTCGTGTTCCGTCAGGCCGATGAGTCGCAGACGATTGATGTGCTGCGTCTGGCCTTCGATCGCGACGGTATGCGTCGCGCGGAGGAGTACACCGAGATGGCTCAGCTCGCCTTGGAGCGCGGTCTGCCAGGTGAGGCGCAAAGTGTGCTCGAAGCGGGTGTCGCCAAATCCATGTTCACAGACGCACGGGCCAAAGAATTAAGCGATCGCTTGTTAGCGACTGCTACCACCCAGGCGAAGACGGACCGCGTTGAGGTAGAAAAGCAAGCCGCACAGTCGGCGGCAGGCAAGAACGGTCAGGTGGATGTCCGCATTGGCCAAGCCTTCCTCAGCTACGGTGAGCCGGCGAAGGCGATTGAAGCGATTGAGCGAGGTCTTGCCAAGGGCAATGTGCGTAACGTACCCGATGCCCATCTCGCGTTGGGGATCGCTCAACTACGGTCCGGCAACAAAGCCGCTGCTGTAGAGGCGTTTGATGCGGTCAAGGGCAATGTGACGCTCGAGCTCCTGGCGCGTCTTTGGAAGATCGCAGCGCGCTAAGTCGCGTTTGCGCTAAGACTCTACCGCGGCGATGACCTCGGCCTCGGTGGCGGGCATATCGCCGCGGGTGAGTTCTTCGAGCTCACGGTGAATTGCGCGCATCATCCGATCCACGTAAGCCGCGCGCCGTGTTGCACGCTCAGTTGCTGCACGATCGTCTGGTTTCCAGGTCTCGATATCTTTGAGTGTTAGCACCCGGCGCTTTGCGAGTAGCCGCTCGACGGTATCCAGGCGGTCACGGGTGACGGACAATTCTTCCATCAGGGTCAGCGTCATCCACAATAACTTATCGGTCGCTGGGTCGGTGAAGTACTGGGGTTTTTTACCTTTAGCAATGCGAGGTAGGCGAGCGGGTGAAGGTGCCGCTGTCCCCGCAGTCGCCGCGGCGTTCTTGGACCGAGCCTTTGTACTGACCTTCCGGGAGCGTTTGGCACCTTTCCTGGCATGCGTAGTGCGCGCTGTGCGGGGTCGAGCCATGATGAATTCTCCTTAGGACGACTTGTTGCGACGGCGTGAGTTCGCGCGCTTAGCACTTTTTGATTTAGACCGAGATTCGCGATTCAATTTCAACTGGGACAAGTTGGTGCCTGCTAAAATTTTCCAAAAGAAGTGCTCGGCATAGTTCATCTGCGAAACGTTCAGTTTCGGCGCAAATTCGCTGACCGTGACCTCGTTCGACTGAAAACCCGCTTTACGTGATTCAGCGGCCAGATCCAGGTCGGTCATGTACCGAGAGAAGGTTTCGTTGTTGTTATAGCTCTCCCAGTTATGCATGAATTTTTCCATAGCGGTACGACCGCGCGGAATTTCCAAATGCAGCATCAAGCCACCCGGTCGCAATAATCGTCGACACTCGGCGAGAATACGTACCAACGCAGACTTTGAGGTTTCGTGCAAAACGATGTGACTCAATACAAGATCAAAACTACCGCTCTCAAAATCCGTCGCTTCAGCATTCTGTTGACTAAAGTGAACCTTAGCGCCCAATGCTTGGGCACGGCCGTGTGCGTAGCGCAAGACAGGAGCGCCGACATCGATACCATGGACCTCGACGTCAGGAAAGGCCTTCGCCCATACAACAGTGCTGTTGCCGATGGCACAGCCCATATCGAGAATTCTTTTGGGCTTGAACGTCGGGTGATACTCCCGCAGGTAGGCCAGCAGCGTATCTCCCATTAGATTATTTTGGGGACCCAGTGCGCCTCCCATGTAGAGGTTGATCCCTTTGTCATACACCGCACCGGCAGCGACATCGTCGCGCGTAAAATCACTGTGATAGCCACCGGGTTGCAGATGGATATCTGCCGCGGTGTGATAGCGAGGGACAACCAAGTCAGGGTTCAAACGCAGGCTACCTGCGGACTGACCTCGCTTGGGAGGGCGCTTGGCGCGCTCGATCAGTGAAGGCAACTCTCGTTCGACGGGGTCGATCACCGCCTCCCACAGTAGTTCCTGACTTCGTCGCTGCATTGCACTCCAAAATTGATAAAACGAGTCCTGCGTCATCAGTGCGCGAACTTCGTGTTCATCAGCAGGTACGCGGCCCTTCTCACGCGTAAACCGGGGCTCCACCCGTTTGCTATACACTTGATAGGTGCCGGGCATCAGTTGCCCGGAAAGATGTCCTCTAAAGGCAGCGACAAAATCTTGTCGAGCTTGCTCGTCATGAACTGTATCGGGAAGCATCGAATGTTGTTGAAAGGGGCTCATCATCGATCTCCACTCAGTGAGAATAGACCCAGCAAGGACCCATCAGCGCGCTGTCGTCGCACCCGACCGGGGAAGGGGTACCACCATCCTAACGAGTGCTTAACAGCCAGCAACGCAGCTTCGCGGGTGTGTCCGAATGGTGGTTGAAACCGCCCCGCTTAAGCATCCTTAGTCGAGTCGGCAATGCCACCTGGACCGCTGGCAATGTGATGCTCGCGGAAGTCTTTAAAGGGTTTAAGCAAGCGCTCTGCCAATTCGGTTTGACGAGCCATTCGTTGCGCGGCCTGCGAGGGATCGGCAGCTGCCGACTGAATGTCATCAGCCGTCAATCCAACTCTCTGGATCAGTAGACGCTCCAGCGTATCAATGCGCTCAAAAGCGACCGCAAGTTCAGTCGCAAGCGTGACATAAGCCGCATGCAACTGATCCACACCCTGATCATCAAAGATTTGGGGGCGGTGACCCTTGGGTAGCCGGGGAGGTTCGATGCGGGTGGAGTGAGTCGGATCAGTCATCTTTGTACTCGTCCTCGTCGTCGCTGCAGCTTTAGCTGCGCTCGATTAGCTCAATCCACTCGCCAGCGCTGCCGAGACAAACACCAGCGCGACGTCCCTGGTATGGCTCGCCTGTGAGCACGGCGGGCGGCGCGAGCCATCGAAGATATTCAGACTCGGGTAAGCGATCAACTTCAAAGCTGATCATGGAAATCGCAGGGGGCAACTCGCCCTCCAGTGCGACGCGGGGTAGGGTCCCTGCGGGCATGTGATCGGCTTCAATGAACGACTGGCCCTTAAGCGCGAGTGCTGCAAGTTCGTGGGGCGTATCCGACGGCAGCCCATGCGCGTTCGAGATCACGCTGATGACGCCGGGCACCACCGGCGCCTTCGGAACGGAAAAATGTTGGTGATAAAAATCGTTGATCTGCGCGCAGGACTCGCCGCCCAAAATGACGATGAACACACGATCGACGTAATGCTTCGGGTCTGGGGTGTCAAACTCAGGTAATTTTTCTTTGAAGGAAGTCAGATAAATTGATTCACCGGCTGGCCCAAGTGCCTGCATGGCGCGAATTTTGTCGGAAAAGGACAAATCGGCGGGCGGCCCAATAATTTTGAACGGTGAGTGCTCGAGCTTCGCAGCGATACCGTCGGTATCTTGCACCATAAACTCGGCGGCATTCCAGCCCATGTGTTTGAAAGCGACATAGCCCGTTGGCGCCTTACTCTCCACGAATCGGATGGCGGTAATACCTTCGCCACCCGGCAACATCAACGCGTAACGGCGACCGCCCATGTTTGGGAGTCCCCAGATTTGAGCGTGAGCCGGCGTGAGCTTGCCGTGCTCCACAAGCTGATAGCCTAAAAACAAATGATAGGTGTCGATCATCGTCTGCACATCCGCGCAGGCGATGGTGACGCAACGAATCGGTCCAATCGTCGAAGTGTTATGACTCACGCACGCCCCCTAAGTAACCCAAAACGGTAGTCAGTGACATGACCTCGGCATATTTGGCTTGTAGATCAAATAAGTTCGACTCATGTGGTCCTGCGGCCCGATCTCCTACCGCTTCGCGAACCACAATGGGTATGAAGCCGTGCTGGCAGCAATCGACCGCGCTCGCGCGTATACACCCACTGGTCGAGAGACCCGCAATCAGCACGGTATCGATCCCTAAAGCCGTCAGCGTTGGAGCAAGCGAGGTACCAAAGAAGGCACTGGCATACTGCTTGGAAATGATGGTTTCGCCCGCGAGGGGCTCCAAACCCTTGGCGAAGGCCGCCCAGTCGGGGTGGGCGCCGGCTTCGAAACAGCTCAGCGCGGGAACTTTGCGGAAAAACACCCCGCCGTCACGACCGCCTGGCTGATAGACGACGTTGGTATGAATGATCGGGATGCGCGCCGCGCGAGAGGCCTGCAATAGCCGCACGGCATCATCACGAGCCTGCTCCACACCGGCATACAGTGGTGAAGCCGGGTTGAGGTAGGCTTCGACGAAATCGATGATCAGCAGGGCGGGACGGGAGCCCGGCTGCAGCGACTTATTGAAGCCGCCTCGCTCATAGTTCTGTTGCAAGGACTCGGACATCGTAGCGACCTCTTAGATGATTTTAGCGTCGCGCAAGGCCGCCAGCCGCTCGGCGGTGTAGCCAAGCAGTCGGCTATACACCTCATCGTTGTGCTCGCCGAGCTCGGTGGGCGCTGAGCTATGAATCCCGCCCGGTGTCTCAGAAAACTTCGGTGCCGTATTCTGCATGCGTAGTTTTCCGAAATAGGGGTGATCCGTCTCGACAATCGCCTCGCGCGCTTTAAAGTGCGGATCCTCCAACATTTCTGGGGCGCGATAGATTTGGCCTGCCGGTACGCCGTATTCATCCATTAACGCTAAAACCTCTTTCGTGGAAAGTGTTTTAGTCCATGCTTCGATGAGTCCATCGAGTAGCTGTTGGTTGCTGCCGCGCGCTTGGTGATTCACAAAGCGCGGATCTTTGGGCCATTCCTTTTGCCCCATCGCGTCACAAAGCCGCCCGAACACGGTGTCCTGGTTCGCAGCGATCAGCACCAAGCCGTCATCTGTTTTGTACACATTCGAGGGGGCGACGTTGGGCAAAATCGCGCCCGTACGCTCGCGAATATGACCGGTCTTGTCGTATTCCGTGACGACCGATTCCATCATGGTGAGGACGGCTTCGTAGATCGCCGAATCGACAACCTGACCACGCCCCGTCTTTTCGCGGTAGTGGAGTGCTCCTAAGGCGCCGAGACAAGCGAAGGTTGCTGCCAGCTCATCGCCAATGCTGATCCCCATGCGTGAGGGTGGGGTGGAGGGGTCACCCACCACATAACGTAGTCCACCCATGGCCTCGCCAATCGCGCCGAAGCCAGCACGATGCGAATACGGGCCTGTTTGTCCGTACCCCGACACACGGATCATGATCAAGCGCGGATTGATCTTGCTGAGCTCCTCATATCCGCAACCCCATTTTTCCATCGTGCCAGGGCGAAAATTCTCAAGTAAAAAATCAGCTTCCTTCACTAACTCCTTGAGAATACTCTGACCTTCAGCTTCACGCATGTTCAACGTAATCGCCTTTTTATTACGCGCGACAACGGGCCACCATAGCGACGGTTCGCCCGCCTTTTGTCGGCCCCACACACGTAGAGGGTCACCCTGTCCAGGCGGCTCGATCTTAATGACCTCGGCGCCCATATCGCCTAACAGCTGTCCGCAAAAGGGGCCCGCGAGCAAGGTGCCGAGCTCGATGACGCGCAGGTCGGAAAGGGGTCCGCGTTTAAAACTGGGATCGGCAGCCATGGGTATCCTCGTGAATGTATCGTCAGTGGTTAAACGTTATGTAAAGTGGTTGCGCAAGGCGCCGAGGTCATCGCTCAGCGGCCGGCTCTTGTACCGAGCACGAGCGCGCCGGTCAAGAATAGCCGATGCGCGTGCGAGCGCGGCACCCATCACGCAGTACACGCAGCGGTCGTTTCCTTATGGGCTCACGCGTTGCCTCGTCCGGCGATGTTGCTAGAATCGGCGGTCTCGTTTTGCGCATGCCTTAGCATGCAAGTATGTTGTCGAATGACACTGAGGTCAGCATGTCGCGAACTGTCGAAATTGTTGAAGTGGGCCCTCGTGATGGATTGCAGAGTGAGCCAGGGGTATTTCCCACCGAAGATAAAATTCGACTGATCGAGCAATTGATCGATGCGGGTTTGCGGCGTCTTGAAATCACGAGCTTTGTGAATCCGAAAAAAGTTCCGCAGATGGCCGATGCTGAAGCGGTTTTGGCGGGACTGCGAAAACGCCAAGACGTGCACTACATCGGCTTGGTGCTCAACCGCAAAGGCTTTGAGCGTGCGGTGGCCGCAGGCTGTAATGAAGTCGGTATGGCAGTCGTGAGTAGCGACACATTTAATCGTCGTAACCAAGGTGTCGGGACCGACGAGTCGATCGCTGCATGGCTCGACATCGCACGCGCGGCACGGGAAGCGGGGGTTCGCGCGCAGGTCACGGTCGCGACCGCTTTTGGGTGCCCATTCGAGGGCGAGATCTCCGTGGCCCGGGTGCTTGAAGTGGCCGAGCGGGTCGCCGAGGGTGAGCCACATGAAATCTCCTTTGCCGACACGGTCGGGGTCGGCGTGCCGTGGCAAGTGAGTGAAATTATCGAAGGGGCTCGACAGCGTTTGCCGGGTGTCCGCCTGCGGGCCCACTTCCACAATACCCGTAACACAGGGCTCGCCAACGCTTATGCTGCCGTCCAAGCCGGTGTAAATGCGCTAGATTGTAGCGTGGGCGGAATCGGCGGCTGTCCGTTCGCGCCGGCGGCGACGGGTAATATCCCCACCGAGGATCTGGTGTATATGCTGGGTCGGGCGGGCGTCGAGACTGGGGTAGATTTACCCGCTCTACTGGCGGTGAGTGAATGGTTGCAGCAGAAGCTGGGACGTACACTACCTGCGATGCTGCTAAAGGCGGGTAACTTCCCGCCAGCGCAACTCGCGGCTTAATTTTTTTGGTTCGATCGCAGTCGCACTGCGATCGTGTTTTTTTGAACAAGAGCCCATAGGGGGGCGCATGTCATATCGCTTGGGTGTAGATGTTGGCGGCACGTTTACCGACCTGCTGCTCGTTCATGAAAAGTCTGGCCAGACATGGTCTGCCAAAGTGCCCTCAACGCCTGCCGATCAGTCGATCGGCGTTTTAAATGGCATCACCAAAGTCTGTGAGCGCGCGGGCATCGACCCGACTGCAATCGAACACGTGATGCACGGCACGACCGTGGCGACCAATACGGTCTTGACCGGTACCGGTGCGCGAGTGGGGCTCGTCACGACTCAGGGGTATCGGCAGGTGCTGCAGATCGCACGCTCCTACGTTCCAGGGGGGCTTGGCGGCTGGATCATCTACAACAAGTCTTTGCCGATGGCGCCGCTCGCGTGCACGATCGAAGCGGTTGAGCGCGTGAGCGCCAAGGGCGAGATCGTCAAAGCGCTGGACGAGAAAGCCCTGCGCAAGAGCTTGCGTAAACTCAAAGAGCAGAACATCGAAGCTTTGACGGTTTCTTTGATCAACTCATTTGCGAATCCTGCGCATGAGCATCGCGTTCGCGAAATCGCCCAGGAAGAGCTCCCGGATACGCCGGTGTCTGTCTCTTCGGATGTAGTGCCAGAAATGCAGGAGTACGAGCGCACCGTCACGACGGTTGCGAACTCCTACGTGCGCCCACGCGTGGATCGGTACGTCAAAAACTTAAAAGATAAGTTGGCGCACATCGCCGAAGACGTGAAGCTGCATATTCTTCGCTCGGATGGCGGTTTGGCGTCAGCGAGCTCGGCCGCTGAATACCCGGTCAACCTGTTGATGTCAGGGCCGGCCGGAGGCGTGACGGGCGCCGTATGGGTCGCCATGCAGGCAGGTTTCCCGAATCTGCTCACGGTTGACGTGGGCGGCACTTCGACGGACGTGGCGTTAATCCAAGGCGGTGAGCCTCGGCTGCGTCGTGAAACCACAGTGGGTGACGTGATCGTGCGCGCCTCTTCGGTAGATATTCGTACCGTCGGTGCGGGCGGTGGCTCGATCGCCCACGTACCCGAACTGACCAAAGCACTGCGTGTCGGTCCCCAATCAGCGGGCGCCGATCCGGGTCCTGCTGCGTATGATCGCGGCGGCACGGAGCCTACGGTGGCAGACGCCAATATCGTTCTTGGTTACTTGCCAGAGATGCAGAAGCTCGGCGGCGACATGGAACTCAAGCGTGATCTGTCCCACGCAGCCGTCAAGAAAGTCGGTGACGCACTGGGTTTAACGACCAAAGCGGCGGCACTGGGCATCTACAACATTGTCAATGAAAACATGGTAGGTGCCTTGCGCCTAGTGTCGGTCGAGCAGGGCTACGACCCGCGCGACTATGCACTCATCGCTTTTGGTGGCGCTGGCCCGATTCATGCGAATGCACTGTCCAAGCTGCTTGGCTCATGGCCATCGATCATCCCGCCGGGTCCCGGCGTATTGTGTGCCTTGGGCGATGCGACGACGGCCGTTCGCGATGAGCGCGCTCGCACATTCGTAGCGAAGTTCTCCGACACCAGTGCGAAGGAAGTGGAGAAGATTCTTAAGGAATTGGCCAAAGACGCTGCGAAGGCATTGATCGAAGAGGGCGTGCCGAAGGCTGAGATCCGCACCAGCTATCAGGTTGACCTGCGCTACCATGGGCAGGGTCTGCGTTTGACGGTTGAACTCAGCCTCAAAGATTTGCAGGCGAAAGGGCTCAAAGCGATCTCCGATCAGTTTGATGAAGAGCACAAGCGGCTCTTCACGTTTGCCCTGCCGCTCGAGCACGAAGTCGTGACCCTGCGTGCCACGGTGCAAGGGCAGGGCATCAAGATCAAGCGCCCACCCCTCGCCAAGGGCGGAAGCGATCCCAAGGCGGCTGCCGTTGGCAAGCAGAAGTGTTTCATGGATGGCAAAGATGTCACGGCCATCGTCTATGACCGCGCGAAACTCAAGACGGGCAACAAGGTTGCCGGTCCTGCCATCGTGATGGAAATGGACTCGACCACGGTGGTACTGCCAAAACATACGGCAGTGGTGGATGGTTCGAGCTGCCTGTTGATTTACCCCGATAACTACAAGCCAGCGAGCAAAAAACCAACGCCAAAAAAATCAGCGGCCAAAAAGCCTGCTGCGAAAAAGGCGAAGCCGGCTGCGAAGGCCAAAGCGAGCAAAGCCAAAGTAGCTAAGCCCGCCAAAGGCAAAAAGGCCAAGAAGGCCCGCAAGTAAATCACGCTGACCTAACACGTATTTAACTAAAGGAAATTCCCATGCCTGCAACAATCGTTCAGCGCAATAAGAAGGCCTTCAAAAAGACGAAGGTGGACACCGTCACAATCGATATCATTGAGAGCGCGCTGCGTAATGCGCGCTATGAAATGGACACGGTGTTGTTTAGAACCGCGATGTCACCCGGCATTCGCGAACAGCACGACGAGTTCCCGATGATCGCCAACACCGACGGCAAAATGGTCGTCGGGCAGTTCGGCTCCTTCATCTGGGGCTTCATGCAAGGCTATGACGGCACGGTCGAAGAGGGCGATATCTTTTTGACGTCCGATCCGTACTCGGTCAATGGCGCCATCAGTCACGCCAATGACTGGTTGATGTTGATGCCCGTCTATCGCGATGGTCGAATCATTGCTTGGACCGCCATGTTCGGCCATATGACCGACGTAGGCGGTAAGGTGCCCGGTTCCTTGCCGACCGATGGGACGACGATCTATGAAGATGGCATCGTGGTGCCACCCGTCAAGATCTTCAAAGGCGGTCAGCTCAATGAAGACGTCTTGCGAGTGGTCCTGCACAACTGCCGTCTGCCGCACTGGAACCTGTCGGACTTCAACGCCATCACCGCGGCGCTGCGTACTGCATCCACGCGTTGTATCGAGATTGCCGAGCGTTTTGGCGACGACGTGTTCTACTCCGCCATGGATGCGATGCTCGATCGTAATAAGCGTGCGATGCGGGCCTTGATTCGCCAAAACGTGCCGGAAACGAAGCAGCACTTCGAAGATTACATTTGCGATGACGGCCTCAACATGGGTCCGTACCGTATCAAGTGCAGCATGTGGCGTGAAGGCGACAAGTGCATCTTTGATTTTCAGGGCACCGATCCCCAGTCGATTTCTTCGATTAACTTCTTGTTGAACGAAGAAATGTTCAAGATGTTCGCGGGCATCTACATGATCATGGTGTTTGACCCGCAGATCCTCTTTAACGACGGCTTCTATGACCTCATGGAAGTCCGTATCCCGCCTGGAACGCTACTGAAGCCGCTGAAGCCGGCGGCGCTCTCGTGCCGTACCCACGCTTTGGGTCGTATCTTTGACATCCTAGCGGGCTTGTTGGGTCAGGGTAACCCCGATTTCATGTGTGGCGCTGGCTTCTCGGACAGCCCGCACTTCATGTACTCGGGTTACGACAAGAATGGCGAGTGGTATCAGCTTTACCAGATCACGTTCGGTGGAATCCCAGGCAAACCCTTCGGCGACGGTCCCGATGGTCATTCGCTGTGGCCGTCGTTCACCAACGTCCCGAACGAATTCCTTGAGAGCTACTTCCCGCTGCGGATCGATATCTACGAAACCATCGTGGATACCGGTGGCGCCGGTAAGCATCGCGGCGGTAATGGCCTGCGAATCGGCTATCGCTTCTTGGAGCCCGGTGAAATCTCCATCCACGATGATCGTTGGCTCACTTACCCGTGGGGCGCCAATGGCGGTGAGCCGGGCGCTCGTAGCCGTAAGCTCCTGCAGCGTGCGGACGGTACCGAGGAACTGCTCCCGTCGAAAATCGATCATGTGAAGGTCGAAGCAGGCGATCTATTGATTGCCGACACCTGGGGCGGCGGCGGCTGGGGTGACCCACTCGAGCGCGATGCCAGTCTGGTGGCCTTCGATGTGGTAGCGGGTCTCGTCTCGGTCGAGGGCGCACGTCGCTACGGCGTCGTGGTGGATGCCGACGGTAATATCGATGAAGCGGCCACAGCGAGCCTGCGTAAGAGCATGGCGAGCAAACGCGGCAAGAAGAAAATCTTTGACCGCGGCTTCGAGTCAATCGAAGAGCTCAAGTCTCGCTGTAAAGCCGAAACTGGCTTTGAGCCGCCGATGCAGCCACGCTTCACGAAGTGGGCGAAGGTGGCTGCAGAAGCCATGGCCAAGAAGAAAGGCGCCAAGGCAGCCTAAGGGCTGCCGCGGCGACAGCGCGGGACGAACCGGCGCTGAAGTTGCTGATCGAAGTCCCCGTTCCTCGCGGATCGGGGACTTTTTTTTAAGCATTTTTTGTTAAAGGACAGGCCATGACAGATCGATATGTGGATGTGGGATATTCGACGGGCGAAGTGGGGTTTGGTCGCAAGGCCGCCGTGTTAGTCGTGGATTGGCAGCTTGCCTTTACCGACCCACGATTCGCACTGGGGGGGTTACCTCGCTTGCATGCGGCGCGTGATCAGACGGCGGGCCTGCTCGAGGTGGCGCGTTCGAAGGGTCTTCCGGTCGCAGCCTGCTACACGGCGTACTGCAGTCAAAAAGACATGCCATTGTGGAAAGTAGATGCCGTGCGCAAAGAATTCTTTTATGGCCATGAGTGCACGCAGATGGATCCCAAAATCCATCATGCCAGTGACTTCACTTACTGCAAGAATGCACCATCGATGTTTTTTCAGACACCACTGATTACATTTTTAGTTCGGGAGAATGTTGATACCGTCGTCGTGGCCGGGTGCACTACAAGCGGTTGCGTGCGAGCCACGATTGTGGATGCGTTTTCCTATGGGTTTAAGGTGCAAGTGGCGGCGGACTGTTGTGGTGACGCCGAACAAGGACCACATGATGATACCCTGCGCGATGTGGGACGCCGTTACGCTGACGTCCGGCAACGTACAGAGCTCGAGAATTGGATTCGGGGTAGCCAATAAGCGAGGACGATAGGCGATGGATCGACGATATTTTTTACGCGCAGGAGTCGGTGCTGCAGGCGGGCTCGCGATTGCGTTACAGACGTCGCCTTGGGCATTCGCTCATAGGGGCGGAGAGACCCCTCATCACGCCACTGACGGGGTCTTTAACGCCTACCTTGAAATTAACGATGTCGGTGTGTTCATTACCTGCCCCCAATCTGAAATGGGGCAGGGTGTTCATGATGGCCTGAGCAAAATATTGGCCGACGAATTGGGCGCAGATTGGGCGCAAGTGCAGATTCGCCTCGCCATGGCCGATGATGCATACATCAATCCGATCACGCGTCGCCACCGCACGGCCAGTAGCGAATCGATCAAGATCTACTATGACTTACTGCGTCGGCTTGGTGCCGCGGCGCGAGAGATGCTCATCGCGACGGCTGCAGAGCGCTGGTCCGTCAACTCTGAAGAGTGTCGTGTCTCGGCCTCCGTGGTCACGCACGCGCCAACGGGACGCTCACTCCATTTCGCAGCCTTAGCAGGGGACGCTGCGAAGCGCCCTGTTCCCGAATCGCCACGTCTGAAAGACCCCAAAGAATTCACTCTAATTGGGCGATCATTGCCGCGTAAAGATACAGGACCCAAAGTCGACGGCTCGGCGATCTTTGGGATCGACGTTAAGCTGCCAGGTATGTTGCATGCCGCGCTGCGTCGCGCGCCACAGGTCATCTCAAAACAGGTTCGATTTTCCCCCCAATCGGCACTCAACCTACCAGGGGTCGTGGATGTCTTTGCCGTACAAGACGGCGTTGCCGTACTCGCGAAGAACAGCTGGCAGGCAAGACAGGCCGCCAACGCGCTGGACGTAGAGTTCGATATCAGTGACGTGTCGACGCTGGACTCTATTGGGATCCGTGCGCGCATGGTTCAAGCTCTCGACGACGATGGCTCCGCGCAAGCGGGGCGTCGGGCGGCGGAGGGTCGCTTTGATCGTGATACGACGTTTCGCGCGATTGAAGCGGCGGAGCGTCAATTCTCGTGGACCTATGAAGTACCATTTTTGGCGCATGCCGCCTTGGAGCCCCTTTGCGCGACCGCCATCGTGCGTGAGGATGAGGTTGAGGTCTGGGCGCCGACACAGCAGCCAGATCGAGCCCGCGATGCCATCGCCGAGGTCACGGGTCGGCCCCGTGAGCAGGTGCGCCTACACGTCACGTTTTTGGGCGGCGGCTTTGGTCGCAAATGGGAAAATGACTTTGTTCGCCAAGCTGCTGAGATCGCGAAATATCGCCCCGGGGTGCCCATCAAGCTCACGTGGTCGCGCGAGGAAGATACGCGACACGATCGGTTCCGCCCCGCGCATATGGTGCGAACCCGCGTTGGGGTTGATGCGAAGGGTCAAATCCTGGGTATGCACAGTCGAACGACTGGGATCAGTATGTGGCGATACCAAGGACGACGCCCGATTCCTGGGCGCGCAGACCCGTTTGTTGTCGGAATGCTGATCAATGAAAACTACGCGTTCGATAATCAATATGTTGACTACGTTGAAACACCCGAGCCCATTCCCGTTGGTACGTGGCGTTCGGTCTCCCAGTCACAGAACGGATTTTTCTCAGAGAGCGCGATCGATGATGTCGCGTACGCCACAGGGCAGGACCCTTTGGCCTTGCGTTTGCAGTTAGCCGATGGTGATCCTCGCGCGGTGCGCGTGTTACGCAAGGCGGCAGAGGCCGCGAACTGGGGCGAGCCGCTCCCTAAGGGTCGCGGGCGAGGCATCGCCCTTTCACTGGGATACGACTCTTATTGTGCTGAAGTGATCGAGGTCAGTGTAGATGACAACAAGCGCGTCACCATTTTTGATTGTGGCCAAATCATTGACCCACACAACGTGGAGGCGCAGGTCTCAGGCGGCATCGTATGGGGCTTGTCGGCCGCCATCCACGGTCAGATCCGCTTTGCGCAGGGCGCGGCGATCGAAAGTAATTTTCATGATGCACCGATCCTGCGTTTAAACGAAATACCGCCTATTGAGGTGATCTTGCTCGAAAGCGATGCAGCGAGCGGCGGGGCAGGCGAAGCGAGCGTACCGGGTGTGGCGCCTGCGCTCGCGAGCGCGATCCAAGCGGCTTGTGGCGAGCGACCGCGGCGGCTACCCATCATTGAATCAGGGTTTAGCTTTGGCGTTCTAGCCTAAGCTCGGTTTCCTCCATGATGCTGCAACGAGTGGGTTTTTGGTTGGGTCTCTGCCTTTTTTCTTTGGTGATGCTGTCGCCTGCACCAGAGGGGCTCTCTGAGGCGGGCTGGCGGGTTGCCGCGTTGACCTTGTTGATCGCGTGCTGGTGGTTTACCGAGGCCGTCCCGGTCACGCTGACGGGCAGCCTGCCGTTTTTGGCCCTGCCGCTACTCGATGTCGGCTCTGCGCAAAGTGTAGCGAGTCAATATATGTCGCCGGTGTTATTTTTGATCCTCGGCGGTTCATTGGTCGGACTCGCCTTTGAGAAATGGAATTTGCATCGGCGGGTTGCGGTCTACGTCGTCGCGCGTATCAGCCCGCAGCCTGCGACATTATTACTCGGCGTCATGTATGTGACAGCATTGGTGTCGCTCTTTGTTAACAATTCGGCGACTACAGTCATGATGCTACCAATCGCGATGGCGACCCTTGCAGCGGTTGTCACGACGGGGGAGGCGGATGCGGCAGGTGTGACCCGCTATCGCAATCGTAACGAAGCACAATTTGCCGCAGCGATGATCTTATCGGTCTCGCTCGCCTCCAATATTGGAGGCTTTGCGACCCCGATCGGGACACCAGTTAATTCCATCGCGGTAGGGGTGCTTGATCGTACCTTTGATGTACAGATCAGCTTTGCGCACTGGATGGCCTACGGCGTGCCATTTATGTTGCTCGGAATCCCGGCTTGTTGGTGGGTCTTGACCCGATGGACGTTGCGATTTGACCTACCCAGTCTCTCGCGAGAGCGGATTCGGGATGCCCTGGGTGACCCAGGGCCACTCACTGGTCCCGAATGGCGAGTCTTGGCAGTCGTCGGTGTAGTGGCCGCGGCTTGGGTTTTTCAACCGGTGTTACAGACCGCATTTCCAAAAATTACTGACGCGGGGATCGCGGTGGCCGGTGCTTTATTGGTGTGTATTCTTCCGTCCGGTCAACGTGATGCTCAGGGCCAAAGTATTCCACTATTAGATTGGGGGGAGGCGCGTCGCGCCCCTTGGTACCTCATTCTGTTACTCGGTGGAGGTCTGGCACTCGCCGATGCGGTGGTCAAATCGGGGCTCAGTGCATGGCTCGGGACTGCGCTCGAGGCGGTGAGCGGGCTCCCCGTGTGGTCAATGATTTTAGCGATCGCCTTAATGTGCGCCTTGATAACCGAGGCCGCGAGCAACGTCGCCACGGCAACCATCTTTATGCCGATCGCCGCGAGTCTCGCATTGGGTGCAGGGTATGATCCGGTCATCGCCGCGCTGGCTGCAGCGATGGCCGCTAATCTCGGCTTTGCGAATCCTGCTGCGACATCTTCAAACGCGCTCGTGTACTCGACGGGTCAAGTGCCTATTGCTGGGATGATCCGCACGGGTCTGATCTTTGATGTTATCGGAGCCGTCCTGATCACGGTCTTGGTACTGACGGTCATTCCGTGGCTAGGCCTCAGCTAAGATTACTTTGGTTGGTCGCGTAAAATGTGATCGATGCGTGTCCCGAGGGTCATGCCACCGTCGACAGCGATCTCCGATCCGCACAGATAACTTGACGCCTCACAGGCCAAAAACGCGCAGAGGCGGGCGACCTCCTCGGGTCGACCAATACGGGGAAGGGCTTGGCCCGCATAGTCGGCATCCAGCTGGTCACGGGGTCGCCCAGTCGGGTTCGCCATCGGGGTGTCGATACCGCCGGGACAAACGGTATTGACGCGAACTCCTGACGGGCCAAGCTCCATAGCCGCGGTTCGGGAAAGCCCTCGTAGTGCCCATTTACTTGCGCTATAGGCCGCGATGCCATTCATGCCCACGAGTGCCGCGGCCGAAGCGACGTTGATAATGCTGCCGCGCCGTCGCCGTTGCATATCCGGCGCGAGGTGCTTAATCCCCAGCCACGGACCGTACAAGTTCACGGCGATGACCCGCTCGAAGGCCTCACGCTCGAGCTCCAGTGCCGAGGCGACATGCAGAATCCCTGCATTGTTCACGAGCGTGTCGATCGGTCCCCAGTGCGCGCTAATTCCGGCCGCAAAGTCATGCCACGCCGCTTCATCGGTCACATCAAGGTGTCGAAAGATCACATGCTCACCCAAGCGCTGGCAGAGCGCTTGGCCGTCCTGATCTAGTACATCCACCGCGATGACACGTGCGCCAAGCGCGACGAATTCCTCAACCGTCCTCGCGCCCATGCCGCGCGCGGCGCCGGTAATCACGGCAACCTGACCATCTAAGCGAAATGCGGCGTGTCCAATTGTCATAGCGATGAAGGCTAGACGCCCAAGCGTCGGAGCGGCATCGTGGGAAGCCGGGAGGAGCGTAAGGACTCACCACGGAGGCTTCGTGTCGTCCCATCACGCCAAATTCGTTATTTAACATAATATACATTATGCGTAGTTATGGGGCGTCAGGCCGCGTTCACCGAGAAGCCTTCCAGATGACGTACACTGGCCACCGCTCGCAAAAGGAATTCGCGTTTGCGTCTTGTCGTCTACAACATTCGCTATGGCACTGGCACCGGCCCGGCATTTCATCTGCCTTTGCCGGGCGCAGGCTATTTGCGCTCAAGCCGACGAACGCTCGATCAAATCGCTGGCTTTCTGCGCGCGCAGGATCCCGACATCGTGGGCTTGATTGAGGTCGACACCGGCTCCGTGCGCAGTGGTCTGATCAATCAGGCCGAGTATTTAGCGCGCCACCTCGGGCATTACACGGCGTATGAGTGCAAATACGGGACAGCATCCATCAATCAACAACTCCCTATCATTCGGAAGCAAAGTAACGCCTTTTTAGCTGCGCCACGTGTGACGGGCGAACGCTTCCATTACTTTCCTACCGGTATCAAGCGTCTGATTATCGAAATTGAGCTCGACGATCTCTGCGTATTTTTGGTGCATTTATCGTTGCGTTACCGCCACCGACAAGACCAGTTACGGCATCTCCACGATCTCATTCTGCGTTCAGAAAAACCCGTCATTGTGGCGGGCGACTTTAATACCTTTACCGGTACCAATGAGCTGGCGCTTTTCATGAGCGCAACCGGACTACGCAGCGCGAACACCGCGGGTCTGGCTTCGTTCCCCGCGCGAATACCTCAGTTTGAGCTCGATTTTGTACTCGCGAGCGAAGAAATTGCGATCAAAGATTTCCAGATCCCAGATATTCGGTATTCCGATCATCGGCCGATTATCTGTGACTTTGAAGTCATGGCGGCTAAGGCGAGCACCGCGGCCTAAGCGGTAAAGGCGATATTAATGAGTCAAGGCTTTTGGACACTGGGCCGTGAGAATGGCATTGTAGAACTGGTCTTAGAGGTGCCTGGCGCCTCTGCAAACACCTTATCCCGAGCGGTTCTGCTTGAGCTTGAGCAGCACTTAAGCGCCCTCACCCAAGCGCGCTCTGAGCCCGTCAAAGGTCTGGTGATTCGATCCAATAAGCCAAGTGGCTTTGCAGCGGGCGCGGATATCCGCGAATTCATTTCTTTGCGTGAGCCTGGGGCTGTACGTGCACAGGTGGAGCTCGGTCATCGTGTTTTCAACCTCATCGAGGCGCTGCCGTTTCCAACTGTCGCGGTCATTCACGGCTTTTGTCTCGGCGGCGGTTTGGAGTTAGCACTCGCCTGTCGCTATCGAGTGGGCTTCGGGGATCGTAAGCTCGCGATCGGTTTGCCAGAGGTGCTTTTGGGCATTCATCCAGGCTATGGCGGAAGCGTGCGTAGCGTACGTTGTATCGGTGTCAGACAAGCCATGCCACTCATGCTGACCGGGCGTAAACTTAAAGGAAAAAAGGCCAAAGACATCGGTCTCATAGATCGTTTGTGTGACGATGCCGACGCCGCCCTTACGAGCGCACACGAGCTGATTCGTCGCCAGCCTGCCGCACACAAGGCACCAATCTTAGATCGCTTGTTCAGTACGCGCCCCTTCCGACCTTTCATTAAAAAGCCATTATTAGCCAGCGTTCAGCGTAAGGTTCGTGCCGAACACTACCCTGCCCCCTATGCGCTGATCGACTTGTGGGCGAACTTCGGCGTGCAGGGCACCGAAGCGTTGCGCGCAGAGGTGGACTCGATCGTTCGCCTGGCCGGGACTCCCACGGCTGCGAATCTCGTACGACTCTTCCTCTTGCAAGAGCGCCTTAAATCTTTGGGCGCCGCCGATACTCAACCCGCTCAGCGTGTCCATGTCATTGGCGCCGGCGTGATGGGCGCGGATATCGCCGCATGGTGTGCGCAACGAGGTCTGCAGGTGACCTTACAGGATCGCGATTCGGCGTGTCTTGCTCGCGGCATGCAGCGAGCGAAAGAGTATTTTGAAAAAAAAATTCGCGACCCCGCTGAACGTGAACAGGCGCTGGGTCGGTTGCGTAGCGATCCGAGCGGATCCGGGATCGCAGAGGCCGAGTGCATCATCGAAGCGATCGTCGAGAATTTAGATGCTAAGCGCGCCCTGCTCTCGTCGATCGAACCCAAGCTCGCGGCCACGGCTTTTATCGCGAGTAACACCTCGTCTATCCCACTTGAGGAGATAGCCACAGCGCTACGTGATCCCAGCCGATTGGTGGGGCTGCATTTCTTCAATCCCGTTTCTTTGATGCCTCTGGTGGAAATTATCCACACGAGCGAGACGTCGGCGCAGGTGCTTAATCAAGCGATCGCCGTCACGCAGGCTATCAGTAAATTACCCCTCCCCTGTCGTAGCGCGCCTGGATTCTTGGTGAACCGAGTGCTGGTTCCGTACATGTTTGAAGCGATGCGAGCGGCGCGGGAAGGCCTGGAGTTCGCGGTGATTGATCAAGCTGCGCTCGACTATGGGATGCCCGTGGGGCCGATTGAACTGGCCGACATGGTGGGGCTTGATGTTTGCCGCCACGTGGGCTCCATCGTCATGCAGGCCTTAGGCCGTCCGCTCCCCGATATGAGCGAACTCGACGCGCTCATTGCACAAGGGAAATTAGGACGCAAAACTGGCGCTGGCCTCTATCGCTGGGAAAACGGCAAGGTCGTCAAGCCACCCGCCAAAACGGCTCGGGAATATCCTGCGGATCTACCTGACCGTCTCCTTCTCGCGATGGCCAATGAAGCGGTCGCGTGTTGGCGTGAAGGCATCGTCGAAGACGTTGATTTAATTGATGCGGGACTCGTCTTTGGTTCCGGATATGCCCCCTTTAGGGGCGGCCCCTTGCAAGCCGCGGCAGAGCGCGGTTATGACGAATGCATCACGCGACTCGACACCTTGGCAAATCGGTATGGATCCGTGTTCAAACCCGACCTAGGCTGGACCTCGCTGCCGACAAGCGCCATAGCAGGCGCTGAATGACCAAAGATTTATTAATGGGCGTCTCCTCCCAGCGACGCGCCTCGGCGAGCTCCTCTAAGAGCTCCGACCAATAGCGACTCGCAGGCGCCTCTGCCTGCAAAGTACTTTGCTTCAGTAAGGCCTGTACCTCACGCTCTAACGCGGTGATATGCCATGGAAAATCGTCCTTGCCCCATCGCTCGGCGATGACAGGGGGATCTAAGGTCCCGCTCTTTGCCGCGCGCAGCACATCTGCAGCGGCGTTTCGTAAGCTAATGATTCTTTCGTGGTCCACCTCCAGCGCCAGTAACGGTGCAGGACCCAAAATATTCAGCACAGACTCCCAGTCAATGGGTGCCGCCGAAGACTGTTTTTGGTCGAGCCACTCAACGATCTCACTGACGGGCGGTGGTGCCACCGCCAAGCGTAAACAACGACTCGCGATCGTGGCGGGTAAGCGGGCAGGCTTAGCGGTGACGAGTACGAGCAGAGAATCGCCACTTGGCTCTTCTAAGGTTTTCAGCAGGGCATTCGCCGCGTGTCGATTGAGCCGATCGGCCGGCGTCAAAATCGCAACTTTCCGCCCCGTCCCGTGGCGAGTCAATGAAAACTGCTCAATTAGCGCTCTAACCTGCTCGATCCGTATTTCACTCGAGCCCTCCGGTGTCAGCCATTGCAGATCCGGGTGCTCACGCGCAGCGACCCGCCGACACGACAAGCACTGCCCGCATACCGTCGGACAAAATATTCGAGCCGCTAACCAACTCGCGAGCCACTCCCCACCTAAGCCCGCACTAGCCTGCAGCAAGACGGCATGGGGCAATCGGTCTTGGCTGACGGCCTGGTCCAGCGAGGCGCGAGCCGTCTCTAGCCACGGCAGGCGGTCGGATAAAGGTAAGACCACCGATGCGCTCATACCGGCCCTATCGGCGCGCTAAATCGATCTGTCAGCGCGTGCAAGGCATCATCGGCCACCGCCTCTGGCGACCGAGTCGCGTCGATCCGAACGATCACTGAACCGGCTCGAGTGGCCAAACGCAAATACTCCGCGCGAACTCGCTCGAAGAACGCGCTGGATTCACTTTCAAACCGATCATCGATGGCCTGTCCTGCGGCGATTCGCCGCGCCCTCGCGCGCTCGAGACCTTGCTCCACCGGTAGATCGAGTAGCAGCGTGAGATCGGGCTCGCAGTCGCCGTGAACGCCGCGCGCCAACGCTTCGATCCAGTCTCGATCAACCCCTCGCCCCCCACCTTGGTAGGCACGGGTGGCGTCCGTGAACCGATCGCAAATCACCCAGGTCCCAGCCTCCAGTGCAGGGCGAATACGATTGCTCACGTGCACCGCCCGAGCCGCAAACATGAGTAGCGTTTCGGCGGTGGCATCGAGCGTCTCTTCGCCGCGATGCAAGATTTGCTCGCGCAACTGCTCAGCGAACGGAGTGCCGCCGGGCTCTCGGGTCAGGTCGACCGTCAGACCCCTCGCCTCGAGTGATTCTTTGAGCGCCCGTGCGACCGTTGTTTTACCGGCCCCTTCGATCCCCTCCAAGGTAATGAACTTACCGCGTGTTGTCATGGGGTCTGCGCTCCACCCGTACGACGGGCTGCCCGTTGACGCGCTAGCATCGCTTTAACCGCCTCGCGATGTTCTGCATAGGTTCGAGAGAATCGATGTGATCCATCACCTGTTCCCGTCGCGACAAAAAATAGCGCTCCGGTTTCTTCAGGTTGTACCACCGCGTTTAAAGAATCCGCACCCGGTAAAGAAATTGGAGTGGGCGGTAAGCCACCACGGGTATAGGTGTTATAGGGCGTATCAGTGCGTAAGTCTCGAGTACGAATGTCACCGTCAAAAGTCTCACCGAGTCCGTAGATGATCGTTGGATCTGACTGTAGACGCATGCCCCGTCTCAGGCGCGAGACGAATACGCCAGCGACTTGCGCTCTCTCGCTCGCAAGGCCGGTTTCTTTCTCAACGATGGATGCCAATATCAGCGCCTCGTCGGGTGATTTAAGGGGTAGCCCCGGCGCCCTCTGTTCCCACGCCGCCGCAAGTTGCCGCTGCATCTTGGCATAACCAAGGCGCAAAATATTGCGATCTGTTGTGCCTGCTGCAAACCGATACGTATCGGGAAAAAACCGGCCCTCGTGATGACCTTCGAGCTCAAGCGCCTGCATCACTTGCGCGTCGCTCATGCCATTTAACGTCTGACGGACATGTGGGTGATCCCGCAGAGCACGACGGAAATCTGCGAAGGTGCTGCCTTCAATGATCGTCAACGATTCCAGCACCACCCGCCCATACTGTAACTGTTCGAGCAGAGCGGCCGTTGAGACCCCTTCAGCGAGACGATAGCGACCGGTGCGTACTTCGAGCGCGCCATGACGCCAGCGCCACCACCACTCGGCACGGACGGCAGACCCTAGCGCACCCTCAGATTGCAAGCGGCGTAGCACGCTGCGCGTACTTTCACCGGCCTGCACCTCAAAGATGATTTCACGGGCAAGTGGCCCGGTTGAATGCGCGCTACGATCGATCCAGAGCAGCGCCATCGCCGCGATGAGAACGAGGCTGATCCCTAGGATGGCAACAAAAATTCCACGACGGGCGGGTCGGCTCATTCAGCCGTCCTTAATCCATGAATTTACGAAACACCAAAGTCCCGTTGGTGCCACCAAATCCAAAGGAATTGGACATGGCCGTATCAATTCGCATAGATCTCGCCTGCAACGGCACGTAATCCAAATCGCACTCCGGGTCTGGGTCATGCAGGTTAATGGTCGGCGGCGCCACCTGATCGCGAATCGCGAGAATCGAGAATATGGCCTCCACCACACCGGCCGCGCCGAGCAAATGCCCCGTCATCGACTTCGTGGAGCTCACCGCTAATTGCTGAGCATGATCACCAAAGGCATTTTTGATCGCGGTGGTTTCGGCGCGATCGCCGAGCAATGTCGAGGTCGCATGCGCATTCAAATAGTGTACGGCGTCGGCTGACAGTTGAGCATCCTTCAGCGCGTTCGCCATTGCCGCTCGTGCGCCCTCGCCATCGGCGGGGGGCGCCGTAATGTGGTAGGCATCGCCGCTCATCCCAAAGCCAACTAACTCGGCGTAAATGTGTGCACCACGCCGTTTGGCATGCTCCAGTTCTTCGAGCATCAATGCGCCACCGCCATCGGCGGCCACGAATCCATCGCGTTCACGGTCCCAGGGCCGCGACGCTCCCTCCGGATCTTCATTGCGAGTCGACAGGGCTTTGGCTTGGGAAAAGCCGCCGATTCCAAGCCGTGTGGTTGACATCTCCCCACCGCCCGCGAGCATCACGTCCGCATCCCCATATTGAATGGTACGTAGACCGAGACCAATCGCATGGGTGGAGGTGGTACAGGCCGTGACCACCGCCAGGTTCGGGCCCTTGAGCCCGTAACGAATGGATAGGTGTCCCGAGATCATGTTGATGATGGAGGACGGGATAAAGAAGGGAGAAATCTTCCTCGGGCTACCGGCGGCTAAAAACGCGTCATATTCCGCTTCAATGGTCGACAGCCCGCCGATTCCTGCACCACAAATAACACCACAGCGGGTGGCATCGAGGCCGGCGAAGTCGATCCCGGCATCCTGCACCGCTTGTACACCAGCCGCGACGCCATAATGGATGAACTCATCCATGCGACGCGATTCTTTGGGAGGTAGGTAGTCGGCAACATCGAAGCCCTGCACCGCCCCGCCGATGCGGGTGGCAAAGCCTTCGGTGTCAAAACGGGTAATTGGACCGATACCACTACGACCGGCCAAAATATTTTGCCAAACGGTCGGGATCGCACTACCTAGAGGCGAAACGATACCGAGACCAGTTACCACGACACGCCGTTTGCTCACGGGCGCCTCACGTGCTGAAAAATGAGAAGGCAATCGGGCGAGATACTCGCCCGACCCCGGTAGCCGTTCTTACGCCTTGCGACGAGCTTCGACGTAATCAATGGCCTGTTGGACGGTAGTGATTTTCTCAGCGTCCTCGTCAGGAATTTCAGTTTCAAATTCCTCTTCCAACGCCATCACGAGTTCCACGGTGTCAAGCGAATCGGCGCCAAGGTCATCGACGAAACTAGCATTGTTGGTGACTTGCTCCAGCTTCACCCCAAGCTGTTCGGCCACGATGGCTTTGACTTGCTGTTCAACAGTACTCATCGGTTTTTTGTCCTCTTGACGACCTGATTAGTGGCAACGAGATCATATGAACATCGTTGCAAGCGCGCATTGTAGGGGATGCCAATCGCCGAAGCCACTAAGCTTGTAAGATTCTGTTTTTAAATACTATTTCGGAATGATTCAGCGATCTCGCGGGCTTACGGCATCCACAGACCGCCGTTGACATGCAGGGTTTGGCCCGTGACATAGGAACCCGCCGAGGACGCTAAGTAGAGCACGGCCGCGGCGATATCCTCGCTCGAGCCGAGTCGCCCGAGCGCGATCCCCTGTTGCAGCGTCTCTCGTTGTGAGTCGTCAAGTGCACGAGTCATATCGGTGTCGATAAAGCCGGGCGCCACCGCGTTCACGGTGATGCCGCGACTGCCGACCTCGCGCGCGAGCGATTTCGTGAAGCCGATCACTCCGGCTTTGGCAGCCGCGTAGTTCGTTTGCCCCGCGTTACCCATCGCCCCGACCACCGAGGTAATCGTAATAATGCGACCTTTGCGCTGCTTCATCATGTGTCGCAAGCTCGCCCGGCTGACGCGAAACACCGACGTGAGATCGGTCGCGACGACCTCATCCCAATCACTATCCTTCATGCGTATGAGCAGCCCATCGCGCGTGATACCGGCGTTATTGACTACGATGCTGGGTAATTCCTCACGCGCGCTGAGATCGGTGAAAAGCGCCTCGACCGATGCCGCGCTACTCACATCGACCAAGGCTCCGCGACCTTTCCCCGCCAGAGAGTCACTGATTCGACCCGCTCCCTCGGCGGTGGTCGCCGTGCCGATGACCTGGGCGCCCGCGGCACAGAGTGATGCGGCAATGGCTGCGCCAATGCCGCGCGAAGCCCCCGTAACCAGCGCCGTCTCACCGCTGAGATCAAAGTATTTCATGCTGATATCGCCAAGGTCTGAGCAACGGTACTCATGCTAGCCGCGTCATCCAACGCGTAGACCATACGTTCGGCGCTACGATCAATCCGCTTTTGCAATCCCACTAATACCTTCCCAGGGCCGCATTCAACGGTCACGGACACTTCGGTCTCCATCAACGCCTCCATGGTCCTCACCCAGCGGACGGGACTCGCAAGCTGCCGATATAA
This sequence comes from Gammaproteobacteria bacterium, assembly GCA_009926865.1. Taxonomy (GTDB): domain Bacteria; phylum Pseudomonadota; class Gammaproteobacteria; order Steroidobacterales; family Steroidobacteraceae; genus UBA964. The sequence continues at coordinate 32,899 of RFOD01000001.1, read as the reverse complement.
AAGATCGCGGATACTTTCTGGCTCTTGATATTCTTTGGCATCGACTGAACTCATGAAACGGATGCTCGGCACTCGCAGCAATACATTAGCGAGGCGTTCGCGTAGCTGCTCAGCCGCACCCTGCATCAAGCTGCTGTGACACGGCACACTAATCGGCAGCATCAATGCGCGCTTCGCGCCCATGGATTTGGCGATCTCAGCGGCGCGCTGCAGCGCGGTGCGATGACCCGCGATCACCACCTGGCTCGGCGCGTTAAAGTTCACCGCTTCGACGATCTCTCCCTGAGCCGCCTGGACGCAGGCCTGAATGACCTCTTCGTCACTTAAGCCTAACACGGCAGCCATTCCTCCCTCGCCCGCTGGGACGGCATCGCGCATCACCTCGCCGCGAAACCGGACGATGTCGACTGCCTCGCGAAAATCCATCGTTCCTGCCGCGACCAAGGCAGTGAACTCCCCCAAGCTGTGACCGGCGACCCAGCGGGGTTTCAACTCGGTGGTAGCCGACCACGCACGCCAGCACGCTACGCCCGCCACTAACATCAAAGGCTGAGTAATCTCGGTCAAAGCGAGCTGCTCACTCGGGCCCTGCTCCGCAAGCGCCCACAGGTCGTAGCCCAACACGGCCGACGCTTCGGCAAAGGTCTCGCGGACCACGGCCGTTTCGGCCCAAGTGGCCATCATCCCGACTGACTGGGACCCTTGGCCCGGAAACACAAATGCCACCGACATGTCATCGCTCCGTCATGAACTGGGCGCGATTATACGTCCGTTCGCGCCCCCTGCCCTTGCCAGACGGTTGCGACCTGACGGCTTTGCTATGATCCGAACATGTTCCGCACCTACCGAACCCTAAATCTGGCTCGGCCGATGGCAAACGCTCGCCATCGCGACCGCCGGCGCTCAGACGATGGCTTCACCTTGGTGGAAATCATGGTCGTGGTCGTGATCATTGGGCTGCTCGCCTCCTTCATCGTCCCTCGCGTGATGGGACGCGTCGACGATGCACGGGTAACTAAAGCGCGTGGAGACATCCAGGCAATCGAGACCGCGTTAACGCTTTATCGGCTTGATACAGGCCGCTACCCACCGTCAGGTGAGGGCCTCGCGGCACTTTCACAGTCTGGTGACTATCTGGCGCGTGTCTCGGACGATCCGTGGGGTCAAGCGTACCAATACCGTTATCCCGGCACTCGCGGCGGCGATTATGATCTTTTTTCTTTGGGGCCGAATGGAGTCGAGGACGCCGGCGGCGGTGATGACATCGGCAACTGGAATCTGGCGGACTAACATCCGATCCGCCAAGCGCCGCTTGCCCGTGCTGGCTCGACGTGAGCCTGGCTTCACGCTCCTTGAAATGCTCGTCGTGACCGCCGTCATCGGCTTAATGACCGCAGCGGCGGTCCTCTCCTTGCGCGTGCTCGGCGGTGACGATCCCGCTAAACGCTCAGCTCAGCAATTACAGCAAAAGCTCTTAGCCGCGCGGGAGTTGGCTGAACTTGAGCAACGTGCAGTGGGTCTATACATAAACCAAGACGGCTATGAATTCTTTGCCTACTCGGTGCGCTTTGGGGCATGGCGGTCCTTCAGAAATCGTACGTTAGCCCCCGACCGCTGGCCTGAAGGCGTCGAGATCGATTTATTCATTGAGGGTCGTGTCGCCTTAATCAATGAGGACTCCGAGTCGACGCCGAGAGACAGCGTCGCGAACGGGATGCCAAGCGAACGCGTGCCACAGTTAGGGGTGGCCGCCAATGGCGAGTTCACAATCTTTGAAGTTAAACTGCGCCCGAGCGGCTCGATGGCAGGGTGGGTATTACGGCCTGATGCGAACTCCGCCCTACAACTGATCGCCCCAGTGACAAGGTGACAGTCCGACGATGAAACACGCAGGCTTCACTTTAGTTGAGGTTCTCGTTGCGCTCGTACTCGTCGCACTGGGTGCAGGTGCGATCATGAGCGCACTCAGTACCGGTGCGCGCGCGATTTCTCGGCTCGAAGAGCGGAGTCTCGCCGAGTGGGTCGCGCTCAATGTGCTCGCCGAAACGCGTCTTAATACCCAATCATTGAGTGTCGGTGAGCGAAGTGGCGAGCAGATGATGGCCGGTCGGTCTTGGCGCTGGCGTCAAACTATCGCCGAAACGGCGATCCCCGAGGTTCTTCAGATTACAGTGCGCGTTGAGCCGGCCTCTCAAGCGGGCAACTCGTCCACGCTGAACGTTGAGGTAACGGGTGCTCGACTCGCCGAGCCGATGCGCGCGGATTCCGTCGACGCACTGTGGGATCGCGGCGCTTCACCGACGGTTAATGCACCCGCCACACGGACCGGTGGCTCATGAGAGGCGGCCAACGCTCCCAGGGGTTCACGCTACTTGAGTTATTAGTGGCGGTCTTCATCTCGGCAGTGATGTTGACGCTGGGCTACGGCGCGCTCAATCAAGCGGCCGCGCATCGAGATCGCCTCGATACTGCGCAGCAGTCGCTGACGGATTTGCAACGTGCCGTGCATCTACTCACGCAGGATTTTGCGCAAATGGCGCCTCGACCCGTGAGAGATGAGCTCGGACGAAGCATGGAGCCGGCACTGCAACTTGATCCTCGTCAAAGTATCGGTGTTTCATTGACTCGCGGTGGTCAATCATTAACGTTAGGTTCGCCGCGCAGCCGCTTGATACGCGTTCGCTATGTGCTCGAGGGTGATCAGCTTCTGCGACTCTCCTCGCCCATCTTAGATCGAACATCGGCGTCGCCGCCTTGGCGTCGGCAGGTGATCTTACAGGGCGTCGAAGCGCTGCAGATCCGCGCGCTCGGACACAATCGAACTCTCGATCAATGGTCCGATACTTGGCCGCTCGCCGCTACGGGCAACAGCGGCACAGGCGTTTCGAGCTTGCGAGAGCGTCCGCGCGCGGTTGAGTTGCGCTTGCGAACGGCTCGGTATGGCGAAATTCGTCGTGTCATCGAGCTCGCAGGATGAGCGGTCGCCGAGCGATACGGGGGGTCGCCTTACTCACCGCACTCATTTTGCTTGCGCTCATGGCCGCGATCGCTGCCGCCCTCAGTGTCAGCACAGGTTTTATGCTGCACCGTCAGCAAGCCGTCAGCGCGCAGGATCAGGCCTGGCAGCTGCTGGGCGCCACCGAGGCATTGTCGAGCTGGGCAATTAAAGATGAGCTGACGGACTCGGGCTTACGGGTACACCAAGGCCAACGCTGGCATCAGCCGCTTGGACCCATCGAACCCGTTACAGGTGCGATATTGGAGGCGCAGCTCGAGGACCTTCAGGGGCGATTCAATTTAAACGCTCTACTGAGCCCCGACGGCAGTGTTGATCCCACTGCACTCCAATTCTTTGAGCGTCTCTTACAAGCGGTGGGGATTGAACCTGAATGGGCGCCTCGCCTCGTCGACTGGATTGATGCTGATGATCGACCGCTCCCGGGCGGCGGCGAGGAAGCCTTTCACGCCAGTGCGAGCCCCGCGGCGCGGCCGGGTAACCAGTGGCTGGTCAGCCCGAGTGAAATCTTGTCCTTGCCCGGGTTTGGCATGGAGCGTTACCAGAGACTTGCGCCACACATCACCGCGCTCCCCTTAGATGCAGGATTGAACGCGTGCACGGCGACCGCTGCCGTACTCGATAGTCTCAGCGGCGATCAGCAATGGTTGAATCAACCGGAGCGCTTACAACAAGCCCAAGCCGAGCAATGTTTCCCTGGCGAAGAGGCCGTTCGTAACAGTGTGCGCGATCCGAATACGTATCTTGCGTTGAAACGTAGCCTTAAGTTAGGCGAAACCTCGCGTTATTTCGGCCTTAAAACCTGGGTGCAGATTGGCAGCGCGGAGTTCGCCTTGTACAGTGTGCTGCGCCTTGATGGCGACGGCGCCGCTCGCGCGCAGGTGCGCGTCCTGACCCGAGAATCCATGCAGTGACTAGCTTGTCGACCACTTTGCACATTCGCCCAAATCATTGGGCTGCTGATGAACTTGAGATCTGGCAGCACTCGAGCGTCGGCGGACCGACCGGCGCGCAAACGGTTCGCTTGGATGCGCTCGGGTCGCACCTTGAGCGATTGACCGCTCCATTCGACATCGTGATTTGGCTACCCGCGTATCTGGTGCTAGAGCAGCATCCGACGGTGCCTGCCAAATCCGCGAGTCAGTTGCCAGCGCATGTCCCCTTTGCCGTCGAGGAATCTTTGACGAGCGATGTCGAGGATGAGCATTTCGCACTGGGCACCCCCGAACGTCAAGCCGATGGTCAGTGGCAAGTACCGGTACGCGTGCTGCGCCGCGCGCGGCTACAACAACTATTGGCGGTATTCGAAAGCTCTGGCGTCCCTGCACCGCGAGCGATCTACGCCGAGTCTGACGCCTTACCCGCGAAGCCCGGCGATATTCAAGTCTGGCTCGAGGGTGAGGTCGCACGGCTTCGTCATCCAGACGGCCGTTGGCAAATGGTCGAGCTCGATCAGCTTGATGCGACGCTGTCGGCGTGGGCTTCTAGCCAAGTCCATCAGCTTGGGCTCTGGGTGCTCGCGCGCGCAGAGGATCGGCCTCAATATGAACCGCGGCTTGCACCACTCGGCGATCGATTCGTTGCGATTCGATGGCAGGCGACTGACCCGCATCCGCTGGCGTGGCTGAGCGGCCGCGATCGATCGGCGAGTCTCGTCAACCTCTTGCAGGGCGCGTTTGCACCGACGCCGAGCCGCCGCTTGGATTGGCGCGCGTGGCGCTGGCCGATCATCTGGACGGCGACGGCAGTCCTACTATTACTCGCAATCGATGTCACCCTCAGCCTCCGCGATCATGCACTCGTCCAGAACTTGCAAAGCACGAGAGACGAGTGGCGCGAGGTTCTCGGCAGCGTGAGTACCGATCGCGAGGCGGCGACTGCTCTCAGCCGCGGACTGAACGCTGCGATCACGATTCAAAAATATTGGCCAGAGGCCTCGCTTTCGGTGATCGATGCGAAGGCGGCGCAAGTGGAGCTCACCTTCTTGGACGACGGCACAGGTCCGCCCCCTGAATTAGCGCAAGAGCTGATCGCCGAAGCCTCCCTCAAGCTCGCATCACCGCCTCTCATCAGCCGCGAGGATACTGGCTGGCGTGTCCAACTCTCCGAGGGGGGCAATCCATGACCGAGCGCGATCAACGTGCCCTCCGACTCGGTGCATGGGCGATCGGGATCCTAGCAGTGCTCTACGTCATTCTTTGGCGTGTGGAGACCCATCAAGTACGTCGTGCGCAGCTGACGGAGTTATCACAGCAACTGGTTGCCATGGAATCGCGTGCTACGGCGACAACGGCTCGTGCACCAAGTGCGATACAACCGAGTGACGTCGGTCTCAGACTGCAGCGAGCACTTGAAGAGTCCGCGCTCGATGCGCAACTCGTGTCGCTTGATGGCGCTTGGAGCGTCGAGTTCGAGACGGCGCCCATGAATGCAGTGATTGCGCTTGACCGACGACTGACACGCGACGGGCTCAGTATCTCGCAGTATCGGCTCGAACAAGCCGACTCGCCGGGCTTTGTGACAGGGCGCGTGGAGTGGCAAGCGGTCAGTCCGTAATCTTTGGTCGCCTCTTCATCGGCTTACTGGTCGCGTGTTTAACGCTGGCGGGTTTAGTGTTCGTCGCGCCAGCACCGTGGTGGGCTCCGCTCTTGCAACGCTCTACCGACGGCGCTCTCGAATGTCGCCAGTGGTTTGGCTCGCTATGGTCGGGCGGGTGTGCGCGTCTCTATGCGTCGCAGGGCCCCCTTGGGTGGGACTTAGGGCGCGTAGCCTGGCAGCTTGAGCGTTCACGACCCTGGCTTCTACCCACTACAGTACGGCTCGGTTGGCAACGCGGCGAAGGCTGGCTGCAAGCACGGATCTCCCCCCTGCGATCCGATGGTCTATTGGTCTCTCAGGTACGTTCTGAGGTGCCGATCGAGGAAGTGATGATGCTGCTACCGCCAAATTGGACGCGAGCAGCTGCCTCAGTCCGTCAAGCTCGTGGCTTTTTGCGTACAGATATTGTGGAATTATTTTGGCCATACGATCGTCCGGGTGCAACGAGTGGTGACTTGTGCGCGCGCGGCACGGTCGAGCTCATCGGCCTTCAATTGCCGGCCTGGCCAGAACCATTAGGGCTGCTCAAATTGACAGCGACCGAGCGCTGCGATGAGGGCTTCATACTGCAAGATCACGGGGGACCGGTACAAATCCGACTCGTGCTGGACTCCGACGACAGTCAGCAATGGCGTCTCAGCGGAACGCTATCGCCTCGTCGCGATGCCCGCCCTGAGTGGAAAGCGCTATTGGGCCAACTTGGTCCCATGACGCCGGCGGGCGCATACCCAGTGGACCTCACGATCGAAAGACGTGCCGCAGCTCCAGGCCTAGGTCCCTAAGGTTCACCTAAATCGATAAATCTTTGTAGCCACGGAAAGTAAAGCCCAGCTCGTACCGGTTCAGGTCCGAGCGGTGCGACGAGCTGCCGATAACGTCTCAATTGTGGCGTATAGCGTCGAACCTGTTCGCTTAAGAAAAAATCGAGGTCACCGCCCTCATGGGTCGTGGTTTTGTAATCAACGATCCAACGGACCCCAAGCTCATCCAGGAAACAGCGGTCTAATACACCGTGTACGAGCGCCCCATCGACCCAGCCACTCACGGCAAACTCGACCTCATCAAACCGTTCACGGCGCCGAAGTAGCCAGCGACCTTGCTCATCCTCTAGGCAACGTTTGATCGCAGTACTCACCCGCTGAGTCATGGACGCAAGCTGCGCCGCCTCCACCCCTGCCCGATGTAACGCCGCTCGCCATCGAGTGTGGTGCGTACCGACATAGCGCTCAACGTCAGCAGGCACACTGCCACTGAGCACGATCCGCTCCAATTCGCGGTGCACCACGGTCCCGGCCTTACGCGCCGCATCGCCGACCCAAGTCCAGCTTAGATCAGGAACGACGCTGAGTTGACTCGTCACACTCTGCGAGTACACCTCATCGGGCCACGCGTACTCCGATAGCGTGAGCGGCAATCTTTGTAACTCGGGTATCGGCGTTGGTGCACTATGGTCGAATCCCAATGACGGCGCATCCTTAGCGAAAGCTTGCTCAGCGGGTTGTGGATTGACCTCTTGGTATTCTTTTCGAGTTTTACTTTGACTTTCTTTGAATCCGCACTCAAGGCTTGGCCACAAAGTGTGTAACGCCGTACCCTTGCGCGGCTCCTGATCCACCTCCAAGGTCGCCACATAATGTAGGGCGCGTTTTGCCCGTGTCGCGGCTACATATAGAACCCGAACCCTCTCGTGCGCTGATCGCTGCTGGTGACGGTGTTTAATCCACTCAAGAATCGGCTCGTTGGTGCGTTCCGCCGAGGAACGCATGGGGGACATGACCCACGCCTCCTGCCCTTCACTATCAATCCACCGAAGGAGATTCAAAAGCTCGGGCTCATCCTGGCGGGTTGACTGTGCGAGACAGGGTAAAATCACGCAATCAAATTCCAAGCCCTTGGCTCGGTGTATCGTCATGATTTCCACACTGGGACCGTCTGCCGCACTGACGTCACTCGCTGCATAAAGCCCCTTGAGTAGCCAATCAAAATCACCGATGCCGCGCCACTGCCCGCTACGCTCATGCATCGACAAATGGTCGAGGTAGCGTCGGGCATCGGTGATTGTGGATTGCGCGTCATAACACCAAGGTCCCTGCAGTCGAAGCCAAGTACGCTCGACACGCGCAGCGAGCGGGCTTGCCTCCTCTAACGCTGGTGCGATCGCTTGCCACAATCTTTGAAGTCGCGAATACGGCGATCCCTGCTCATAGGTCTGACCCTCCAGCCGGATCAGACACTCGGGAATCACGCTCGAATCTGACTCGGACTGTAGCGACTCCAAACAAATCGTTAAGTCCGTTAAGGAAAGTCCACACGCTGGGCCTCGCAATAGCGCCAGCCAAGCAATCCGATCAGCCGGATCGTGTAGTGCGCGCGTCAATGCGATCAGATCCAGCACCACTGGCGTTTCCGCAAGCGGCACGAGATCCACACCACGTACACCAATGGCTGCGGCGCGAAGCGCACTCACAATATCCGGCGCATGTCGCCGCGTTGGCACCAATACCGCAATCCGGGTAGAGGGGTCGCCGCGTACGACCTCAGTCACAATGTCCACGATACGCGCTGCCTCCGCGCCGATGGCGCCCGCCTGCTCGCTAGGCGCCGAAGACACCGCGTGACAATGGACTCCGCGCGCCCACCCACTGAGCGAGGTCTCTACTGAGTCAGACCGCCCGGCCACACACGGAACATACCGCACCGCGGCTCGCGTAGAGTCCTCGGTCTTTGGAAATATTTGACTGAAGGTCGTATTGATGGAATCCACGACTGGATCAATCGAGCGGAAATTTTGGGTCAGACGTAGTGACTCCAACTGAACCCGTCCAACGCCGTACCGCTGTGTATAACCAAATAATCCGACATCCGCGTCTCGAAATTGGTAAATCGACTGCATCGGATCACCAACTAAAAACAAACTACGCCCATCGCCTGGGCGCCAATCCAGCGTCAGCGCGCGCAGCAAGGACAACTGATCGATCGAGGTATCCTGAAACTCATCAATTAAAATATGCTCGATACGTTCCTCAGCCAGAAGATCACTCGCCTCACAGGCGGTGAGCGCGGTGGTGGCCATGGCGGTGTGATCCACCACGCCACGCTCCGTAAACAGCACCTGTAGCTCAGCCAGGGACAACCTCAGTAGCTGTGCCAAAGCGGCGAAGGTTGGCTCATCCCAGCCCTCTTTGTGAGCTGCCGGCAAGAGCCGTATTTCATTGAGGGACTCCACCACATCGAGCTCAGAGAGCGTGTCTAGCCATTCAACCGCCCTTGCCTTCATCGCCGGTTGATCGGTTGGGAAGCCTTGTCTTTTGTCGATTTTTTTTCGTAAGGTCGGAGTGTCCTCCTTACGCAACGCAAAAGTGGCTAAGGTCTGTAAATTTCCAAAGTCGTCGGGGTCGAGTCCAGGTACGGCAGGCAAACCGAGCGTGTCGGCTGCGTACCGGGCGAGTTCCAGACCTTCCTTGATCAGCGTCTGACTAAGATTTGCCTGTAGCGACTCGATCGCCTGCTGACGCGCCCTATTGAGCGTCGATTCCATCGATCGAAATAATTCTTGATCATCATGACCTGCCACCGCCTGTTGCCACGTGGCGCGTGTCGCGAGCATGTCACTCAGCAAAGACTCGAGACGCGTCCAGTCATTATTAAAACGGGAGAATACGAGCTGCGAGGCCGCCGCGTACTGCGGGTCGGTTTCGGCATCAATGAGACACTGCCGTGCAGCCTCTCGATAGAGAGGCGTCAACGAATCGGCAAGGCGTAAACCCGCCAGACCACGCGCACTCACCGGCATACTCATCGCAAGCCGATGATTGAGTCCATCAATTGTTTGAATCCGTAGACGTCCTGGGTTCTCAATCACCCTCCAGTCACGCTGGCGAGACCGTTCAAGGGCTTGGCACGCCAAATTTAAGGTGATGAGTTCAACTTGGTTGGCGGTCGCCTCCCACTCAGCCCGATCGCGCGTGGCGACCATGGTGAGTGCCGAGATCACGCGCGAGCGCATTTCCGCCGCCGCTTTACGTGTGAAGGTGACCGCCAGTATGGCCTCAGGTTGATCGACGACCGCTAACAACGCTAGCAGGCGCTGGGTCAGTACGGTGGTTTTCCCCGATCCTGCAGGCGCTTGGAGCGCAATGGATCGACACGCATCCAGCGATCGAGTGCGCGCGATACGATCGAGTTCGAGCTCGTTCACGGCGCCTCCTCATCGATCATCGGAGCGAGCAAAACGGCTTTTCGGCACAGTAGCGGTAACTCGCAATGCTGACAGGCTTTTGAGCGTGGCGCGACACTCGCCGCGCCTTGCGAAAAATCCTCTGCCCACTGCTGAATTCTTTGCTCGGCTTCTCCGCGTAATGCTGACAACGAAGCCACCGCTTTATGTCCCGGTAGCAGCGAGTCCTCGCTAACCATCCCCTTGTAAGCCACCTGCTCGCTACGTAAGGCAAAATGCGCTAACCCCGCGAGCGCAGCCGATAGTCGCTGCTCGAGAGCGAACGCATAGAGCCACAGCTGTACGGCATCGAAGTCTTCGCCACTCCATTTCAGAGACGTCGCGCGACCACTTTTGTAGTCAATGACGAGCCAACGTCCATCCTCAAGCTCATCCACGCGATCGATGCGCATGTCCAAGGTCAAAGGACCTATTTGGAAAGTGACCGGCTCCTCACTCAAAGAGACGCGAAACGCGTGTGGTCGCTGACGATCTAGCGCGAGTCCTGCCTGCATGAGCGCTCGCAAACGCTCCCGCTCGCGCCCCTGCAGACCCCGACTGAGCTCGGGGGCAATTTGCTCATGCAACGCAGCGAAAGAAATCTTTCCTAGCGCTCGCTCAATCAAACCCAGTAGCGTCACGTCGTCAAGGGATTGTAGGCGCTGACTATCGCGAACCTCATGCCATAGCGCTTGAAAGGCCTCATGGAGCAACTGGCCACGCATTCTTTGATCGATACCGAGTGCAGGCGCTTCCACGTCCCCTGTTTGTAAACGACGGCGGGCGTAAGCGGAAAACGGACAATTCGCCTGATCCACGAGCGCCCAAACGCCACCGCGAACTTTTTGCCCTGCGGGCCAAGCTAGCCCGCTGGTTGAGACATAGCTCTCTAACTTAGGTCGATGTTGCCAATATCTTTGTAGCGGTGACTGCGGAGCCGTGGTCACCTGCGTAAGCCACGCTTTGCCCTCATCGGGTGAGGGCTTCAAGCGCGGTAGCCATGGCTTTAACAATGGACTCGGCAAGTAAAGCGCCTCATCCTCAGCGACTGCCCATGAAAGTACCAGCTCGCTCGTACTGTGTTGCCAAGCTGCTAACTGCCGCGATGCCTCGGCAAGTTGGCGCTCTGAGCTCGCGCTCGTCACTCCCTCCGATTGCAAGACTGAAAGCGGAAGATAGCCGTTGATGTCCGTTGGACTTGGCCACACCTCCGCACGCAAGCCACAAACCCAAATGGCGTCGAACCCTGCGTACGAAGGTTCCATGGCGCCCGTCACCCTGACACCGACGTCACGCACAGGTCGATCAAATAATTGCCGGGTCGCTATACGTTGCAAACGCGCGACCGCCTCCTCCGCTGTGCACTCACCCAGCACGGGACCCAGTCCTGAAAACTCTTCGAGTAGGCGGCGCCACGCATCTTGTAGCGCGAAATCGTCCGCCGAGCCGGGATGATTTCCGTGAGAGGCGGCCTCTGCACCATGCAGGAGCAGCTGCAGCGCCTCGCTGAATAAACTCGCCCATTGACCGGGTGTCGCGCGCCCACTCACCCCCGGTTCTTCGCGCACGCGCTGATCCACCCCACGCAGTCGACTCCAACATTCCTGTGCGGCTGCGTCTTGTGTCATGGCAAGCTTCGCTTCAACCTCTGTACGCCAGCGCATACGGGTGAACCGATCGAGGGGACGTTGGCGAAAACTACGCGCGATCTGCGCGCGTACCGCAAGACTCGTACGGCCCCAAAAGGGCGCGAGCCACCAGCGGCCAAGACGCTCCGCAGACACCATACTTCCAAAGAGAACAAACAAGCTTTCGAGCGATTGGCGCACCCAGGGGTGATGCGCGAGCGGCTCCGAGGCCATGACTTGGAAGGCGACCGGCGCACTCCCCGTTACCCGCGATCGAGGGGCAAAGACCTCCTCAAACACACGCTGAACTGCGTCGGCCTGGTGCTTAAGGCCGGGGATCACCACTCGCAATCGACTCTCGGGCTGGCGTCGCACGCGATCAGCAGCCCACTCTGCCGCTAAACGCCACTCCGCTTCTGGATCAGGCGCAATCACGACGGTCGGGGTGGCGGCGGTAGCTTCGACGACGGCGGTGGTGGCCGTGTGACTCGCGGTTGCCTCGGGGCCGGTCGCGCCTTGAACCCGCTCGACTAAAGTTGCCACTGCGCGCGGCAGTGGCCCAGTAAGCAGACACATCGGACGCGCACCCGAGCTAACGCCCGTCGCGTTGGATTTTGGGGGCTGCGCATGCAGCCATTCGAGACACTGGTGTCGGGCGATTGCACCCAGAGAGCTCGCTTGTTGCTCGACCTCCTGAGCCACCCGTCGCAGCCACTGGGCCTCGGTGCTCAGAGGCGGTAGAGCGTCAAGGTCAATCCCCCAATCGCTCGCAAGTCGCGCGGCGCGCGATAAGCCATCGGCCAGCGCGGCGGTCGGCATCGGCACCTCGGTCGACCCCGACTGCAACACGGCTTCCGTGGCGCGCTCCCACAGATAGCTCTCCTCAGCGCCGCTCAGCAGTCGAATCGCATGGTCACCCTCTTCGGCTGCCTCGGAGAAGATGCGACGAACCCAGCCTTCAATGGTTTCAATACGGGGCCGGCGCCAACTCATTAGCCCCTGACGTTGCTGCCCGCGGGCGTAGGACAGCGCGAGCTCAGCCGCCTCCAAACGATCGCTGACGAGCAGATCGTGCGTCTCATAGGGAAGCGAGATGTCAGGTTTTTTATTATTCAAATCAGATAAATAGAGATTCTTTCTCAGTATTAACTAAGCTTTGACTGGAGTGAGCTTGCGTATTCGGCACGCTGCGCCTGCAAGGAGGCGGGAGTCCCCGTGACATATTCCTCGAGTAACTCGTGCATGCGTTTGAATACCACCGCCATCGTCGCCGCATCCGGCAAATTCGTGATACGGAAGTGGTTGTGATACGGCACATTAAAACTGATCCCGGGCGCGACCAGTACATGTTTGCGCTCCAGCAAATCGAGCGCAAACGCCTCATCGTCGAAGTGAGGGATTCCCTCCACACCTATAAATCCGTATAGGGCCCCTTGCGGTGCGACCAGACGCAAATGAGGATGATCCTCTGTGGATTCGAGAATGACTCGACGAGATTCGTACAGCCGGCCCCCTGGCGCCGTTAGCTCTCGAATACTTTGGTAGCCTCCGAGCGCGGTTTGGACCGCCCATTGCCCCGGCACGTTGCTACACAGCCGAAGCGAAGCTAATAATTCGAGCGCCGACAGAAAATCTTGGGCGATACGTAGCTTACCTGACACCGCCGCCCAACCGACGCGATAACCGCAGGCGCGATAGACCTTCGACAGCCCTGACATCGTCACGCACACGGTGTCTTCGACGAGAGTCGCCAAGGGCACAAACTCCGCTCCGTCATAGGTGATGTGGTCATAGATCTCATCACTTAACAGCATCAATCCGTGACGTTCAGCGAGCGATACGATGGATTCGAGTACCGCCCGTGGATACACAGCGCCGGTGGGGTTATTGGGGTTCACCACAACGATCGCGCGAGTGCGTGGCGTAATGAGTCGTGCGATATCCTCAGGATCGGGGACGAAATCATTTTCGGGTTTACAGGGGTAATGAATCGGCTCACCCCGATTAAGCTTCACCGCCGCGGTCCACAGTGGATAGTCGGGACTCGGCACTAAGACCTCATCGCCCTCATTGAGTAACGCCCGCAAACTCAGATCGATGAGTTCACTCACGCCATTTCCGATGAAAACCTCTTCGGCAGTGACCCCATGGACCCCGCGCTCCTGCTGCTGCATCACCACCGCTTCTCGGGCAGGGAAAATCCCTTTCTGGTGACAGTAGCCCTCGCTCACGCCGAAGTTCTCGATCATCGCAAGGCGCATGGTCTCGGGCGTGCGAAAGCCGAACAACGCCGGGTTACCAATATTCAAAGAAATGATCTCGTAACCCTTGCGAGATAACTCGAGGGCACGCCGTGCGAGGTTGCCACGAATTTCATAACGAACATTACGTAGGCTATCGCTCGTGCGAATCGGACTGCTCTGCATCATGACCTCTGGTCAACTGGGTAACGGCCACACACCGTCGTGATCGGCAACCCGCGAAGGATAAATGAAAAAAGAGCCGGTGTTACCGGCTCTTTTAAATCGTCTTCGTATTTTCGGCTCAGACCTTGCGAGACGCCACCCGTCTCGACCGAGGCACTGAGACCGTTACGCCTCAACGCTTACGACGGCGCTTCTTCGCGTGCTTGTGCTCGACGTGACCGTCGCCGTGATGGTGCGGCATGTCGCCGTGCGCGTGACCATGATCATGCTCGAAGTCGACCGGATGGTTATGCCCGTGGGTGTTGATCCACTTGTACAAATCGGGCTTCCAGTGCTGCATACGGCTCGCCGCACGCTGACGGTTTTCCTCAATGTTGGTCCACGGGTTGAAGTGGAAGTGGTTATACAACTGAGTGTCCGTACGCCCGATCGCAAGGATGCCGAGCTTCGAGGCAAACGCGCCGTGGTTAATGTACGGCGGACGCCAGAAGTAACCGCCGGTTGGCAGGTCACCAAACTGCATCATCCAAGAGGTACCCCAAATGTGATAAGCCTCTTCGCAGCAATCGTGGTAGGAAATGTTGTCCTGCCAAAAGTTCGGTGTCATGCAGTAGAGGAACGTGAAGCCCTGGGTACGCTCATCAAACTTCAGAATCTTGACGAGACAGCCGGGGGCGGTGGCAGGGAAAAAGTTAGTCGAGCTCCACTGCATATCATCGTAGGAGTTGACCATCGCCAAACGATGCCGCTCAGCCTTCGGGTGATCTGACTGCGACTCGACAAAAGAAGGTTCACCGTAGTTATAGAAAATGAGACCCGTCGCGCCGCGCGGTGAGCTGAGCGCCTCCAGCGCCACCCCCGCCGGAACAAAGACATAGCTTCCAGGTCCCCAGACTTTCTCACCGATCTTAATCGAACCGGTCATGATGAACAGTTCGTATTCGGTGTAGCTCATACCCGGCGGCTGCTTGTAGCCGGGCTCAAACAATACGGTCATCGTGCAGGAGCCGTCGTCGGTATCCATCGACAGCATCTTGTACTGCATCCCCTTCGGGAATCCCGGTAGGGTCATTTTTTTGAATGGAACGTCGCGATCGACGAAGGGCTCAATATGTGGGCGTGCCATGGTGCTTACTCCGTACCAGGATCAGTTAAAAAACAACCTTGAACTTGCGCTTTGGCTTACTTGGAATTTCTTCCGGTGCAATCTTGCGCATTTGGTTGAAGTGCACGTGATAGCCACGCGTTTGAATACGGTGCAAAAATTCCGCAACCCATTTATCGCGTTTCGGTGAAAGCGCATCTTGCTCAGCGACAATTTTCTTATAGCGCTTTTTTTGCTCGGCGATTTCCTTACGCAGCCACTGCTCGACTGCAGCACTACGCTTATGAGCGATAAATTTCATGGGAGTCCCTCTGGTTAAACGTACAACTCACCCGTCTCCCGCATATTACCCACTTCGCAGTCGTCAGGCAGCACCCTCCAAGGCCAGCCGATTCGCTGACCACTCTGCGAGCTATTTGCGGCCCTGTTTGAGCTGGGTATGGCCAAACAGCGCCTCTCGGGCCTTGGCATCGGGACTGCCGATTTTTTCGCGCTTAGCGAGTACCGCGAGTGCTCGCTGTACCGCAGGTCGTCCCTCGATATCCCGATACCAACGCGCCACATGGGGAAAGGCGTCGAGATCAATTTTGTGGAGCCAGCGAACCCGTACCCACGGCCAAGTCGCCATATCGGCGATGGAGTAAGCACCGCCGAGATAAGGGACCTCCGCCAGCCGCCGATCCATTACGCCGTAAAGGCGTAGGGTCTCGTTACGGTACCGATCGATAGCATAGGGAATACGTCGTGGCGCATAGCCTAAGAAATGACCACACTGACCAAACATCGGCCCCACATTGGCGACCTGAAAATTTAACCACTGCAGTACCACGTACCGCGCACGTCGCTCGCGCGGTAAAAAACGACGCGTCTTCTCGGCGAGGTACTGCAAAATAGCGCCCGATTCGAACACGGCCAGCGGCGCATCGCCCGGTCCATCGTGATCCACAATCGCCGGAATCTTGTTGTTCGGGTTAATGCGCAAGAAGCTTCGGCGAAATTGCTCGCCTCGAAGCATGTTGACAGGCTTTACGCAGTATTCCAGTGCGCATTCCTCGAGCATGATAGGAATTTTCTGTCCGTTAGGCGTAGGCCAAAAATAGAGATCGATCACAACTTCCCCAATACAAATGACAGACGACACGCTGCCTCACTGAGAGGCTACACTCAAGGCTATCACCCCGGTGGGGTCTTGAGGAGCGAGTCATGCTGACAGCGATTTTGGCTGTAACCCTAGTTGTCAACGACATTGAAACGGCGAGTGACGCCTATCAACGCCATCTGAGTTATCAAGTTGTCGATCGGGGGGAGCTTGAGCCTGAACTTGCGGAGGCGTGGGGAGCCCCCCTCGCCGCCCGTAGCCCCTACGCCATATTGCAGCCAAAGAGCGGCGCTCAGACCTACCTACGCCTCATAGAGCGGCCGCCCACGGAAGGTTACCGGGTCATGCTTAGCCATGGCTGGAACTCCAATGAAATATTAGTGGAGGACCCCGTCGCACTCACCGCACAATTTCGGCGCGACGAAGCGCCCTTCGCAATCATTGGCGAGCCGAAGCCGCTCGCTTCGAGTCCCGCCGTGATCGCCATGCAGGCGATTGGACCGGCCGGCGAACTCAACTACTTCACCCGGATTCCACCGGGGGGCGGAACGTTTATCAAAACGTCCGCCCAAAGTTTCGTTGATCGAAGTTTTATTGTCGTACTCGGCGGACCGTCGATGGTCGCGATGCAGCAGTTTTATCGCGATGTATTGGGTGCACCGGTTACCGATTCCTATATGACGACGGTCAGCGTCTTGCAACGAGCCTACGATCTTCCCTCCGACCACCAAACTCGTCTCGCCCTCGTGAACTTTTCAGATGGATTTCTCATCGAGCTAGACGAATATCCCGAGGCAGCCACCGCGCGCCCGCAACGCGCAGGCGATCTCCCACCGGCGATGGCCATGGTGAGCTTCTGCGCGGATTTTTCGCGATTGCCGAGCGGGCGTGAGCTACCGTGGCGGCAGGCGCCCACCGCTCGGCGCGGTGACCTCTATCAAGGTCGACGCGCGGGCGTGCTCTCCGGTGCCGCAGGAGAATGGATCGAGCTTGTCGATTGCACCGAGAGATAACGATTCAGATGTAGACCCCGCACGTTGTCCTGCCATCCCCTCACCCGCGGGGAGATCAAACGACGACTCACGTAGACGTGGATGGGAGCGAGCGGTTGCTCACGCATGGCGAGCGCTTCGGCCGCCTGCATGAAGTTTGCCCGTTGAGCGAGGTCCGCACTGCCATCCGCCTGATCCAATAAGCGCTGATAGGCGAGATCGTCAAAGCCCGAAATGTTGAGGCTTGGAGACCGTGCGTCCAATAAGCGCAGGAACGACAGGGCATCGCGATCCTCGGCGTACCATACACCGCGCGCGACATCAAAATCACCCTGCTGTAGCGCCTGCTGATGCGACTTCAAGTCGGCCCCGATAATTTGGGTACGCACGCCGAGCGCCTGCCACATCGCACTGACGGCTAATGCGATGCGTTTTTGCGTATCAGAGTTATTCACCCGAAAGCGAAGCGTTAAAGCATTCCCATCCCCAAAGCCCGCGGCACGCAGCAAATCTTTGGCGCGGCGGAGCCGTTCTTGCATCGACCATCGCTCAAAGTCCGCACAGCCTCGTGCGGGATAGTTGACGACCCCAAGGGGGACTAGACAATACGCGGGCGGCTCACCCGCGCGCGTAATGCGCTCAACGATACGCTCTCGGTCGATGGCCATCGATAAGGCACGCCGCACTCGCGGATCGGCGGTGGGCCCACGGCGAGTGTTAAAGGCTAAATATTCGAGACCAATCTGTTCGCGCAGTCGTAGCTGGGCGCCAAAATCTTTGCGTAATTGATTCAGTTGTTCGGATGGAAGTGTCACAAGAATATCGAGCTCTCCGGCTCGATAGCGCACCACTCCGCGCGAAGGATCCTCAACTGGAACGTGATAAATAGCCTCTAATTTCACGCTCGAAGCGGCATGAAAGCGTGGATTCTTCTTCAGGCGCACATGACTACTTGGGCGCCATTCATCTAATAAAAACGGGCCATTCGAGACGATGTTCTCCGGCCGCGTCCACTCCCGACCGTATCGCTCCACTACGTGTCGGGGCACAGGAAAGGCGCGGTGCACGAGTAGATCTAACAAATAGGGAGCGGGATGCTCAAGCTCAATGATGACGGTCTGAGGATCCGGGGCCCGCACACCCAAGGCATTAACGGGGAGTTCACCTGTATTGACTCGTCGCCCGTTACGAATCACGTAAAGCAGCGACACGGCAGGTGATGCCGTCCTGGGATCAAATAATCGCCTAAATGACCAAAGGAAATCTTCACTGCTCAGGGGCGTTCCATCCGACCACCTCAAGCCCGCGCGTAGACGAAAGCGGTATTCACGCCCATCGCTTGACACGGTCCAGGACTCGGCTTGCCCCGGCACGGTGTTGGCGTCTGGATCAAGCGTGGTTAAGCCCTGAAAAAGGTCTTGCGCAATATTGCCATCCTGACCATAGGTCCAGATCTGCGGATCCAGTGACTGAGGCTCACCGGTCGTTGAGCGACGGATGACTTGCTCACTCGCTTGAGCCAACGGCGCTACATCGGACAGCACGCTCAGCACAGCGAGCGCTGCCAGCAGCACACCTTGGCGTCTCAGTGTCAGTCTGCAGCCTCGCTGCATTCGTACTCCACGAGTTCGTAGCGCGTCATCATGTAGCCCGTTACATAGGCGAGCAAACACACCCGATCTCCATCCGCTGTGCACCACATGTCGTAAGGCGGGTGCTTACCGGGCTCATTACACGTCTCGCCGCTACCATCGTCGGTGGTTTCTGCAAAACGGTAATGTAATGCATCAAAGGTACCTGCCTTCACAGTGATCGTCTCACGACCCACGAAGCGCAGTTTTACCGCTCGCTCGAACTTCATGATCATCGGTCCCGTCGCACCGCGATGATCCAGCGAGCACATCAAAATATTGTCGTACTCACCCGCAGCGGTTCCCGCGGACTCGGGCACCATACTCGTGATCCAGGCGTCAGCTTGGATGGGATGCGTCCCGAACCCTTGCAGCGGCTGCGTCAAAGACCAGCGCTGCGAGATACGACCCTCGGCCGCGGTAAATCCTTCGCACTCAGCGATCGTCGGTGTAAATCGAAACCAACTCGAGCCCATGAAGCGATCACCGACCTGCAAGCGCACGAAGGCATCTTCCGGCTGCCAGTTCGGCGCGAGACTTAAGGTCACATCGCGCATGACGTTGGGCGCATCATCGATTTCGGTATACGCACGCAGTGTGCGCCGTCCGTCACCCGCCACGGTGATCGTAAAATACTCACGACCCCGCTCGACACCCTCTCGTCCGAGCTTATCGCTGGTGTAATGCAGTTTGCCGCGAATGCGGCGGTGCGGAACTGGCATGATCACTCCATGCGGATCAACGGCTCGCGAAACATTTTCTTACGAGCCAAAGATTTATACCAGCCCGCCAAATGATCGCGGCCGGCAAATGGATCGAAGGTGGGGTCAAGACCCACGCAGTCGCGCCCCACGGCCGACATCTTCAACTTCATGAATTGCAACGCGCCGATACCGCGAAACTGTGCAATGTCCAGCCGTTCGTAGCTTGGTATGTCGCGATCCATTTGATCGAGTATCGCGACTACTTTATTAAAGCAGCGCTGAATATAGTCCGGACGTTGCGAATCACGATCATGCCAAGACTCAATGATGAGTAGCACGAAGGTATCAAAGAGCGCATCAGCCATCCAAGCCTGACGCAATACACGAAAACGCGCCTCTCCTTTGGCAGGATACAAGCGCCGGCGACGATGCAAAGAATCCAAATATTCGTAAATGACCGGGCCACCCGCCAGATACTCCCCTGATTCGAGTTGTAGCGTGGGGACCTTGCCGATGGGGTTAATGGTTGCTAACGGGGTATCAGGATCAAACGGTTTAGTCGCAATCGGCTCAATCCGATCCTTGAGTCCCGTGTAATGAATCACCGCCTCAACGGTATGTACATAGCCTTTGATCGGGGTATACAGGAGTCTGATGATGACGTCTCCAAAAAAAGGAGGGAGTTACAGATATACCCTGTAACTCCCCCTCAGTATCGTTTTAATCGTATTTAAAGTATCGATTTAAAAACTATAGGACATCCGCAGACCAGTCTGACGCGGCATGAGCGGGGTAACCGCAATCCCTTGGTACTGTGTGAGTTGTACGAGCCCTGGTGCCGCATCAAAATCTGTCCAACGAGCACACGCTGCCCACGCGTCCTCATTAAAGAGATTACGGACAAATGCCTCCACACGAAGCCCTTCACGTTGCGCACCAATGCGAACATTCGTGGTCGTGTAGTCTTTGCAGTAGCTCAGGTTACTTTCATCAGCGTATGTTTTGCCAACGAAGTTTAGATCAGAGTTGAGAAACCAGCCCCAATCTGTGCCACCAATATCCGACTCGTAGCTCGCAGATAAACTTCCACTGAACTCCGGGAAGCGAGCGTTTTGATTCCCCTTCATTTCAGTGAATCCCGCAATGGGTTGCACGAAATTAAAGATAAATTGCTCGTACTCGGAATGTGCCCAAGTGAATGTAGATCGCAGCGAGACTTTCTCCGTCAAAAGGATACTACCCTCAAACTCAATACCCTTGAGGGTTGAATCACCCGGCACGTTAGCGTTACGAGAATTCACATACGCTTGTCCATTCAGTACGGCCGGTAAACCGGTCGCGCCATCTGGACAGCCTGCAGCCGCTGTTGCACCGGATACGCCACCATGAGCAAACGAACCACAGTCCTCCTGAATGATAAATACAGAGCGCCCCTTCATGTTTTTCCAGTCGCCCCAGTAGTACGCGATGTTGGTTTGAGCGCGACCGTTTAACCACTGCTGTTTCCAGCCCAGTTCAAACATGTCGAGCTCGTCGCCTTCTACGACACCAGAGATACCGGGAAACTGGCTCTCGTATTGCGCTAGCTCACGCGGGGTCGCCTGTGCAATTTCGGAGTTAATAATGGGTGACAAGAGACCTTTCGCCCAGCTGGCGTAGACGTTGGTGTCCTCTGATGGCGTCCACCGAGCGATTACGCGAGGTAGGAATTTGTCTTGAGTCAATGAAGAAGGCGTTGACGTCAAGATAGCCTTAATTGTCTCGTCCTTTTGCTGCCGACCCTCGACACTGATTGAGAACGCGTCGGAAAATTTATAGTTAACCGAAGCAAAAATACCCTCAGTTTTTACCTTGTCCGTGTTCTGCGCGAGACTGTTCGGGAACAGAAGCGCCACGCCAGAGCAGGGACCTGCGGGTTGCACGCCGAAGAGCCTAAAGCACAACCACACCGCATCACCACCCGAGCCAGACTGAATGAATGTCTGCTCGTAAATATTCGCACCCACCAACCACGTCAGATTTTGATCCTGGGGTGAGCTCAGGCGAATTTCGTAGCTTTCGTCCTCTTGATCCACTGGATCTCTTGACCACCAATCTGCTCTGGGCGTTAAACCAAAGGAGCGGATCCAGTTAGCCTCTTCTTTATTCGAGCTCGCTTGGGCGACAAGTTGGTAGCCTTCTGCGAAGTCAAAGGTTGCGATCGCAGAATACCGTTCTAGTTTTCGTATCAATCCCACACGATCAATAGAGGGGACATCAACCCGTGAATCATTCGGGCGAACCGCTAGGTTATCGTACACAAAGTTCGGTTGCCCGATTGATGCCGCTAGACTTGGGAATAATGTAGTGACTTGATCGAGGACTGCAGGCTGACCAAAGATATTCAGAGCCGAACCTATCTCCGGAACCGCGCCACAGACATACCTCGTTGGAGAGGCCACAGGGAAAGCCGGATCCTGCGTATTTACGGTCTTTCCCGTGCAGCTGTCGTTTGAGAAGCCATTCACAAGGCCGCCTCTAGCCGGACCATCGTTATCCTCGCCTTTAAACGCCCGAAGCTTGAGATTGAAGGAGTCCACGGGCTGAAAATTGATGGACATACTGACGGTGGTAGTCTTTTCTTTGCCTAATGATCCACCGTCGGAAGTTTTCTCCACGCCACCACGATCGTAAACGCGCGCTCCGACACTAATCCCGAGCTTATCTTGAATAATTGGACCCTCAATCCGCGCGCTAAGTTCGTAATCTTCATATTCGGCAGCCGACAATGAAGCCTTAGTCGACCATTCGGTGAGAGATGGCGCTTTGGTGATGTAATTGATGGCGCCACCGAAGGTGCTACGACCATACGCCGCAGATTGCGGGCCCTTGATTACCTCAATACGCTCAACATCATCTAGTGGGATGGAATGTGTACCGCCGAGCACGTACACACCATCGACGAACAGCGAACCCAATTGAAGGGAAGGACTGCTCGAGTTCACATTCATTCCACGGAAACGAATAGCGGAGTTGTAGCGCCCTGGAATCTGTCCACCCTGAGCGTTGTACTGCACGCCCGGAGCAAGGGACGCAATGTCCTCCAGACCTCGTAACCCTTTCTCCTCGATATCCGCTGCAGAGAATGCAGTAATGGATACTGGCGCCTCGAGTAGGCGCTCTTCGGTCTTACGAGCGGTGACCGTGATTTCTTCGAGGACCAAAGCGCCTTCGCCTTGGGCCTGCGCGAAACCCGCTGTACCGCCGATTAAAGCCGCGACCACGGCGCTGACGGTGAGTGTCGAGTTGGACTTCATGCAACCTCCCCCTGAGGTGTTAAAAAACGTAT
This sequence comes from Gammaproteobacteria bacterium, assembly GCA_009926865.1. Lineage (GTDB taxonomy): Bacteria > Pseudomonadota > Gammaproteobacteria > Steroidobacterales > Steroidobacteraceae > UBA964. Next base: position 10,156 of record RFOD01000001.1, on the reverse strand, counting down.
AAATCATATTTATATAACAATTGTGCCGCCTGCCATGCGGCGCACCTATGACTCTAATCATCATGTTGCGATGATGTCAATGTGACTAATACGCAACGCAATTTGGGTGCGCGCAGGGCATCGCCCCACCGATGCCACTAGTGCATCTCCTGGCCACCGGAGACATTCATCGCCTCGCCTGTGATGTACGCTGCCTCCTCGGAACACAAAAACGCACACGCTTTGGCTGTATCGGTCGCAAGCCCAACACGTCCAAGTGGAATCCGTCCGCGCATTTCAGCGAGATACTCATCCACCGTTTGTCCGCGCTGTGCCGCGCGATAATTGTTCTGCACTGCACCGAGTCCCGTTGTGACGTGATTGGGGCACACCGCATTGACCGTGATTTGGTGCGCACCTAACTCGATGGCGGCACTTCGAGTTAGCCCAATCATCCCGTGCTTGGAGGCCGCGTAGGCGGCTAAGTGCACGGAACCCGACTTTGCGGCCACGCTTGCGATATTGATGATCCGCCCACCCCGACCCTGCGCGATCATCTGTCGTGATGCGTGCTGAGTACAAAGAAACGCGCCCGTCAAATTAACATCGAGCACCGTACGCCAACGCGCAATAGGCATGTCCACCAGCGGCTCCATCATGAAGCCGATGCCTGCATTGTTGATCAAGATATCCAGGCCACCAAATTCTTTGACAGTATAATCGATCGCAGCAATCACCGTCGCTTCCTCACGCACATCGAGAGGATGTGACAGCGCACGCCCGCCACTTGCGCGAATCGCTGCGGCAATCGCCTCGAGTTCGCTCTCCGAGCCCACCCGATCCGCCGGTATATCCTGATCTCCTGTCGGTAGATCCGTGACGACCACGGCCGCGCCTTCCTCGCTTAAGCGCGATGCGATGGCTGCCCCGAGCCCGCCTTGTCGTCCCGAGCCCGTTACGAGTGCAACCTTACCGACCAGTCTTTGCATTTAGCCTTGCTCCACCGATTGCCACTTAACGCACGCGACGTGATGACCTTTCCTGACTTCGTCCAGCTCGGGCACTGCCCTTGCGCACTGAGCCTCCGCAATGGGGCAACGCGTTCTGAAAACACACCCGGAGGGAGGCGACAATGGCGACGGAAGTTCCCCTGACAGCACACTGCCGAGTCGGCTCGGCTGCACGTCCGGATCGGGAAGTGGCACCGCCGCGATCAGACCACGCGTGTAGGGGTGTAGCGGCCGCTCGTAGAGCTCTTCGGTGGACGTGAGCTCCATGGGCTTGCCGAGATACAGGACCAAAACGCGATCGCATAGTCGTCGTACCACCGCCAAGTTATGACTTACGAACAGAATGCTCATGCCGAACTCACGCTTGAGATCCTGGAGCAAGTTGACAATCTGCGCCTGGATCGACACATCGAGCGCACTGACCGGCTCATCACAGACGAGCAGCTGCGGTCGCAGTATCATTGCTCGCGCAATCCCAATTCTTTGGCACTGTCCGCCACTGAACTCATGGGGATACCGATTGATGGCATCAGCCGGCAAGCCCACACGCTGAAGCATGTCCTGCACTCGCTCTCGCCGCTGCGTTCGATCGAGTTCACCTGCGTGCACGCGTAATGGCTCGGCAACGATCTCACCCACCGTCATCCGCGGATCCAAACTCGCGAGCGGATCTTGAAACACAATCTGCATGTCCTTGCGCAAGGGGCGCATGGCGTTCACCGACACCGCGGAGATATCACGACCGAGCCACACCACCTGCCCGCTCGTTGGCGGGATCAACTGCAAAATCGCCCGCGCTAGGGTGGACTTGCCGCAGCCCGACTCGCCCACGATGCCCAATGCCTCGCCAGCTGATAGCTCAAGGTCAACGCCGTCCACTGCCTTCAACGGTTTAGCGGCACGAAACAAGCTGCCGCCTACAGGAAACGCTACTTTCAGCCCCCGTAGGCTCAATAAAATACTCATATGAAAATACTCATACGGCCAAACCCTCTAAGGGTCGGTGACAGGCCACCCCCGCTGTTTGATCACCCGTCAACGTGGGTCGTGTTTCATGACAGAGCGCATCGGCAAACTGACAGCGCGGGTGAAAGGCGCATCCGCTTGGCAAGCGTCGAGGATTCGGCGGCTGTCCCGCGATGGCCTGTAAAGGCTCATGCCCGGCCTCATCCACTCGCGGCATCGATGCCAACAAGGCGCGGGTATACGGATGACGTGGTGACTTGAGCACTTTTGCAACCGGCCCACGTTCCACGATACGCCCGGCGTACATCACGACGACCTGATCAGCGATACCCGCCACCACGCCCAAGTCATGCGTGATGAGCGCCATTGCCATCCCCCGCTCGCGTTTTAATTTAGCCAGCAACGCCAAAATCTGCGCCTGAATGGTCACATCGAGCGCGGTGGTCGGCTCATCCGCAATCAATACTTCTGGATTACAAGCGAGCGCAATCGCGATCATGACGCGCTGGCGCATTCCCCCGGAGAGCTCATGGGGATACTGATCGAGTCGCCTCGCCGCATCTGTCACCTGTACCGTTTCTAAAAGCTCAAGCGCCCGACGCAGGGCGGCCTCGCGCGAACTCCCCTCATGCAAAACGATCGACTCAATGATTTGCTCGCCGATTTTCATGTGCGGCGTCAACGATGTCATTGGATCTTGGAAAATCATTGCCAAGCGCGAGCCGCGAATCGTATTAAGTTCCTCAGGTGTGGCGTTGAGTAGCTCTCGACCCGCAAGTTTCGCGTGTCCAGCCACCTTGGCATTGGCAGCGAGCAAACCCATCACCGCCAGGAATGACTGGCTCTTACCTGCGCCGGACTCGCCCACGACACCAACGCATTCGCCTGCTTTGAGTTGCAGCGAGAAATCATTGACGGCCGCGAGCTCTCCGTCGGGCGTGACAAAACGCACAGACAACGCGTCAATCTGTAGCGCTTCGTGCTCTCGTGTCACCGCTTCACCCGCACTCGCCGTCATGCTTTGTTCCGTCATGAGGCGTGCTACCGATCACGAGGGTCTAACGCGTCGCGCAGACCATCACCCAGAAAGTTGAAACACGTGAGCAGGGTGACCAGAAAGCCCGCGGGCACAATCAGCATCCACACCGCCGATTCCATCTCTTGCGCTCCCTCGTTGATCAGGCTACCTAAACTTGCCTGAGGCTCCTGCACGCCAAGACCCAGGAACGAGAGGAAGCTCTCAAACAAGATCATCTGCGGAATCGTCAGCGTCGCATAAATAATCACCGGACCGATCACATTCGGAACGATGTGACGTAGCAAAATCCCCCATGTACCCACGCCACTTGCGAGCGCCGCCTCGATAAACTCCTTACGTTTCAAAGATAAGGTTTGTCCGCGGACGATACGTGCCATGGTGAGCCAGCCGACCGCTCCGATCGCTAAAAAAAGCACATAGATATTTCCGCGATCGAATAGGGTCGAAAGGATGATCACTATAAAGATGTACGGCAGTGCATACATGATATCGACCACGCGCATCATCGCACCGTCGATTCTCCCTCCGAGGTAGCCCGCCGTCGCGCCCCACAACACACCGATGATCAGCGACACCACGGTTGCAAGCAGACCAATCTGTAGAGAGATTTGCACGCCGTGTAGGGTCCGCACATAGAGGTCTCGACCCAAGCGATCGGTACCCAACCAGTGATCATTACCCCCTCCTGGTGGAACCGCCATGTAATCCCAATCGATGGCATCGTAGGGATGTGGCGAGAAAGCGGGACCAAAAAAAGCCAGCAAAGAAATCAGCACGATGACCACGCTGGCCGTCATGGCCGCTCGATTCTGTCGCAAGCGTCGCCACGCATCACCCCAAAAGCCGCGCACAGGTGTCTCAGTCATAACGCACCCGCGGGTCGAGCCAGCCATAAAGTAAATCGGAGATGAGATTCAAGAGCAGCGTTAAGCCGCCATAGACGACGATCATCCCCATCACCAAGGTGTAATCGCGATTGATCGCGCCCTGCACCAGATAGCGTCCGCTGCCCGGCAAGCCAAATACAGTTTCCACTACGAGCGACCCGGTGATCACAAACGCCGTTGCCGGCCCGAGATAACTCACAACCGGTAGCAAAGCGGGTCGTAGCGCATGTCTCACAATCACCTGCCGTTCCGATAATCCCTTGGCGCGCGCGGTGCGCACGAAGTTGGTCCGCAAGACCTCCAACAAACTCCCTCGCGTCAATCGCGCGATGTATGCGATGACCGGTAGCGCGAGGGTGACGACCGGCAACACCAAGTAACTCAGATCGCCACTTTCCCAGCCGGCGACCGGAAACCAGCGCAAATACAATCCGAAGATCAAAGCAAACAAGGGACCAATCACAAAGCTCGGCAAGGCAATCCCAATGACCGCGACACCCATGATGCCGTAATCCACCGCACTGTTCTGACGCAGTGCCGCCAAGGTACCGAGCGGTACCCCAATCAACACCGCCAAGAGAATCGCAAATAGACCCAGTAGTAACGATACCGGTAAGCCTTGGGCGATCAGCTCGGTGACCGTGAAGTCCTTGAACTTGAAGGACGGCCCAAAGTCGCCCTCAGCGAGACCGGCGAGATAGCGCCAGTACTGCTCGGTTAACGGCTTATCAAGTCCATAGGCCGCCTCCAGATTGGCCTTGATTTCGGGCGGTAAGGTTTGTTCATCGTCAAATGGCCCGCCGGGCGCCATACGAATGACGAAAAAGGATATCGTTATGATGATAAACATCGTGGGGAACACCCCAGCGATGCGCCTCAACGCGTAAGACAGCATGCCTTACAGCGCTTCCGTAACAATAAAGAGTGGGTTATCCGCCATGCTGCGAAAGGTCGCAGCCACCTGCTGCATGGTCTCAGTCGAGACATCCGCCCCAAGTTGGCTCAAGTCGTTCACGTCCAGGATCTCTAGATAGCGATACGGAGACTCGCCACCGCCGAGCAGCCCCGTCGCTTTCAGGACCTCAAATTTATCCACCGACGCAAGCGCATTCACGATGGGCAGGTCCGTCTCGCGCGCAAACTTCTCGTAGTCCGCCACGCTCACGCCGTCCTTCAAATTAAATAACACGACAATCTTGGCCATCGGTACCCCCTTCCGTGGTCGACTAAATCGCTGAACCGCTCGAGTCTAGGAAACTCGAGCCCTGCGCTGCAAGCCTACAGGCCCAAAGCCCCTGGATTCATTCGACGCTCCGGATCCAGCATCTGTTTGAGTGCGCCGAGAAGTTTCGCTGCCGACGGCTCCAGTCCTTGCTGGAATCGATAAAACTTCCCGATTTGGAAGCTGACCGCGCCACGTTGCATAAACACATCCGCGAGTTCACCGCGCAGTGTGTCCACTGCGGCGGCGGCAGCCTCGTTCGCCGGATAGGTTTTGAGCTTCGCGAGATAGCTTGCATCCAATACCCGCTCGTGAAACCCGAGTCGCGCGTCGGGCCAATACAACACGGGCTCGAGCAAAGTACCACTCGAAGCGACCGTGCAACAAAGATATCCGCGCTCGATACCGAATCGCTGCATGGTATCTGCGTTACGGGCAAACACTGCCTCGCAGGCATCGTATGTTGCGGTCGCATCTGAAAACGGCACGGTTCCGTGCACTGGTACCCATCGCTCGCCTGAGGGGCCCAACATACTATTCAACTCGGCGAAGGGATTTGCACGCATCACTTTCGGCACCGTGTTGTCGACTTCCGCCCCTTCACGACTCATGATGTCACGTACGATCTTCGCTTTGGCGTCCGCATCGGCCGCATCCCGACCATCCACCGAAAGGTGAATCGAAAAGCAGTCCTCCTCGAGAAAGCTACGCCCTGCGAGTACAACCTTCGCCCCTTCTTTTAAACCTTTGAGCATGCTTCCCGACTGGGTCACCACTTTCCCAAGCGCCTTAGCGTCTTCGCGCAAACTGCTTCGCTTCATTCGCACGGCTTGCAAGCCTGGGTCAAATCCGAACTGCTCAGAGACCACATTCTCACGCGCAACATCCGCCATCGCAGCAAATAGCGCACGCGCCTCTCGAAAGCTGAACGACAGGTAGCGACTTTCGCGCTCCGGACGAATTAGGCGAAAGGTTGCTCGCGTCTTGATCCCGAGTGCCCCACAGTCGGAGAGAAACATCCCCAGCAGGTCAGGACCAAACTGGCGGAAAAACGCCGATCCATTACGATTGGCGTGACTCCCCAGACGAAGTACCTCGCCGCTCGCCGTCACCACATCGAGACCAATCACACTTTCAGCAACGGGCCCATAACGCCCCGAGCCTAAGAAAATACTGCCTTGCGATAAGGCGCCGCCGACGCTCGAGCGCAGGCCAGAAAGCGGACCGTAGTACGGCGTGCGAACCCCATGTGGCGCCAGCGCATCAAATAAACCTTTCCAAGTGGCACCGCACTCGACTGTGACGTAACCATCCTCCACATTGAGCTCAAGCACGCGATGCATGTCGAGTAGGTCGACAGTTATCGAATGCGGTTGCGAAGGCAGATACCCATCGGTGTAGGACATGCCCCCGCCCCGGGGCACTAATGGCAAACCGTAAGGTGCTAATGCTTCTAGAGCCTGCGCTAATTGCTCGGTATTCGCAGGTCGAATTACCGCCGCGGGGAGCAACCCAGATCGATAGACATCTTGCGAGAAAAATCGAAGCTCAGCCTCGCTCGTGATGACTCGCTCGCGACCGAGCACTTTCGTCAAGGCGGCTAGAGCCTCGCCAATCGTATCGGGCTGAATCTGAACGGCCTGCTGCATATCGAACCCCCACGCCGAGGAATGAAACGGCGACGTCACATTGTACGCAGCAGATCGATAGCGGCGACAAATGCCGTGCGCCTAGATGAGCGGGAACGGGTGGCCCTGGCCACGAACCGGCCGTCTGCTCATGTATTCTCTACGCATGACCATTATTCGCGACGCGATTCCGAGCTTTGAGTTTTCCATGCCGGTTGTGGTTATTGGCGCCGGAGCCTGCGGCCTCACCGCAGCGCTCGCGGCACGCGATGCAGGTGTAGAAGTTTTGGTACTCGAGCGTGACAAGCGACCCTGGGGAAGTACATCAATGTCGCTCGGCGCAGTATGCGGGGTCAATAGCGCCGCCCAAAAAGCCGCGGGTATCAATGATTCGGTGGATACATTCATCTCAGATGTGATGGACAAAACCGAGGGTCGCGCCGACCCGTTGTTAACCCGTCTCGTCGGCGAACACTCGGGCGAGGTACTCGACTGGTTGAGCAGTGAGCATCAGGTCCCCCTGCTATTGGATTTTAAATGGGTGGGTTTAGGACACTCACACCCGCGTCTACACATTCCCCCCGGACGTAATGGGGAAGAACTACTGGCCCTGCTTAGTAACGCTTGCGCGCGCGCGGGCGTTGAGATCATGACTGAAGCGCGTGTCGTCGCGCTGTATGCGGACTCCACCGATCGGGTGGTAGGCGTTCGGATCGAGCGACCCGACGGCATTGAGGATCTCGGTTGCGAGCAACTGATTCTCGCCACCTGTGGCTTTGGCGGCAATCACGAATGGGTCGCCCAGCATATTCCGGAGATGGCGCGAGCCCAATATTTTGGCCATGAAGGCAATCAAGGTGATGGCATTCTTTGGGGACTCGAGCTAGGCGCGGCGGTAGGCGATATGAGCGCTTATCAGGGCCTTGGTACGCTCGCTGATCCACAGCAAGTCGTGGTTCCGCACCCGCTTATGATCGAAGGCGGATTTTTGGTGAATAGCCGAGGGCAGCGATTTACGCATGAACTAGCCAATATTTCCGGGATGTGCGTGCCAGTGCTCGAACAGCCCGGCGGGACCGCATGGGTAATCTTTGATCGAAAACGACATGACACCTGTCTCGCACACTCGGTCGAGCAACAACAACTTGTGGAGGTTGGCGCGATAAAAGAAGCGTCCAGCTGGGCAGAGCTCGAGACGCTGTGCCAACTACCAGCCGGTAGCCTCACAGCCGAAAACGCCCACATCGATGCTGCGCGCAAGAACGCGACGGCCGATCGATTAGGACGGGACTTCTCCGGGCTGGCATCGCTACAACCACCCTTCTGCGCGGTCAAAGTCACAGGGGCTTTATTTCACACCCAAGGTGGTTTGCAGGTGAATGATGAGGCGGCCGTGGTTCGCGCCGATGGTCGTCGATTACCGAATTTATATGCAGGCGGTGGCGCCGCGCGTGGGGTGTCCGGCCCTGACGTCACCGGGTATCTCCCAGCCATGGGCCTGTGCATGGCGATCACTTTAGGTGCGATTGCCGGCCGCAGCGCGGCCCGTGCTGCGTGTGCGGTCGAGTGAGCCGTGGGTTCTGACTAGGCTACCCAATCTCACACTATCAACGGGACCCACCCCAAATGTTTCATTGGACTCTACTCGCTTCTGGTACGACCCGCCGCACTCCCCGTATGAGCCCATGGCACCGCACACTCTATGCATTGGCGGTCCTTGTCGGTCTGAGTTCGTCGTTGAGCGCGTCCGATGGAAACGCGAGCAAGGGGCCTTCGAATCATGGCGAATCTTTGATTGAGCAACAAGGCATGCTAACGGTCGCGGATCGCGAGCAACCCTACGCGCTCATCGCGCCGACCTCGGGTGAGCGCCTACCCATCGTCTTGTTCTCGCATGGCGCTTACTCTTCCAAAGATTTATATCTCGATATTCTTCGCCCCTGGGCGGAAGCCGGTTTTATCGTCATCGCACCGACCCATGCTGATTCGGTTTCGCTCGGTACGGTACGCGGTGGCCAGAACCCTAGTTTTTATGCCTGGCGCGTCGCAGATTTGCAGGCCATCATCGATCAATTACCGCGCCTTTTGACTGCGGCACGACTGATGGAGCGTGCTGACCCGACTCGCATCGCCGCAACCGGCCACTCTTTCGGAGGTTGGGTCGCACAGACCCTCGCGGGTGCGACGTCGAATGATCCAACAGGAGGGACCGTCGCGATCAACGAGCCTCGCATCAAAATGGCGATTCTGCATAGCGCGGCCGGTGTCATGCCGGGCTTACTGACGAACGAAAATTTCAACGCAATGAAAGTACCCGTCTTGGTCACCGTGGGCACGGACGACCTTGCCCAGATGCCGGGCCTCTCAGGATACGAGTGGCGCCGCGAGCCTTTTGATCTATTGGGTTCGCGCGAACGCTGGCTGTTAGTGCAAGAAGGTGCAGATCACTATCTAGGGGGTCGAGTGGGTCGCGACGATCTACCCCGCTCACCCAACGCCGAAGACTATTTACAGGATTTTCTTTGGTTGAGTACCCTCGCTCTACGCGCATGGCTGGCCGAGGACCGAGACGCCCAAGAAACCTTAGCAGCACTCCGTAGCGACCCGACTTCGGCCGTGCTACGTCGAGGACGGCTCGAACAGTCATCGAAAACCGACTGAGCGTATCCCTTCATCACCCGTCGCGCTGGGTAGGTCGCGTGATCATGACCTAGCGAGTCGCGGCCTTTAACGCGGCCACGATCTGCTTGCGCGCCACTGGATCTTCGATCGCCTTGTAGCGCATCCGGTGCTCTCCATTCAGAAACTGCGCAGGATCGGCGATCAACTGTTCAATCATGACATCGTCCCAGATCAATCCTGTCTCTCCTGCCTCAACGAGCGCCGACGAATAATAAAAGCCTGGGGCACTGGCCGCCCGACGTCCAAACACACGATGTAAGTTCGGCCCCACCGCATGGGGTCCACCCGCCTCGAACGAGTGACAGAAGCGACACCACATGAAATCCGTTTGAGTCTGACCGGTGAGTGACGGCGCCTCACCCACCTCCAAGTAAGGATCGATCACCGGTGCAGGACCTGTGGCCACCATTTGCTTGCCGGTGGTCAAAGGGATGACGCCAAAGATTCGATAGGGCATCCACGCAGCTAATGCTAAACCGGTCGCTAAGCCTACGATATGAACCACACGCCACGCCGCACCGACTTTTACTGCACGCGCTGCTGCGGCGTTGGACACGGCCGCCCAAGGAAATGCCGGCAGCAATCGCCACGGTCCCACTCGATATCGAAGTGCCTGCCAGAGAGCAAGCAGTACGGCAAAGCCAAAGAGAATGATCAGAAAAAAGCCGAGCGCACTGTGCAGATAACCGAGCGTAACAGAGGCACGATAACTCGCCGGTAGCAAGGCTGGTAACTCAATCCAG